>NZ_JBDGJG010000010.1:0-245800 GCF_057657035.1 Massilia sp. Soil_C_3
TTTGAACTGCTTCGTGCGTTTAACCATCTACCCCTCGAAAGTGGACAATAGCTGTCCGACTTTCTTGTGGCAGTTCAGCAGGCGGGAACCTAAGTTCGCAAGAATAGACGCTACACTCAAAACACACGCCCACTCCCGGTGTAGGATGCCGTTTTTTACAACAACATCGAGACACACGTGAATACCAAGTACACCCCGGAAGCCTTCAACGAGTTCGGCGCCAAGTTCTTCCCTGGCCACCTGGGCATCCGCATCACCGAAGTCAGCCCCGGCAAGCTGTCGGCCGAGATGAAGGTCGAGCCGCAGCTGCTGGCGCCCAATGGCTACCTGCACGCCGGCAGCGTGGTGACGCTGGCCGACACCTGCGCCGGCTATGGCTGCGTCAGCAACCTGCCGGAAGGCGCCCAGAACTTCACCACCATCGAACTGAAATCGAACCACCTGGGCACCGCACGCGAAGGCATGCTGGCCTGCACCGCCACCGCGGTGCACCTGGGCCGCACCACGCAGGTGTGGGATGCGACCGTCACCGACCAGGCCAGCGGCAAGACCATCGCCCTGTTCCGCTGCACCCAGATGATCCTCTACCCTAAAGCTTAAAGAATCAGCCCGCCAGTTCCTTCTCGATCAGCTTGTGGACGGCCGCGAAATCCGGCTCGCCCACATAGGTCTTGAGGATGCGACCCTCTTTGTCGATCAGGAAGGTGGTCGGGGTCAGGGTGACGTCGCCGAACTGGCGCGCGATGTCGCCGGCCGAATCCAGCGCCACCTTGAACGGCAGCTGGCGCTGCTCGGCGAAGTTCAGCACATAGTCGGGGCGGTCGTACTGCATCGCGACCGCGACGAATTCCAGGCCCTGGTCCTTGTACTTGTTATAGGTCGCGACCATCTCCGGCATCTCCTTGACGCAGGTGACGCAGGAAGTGGCCCAGAAGTTGACCATTACGACCTTGCCGCGCAAGGATTGGGTGCTGATCTTTTCACCGGCGATGCTGATGAAGGTGACGTCCGGCGCCTGTGTCGTGCTGCTGAACGAGGCGTAGCCGATGCCGGCCAGGGCGAGTACCACGGCGCCGATGGCGGCGGGCTTGAACCAGGAACGGGTAGCGGATGAATGCGTGGGAGCGGTCATGGTCGATCGATATAAAAAAACGGCAGGACCATTATAGTCCTGCCGCTTCTTGTGGGCTGATGACGGTCTTTTTTAGTCCAGCGAAGCCTGCGCGGGGCTGTTCTGACGCACGCGCGCATCTTCTTCGCTGATGTATTCAAAGATCTTCACCACGCGGGTCACGCCCGAGACACCCTTGGCGACATCCGCGGCGATATTGCCTTCGCGCGGAGTGACGAGGCCCATCAGGTAGACCACGCCGCGTTCGGTCGTGACCTTGAACGAGATCGCCGACACGGTCTTCATGTCGACCAGGCTGGTCTTGACCTTGGTGGTGATCAGGGCATCGTTGGAGCGCGAGGTATAGCTCGACGAACCAGAAACCTGCAGCTCGTTGATGACCGACACCACGTTGGCGATCGCGCGCACTTCGCGCTCGGCCGCCTGCTTCATCGCTTCGTCGCGCACCTCGCCGGTCAGCAGCACGCGGCGGTTGAAGCTGGTGACGTTGATGTTGCCGGCGCCGTTGGTGACCTTGCGCATTTCGAGCTCGGCCTTGACCGTGATCGACTTGTCCTCGGTCTGGGCGCCCAGGGTGCGGCGGTCGACCGTGGACACGGCGCCGGCCACGCCCGCGCCGACGATCAGGCCGAAGCAGCCCGACAGCGATGTCGCCAGGGCGGCGCCCATGACAACCTTGGTCAACAGCACGGCCATGGGCCGGCGGGTGTTACGCATTCTCGTCTCCTCCGAACAGCGCGACGTCGATGCCGTCGCAGATGCAGTGAATGGCGCACAGATGGACTTCCTGGATGCGCGCGGTGCGTGCATGCTGGACGTTGATGTGCACGTCGGCGTCGGTCAGCAGCTTAGCCAGAGCGCCGCCGTCCTTGCCGGTAAAGGCCACGATGCGCATCTCGCGCTCCAGGGCCGCCTCGACCGCGGCCAGCACATTGGCCGAGTTGCCCGAGGTCGAAATCGCCAGCAGGATGTCGCCCGCCTGGCCGAATGCCTGAACCTGCTTCGAGAAGATCTCCCTGAAGCTGTAGTCGTTGCCGACCGCGGTCAGGATCGAGGTGTCGGTGGTCAGGGCGATCGCCGGCAGCGGGAAGCGCTCGCGCTCGAAACGACCGACCAGCTCGGCCGCGAAGTGCTGGCAGTCGGCGGCCGAGCCGCCGTTGCCGCAGGCCAGGATCTTGTTGCCGTTGGAGAGGGCGCTGAACATGAGTTCTACCGCCGCAGAAATGGAAGGAGCCAGGGTGGCGGCCGACTTCATCTTCAGGTCGGCGCTCTCCTGGAAGTGAGCGAGGATGCGTTGAGTATTCATAGCCGAGGATTATAGTGCAGTGGCAACCCCGCCTGAGCAAGCGCAGTAAAAATTGCTTACACTTCAATGATGTTCCGCAACCATTCAATTTGCTCGCCATCGATGGCGACCAGGTCGAAACGGCAGGGCGGAGTGACGGGAAAACGCAACAGATAGACTTGTGCCGCACAGACCAGGCGGCGGATCTTGGCAGGGGTGATGCTGGCGGCGGCGCCGCCGTGGTCGCGGTCGGCGCGCTGGCGCACCTCGACGAACACCAGGGTTGCGCCATCGCGCATGATCAGGTCGATCTCGCCGCCTTTGCAGCGAAAATTCTCTTCGACCCGGGACAGTTTATGGCGTTTCAGGTAGTCGAGTGCGGCGCGTTCCCATTGCTGGCCCTGGGCCTGCCTTCTGGACAGGCGTAAGGGCCACATGTCATAAACCGGTCGCGACCGGTTCGAACACGCGGCGCGGTGGCGGGACGCTGTCGCCGCCGGCGTCGTCGGTGAGGATTTGTTCGGTCGGGCCGTTGTCGCGCACCACGACGCCGGTCTCGACGCGGCGGAAGGCCCTTTCTCCTTGGCCCATGTTCACCGCCAGGCGGCCGGTGGCGCCATCGAGCTCGAACGAGCCGGAGGGGCGCTGCGCCAGTTCGCGGGCGATGCGGTAGGCGTCGATGCCGAGCGCGTACAGGCGCTGCGGGTCGAGACCCTGGCTGCCGGCGCTCCAGCGCGGATAGCCGGCGACGGCCGGATGGTCGGGCTGCACGGTCCAGGGAAGGTCGAGGAAGCGCACGCCGACCAGCTCGGCCGGCACGCTGGACATGTCAAGGCCCGGGTTGACCGAGGCGGTGCCATAGGTCGGCAGCGAGGTGCCGATCGCCATGCGCACCTGGCGCAGGCCATTGGCGTCGAGCGCGGCGTAGACCAACTGCGGCGGTTCGCTCGACAAGCGGGCGCGCAGCTCGGCAAGCGCATTGCCGTCGACGTAGCCGCCTTCGGCCGGCAGTTCGACCGTGGCGTGCGTGCGGCCCAGTTCTGCCCAGCGCTGGCTGAAGGCGCCCGCCAGGCGTTGCTGCCAGGCGGCGCGGCCGGTGAGCACCAGGGCCTGGCCGCCTGCCTGTTCGCTGGCGGCCCAGTCGGCGACCTGGCGTGCCTCGTCTTCGAGCGACAGGCCGATGACCAGCATCTGGCGCGGCAGCGGGGAATTGACTTGCGGGTGGTTCAGGGCGATGGTCGGCTTGCTGACCGCGCCGCTGGTGGCCAGCGACGCCACGGCGGAACGCGCCAGCGGGCCGACCACGATATCGTTCTGTTCGGCCGCACTGCGGTAGGCGTCGAGCGCCGCCTGCGCCGAGTCGCCGGTGGGCACCAGGTTGACGGTGACGCCCTCGCGCTGCTGTTCATGGGCGGCCATGAAGCCGGCGCGTACCGCCTCGGCCGGCTGGGCCAGCGCCTGCGATTCGAGCGGCAGCAGCAGCGCCACGCGCACGGCCGGGCCGCTATAGGGCGCCGACGAAGGCGCGAGCGCCGCACGCGGGCTGCCGTCGGCGCTCGGTGGCAGTTCGACCGGATTGGTTTGCACACCACTTTCAGGACGCGGCGGCGGCGTGTAAGCTGGCGCCGGCGGCGGCGCATTTGTTACCGGTGTCCCGGCACTGCACACGCCGCCCGGCATGCCGCAACCGGTATCGGGAGGCAATGGCGTGCTGCCGCAGCCCGCTAATAGTGTAAGTACGGCGGCCGCGAGCAAGCCCGGTAGATTTTTTTTCTTCAGCATCGGAACCCTTTATGACAGATCAGCAGACCATCGACATCGCCCGACTTCCCGTCATGGGCGAGGCGGCCCAGCAGTCCTATCCTACCGCAACGCTGTACGTCGTGGCTACTCCGATCGGCAACGTCACTGACATCACCCTGCGTGCTTTACACCTGCTGGCGCTCGCCGACGTGGTCGCCTGCGAGGACACGCGCAAGACCGGCGCGCTGCTGCAGCGCTTCGGCCTCTCCCAGCCGACCATCGCCGCGCACCAGCACAACGAGCGCGAGGTGGCCGACAAGATCGTCGAGCGCCTGCGCGCCGGACAGCGCGTGGCGCTGGTGTCCGACGCCGGCACGCCGGGCGTGTCCGATCCCGGCGCGCGCATCGTCGACGCGGTGCGCACCGCCGGCCTGAACGTGGTGCCGTTGCCCGGCCCCTCGGCCGCGATCGCGGCGCTGTCGGCCAGCGGCCTGGTGAACGACCGCTTCCACTTCGTCGGCTTTTTGCCGGCCAAGGCCAAGGGCCGCGAGACGGCGCTGGCGCCGTTGGCGCGCGAGACCTCGACCCTCGTGTTCTATGAGGCGCCGCACCGCATCGTCGATTGCGTCGAGGCGCTGGCGGCGGCCTTCGAGCCGACCCGGCAGGTGGTGTTCGCCCGCGAGCTGAGCAAGATGTTCGAGGAAGTGCACCGCTGCGAATTGAAGGATGCGCTGGAGTGGGTCAAGGCCGACCAGCACCGGGAGCGCGGGGAGTTCGTGGTGCTGGTGGCGGGGGCGGTCGAGGCCAGCGATGCAGAGGATGCCGAGGCCGAGCGCATTTTGCAGATCCTGCTGAGCGAGTGCAGCGTCAAGCAGGCTGCGAATTTGACGGCGCAGATCACGGGGCGCAAGAAGAATGCCCTGTATGACCGGGCCTTGCAGATCAAAGGCGAATGACGGGTCACCACTTGCACCCCGAATCCTTTTTCTCCATCAATAAGTAAATCGGCGCCAGCAGTCCGCCAGGAATGCCGTCCTTGCAATCGGGCCGCTTGGCTTCGCGGATGCCGCGCGCCAGCTTCGATTCGGTCTGCAGCGCCGGCTCGGGGAATTGCGCCAGCGCCGTGCCTTCCTTCGACGGGTCGCGCAGGTGGGCATTCGCGCGCGCCGTCTCGCGCGCCGCGTTCATGTCGAACTTCGGCGCCGGATCAACGGTTTCTTCCTGTTGCACGACGAATGGATCGGGGGCGGCGTTTGCGCTTTCCGGGACTGCGATCACGGCTTGCGGTGGCGTTGGGCGGGTCGTGCGCGGCGCGGTCGGGGCGCTCGGGGCTGGCGCTGCGGGACGAGCGATTTCCTCGGGCGGTGGCGGCGCGGGAGGGGCGATCATGACGGAGAGCACCGTTGGCTCGGCCGGCCCGATCTCCATGGTCTTGAACGTCGTGTTCCGGTATGCCAGCAGGAATAATGCGTGCACCGCGATCGATACCGCAACACCGATGACGATGCGCCGGTTGCCTCGTTGCAGGCTGACCGGGTCGCCAAAGCTTAGAGCCATATGCATGACATACATACCTCAACTTAACTTTAGAAAACTACCCGATCGCTATTTTGCAACGGAAACTTGACGAGGTCACGCGAAACCGATATTATCTCGCTTCTTCGGAGTGTAGCGCAGCCCGGTAGCGCACCTGGTTTGGGACCAGGGGGTCCAAGGTTCGAATCCTTGTACTCCGACCAGCATTAAGAGAAAAGCCGACAACGTGAGTTGTCGGCTTTTTTCGTTGTGGGGTGTCGTCCACCCCGACGATTCATCCGGCGCGCTTGGCCGCGATCGCATTCCCGGCGCGACTGATGCTCTTGCGGCCCAGTTGCTGCGAAATGAACAGGCCGGCATCGACCACCTGGTCGAGATCGACGCCGGTCTCGATGCCCAGGCCCTGCATCAGGTACAGCACGTCCTCGGTCGCCACGTTGCCGGTTGCGCCCTTGGCATAGGGGCAGCCGCCCAGGCCGGCCACCGAGGAGTGGAAGATCGCCACGCCGACCTCCATCGCTGCATAGATGTTGGCCAGCGCCTGGCCGTAGGTGTCGTGGAAGTGGCCGGCCAGTTGCGCGATCGGGAACTCCCGCGCCGCGCGCAGCATTACGGCCTGCGTCTTGCGCGCGGTCGAGACGCCGATGGTGTCGGCGATGTCGATCTCGTCGCAGCCCAGGTCGCGCATGCGCGCCACCACGTCGCCGACGGCATCGAGCGGCACCTCGCCCTGGTAGGGGCAGCCGAAGGCCGTGCTGATCGAGCCGCGCAGGCGCAGGCCCTGTTCTTTCGCCGCGCGCGCCACCGGCTCGAAGCGGGCGATCGACTGGGCGATCGAGCAGTTGATGTTCTTTTGTGAGAAGGCTTCGGAGGCCGCGCCGAACACGACCACCTCGTCGGCCCCGCCGGCCAGCGCGGCCTCGAAGCCCTGCATATTCGGCACCAGCGCCGAATAGATGGTGCCGGGGCGGCGCTCGATGCGCGCCAGCACCTCGGCGCTGGTCGCCATCTGCGGCACCCATTTGGGCGAGACGAAGGCCGCCGCTTCCACGTTGACGAAGCCGGCGCGCGCCAGGCGCTCGACCAGGTCGACCTTCACGTCGGCGCTCAGCGCTTCCTTCTCGTTCTGCAGGCCGTCGCGCGGGCCGACTTCGACGATTTTTACTTTCGCAGGCAGGTCGGGCTGGTGGGTCATATCAATATCCAAGTTGGCGGTCGACCAGGTCGTCGACCCGTTGGCCGTCTTCCAGGGCGCCAATCTTGTCGGCGATCTGGCGCACGGCGTCGAGGCGCATGGTGAGCGCCGAGATGTGCGGGGTGAGGGCGATGCGCGGTTCGTTCCAGAACGGATGCGGGGCCGGCAGCGGCTCGTGGCGGAACACGTCGAGCGTGGCGCCGGCGATATGCCCCGAGCGGATCAGGGTCATCAGGTCGGGCTCGGCCAGGATGGCGCCGCGCGAGACGTTGATCAGGTAGGCGCCGGGCGCCAGCTTGCCCAGCCGGTGGCGGTCGAGCAGGTTGGTCGTGTCCGCAGTCAGCGGCAGCAGGCAGACCAGCACGCGCGTGCCATGCAAAAAGTCGTCGAGCTGCTCCATGCCGGCATAGGTCGGCACGCCGGGGATGTCCTTGGGGCTGCGGCTCCAGCCGCGCACCGGGAAGCCGAAATGGCGCATCGCCTCGACCACCGGCATGCCGAGCCTGCCCAGGCCCATGACGCCGATCGTGAACGTCTCTTTCGGATACTGGGGCAGCGGGTTCCAGGCGCCGTGGCGCGCCTGCTGTTCGTATTCGTCGAAGCGCCTGAAGTAGCGCAGCACGGCGTGCGCCACGTACTCGGCCATCTGCACGCCCATGCCGGCGTCGCCCAGGCGCACCAGCGGCACGCGCGGCAGCGTTTCGCCGAACTTGAGTACGGCGTCGACGCCGGCGCCCATCAGGAAGATCGCCTTGACCTCGTCCAGCTGCGCCAGCAGGCCGGGCGCAGGGTTCCACAATACCGCGTAATCGCAGGGGGCCAGCAACTGGCCCTCCTTCCAGGTGACCGTTTCGACGCCTGGCATCATGGCCGAGAACTCGCGCTCCCATGGCTCGATGACGCCATCGCCCCGGTACAGGACAATGCGCATATCTCCCCCTCGTTTTTGTCAGGGTGGTTCTTGTAGGTGTCTGTCTATGCCGCCTTGAAAGCCAGCAGCGGCGCGCCATCGGCCACCTGGTCGCCGACCTCGTACAGCACTTCTTCCACCAGGCCGTCGCTCGGCGCGGAAATCGTGTGTTCCATCTTCATCGCTTCCATGATCACCAGCGGCTCGCCCTTTTTCACGTCCTTGCCGGACTGGGCCAGCACCGCGACCACCTTGCCCGGCATGGGCGCCGTCAGGCGACCGCCGGCCGATTCAATCTCGCCGGCATGTGCCATCGGGTCATTGTACGTCAGGGTGTGATGGCGGCCACCTGTAAACACGTGGAACGCGTCGCCGTCGCGGCGCACACAGCCGTGCAGGGCGGTCTCGCCCAGGCGCAGGGCCAGCTCGGCATCGTTCTGCGATACTAATTCGATGCGTTGGCGCTGCTTATCAAGGTCAATTTCCCACCCACTATTGCGGTAAGTCAGACCGACACGGTACTCGCCGTACTCGTCGCTCAAGGAAAGCACGCGGCGGTAGTCGCCATTCATGCGCCAGCCGCGCGCCTGGCTCCATGGGTCGGCGTCGTTGGCGGCGCCGTGCACGGTTTCGGCCTCAAGGAGGGCGAGCGCGGCCAGCGCCAGCGCACCGAGCGGGGCCGGGGCCGCAGGCGGGAAAAGTGAGGATTGATTGCGTTCGATCAAACCAGTATCGAGATCGGCGCTCGAGAATGCCTCGCCTTCGACCAGGCGTTTCAGGAAGGCGATATTGGTGGCCAAGCCGACGATGCGGAACTCGGCAAGGGCCTGCGACATGCGCGCCAGCGCCTGGGTGCGATCAAAGCCCCAGACGATCAGCTTGGCGATCATCGGATCGTAGAATGGGGAGATCGCGTCCCCTTCGCGCACGCCGGAATCCACGCGCACGGCGGCAGGATTCATTCCATCCGCGCCGAGCTCGAACGCCACCGCCTGCGGCACGTCCATATGGCGCAAGGTGCCGATCGACGGCAGGAAACCCTTCTCTGGATTCTCGGCATATACGCGTGCCTCGATCGCGTGGCCGTGGATGGCCAGCTCATGCTGCTTCTTCGGCAGCGGCTCGCCAAAGGCGACGCGCAACTGCCATTCGACCAGGTCGGTCCCGGTGATCATCTCGGTCACCGGATGCTCGACCTGCAGGCGGGTGTTCATCTCCATGAAGTAGAACGAGCCGTCCTGGTTGGCGATGAATTCCACCGTGCCGGCGCCGACGTAGCCGACGGCGCGCGCGGCGTTCACCGCGGCTTCGCCCATCGCGGCTCGGCGGTCCGCCGGCATATTCGGCGCAGGCGCTTCTTCCAGCACTTTCTGGTGGCGGCGCTGCACCGAGCAGTCGCGCTCGTGCAGGTAGACGCAACCGCCCAGGCTGTCGGCGAAGACCTGGATCTCGATGTGGCGCGGGCGGATCAGGTACTTCTCGACCAGCACCTTGTCGTCGCCGAAGCTGGAGATCGCTTCGCGCTTGCACGAGGCCAGCGCGGCCTCGACATCTTCCGAGCGCTCGACCACGCGCATGCCCTTGCCGCCGCCGCCGGCGCTGGCCTTGAGCAGCACCGGGTAGCCGATGCGGTCGGCCTGCTGACGGAGAAAACCAGGATCCTGCTCGTCGCCATGGTAGCCCGGCACCAGCGGCACGTTGGCGCTCTCCATCAGCTGCTTGGCGGCCGACTTCGATCCCATCGCGCGCATCGAGGAGGCCGGCGGGCCGATGAACACGAGGCCGGCGGCCTGCACTGCATCCGCGAACTCGGCGTTCTCGGACAGGAAACCATAGCCCGGATGGATCGCCTGGGCGCCGGTGGCCTTGGCCACCTCGATGATCTTGCTGCCACGAAGATAGCTGTCCTTGGCGGCCGCGGGGCCGATCAGGACCGCCTCATCGCACACCGCGACGTGCTTGGCGCCGGCGTCGGCCTCGGAATACACGGCGACGGTACGAATACCCATGCGGCGCGCGGTGGCGGCGACACGGCAGGCGATTTCGCCACGGTTGGCGATGAGGATCTTGGTGAACATGCGCTTTATCTTTCGCTTATGGTTGTTCGGAGATTGCTGCGGCTGTGTCTCCCCAGCCGCTGTGCATCGTTACCGCTTGATCTCTCGTCGTTCCCGCGCGGGCGGGAACCCAAGTCAGTTGCGCGCCAGCCGTATCAAACGTAGCCGCTGCGCTGGCAAACTTGGGTTCCCGCCTGCGCGGGAACGACGTGGTGGTGCATCAGCACCCGCAAGCTTCCTTCTGCACCGAATCGAGCGTGGCGGCGCGGGTCTTGAGGCCCAGCTTTTCGAGCAGCACGCGGTCGTCGTCGGCTTCCGGGTTGTCGGTGGTGAGCAGCTTGTCGCCGTAGAAGATCGAGTTGGCGCCGGCCATGAAGCACATTGCCTGCACTGCCTCGCCCAGCTCGCGGCGGCCCGCCGACAGGCGCACGCGCGCTTGCGGCATGGTGATGCGCGCGACCGCAATGGTGCGCACGAATTCGATCGGGTCCAGCTTCTCCATGCCGTGCAGCGGCGTGCCCGCCACCTGCACCAGGTGGTTGACCGGCACCGATTCCGGATACGGATTCAGGTTGGCCAGCTGGGCGATCAGGCCGGCGCGCTGCTCGCGCGTCTCGCCCATGCCGACGATGCCGCCGCAGCAGACCTTCAGGCCCGCTTCGCGCACGCGGCCCAGCGTATCCAGGCGGTCCTGGTATTCGCGGGTCGAAATGACGTTGTTGTAGAAGTCCGGCGCGGTATCGATATTGTGGTTGTAGTAGTCCAGGCCCGCCTTCTTGAGCTGCTCGGCCTGGCCGGCTTCGAGCATGCCCAGCGTGGCGCAGGTCTCCATGCCCAGCGCCTTCACTTCGCGCACCATGGTCTCGACCTTTTCCATGTCGCGCTCTTTCGGGCTGCGCCATGCTGCACCCATGCAGAAGCGCGTCGCACCGCTGGCTTTCGCCGCGCGCGCCGCATCCAGCACGGTGTCGATGTCGAGGATCTTCTTGGCTTCGACGCCGGTGTCGTAGCGCGCCGCCTGCGGGCAGTAGCCGCAGTCTTCCTCGCAGCCGCCGGTCTTGATCGACAGCAGGGTCGCCAGTTCGACGTCGCCGTCCGGGAAGTATTCGCGATGCAGGGTCGAGGCCCGGTGCATCAGTTCGGGGAACGGCAGCTCGAACAGCGCCAGCACGTCGGCCAGCGGCCAGGTGGCATTTTCCGCAGGCTTGATGGCGGCCGTCGGGCGGTGCAGGGCGATGGTATTCATATCGGACATAGTGGTTCCTTCAGGACTTGCCCCGCGTGGACGGCCATCCTGGCAGTCCAGCGAGATCGATGAATTCGGCCGCCGCGGCGGCCGTCGGTGTTTGCAGGCGTGGCACGCGGCCCAGCAGCGGCGCCGGGATACGCTGTGCCAGCGCCTCGATGTTCTCTTGCTCGAAACTCATATCGGGATCGGCCGTGTTGGCGACCCAGCCGGCCAGCACCAGGCCGCGCGCCACGATCGCTTCGACCGTGAGCAGGGCGTGGCTGATGCAGCCCAGCCGCATGCCGACCACCAGGATCACCGGCAGGTTCAGTTGCGCAGCCAGGTCGGCGCTGTCGAAGTTGTCGTTGAACGGCACCCGGAAGCCGCCCACGCCCTCGACCACGACCGCGTCGGACGCGGCCTGGATCTCGGCGAAGGCGGCGATGATCGGCGCCGATTCGATGGTGACGTTCTCCAGCGCGGCGGCGATGTGCGGCGCCGCCGGTTCGCGCAGCATATACGGCGTGGTGATCGAGGCCGGCAGGTGCACGTTACCCGCTTTGAACAGCATGTCGGCGTCGTCGTTATGCAGTTCGCCATCGCGCAGTTCGGCGCCGGCCGCCACCGGCTTCATGCCGCAGGCGCGCACGCCGCTGGCGGTGAGCTTGTGCAGGATGGCGCTCGAGACCAGGGTCTTGCCGATCTCGGTGTCGGTGCCGGTGACGAAGCAGGCGAAGCGCGAAGGCAGGCCATCGATGGCGCGTGCCTCGAGCTCCGGCTCCAGCGTCGGTTCGTCGAGCTCGACCTCCGGCAGCACCGGCGGCGGTGCGGCGATCGGGTCGTCCGTCTCGTTCAGGTTTTTCATGAGGCCTTTTCCAGTCTGTTGAGCGCCTGCGCCAGTTGCGCGACGTCGTCGATGCCGTGGGCGGCCGACAGGGTCACACGCAGGCGCGCCGTGCCCGGCGCCACGGTTGGCGGGCGGATCGCCGGCACCCACAGGCCCTGTTCATGCAGGGCGGCGGAGGCGCGCAGCGCGTCGTCGTTGCTGCCGATGATGACGGGCTGGATCGCGGTGTGCGACTCGACCAGTTTCCAACGTTGGAAATCCAGCGATTCGCGCAATTGCTTGACCAGCCCTGCCAGGTGAGCGCGTCGTGTTTCGCCTTCGGCGCCGCCAATGATATCAAGGCTGGCGAGCAGGGCGTGCGCAAGAGCCGGCGGACAGGCCGTGGTGTAGATGTAGGGACGGGCGCGCTGCACCAGCAATTCGATCACGCTGGCGTGCGCGGCGACGAAGGCGCCGCCGACACCGGCCGCCTTGCCGAGCGTTCCCATATACACCAGGTTGGGCGAGCAGAGGCCAAAGTGTTCGAGCGCGCCGCGGCCGTTCGCCCCCAGCACGCCGAAGCCGTGGGCATCGTCGACCACCAGCCAGGCGCCGTGGCGTTCACAGGCGGCCAGCAAGCCAGGCAGCGGGGCCAGGTTGCCGTCCATGGAAAAGACGCTGTCGGTGACGACGATCTTGGTGGCGGCGCTGCTGGCCATCAGTTGCGCTTCGAGCGCCTCGACGTCGCCATGCGGATAGACCGTGACGCCGGCCTTGGCCAGGCGGGCGCCGTCGATCAGCGAGGCATGGTTCAGCTCTTCGGAAAAGATCGTCGCGTCGGCATCCAGGCCCAGCGCGGTCAGGATCGCCAGGTTGGCCATATAGCCGGTGCACAGCGTGAGCGCGCGCGCCTGTTCCAGGTGCGGCGCCATCCACTCGGCCAGGCGCTCTTCCAGCACGTGATGCGCGCGGCCGTGGCCCGACACCAGGTGCGAGGCGCCGCTACCCGCGCCATGCAGCGCCGCGCCCTCTTGCAGGGCCGCGATCACTTGCGGGTGCGCGGCCAGGCCGAGATAGTCGTTGCTGCAGAAGGCCAGCAGCTCGCGACCGTCGACGATCTGGCGCGGCGCGCAGGCGCCGTCGGTCACGCGGCGCTTGCGCACCAGGCTGTGGGCGGCGAGCGCGTCGAGCTTGCGGTCGATGGCGGCGATCAGGTTCATGGCCGAATCACCGACTCGAAGGTCTTGAGCGTGCGCGCGGCCAGGCCTGCGACGTCCTCGTCGTCCAGCACGTACGGCGGCATCAGGTAGACGGTGCGGCCGATCGGGCGCAGCAGCAGTTCGTGCTCGACCGCGGTGGAGAAGAAGCGGCGCGAGAAGGTCGAGGCGCGATCCTTGTCCGGTTCGATGGCGTCGAACGCGAAGATCATGCCGCGCTGGCGGAAATGGCGCGCGCGTTCATGTTCTGCCAGCGGCGCCAGCGCGATGGTCATTTTGGTCGCCAGTTCGCGGTTGCGGTTCAAGACATCGTCTTCCTCGAAGATATCGAGCGTGGCCAGCGCTGCGCGGCAGGCCAGCGGATTGCCGGTGTACGAGTGCGAGTGCAGGAAGCCGCGCGTGATGTCTTCGCTGTAGAAGGCCTGGTAGATGTCGTCGCGGGTGAGCACCAGCGACAGCGGCAGGTAGCCGCCGCTGATGCCTTTCGACAGGCACATGAAGTCGGGCCAGATCGACGCCTGTTCGCAGGCGAAGAAGGTGCCGGTGCGGCCGCAGCCGACCGCGATCTCGTCGGCGATCAGGTGCACATGGTGCTGGTCGCACAGGTCGCGCAGCAATTTGAGGTAGAGCGGGTCGTACATCGCCATGCCGGTCGCGCATTGCACCAGCGGTTCGACGATGATGGCGGCTATTCTTTCGCCGCGTTGCTCGAACAAGTCTTTTACTTCCAGGATCGCGCGGCGCGCCACGTCCTGGGCGGTTTCGCCTTCCGCCGCATTGCGCGCATCCGGTGCGCTCACCACGTGCGAAGCGCGCAGCAGCGGGCCATAGGCATCCTTGAACAGCGGGACGTCGGTGACCGACAGCGCGCCGATGGTCTCGCCGTGGTAGCTGCCCTGCAGGCAGACGAATTCCTGTTTGGCTTGCTTGCCGGCGTTGCGCCAGGCGTGGAAGCTCATCTTCATCGCGATCTCGACCGCGGAAGCGCCGTCCGAGGCGAAGGTGGCGTGGCCCAGCGCGTGGCCGGTCAGCTTCGACAGGCGCTCGGCCAGCTCGACGACCGGCGCATGCGTGAAACCTGCCAGCATCGCGTGTTCGAGCTTGTCCAGCTGGTCTTTCAGCGCGGCGTTGATGCGCGGGTTCGCATGGCCGAACATATTGACCCACCACGAGCTGATGCCATCCAGGTAGCGCTTGCCGTCATAGTCATACAGCCACGGACCCTTGCCATGGCTGACCGCGATCAGCGGCACCTCCTCGTGGTGCTGCATTTGCGTGCAGGGATGCCATACGCTGCGCAGGCTGCGCGCGATCCACTCGGAGGAGGTCGATTGAGTCACTTCAGGTTTCCAATATATCTACGATTGCAGCCATGTCGGCTTGCGTTTTTCAAGGAAGGAAGCCACGCCTTCCCGCCCTTCCAATGAGGCGCGGATGGCGGCGATGCGGCCGGCGGTGTCCGCCAGCAGCGCATCGTCGACCGGTTTGCCGACGATGTCGCGCACCAGCGCCTTGGCTTCCTTCACGGCGTTCGGGCTGTTGTTGACCAGGGCACGGGCGATGCCGGCGACGGTCGCGTCCAGCGCGTCGGCGGCCACGACTTCATGCGCGAAACCGATGCGGCGCGCTTCCGCCGCGTCGAAACGTTCGGCGGTCACGAAGTAGCGGCGCGAGGCTTGCTCGCCCATGGCCTTGATCACGTAAGGCGAGATGGTAGCCGGAATCAGGCCGAGCTTCACTTCGGACAGGCAAAAACCGGCGGTATCGACGGCGACGACGATGTCGCAGGCGGCCACCAGGCCCATGCCGCCGGCGTAGCAGTCGCCCTGCACCTTGGCGACCGTCGGCTTCGGACACAGGTAGATGGTACGCAGCATATCGGCCAGGCGCAGCGCGTCTTCCTGGTTTTCTTCATGCGAGTAGGCGGCCATCTTCTTCATCCAGTTCAGGTCCGCGCCGGCGCAGAAGGATGGGCCGTTCGCGGCCAGGACGATGGCGCGCACCGTGTCGCTCCCGCCCAGTTCATCGAAGGCCAGCGCCAGTTCGGCGATCGCGTGCTCGTTGAAGGCGTTGCGCAGCTCGGGGCGGTTCAGGGTGACGGTGGCGACCTTGTCGGCGATCGCGATGGTGAGGGTTTGATAGTCCATATTCATCGCTCCCTTACATGCGGAACACGCCGAACTTGGTGTCCTCGATCGGCTTGTTCATCGCTGCGGACAGGCCCAGGCCCAGCACCATGCGGGTGTCGCGCGGGTCGATCACGCCGTCGTCCCACAGGCGCGCGCTGGCGTAATACGGGTGGCCCTGGTGCTCGTACTGGTCCTTGATCGGCTGCTTGAACGCGGCTTCTTCTTCAGGCGACCACTGGCCGCCCTTGCCTTCAATGCCGTCGCGCTTGACGGTGGCCAGCACCGACGCCGCTTGATCTCCGCCCATCACCGAGATGCGCGCGTTCGGCCACATCCACAGGAAGCGCGGCGAGAAAGCGCGGCCGCACATGCCGTAGTTGCCGGCGCCGAAGGAGCCGCCGATGATGACGGTGAATTTCGGCACCGCGGCAGTGGCCACTGCGGTGACCATCTTGGCGCCGTTGCGGGCGATGCCCTCGTTTTCGTACTTGCGGCCGACCATGAAGCCGGTGATGTTTTGCAGGAAGACGAGCGGGATCTTGCGCTGGCAGCACAGTTCGATGAAGTGGGCGCCTTTCAAGGCGGACTCGGAGAACAGGATGCCGTTGTTGGCGATGATGCCGACCTTCATGCCGTAGATATGGGCGAAGCCGCACACCAGCGTGGTGCCATAACGGGCCTTGAACTCGTCGAACTCGCTGTTATCCACCACGCGCGCGATCACTTCGCGCACGTCGAACGGCTTGCGGGTATCGACCGGAATCACGCCATACAGCTCCTCGGGCGCATATTTCGGCTCGACGCTGTCACGCAGCGCGCCCTGCACCGGCTTGACCCGGTTCAGGTTCGAGACAATGGTGCGCGCCAGCGCCAGTGCGTGCGGATCGTTCTGGGCCAGGTGATCGGCCACGCCCGACAGGCGGGTGTGGACGTCGCCGCCGCCCAGGTCTTCGGCGCTGACCACTTCGCCGGTCGCGGCCTTCACCAGGGGAGGGCCGCCGAGGAAGATCGTGCCCTGTTCCTTGACGATGATCGACTCGTCGCTCATCGCCGGCACGTAGGCGCCGCCGGCGGTGCAGGAGCCCATCACCACGGCGATCTGGGGGATGCCCTTGGCCGACAGATTGGCCTGGTTATAGAAGATGCGGCCGAAGTGGTCGCGGTCGGGGAACACGTCGTCCTGGTTCGGCAGGTTGGCGCCGCCCGAGTCGACCAGATAGATGCAGGGCAGGTTGTTCTGCTCGGCGATCTCCTGCGCGCGCAGGTGCTTCTTGACCGTCATCGGGTAGTAGGTGCCGCCCTTGACGGTGGCATCGTTACAGACGATCACGCATTCCTGGCCGGCCACGCGGCCGATGCCGGTAATGATGCCGGCGCTGGGGGCGGCGCCGTCGTACATCTCATAGGCGGCCAGTTGCGAGAATTCGAGGAAGGGCGTGCCCGGATCGAGCAGGTGTTCGACGCGCTCGCGCGGCAGCAGCTTGCCGCGCGCAAGGTGCTTGGCGCAGGCGGCTTCACCACCGCCCTGGGCCAGTTGCGCAACGCGCGCGCGCAAGTCGTCCACCACTGCCTGCATCGCTGCGGCATTGGTCTTGAAGTCCTCGCCGCGCGGGTTCAGTTTGCTCTCGATCTGGGGCATGTGCCGTCCTCTGCTTTCGTCTCTTCTATCGTCCGCCTCGCGGCGCTACTTCTTGTCAGGGAAACTGCCGTCCAGGTAGAACCAGCGAAGCGCGCCATCCGGGCCGGGCTCGCGCACGAAGCGGCTGACTTCGTGCAGGCGGTGCGCACGGCCGCCGATCTTGAAGCGGGCGACGAATTCGACGGTGTCACGGTTCGGGTCTTGCTCTGGATCGTCCGGCAATTCTGCTTTACGTTGACGTAAACGTAAAGCAGTTTTTATCTCGAGTCCAAGCCAGCGCATGGGCTCGGACTCGTCGATGATCGCTTCCTGCGGGCGGGTGCTGGGATGCCAGGTGGCAACCAGATACGGCTCATCCTTGAGCGTGAATGCGGTATACCGCGAGCGCATCAGGGTTTCGGCGGTCGGCGGCAGGGCCGCGCCGGCCAGGTAAGGACTGCAGCATCGCTCGAACGCGGGGCCGCCGCAGGGGCAGGGAGAGGTGGGGCGGGTGGACATGGCGGCAATTATCCGCGATTTCTCTCACGCCGGTCATGCGGGGCGCATGAGGGTTCACCCCATTAGTGAAAAGGCAATCTGGCTTTATTGACGTAGCGTCAACCCATCCAACCCGAACGGCGGCGCCTTCCCCTGCACCAGGTCGGCCAGCACCGCCGCCGTCCCGCAGGCAAAGGTAAACCCCAGCGGGCCGTGCCCGACGTTCAGCCACAGATTGTCATACCGGGTCGCGCCGATGATCGGCGCGCTGCTCGGCGTCGCCGGCCGCAATCCCGCCCACACCGATACCTGCGAATAATCCGCCGCGCGCGGCATGGTCTCGCGCACCTGGCGCGTCAGGCCTTCGACCCGCTTCGGATCGTGGCGCAGGTCTTCGCCCACCATGTCGACCATGGCCGCCACCCGCAGCCGGTCGCCGATGCGCGCATACAGCACCTTGCGTTCGAAGTCGGTGACGCTGATCTCGGGCGCCACGTCGTCCTGGCGGATAGGGGCGGAGAGGCTGTAGCCCTTGAGCGGATACAGCGGCAGGTGGATGCCGATCGATTCGGCCAGGTCGCGGCTCTGGATCCCGGCCGCCAGCACGTAGGCGTCCGCCGTGAGCAGGCCGCCGTCCGTCTCGACGCCACGGATGCGTGCACGCTCGGCGTACAGTCCGGTCGCTTCGCCATGGACGAAGCCGCGAAAGCGCGGATGTGCGCGCAGGCGCTCGGCCAGGGCCAGGCAGAAGGCGTGGCAGTCGGCCACCGCCTCGCCGGCGTTGTAGATGCCGCCGGCCAGCAGGTGCTGGCTGGCCGCCAGCGCCGGTTCGCGCGCGCCGCATTCCTCGGGCGTCCAGACCTGGCCGGCGCCAGGTTTTTCTGTCGCCGCCGCGAACACCTCGCGCGAGCGGTAGACCACCAGCTTGCCGGCGTCGCGCCAGTGGAAGGATTCGGGCGGCACCGCCAGTTCGAGCTGCTGCATCGCGCGGCGCGAGCACTCTCCCAGCTCGAGCAGCTTGGCCGTGGTGCGGCGGTTGACGTCGGCGCGGCAGTGGGCCAGGAAGCTGGCCAGCCAGCGGTACTGGCGCAGGTCGGCCTCCGGCTTGAAGCGCAGCGGGCCGTCGGCCTGGAACAGCCATTTGACGGCCTTCTTCGGAATGCCTTCGTCGGCCAGCGGCGAGACGTAGCGGTAGCTGAGCTGGCCGCCATTGCCGTAGCTGGCGCCGCTGCCGACTTCCGGCGCGCGCTCGAGCAGGGTGACGCCGTAGCCAGCTTCCACCAGCCACCAGGCCGATGCCAGGCCGACGACGCCGCCGCCGATCACGATGATGTGCTGCATGCCAGACTCGTTTGTTCAAATAGGGTTGAAGAGCTTAGAGGCTGGTTGGACGGCCCGCCAATGAATGGTGGGCGAACAGTCATAACCGGCAGATATGCATGCATTTGCGGGGCCGTTCAGGCAGATTGGCCGAGGATGGCGCGCCGGTAGACAGCCGCCAGCACGCGCTCCTCGTAGCGCGCTAGCGACGAGTCGCGGCCAGGATCGGTCGCCGGATCGCGCGCGCTGCCGCCGGCCAGCAGCACGATGCCGTTGCTACTGGCGCGGTCCATGGCGAAGACCGAACGCAGGCCATAGGCGTCGCCCAGGTGGCCCACCGCGTCCAAGCCAGGCGTGAGCCACATCCCGGGACGGTCGGGATAATGGGCGTTGCCCAGGCCGCGCGGGCTGAGGATGCTGCCCAGCGGGTTGCCGTTGCCGCCGACGCCATCGTAGGCCCAGTGGCGCGCGAACATCCGCTCGATCGTCGCCGCGCGCAGCAGGCGCTTGCCATCATGGACGCCGCCCGCCATCAGCATGCGCATGATCACGCCAAGATCGCGCGCCGAGATGCGCAGGCCGCCGGTGGGGCTGAATGGCGTGGCGTTCGTGCCCGGCACGTAGCCGGCCAGGCCCGGCGGCGGCTGGATGCCGGGCGCGTCGACCTGCGCGACCCAGGGCCCGTCGGGATTCCAGGTGTCGCTGTCCACCGCGCGCTTGCGGTAGATGGTCGCCAGCCGGTCCTGCGCCGCCTGCGGCAGTTCGGACGGGTTGTAGCCGGCCTGCAGGCCGAGCGGCTGCAGCAGCAGGCGCGTCATCAGGCGGTCGAAGCGTTCGCCTGTCACGCGCTCCATGATTGTGCCGATCAGGCCGAAGCCCAGGTTGCAATAGGTGTAATAGGCGCCGTCGGGCCCGGCATGGCGCGACCAGGCGGGCCGCACGTCCTTCAGCGCCGTGGTGGCTGGCCAGAAGTAGCCGCTGTCGTCGCGCAGCGAGGAGGTATGCAGCAGCAGGTGGCGCAGGGTGATCGCCTGGGTGGCGAAATGCGGATTGCGCAAATCGAAACCGAGGTAGCCCGAGACGTCGGCATCGAGATCGAGCTTGCCGTCTTCCAGCAAGCGCATCAGGCCGAGCGTGGTGACCAGTTTCGAGATCGAGGCGATTCGGTACAAGGTGTCTGGCGTGGCCGGACGGTCGGGCAGGGCGCCGTTGCCGATGGTGCGGCGTCCGAACGCGCCTTCGTACACCGGCCGGCCCGCGCGCAGCGCCACCACCGACAGGCTGGCCAGCGGGAAGGAGGAGTCATTGACGATGGCGGCCAGCTCGGCGTCGAGCGAAGACGCTGCGCCGCCGGACGTCAGCGGCATCGCCGCGAATAGCGGTTCCATCGCGCCCAGCATGACCATGCCGAGCAGGGATCGCCTGCCGTGATTCATTTCATTCCCTTTTTATCGTGTTTGCCGGATCAGCATACGGACAGCCCGAAACCCTTGCCTAATGAATAGCCGTAGGGAAGTCATAACTCTTTTGTATTGGTCTCAAGTGGTATGCTTCCACGGTATGAACACCCCCGGTCCCGGATTCCAGGTCAACCTGGACGACAATTCCCCCCTTTACATGCAGCTGGCGCGCAAGCTGGCGCAGGACGTGCGCGACGGCCGCTACCAGGCCGACCAGGCGCTGCCCTCCGAACGCATGCTGTCCGAACAGCTCGATGTCTCGCGCGTCACCGCGCGCAAGGCGATCGACCAGCTGGTCGAGCAGGGCCTCGTGGTGCGCCGTCGCGGCTCGGGCAACTATATCGCCCCGCGCATCGAGCAGCCGCTGTCGAACCTGTCGAGCTTTTCGGAACAGCTGCAGCAGCGCGGCTATACCCCGCGCTCCGAGTGGTTGCGCCGCGAAGTGGTCCTGGCCGACGCCGACGAGCAGCTTTCGCTGGGCCTGTCGCCCGGCGCGCGGGTGGCGCGCCTGGAACGCCTGCGCCTGGCCGACGACATCGTGATGGCCTACGAAATCAGCGTGATTCCGGCCACGGTGCTGCCGCGTCCCGAGGGCGTGGCCGCTTCGCTCTACGCCCACCTGGGCAAGAGCGGCCACATGCCGGTGCGCGCGCTGCAGCACATCCGCGCCATGAACGCCGACGCCGAGCTGGCGGCGCGCCTGGACGTGCCGGAAGGCCGCGCGGTGCTGTTCATCACCCGCATCGGCTACCTGGAATCGGGCGAGCCGGTCGAGCTGACCCATTCCTATTGCCGCAGCGACCACTATGATTTCGTGGCCGAGCTAAGGCGCCCTACGCCGGGCGCCCCCGCATAACCTCGCGGCATGACGGCGTCCGATCCTTTCATGGGATGGCTTGCCGAATTGGTATTACACTGGTTTCATCACAATTCCATTCTCGAGACACGGCGATGCTTAATACCGAAACCCCTTCCCAGGCGCACGCCGCCCTCGACCAGTACCCGACCACCGAACTGGTGAACGTCTTCGTCGACGACCAGTTGCAGGCCGTCGAGGCGGTGCGCAAGGCCGCGCCGCGCATCGCCGCCGCCGTCACCGCCGCGCTGCCGCGCATGGAAGCAGGCGGCCGCCTGATCTACGTCGGCGCCGGCACCTCGGGCCGCCTGGGAGTGCTCGACAGCGTCGAGCTGTACCCGACCTTTTCGTGGCCACATGGACGCGTGGTGGCGCTGCTGGCCGGCGGCAGCGACGCCATGTTCGTCGCGGTCGAAGGGGCGGAAGACGATTTTGAGCAGGGCGCTGCCGACTTGCGCGGTGTGAACGTGGGACCGGACGACGTGGTGCTGGCGATCGCCGCATCGGGCGGCACGCCCTATGTGCTGGGCGCCATCCAGGCCGCGCGCGCGGTCGGCGCGCTGACGGTGGGCTTCGCCAACAACCCGGACGCGCCGGTCACGCAGGAAGCCGAGATCGGCGTCACGCTCGACACCGGCCCCGAAGTCGTCTCGGGCAGCACGCGCCTGAAGGCCGGCACCTCGCAAAAGATCGCGCTGAACACCTTTTCCAGCGCACTGATGGTGCGTTTGAACAAGGTCTACGGCAACCTGATGGTAGACTTGAAGGCTACCAATGCCAAACTGGTACGGCGCGCGATCCGCCTCACCAGCTTCGCCACCGGCGCCGACGAGGAAGCCGCGCGGGCGGTGCTGGAGCAATGCGGATTCCACGTCAAGACCGCCATCGTGGCCTTGTCCAAACAAACCAGTGTCGAGCAGGCGCAAGCGCTGCTGGAAGCGGCGCGCGGCAGCGTGCGCCAGGCGCTCGCGTAAGCGCGTTTCCGCAGCCTTGGCCTAGAGGCACAAGAAAGAGACATGCAGAAACCGCAAGCGAACCGCCCGTGGCTGTGGGTGCCATCCCTGTACTTCGCCCAGGCCATCCCCTATGTCGTGGTGATGAACCTGACCGTCATCATGTACAAGGACATGGGGATCTCGAATTCCGACATCGCCTTCTATACCAGCCTGCTGTACCTGCCATGGGTGATCAAGCCGCTGTGGTCGCCCATCGTCGACATGTTCGGCACCAAGCGCCGCTGGACCGTGCTGTTGCAGATTGTGGTCGGCGCTTCGCTGATCGCGGTCGGCACCGTATTGCACACACCCGCCTTCTTCGCCGTCAGCCTGGCCGTCATGTGGATCATGGCGTTCAGCTCGGCCACCCACGACATCTCGGCCGACGGCTTCTACATGCTGGGCCTGCGCCAGCAGCAGCAAGCCGCCTTCGTCGGCGTGCGCAGCACCTTCTATCGCCTCGCGACCCTGGTCGGACAAGGCCCGCTGGTGGTGCTGGCCGGCTACCTGGCGGTCAGCCTGGGCGACGTCAGGCAGGCGTGGGCAATCGTGTTCTACGTGCTGGCCGGGATCTTCTTCGCCGCCTTTGCCTGGCACCAGTTCGTGCTGCCGGTGCCCGAGGACGACCGTCCCGCCCCGACCACCAATCATCCGCTGCGCGACTTCTTCGGCACCTTCGCCGCCTTCTTCAGGAAGCGCGACATCTGGATGATCGTCGCCTTCATCCTCACCTTCCGCCTCGGCGAGGCCCAGCTGCTGAAACTCGTGGCGCCGTTTTTGAAGGACCCGGTCAGCGAAGGCGGCCTGGGCCTGACCACCGCCGAATACGGCATCGCCTACGGCACGGTCGGCATCATCGCACTCACCCTCGGCGGCCTGGCCGGCGGCTGGCTGATCTCGCGGCTGGGCCTCAAGCGCTGCCTGTGGCTGATGGTGTTCGCGATCCACCTGCCGGACCTGGTATTTGTGTACCTGTCGCAGACCCAGCCGACCGACCTGGCGACGGTGTCGGCTTTCCTGGCGCTCGAACAGTTCGGCTACGGCTTTGGCTTCACGGCGATGATGATGTACATGATCATGGTGGCCGACGGTCCCAATAAAACCGCGCACTACGCGATCTGCACCGGCCTGATGGCCCTCGGCATGATGGTGCCGGGCATGTGGAGCGGCGACCTGCAGGAATACCTGGGCTACAAGCACTTCTTCATCTGGACCTGCCTGGCGACCATCCCCGCATTCATCGTGGCGGCGCTGGTGAAGATCGATCCCGAATTCGGGAAAAAATAGCGGGGCCGGCGTCCTGCGACGCCTTGCGGCCGCGCCACAGCTTTCAATGACCGACTTTCACCATCGCCTGGCGCATGCAGCGCCGGCGCCGGTTCGTCAAAGTCTGAACCGAATCTACAAGGAGCCACTTTGCTTCCCAATCTGAACAAACGCGCTTTCACGCTCGGCATGGCCAGCGCCTTCGCCCTCGGCGGCCTGCTGGCCGGCTGCGGCACCAAGCCGCTTACCCACACCGGGCCGGTGGCCGAGACCAGCGGCGGCGACGATCCGCCCGCGGCGCCGCGCGAGCTGCGCGCCGCCTGGGTCTCGACCGTCGCCAATATCGACTGGCCCAGCAAACCCGGCCTGTCGTCCGCCGTGCAGCAGAAGGAAGCCATCGCCATCCTCGACCGCGCCAAGTCGCTGAACCTGAACGCGATCGTGCTGCAGGTGCGTCCGTCGGCCGATGCGATCTATCCGTCGCCGCTCGAGCCATGGACCGAGTACCTGAGCGGCGCGCAAGGCAAGGCGCCCATGCCGGCCTATGATCCGCTCAAATTCTGGATCGACCAGGCGCATGCGCGCGGTCTCGAGCTGCACGCCTGGTTCAACCCCTATCGCGCGCGCATGGACGCGGCGCGCTCGCAGTCGGCGCCGAACCACATCACCAACACCAATCCGGACATCGTCAAGCGTTACGGCAAGTTCATGTGGATGGACCCGGGCGAGCCGGCGGCCGTCAAGCAGACCATGGACGTGATCCTCGACGTCGTGCGCCGCTACGACATCGATGGCGTGCACATCGACGACTACTTCTATCCCTACCCGATCGAGGCCACGCCGGCCGTGGCCGGCAATGCCGCCGCGCTGGACGGCCGCGCGGCCAAGGGCGAACTGGACTTCCCCGACGATCCGGCCTGGCAGCGCTACCTGAAAAGCGGCGGCACCCTGGCGCGCGCCGACTGGCGCCGCGACAACGTCAACCGCCTGATCGAGGCCATGTACAAGGGCATCCATGCCGAAAAAAGCTGGGTGCGCTTCGGCATCAGCCCCTTCGGCCTGGGCCGCCCGGATCGCCGTCCGCCCGGCATCGTCGGCTTCTCGCAGTACGACAAGCTGTATGCCGACGCCGAACTGTGGCTGCAAGAAGGCTGGCTCGACTACTTCGTGCCGCAGCTGTACTGGCCGATCAAGCCGCCAAGCCAGGCCTACGACGTGCTGCTGGATTACTGGATCGGCCAGAACCCGCTGGGCCGCCATATCTGGCCGGGCCTGTTCACCAGCCGCATCGGCGCGCCGACCCGCGACTACGAGCCGGACGAAGTGCTGCAGCAGGTCAGCGTGACCCGTTCGCGTCCGCTGGCCACCGGCCACATTCACTTCAGCATGGTGGCCCTGATGCAGAACCGCAAGGGCGTCAGCGACCAGCTGCGCGCGAGCCGCTACACCGGCCAGGCGCTGGTGCCGGCCACGCCGTGGCTGGGCAGCACGCGTCCCGGTACGCCCGTGGTGAAGGCCGCGCGCGGCGCCCGCTCGGTCGACCTGAGCCTGAAGGCGGGCAAGGGCAATGCCCTGTATGCGATCTGGGCCCGCCACGGCAATGAATGGCGTTTCGCCGTGGCGCCGGCGGCGCGCGCGACCTGGACTGTTTCCGACGACGAACGCCTCGGCCCGGCCGAGATCGTGGTGGTGAGCGCGGTCGACCGCCTCGGCAACGAGGGCGAGCGCGTGCGTGTGTGGTCGAAACCATAATGCGGGTAGCATCACGGTATGCCGACTGATCAAGACAATCTGCGCGTAACAGGCCCCGGCCTGGGCATCGACGCCGGCGGCACCCAGACCCGCTGGGCGCTGGCCGCGCCCGGCGGCGCGATCCTGGCCGAGGGCACGGTCGCCGGTCTCTCGGCCCTGCAGATGGCCACGCCGCACGGCCGCGAGGCCGTGCGCGCCACCTTCGAACGGCTGGCTGCGGAGGTATTGCAGCATGCCCATCCGGTGCGGGTGCAGGCCGGCCTGACCGGCTTCGGCGGCGACGGCGAGTTGCTGCAGGGCTGGCTCGCTGCCCTGCTGGGCGTGGCCCCTGGCGCGGTCCTGCTTTGCAACGACATCGAGATCGCCTACCGCGCCAGCTTCGCGCCGGGCGAGGGCTACCTGGTCTATGCCGGCACCGGTTCGATCGGGGCCTTCATCGATGAAGGCGACGTGTTCCACCGCGCCGGCGGCCGGGGCGTGGTGCTGGACGATGGCGGCGGCGGCTTCTGGATCGCGCGCGAAGCGCTGCGCCATATCTGGCGCAATGAAGACGAACGTCCCGGCTGCTGGCAGGATTCGCCGATGGCGCATGCCGTGTTCGAACACGTCGGCGGATCGGACTGGGCCCAGTCGCGCCAGTTCATCTATCAAAGCGAGCGCGGGACGGTCGGCAAGCTGGCGCTGGCCGTCGCCGCCAGCGCGGAACACGATCCTGCCGCGCGCGCCATCCTGGTCGCAGCGGGCCATGAGCTGGCGCGTCTGGCATCTGCCTTGACCTCGCGCTTCGGCGCGCGCCCAGTGGCCTTGGCCGGGCGCGCCGCGGAACTGCATCCTGTCATTGCCGACACCATGCGCGCGACGCTGCCTTTGAATACCGTCTTCAGCCAGACTGCCCTGCGCGCCCACCACGCGGCGGCGCGCCTGGCGCTGGGCTGAACAACAAGAAAATCACCAAGGAGAACAATATGAAATCGATCGCCGCCTTGCTTGCCCTGACCGTACTGGCGGGCTGCTCCACCGTCCCGAGCTACGACACCACCTATAACGCCAAGGGCCAGTCGAGCCGGGCGCGCTTCCTGGTGCTGCATTACACGGTCGCCAACACGCCGAGCTCGATCAAGATCCTGACCGAGAAAGAAGTCAGCTCGCACTACCTGCTGACCGACGAGGCGACGCCGAAGATCTATCGCCTGGTCGACGAAAACCGCGCCGCCTGGCATGCCGGCAATTCGAGCTGGAAGAACTTCACCCAGCTGAACAACAGCTCGATCGGCATCGAGATCGTCAACGCCGGCTGGAAGGACACGCCGACCGGTCGCGTCTATGCGCCGTTCCCGCAAGCGCAGGTGGACGCCCTGATTCCGCTCGTGAAGGACATCGTCCAGCGCCACGGCATCGCGCCCGAGAACGTGCTGGGCCACAGCGACATCGCGCCGTTGCGCAAGCAGGATCCGGGTCCGCAATTCCCGTGGCAGCGCCTGGCGCAAGAGGGCCTGGTGCTGTGGCCGGACGCCGCCCGCGTGGCGGCCGTGCGCCCCGCCTTCGACGCCTTGCTGCCCGACGTCGGCTGGTACCAGCGAAAGCTGGCCATGCACGGTTTCGGTGTCAATCAGAGTGGCGTGTACGACGAAGCGACCCGCACCACGCTGGCGGCGTTCCAGATGAAATACCGTCCGCTCGATATCGCGGGCAATCCGGACGCCGAGACGGCGGCGCTGCTCGAAGTGCTGACCACGCCGGCCGGCACCCCGCCGCCGCCGATGCCGGTGATTCCGGCGCAGCCGCAGCCATGGCAGGCCGTGCCCGGCCAGCCGCTTCCAACGCCAACGCCGGCGCCGGCGCCAGTACCGCCATCGGCGCCTGCCCCGACCGCCGAGCCTCTCCCGGGCGCGCTCGAGAACGTGCCGCCGACCGCACCGGTGCCTGCGCCTGTGCCTGCAACGCCGCCAGTGAACACGCCGTGACCATCGCCGTACAGCAATTTTCGCTGTATCCTTCGCCCATCCACCCTGTGCGTATGCGGGGTGGGTTTTCTACTGAAGGGTGAAGCAATGCGTCTGCGTCATATCGAGGTGTTCCACGCCATCATGCAAGTCGGCACCATCAGCGGCGCCGCCCAGGTGCTGCATATCTCCCAGCCGGCGGTGACCAAGGTGCTGCAGCATGCCGAGCTGCAGCTGGGCATGCCGCTGTTCGAGCGCGTGCGCGGCAAGCTGTATCCCAAGCCCGAGGCGCACCGCCTGTTCGCCGAAACCGAGAAGCTGAACCGCGACCTGCAGGGCATCCGCCGCCTGGCCGCCAGCCTCAAGGGCCGCGCGGTCGAGACCGTGCGCCTGGTGTCGACGCCGACCATCGCGGTGAGCGTGCTGCCGGTCGGGATGACGGCCTGGCGCCGCGATTTCCCCGACACCCGTTGTGAACTTGCCACACATCACACGAGCGAGATCGTGAACGCGCTGCGCCTGGGCGAAGCCGACCTAGCCCTGTCGCTGCAGGATCCGCGCCATCCCGGCATCGTGGCCGAGCCGATCGCCCACGGCCTGCTGACGGTGGTGGCGCCCGCCGGCACCTGGACCGACGAAGAATGCAAGAAACCGGTCTCGGCCGAAGACCTGAGCGGCGAACTGATCGGCCTGGCCGACCGCGATCCGCTAGGTGAGATGGTCGTCGCCGCCTGCGAGGCGCAGGGCGTGCAGCCGGTATTCCGCACCGTGGTGCAGACCTACCAGATTGCGCGCTCGCTGGTCGAAGCCGGCGCCGGCACCGCGATCCTCGACCCGTTCACCGCCGCCTCGGCGGCGCCCAACAAGGTGCAGTGCCGCCAGTGGTCGCCGTCGATTCCGGTGCACCTGTACCTGCTCACCGCCAGCCATTCGCCCCTGTCGCACGGGGCGCGCGAGCTGGCCAACTGCATCGGCGCGACCGCGCGCGCCTGTCTTGAACAAAAATAGACCATGACGCTTACCCTCGCCAGCGAGGACATCGCCGGCAGCCCGGAATTTCGCCACCTGGACAGCATCGCCGGCATCGACGTCGACCTGCGCTACGCCACGAGCAATAACTTCGTCGGGCGCGACCTGTATTCGCCGTACGACTGCGCCTGGCTGCACGTCGAGGCGGCGGCCGCGCTGGAGCGGGCGGTGGCCTGGCTAGCCGTCCATGCGCCCGGCCTGCGTCCGCTAGTGCTGGACGCGCTGCGTCCGCAGCGCGTCCAGCAGCAGTTATGGGATGCGCTCGAGGGCACCGACCTGCGCCTGTACCTGGCCAACCCGGCGCGCGGCTCGATCCACTCGTATGGCATGGCGCTCGACATCACGCTGCTCGATGCCGATGGCGTCGAGCTGGACATGGGCACCAGCTTCGACGACATGACGGAGCTGTCGCATCCGGCGCTGGAAGAAGGCTTTCTACTCGCAGGCCAGCTCACCGAACATCAGCTGGCCAACCGCCGCCTGCTGCGCACCGCGATGCTGCAGGCCGGCTTCCTGGGCATCAATACCGAGTGGTGGCATTTCGATTGCGGCGACCGCGAGCTGGTGCGCGCCACCTTCCGCCGGGTGCTGTAAGGCTTATGCCGCCAGCTCGACCGACTCGACCCGGTTGCGGCCGTTGCGCTTGGCCGCGTACAGCTGCTTGTCGGCGGCCACGATCAGGTCGGGCAGGGTGACGCGCAAGTCCTTGCTCGAAAAATCGAAGGTGGCCACGCCGAAGCTGGCGCTGGTCGGCACCGGTTCGCCGTCGACCGTGAAGGTGCTGGCGGCGAAGGCGTCGCGCAGGCGATCGGCCAGGACGGCCGCTCCCGCCAGCCCGGTCACGGGCAGGATCAGCAGGAATTCCTCGCCGCCGTAACGCACCACCGCATCGACGCCCTGGCGCGTCATCCCCTGCAGCAGGGTGGCGAAGTTCTGGATCACGTTATCGCCCTGGTGGTGGCCGAAGGTGTCGTTGATGTGCTTGAAGTGATCGATATCGCACAGCACGACCGAGACCGCATGGCCGAAACGCCGCGCCCGCGCGAGCTCGGCGCCCAGCAGGTGGTCGTTCAGGTAGTGGCGGTTGTAGCAGCCGGTGAGCTGGTCGCGTTCGGCGAGCCGCTTCAATTGCGTCTGCAGGCGGAATTCCTCGCGTGCCACCCGGTTGAAGCGGCGCGCCGCCAGGATGCCGAAGGTATTGATCATCGCCAGCAGCATGCCCATCGTGAGCAGGTCGGCTACCGGCCGTGGCGGCAGCATGAAATGCACCAGCGCCAGGAAGACGATCACGCCCCCGCTCGCGATCGCGGTGGCGTAGGCCAGCCGGTTCGGGATGTACAGGTAGATCACGACCTGGATCACCACCATCGACAGCGCATGCCAGTGCACCTCGTTCGGACGCGCCAGCATGACCACCATGAAGCAGCCCAGCGACAGGATCTCGGCGCTCGACGCGGCCAGCCGCGTGGCGCGGATCGACAGGGGGCGGCGATAGGCCAGCCAGGCGCAGATGCCGGCATTGAGCGCGACGCCCAGGCGGGCAGGAAGGGTTTCCCGCAGCGCCGTCTCCAGGCCCAGTGCGGCAATGTCGGTCAGGAAGAACAACTGGAAAAACACGACGCAGAACAGCAGCGTGAAGCCGAGCAGGGAACGTGTGCGGGGCAGATGGCTCGTCAGGAATTCGGTCTCGTCCGCGGCGCGCGCGAATTCTCCGCTCAGGGGATGGAATTTCATGGATGATCAGGACAGCCCAACTTGACGGTCGGCAACGCGTCCTGCGGAGGCGGAAACCGGTAGCGCGAGACACGCGCCAGGCCGCTATTGTGTCAGCTTTTGCTATCGAAAACTAACGGATTATAGTAATTCGACAGTAACCTTGTGTCGAGAGCAATGTTTAGCTGTACATTCCCGGTTCAAGGCGTGCCGGAAAGCGGCGCACCCGAGCGCGCCACCCAGTCCGCAAGCAGGTCGAGCACGGCGCGTCCGCGGCCGTTGCTGCTTTGCTCGCTATTGATCATCGCCACGAACACGCACGGGATGCCGTTCGCGTCCGGCACGTAGCCGGCCAGCGCCGTGACGTTGCGCAGGGAGCCGGTCTTGAGGCGCGCGCGGCCGGCGGCGGGGCTATCCTGCAGGCGCCGGCGCATGGTGCCGTCGACCGCGCCGATCGGGATGCTGGCCTGGAATTCCGGCGCCCAGGGGCTATGCAGCCCGGCCTGCAGCAGCCGCGCCATCTGCTGCGCGCTGATGCGCTCGATGCGCGACAGGCCGGAGCCGTTGTCGATCACGAAGCCGGTGTCGTCGATCTGTTTTTCGCGCAGCCAGCCGCGCACGGCGGCGTCGGCGCGGGCGAAGGTCGATTCCTCGGCCAGCGGCAGCGCCAGGCTGCCCGCCACCGGGTCGGCCTGCAGGCTGCCCAGGCTCAGGAACAGGGTGCGCGCCAGTGCGTTGTCGGAAGGCTTGTTGATGTCGCGGACCAGTTCCGGCAGCTGGCGCGACACATGGGCGGCGAGCACACGGGCGTCGGGCGGCGTGGCGCCGGTGATGGTGCGGCCGCTCAGCACGCCCCCCTGGTCGCTCCAAATCTCCCGCACCAGGCGGCCGACGTAGTCGTCGCGGTCGAGCACGTTGACGCCGTAGCTACGGTTGCAGTTCTTCGGAAAAGTGCCGCGCAAGACCACCCTGATGCGGCCATCGGGCTGGCGCCGCGTCTCGGGCAGCTGCCAGCCGGCTTCCCACTTGGCGCAGTCGGCATCGACCAGGGTCATCTCGGACGTCACCGAGACCCGCTCCAGTTCCGGATGCATGCGCAGCTGCAGGGTTGACGCGGTCGAACGCATATCGAGCTGCAGCATGTTCTTGTTGACCAGCAGGGCGTCGGGGATCACGTTGTAATACGCTTCCGGCGACTCGTCGAAGGGCGGCAGGCCGACATCCGTGCGCGCCGGCTGGAACAAACCGCGGTCGAGCACCAGGTCGCCCTCGATGCGCTCGATGCCGTCGTAGCGCAGCGCGCGCAGCATGTCGGCAATGTGTTCGCCCGACAGGTCGGCATCGGCGCCGCCCTTGAGGTACAGGCTCCCGAGCAGCACGCCGTCCTCGACCTGGCCGGTGGTGCGCAGCTCGGTGCGGCCGCGGAAGGCGGGCCCCAGGCGTTCCAGGCCGACCAGGGTCGTCACCAGCTTCATGGTCGATGCCGGCTGCATCGGCAGGCCGGCCCGGTGTTCGAGCAAGGCGGCGTCGCCGCGCAGCACCAGCACCCCGATCTCGTCCTGCCCGATGCCGTTCTGCTGCAGCGCCTGGGCCACCGGTTGTGGCAGCTGGGCGTGGGCGAACGAGATGCTCGTGAAGAGCGCGGCGAGGGCGAAGACGGAGCGCTGGAGCATGCTGTTCCTTAACCAAAGAAGAGATAGGCGACGAAGATGGCCGCGATGATGCCGACCAGGTCGGCCAGCAGGCCGTAGCTGACCGCATAGCGGGTCTTGCGGATGCCGACCGAGCCGAAATACAGGGCGATGATGTAGAAGGTCGTGTCCGAGGCGCCCTGCAGCACGCTGGCCAGGCGGCCGACGAAGGAGTCGACGCCATAGGTGTTGATCGCATCGATCATCATGGCGCGCGCGCCGCTGCCCGACAGCGACTTCATGAGCGCGGTCGGCAGCGCGCCGACGAAATCGGTCTGCAGGCCGAGCGAGGCGAACACCCAGGCGAAGCCGTTCACGATCAGGCCCAGGATGCCGGAATTGCGCACCACGCTGATGGCGACGATCATGCCGACCAGGTAGGGGATGATCTTGATCGCGGTCTCGACGCCGCTCTTGGCGCCTTCGATGAAGGCCTCGAACACGTTCACCTTTTTCATCAGGGCCCCGGTCATGAAGGCGGCGATGACCGAGAACAGCACCAGGTTGGCGACCACGGTCGACACCAGCTGGATCTGCGATTTATCGAGGAAGTGGGTGAAGCTGAACACCATCGATGCGATCAGCGCGGCGGTGCCGCCAATCCAGGCGAACACCACCGGATCGAACATATTGATGCGCTGGCGGATGCCCACCGCGATGATGCTGAAGATGGTGGCGGTATAGGTCGCGATCAGGGTCGGGATGAAGATGTCGGCCGGATTGGCCGCGCCCAGCACCGCGCGCTGGGCCATGACGGCCAGCGGGATGATGGTCAGGCCCGAGGTCTGGATCACCAGGAACATCAGCTGGGCGTCGCTGGCCTCGTCCTTTTTTGGATTGATCGACTGCAGGCTCTCCATCGCCTTCAGGCCGAAGGGCGTGGCGGCGTTGTCCAGGCCCAGCATATTGGCCGAGAAGTTCATCACCATGTGGCCGTTGGCCGGATGGTCCCGTGGCACGCCGGGGAAGATGCGCGAGAAGAAGGGCGCGATCACGCGCGCGAACAGGTTGATGGCGCCGGCCTTTTCGCCGACGTTCATGATCCCGAGCCAGAAGGTCATCACGCCGGCCAGCGGCAGGGCGATGTCCATCACGGCCATCTTGGCCGAGTCGAAGGTGCCGTCGATGATGCGCTTGAAAATCTCTGTGTCGCCAAGGAACAGCCATTGGAACATCGCTGCGAGGAAGCCGACGAGGAAGAAGCCTGTCCAGATGTAATTGAGTGCCATGTAATGAGTCGCTGCTGGGTATCGCACGATTGTGCAGTGGACAGGGGCTGAGGGCAAGCCGCGTGGATGAAAGAATGCAGCCGCACCATGTTCAAAAGTTATGAGCGTTGCCTCGGGCAGGGCGCCGGCCTATGATACGCAACGCCCAACAGGACCTGCTTGTCATGACATTCCGCTACGCCGCTGCCCTTGTATTCACCCTGTCCTGCCTTGGTGCGCAGGCGGCGCAGGCCCAGTCACCGGCGCAGCCGGAGCAGAAAGTGCTGCGCATGTTCCTGTCCACCAGCGAAACAGGGCTCGACCCGGCGGCGGCGTCCGACAACGCCACCCTGTCGCTGCTGGAAAACCTGTTCGATCCGCTGCTGCGCTACGACTACCTGGCGCGGCCGGCGAAGCTGCGGCCGAACACGGCGACCGCGATGCCGCAAGTGAGCGCCGACGGCCTGACCTATACCTTCCGCATCCGTCCCGGAATCTATTTCACGCCCGACCCGGCCTTCAAGGGCGCCAAGCGCGAAGTCACCGCTGCCGACTATTTGTACAGCCTCGGGCGCCTGCGCGATCCGTCAATCAGGTCGCCCTGGTCGTATATGGTCGAAGGCAAGCAGGTGGAGGCGGTCGACCGCTACACCCTGCGCATCCGCCTCGCCGCGCCCGACAATAACTTCCTGTTCTATCTCGCCACCCCGGCCACCGGCGTCGTCGCGCGCGAAGTGATCGAGGCCTATCCGGGCCAGGCCGGCAACCATCCGGTCGGCACCGGTCCCTTCATGATCGGCGAGTGGAAGCGCAGCGACCGCATCGTCCTGCTGGCCAATCCGTATTCGACGGCCGTGTTCTCGGCCACGCCTGGCATTGAGCCGGAAGACCGGGCGATTGCCGCCGCCCTGGAGGGCAAGCGCTTGCCGCTGGTGGACCGGATCGACGTCAAGATCGCCGAGGAATTCCAGGGCCGCATGCTGGGCTTTTTGAATGGCGAATACGACTACCTGGAACAGATTCCCGAATCGATGACCGAGATGGTGGTGCGTGACGGCGAACTGAAACCCGAGCTGGCGGCGCGCGGCATCGTGTTGTCGCGCTTTCCGGTGCTGCAGACCTACTACATGTGGATGAACATGAACGACCCGGTGGTCGGCGGCTACGGCAAGGACAGGGTGGCGCTGCGGCGCGCGATCTCGATGTCGTACAACAGCCTTGAGGACATCGCGCTGCTCAAGAAGGGCTTCGCGATCAAGGCCGAATCGCCGCTGCCGCCGAACGTGCTCGGCTACGATCCGGATTACCGTAGCCCGGTGCCCTACAACCCGGCCCTGGCCAATGCGCTGCTGGACCGCCATGGCTATGACAAGCGCGATGCCGATGGCTTCAGGCGCGCGCCTGGCGGCAAGCCGCTAACGCTCACGATGCACAGCGAAGCCACCGTCGGAGGCCGCCTGCGCGACGAGTTGTGGAGAAAATGCCTGAACGCGATCGGCTTGCGCGTCGTGTTCAGGTCGGACAAGAAGACCGAGATCATCAAGGCTTCGCGCCTGGGCACGGTGCAGATGTTTGAGAGTAACTGGATCGCCGACTTCCCCGACGGCGACAATTTTTACCAGCTGCTGTACGGCCCGAATGCGGGCCGCGCCAACTACTCCCGCTTCGACCTGCCGGAGTACAACGTGCGCTACGAAAGAGCGCGCCTGCTCACCGATGGTGCGGAGCGCAACAAGCTGTATATCGAGATGAACCAGCTGCTGCACGCCTACAACCCATGGGTGCCATTGACCCATGTGCTGTCTGGCGACCTGCGCCATCCGTGGCTGAAAAACTACAAACGGCATCCGGTTGAATTCACGACCTGGCGTTACCTCGATGTCGATGTTGCGCGAAGAGCACGCGCCGCCAGAGCTAAGCGTTAGATTTCGTTAGTTTTTCCTAAATTAAATATTCCTGCTGGTTATACTGCCCTCCGGTTAATTCATTGGCACCTGCGAAATTTGTGGGCGTACTCTGAATTCACAACATAACGTAATGCTAAGAGCGAAATAGCCATTACGAACAGAGCAGGCCAGGCGTGTGCGATGCAGTGCACCAATCTGGCCCAAGACCGCCAAGGGAAACGTTAGGAGAAACACGGTGAAATTGAAAAAGCTGGCACAGTTGATGGCCCTCATGGGCATGGCCGCCCCGATCGTGGCACAGGCGCAGGCGCAAAGCGAGGCGTCGATGCAGCGGGTGGAAATCACCGGTTCGAGCATCAAGCGCATCGCCAAGGAAGGTGCGCTGCCGGTTGAAATCATTTCGCGCAAACAGCTGGAAGACCAGGGCATCGTGACGGCCGAGCAGCTGATCGCGACGCTGAACGTGAACGGCAACGGTTCCGACAACCTGGCGTCGAACGCCGACGTCACCTCGGGCGCCCAGCGCGGCAACAACGGCGCCTCGAGCGCCAACCTGCGCGGCCAGGGCGCCGACTCGACCCTGGTGCTGCTCAATGGCCGCCGCGTCGCGACCCACGGCATGAAGGGCTCGGCGGTCGACCTGAACTCGATCCCGATGGCGGCGGTCGAGCGCGTCGAAGTGCTGAAGGACGGCGCCTCGGCCGTCTACGGCACCGACGCGATCGGCGGCGTGATCAACTTCATCCTGCGCAAGAACTACAAGGGCCTGGAAGCCCAGGCCTTCACCGACGTCGCCGAAGAGAGCGGCGGCGAGATCGGCCGCGCCACCATCACCGGCGGCTGGGGCGACCTCGATACCCAGGGCTGGAACGTACTGGTGACGGCCGCGCACAGCGAGAACAAGGCGCTGCGCGGCAACCAGCGCGATTTCGTGAACACCTTCCAGCCGAACCGCGGCGTGTCGGTCGATACGCGCGGCACCCCGAGCGGCAACATCTTTGCCACGACCCTGGGTCCGTCCCTGCTGTCGCGCACCGGCACCGGCCCGACCACGCCGGGTGGCAATATCGCCTACAACGGCATCAGCCTGCTCGACCTGCCGGGCGGCCCGGGTTGCGACAGCATCGACGGCATGGGCGCCTACGACGAAAAACTGTGGGATTCGCCCGGCTCGGCCTATGGCTGCGCCTGGGATACCGGCCGCGCCGCCGTGCTGCAGCAGCCGGTCAAGAACACCAACGCGCTGGCGCGCGCCACCTTCCGCTCGGGCGAGCACGAGTTCTTCGCCGAAGCCGTCGCCTCGCGCGTCGAAGTGGCCAAGAGCTTCTCTCCGAACCAGGTCTCGCCATCGGCATCGACCTTTGGTACGTCCTCGTTCTATCCGAGCACCGGCGCCGCCTACGATGACGTCTACAACGCACTGGTCAAGGTCTTCCCGAGCATCTCGGCCAACTACGGCCTGCCGATCGCCTACCGCTGGCGCTGCATGGAGTGCGGCAACCGCGAAATCGAGACCGAGACCAAGGCCGGCCGCCTGCTGGTCGGTGCCGACGGCCCCTTGAACCTGTTCGGCAAGCGCTATGATTACCGCGTCGGCCTGTCGCAAGCGTACAGCGAGTCCGACTCGGTGCTTGGCAACGGCTACAACTACACGGCGGCGCTGTCCGATGTGCTCGGCTCGGGCATCGTGAACCCCTTCCTGTTGCCGGGGCAGAGCCAGAGCCAGGCAGCGATTGACGCGATCCGCGCCACTTCGGCGGCCGGCGTGGTGATGTACGGTGGTAAGACAACGCTGACCCAGTTCGACGCCGCGCTGTCCGGAGAGATATTCAAGCTGCCGGCCGGCCCGGTGATGATGGCGCTCGGCACCGACCTGCGCCGCGAGGAGTACAAGTTCAATGGCGACGCGCGCAATATCGCCGAGCGCCGCGCGATCCTGAACGCGCCATTCGATGACGTCAACGTCCTGCCCAAGGTCAGCCGCGACATCAAGGCGGTGTACGCCGAACTGCTGGTGCCGGTGACCGAGGCGCTGGAGCTGAACTTCGCCATCCGTCGCGACGATTACACCGGCTTTGGCGCGACCACCAATCCGAAGGTCTCGTTCCGCTACCAGCCGATCCCGCAACTGATGTTCCGCGGTTCGTACAACGAGGGCTTCCGCGCGCCGTCGTTCAACCAGCTGTTCAACGGCATCACCGAGTCGCCGTATGCCGGCAAGGACCTGGTCGATCCGGCCACCTGCCCGAGCGGCCGCGCCGACAGCACGGTCGCGGGCTGCCAGGCCCTCGACTCGAACACCGTCAACACCATCACCGGCGGAAAGGACACGCTGGGACCGGAAACGGCCAAGCAGGCCAGCCTGGGCGTGGTGTTCGAGCCGACCAACTACTTCTCGGCCAACGCCGACCTGTGGGAGATCCGCAAGGAAAACACGATCGACTCGTTCAACGTCGCTACCATGGTCCAGAACTACAACCTGTTCCAGGAGCAGTTCATCCGTGACGACGCGGGCAAGCTGGCGGTCATCGACCAGCGCTGGCTCAATGCCGGCGAGCGCATTACGCGCGGTGTCGAAGTCGGCGCCCGCCTGAACGGCAAGTTCAGCACCGGCGCCGTGTGGGGCGTCGGCATCGACGGTTCGCGCCTGCTCGAGAAGAAGTCGCGCGCCACCAGGAACGCCGAGTTCGGCGAGAGCGAAGTCGGCCGCTTCCTGTTCACCGGCGACCTGGGCCTGAAGTGGAAGCACAGCGCCTATGCGACCTACAAGTACGGCAACTGGAGCGGCATGCTGCAGAACATTTACCGTTCGGGCTATGACGACCAGGTGCTGCCGGGCGTGGCCAGCGGCCGTGTGACGCCATCGAACTACAGCAGCAAGGTCGACGAGTATTCGATCTTCAACCTGTCGGTGAACTACACGGGCTTCCAGAACCTGACCCTGACCGCGGGCGTCAAGAACATGTTCGATGAAGATCCGCCGTTCGCGATCACCTACGACAGCAACACCGGCGCCGGCAGCAGCTGGGAACCGCGCGTGGCCGATCCGCGCGGCCGCTCGTTCACCCTGATGGCCAACTACAAGTTCTTCTAATTGATCTACACTGAGGGCCCGCGCCATGGAGGTTTTCGGCCTCCCGGCGCGGGCTGTTTTTTTTCAGACCGTTCGCACGTAATCGGTAACCCGTAACCTTTGCACGACGTTGATTGAAGTAGCCTATGAAAATCAGCCGTCGCAGCTTCGGCGCCATCGCCGCCGCCTTGTCCCTGGCCTTGCCCGGCGTAGCCGCAGCGCGTACGCCTTCCTCACGTCCCATGAAAAAGCTTATCAAACCGCCCCGCCTGAAGCGCGGCGACACCGTCGGCCTGATCGCGCCCGGCGGCTACACCACCGACCGCGCCATCGAGAAGGCGGTGCGCAATATCGAGGCGCTGGGTTTCAAGGTCAAGACCGGCGCCTATCTGCGCGAGGTGTTCGGCAACTATGCGGGGTCAAGCCAGCAGCGCCTGGCCGACCTGCATGCGATGTTCCTCGACCCGGAAGTCAAAGCGATCTGGCCGATCCGCGGCGGCTCGGGCTGCATCTCGCTGGTATCAAGCCTCGACTACGACCTCATTCGCCGCAACCCCAAGGTCCTGGTCGGCTATTCCGACATCACGGCGCTGCACCTTGCGATCCTCAAGCAGACCGGCCTGGTGACCTTCCACGGCCCGGTGGCCTCGTCGACGATGACGCCGTACTCGCTTGACCACATGATGGCGGTGCTGACCGATCCGCAGGCCAGCTATACGATCCCGATGTCGCAGGAGAACGCGCAGCGCGCCGCGAGCGAGCCGCACTTCGGCGTTCACACCTTCACCCACGGCGTGGCGACCGGCCCGCTCATGGGCGGCAACCTGTCGCTGGTGGCGGCGCTGGCCGGCACGCCGTATGCGGCCGACATCAAGGACAGCATCCTGTTCCTGGAAGAGGTGAACGAAGCGCCATATCGGATCGACCGCTGGATGACCCAGCTCGACCTGGCCGGTGGATTCAAGAATGCGGCGGCGCTGGTGGTGGGCATCTGCGAGAACTGCGGGCCGGAGCACGAGGACATCTCGCTGACCCTGGAGCGCACGCTGGGGCTGCACCTGCATCCGCTGACGATTCCCGCGGTGTCGGGCTATTCGATCGGGCATATCCGCAACCAGTTCACGCTGCCGATGGGGATCCAGGCGCGCATCGATACGAAAGCGCAGACGATCACGCTGCTGGAGTCCGCCGTTACCTGACGCGCCGGCTCATCATGACCGAACCGTGCGACTGGCCATCGATGCGGTACAGGTCCGGCACGTCGCCGGTGACGGCGAAACCGGCGCGCTCGTACAGCCGGCGCGCCGCGTGATTCCCCGCCAGCACGTCGAGATCGACCCATTCCAGCGGTGGCGTGACGCCGGCCCAGGCCAGGGCTGTGTCGACCAGTTGCCGGCCCAGGCCAAAGCGCCGGTAGTCGCGGTGCACGCCCATGCCGAGCAGGGCCCGGTGAGCGGACTCCGGATCTGGCCGCGCCCGCAGGTCGACGTGGCCGGCGATCGCGCCGAGGCTGTCGAGCGCGATCCACATCTGGCGCCAGCCCGGCTGTCCGAATGGCACCGCAAAGCTGGCGGCGAACGAGGCCGCCTTCTCGGGCTTGAGCCGCGACTGCAGGCGCGATAGCGGCTGGAACAGCGGCATGCCATCGCGGCCGTTTTCCTGCAGCTGGTCGTCCAGGTAGATGAACAGCTGGGCCAGCCGTTCCGGCTCCAGCGGCGCAATGTGCAGGAGCGGCAGGCTCACAGCGCGCGCGCGATCAGGAGTTTCTGGATATCGCTGGTGCCTTCATAGATCTGGCACACGCGCACGTCGCGGTAGATGCGCTCGACCGGAAAGTCGGCCACGTAGCCGTAGCCGCCGAATACCTGCATCGCGCTCGACACCACGTTCTCGGCCATCTCGGAAGCGAACAGCTTGGCCATCGCCGCTTCCTTCAGGCAGGGCAGGCCCGCATCCTTCATCGCGGCGGCGTGCAGGATCAGCTGGCGCGCGGCCTCGATCTTCATCGCCATCTCGGCCAGGCGGAACTGCACCGCCTGGTGCTCGAAGATCGGCTTGCCGAAGCTCTCGCGCTCCTTCGCGTAGGCGAGGGCCGCCTCGTAGGCGGCGCGCGCCATGCCGACCGATTGCGAGGCGATGCCGATGCGGCCGCCCTCCAGCCCGGACAGGGCGATCTTGTAGCCCATGCCTTCCTCGCCGATCAGGTTCGCGGCCGGCACGCGGCAGTTATCGAACACGATCTGTGCGGTGTCCGACGAATGCTGGCCCATCTTGTGCTCGATGCCGGCCACGATGTAGCCCGGCGTATCGGTCGGCACCCAGAACGCGCTGATGCCCTTCTTGCCGGCAGCTTTATCGGTGACGGCCATGACGATGGCCACGTCGCCGTATTTGCCGCTGGTGATGAACTGCTTGGTGCCGTTGATGACGTAATGGTCGCCGTCGAGGGTAGCTGTGGTGCGCAGCGCCGCCGCATCGCTGCCGGTGTGCGGCTCGGTCAGGGCGAAGGCGCCCAGCAGCTCGCCCTGGGCCAGGGGACGCAGCCAGCGCTCCTTCTGTTCTTCGTTCGCATACATCATGGCGATGCTGCACACGGGGCAGTTGTTGACCGAGATGATGGTCGAGGTGCCGCCGTCGCCGGCCGCGATCTCCTCGAGCACCAGCGCCAGCGACACGTAGTCCAGGCCCGCGCCGCCATACTGCTCCGGCACTGCCACGCCGAAGGCGCCCAGGCCCGCCAGTTCCTTCAGTTCCTCTTTCGGGAAATGGTGTTCGCGGTCCCACCGCGCGGCGTTGGGGGCCAGGCGCTCCTGCGCAAAGCTGCGCAGGGCGTCGCGGATCATCTGGTGTTCTTCGCTCAGGATCATGGTGTCTCGTATGTTTTTTATGTGTGGGGATTGCCTACCAGGCGATGGCGGCGCCGTCGTGGTTCAGGAAGCTGCCGTTGGCGCTGGCGTCCACCCGGGCCAGGGTGGCGCGCATATCGCGCACGCTGTGCTCTGGCGTGAGGCTGGCGCCAGAGCCGCCCATATCGGTCTGGACCCAGCCCGGATGGAAGGCGACGCAGGTGACGCCTTGCGCGCCATAGGTGATCGACGCGTCCTTCAGCACCGAGTTGAGCGCTGCCTTGCTGGCGCGGTACAGCGTGCCTTCGGTGCCCGTGCGTTCGCCGATCGATCCCATGCGCGAGGAGACGACCGCCAGCTTGCCGCGCGTGTCGGCCAGCAGCGGTCCGATGACCGGGATCAGGCGCATCGCCGCGAGCACATTGGTGTGCATGACGGCGTCGAATTCGGGACCGGTCGGGAAGCTGCCGTGGGTCGGGCCGTAGACGCCGGCCACCAGCCAGGCGGCGTCGACCTGTTCATCGTCCAGGCGCCAGGCCAGCGCCGCGATCGAATCGGCCACCGTGACGTCGAGCTGGTGGGCCTCGGCGCCAAGATGGACCAGTTCATCGCAGTCTTCCTGCTTGCGCGCGGTGGCGATGACGCGCCAGCCCTCAAGCCGGTACTGGCGGACCATTTCGTGGCCGATGCCGCGCGAGGCGCCGATGATCAGTGCGGTTGGCATGATGAACTCCCTGTGAACGGTTGAATCCTCAATGTTCGCATGGTTTGTTCACCATGGTTGTTCAGCACTGCGGCGCACCGGTCGGACGGGATTACACCAGCTCGATCGCCATGGCGGTGGCTTCGCCGCCGCCGATGCACAGCGACGCCACGCCGCGCTTGCCGCCGTTGCGCTTCAACGCGCCGAGCAACGTGACGATGATGCGCGCGCCGGAAGCGCCGATCGGGTGGCCCAGCGCGCAGGCGCCGCCGTGGACGTTGACCTTGCTGTGCGGGATGTCGAGGTCGCGCATGGCGGCCATCGGCACCGCGGCGAAGGCTTCGTTGATCTCGAACAGGTCGACGTCGCCGGCCGTCCAGCCGGTCTTCTTGAACAGCTTGTGCATCGCGCCGATCGGGGCGGTGGTGAACAGGTTCGGCTCTTGCGCGTGGGTGGCGTGGCCCAGCACGCGCGCGATCGGGGTCAGGCCGAGTTCTTTCGCCTTCGATTCGCGCATCATCACCAATGCGGCGGCGCCGTCGTTGATCGACGACGACGAGGCGGCGGTCACGGTGCCATCCTTCTTGAATGCCGGCTTGAGCGTCGGGATCTTGTCGACCTTGGCCTTCTGCGGGCCTTCGTCCTTGTCGATCACGGTGTCGCCCGCGCGGCTGGCAACTAGGACCGGTGCGATTTCCCAGTCAAAGCCACCATCGGTGGCGGCGGCCTGGGCACGCTTGACCGAGGCGATCGCGAACGCGTCCTGTTCCTCGCGCGTGAACTGGTAGGTGGCCACGCACTCTTCGGCGAAAGTGCCCATCGAGCGGCCTTCGCCGGTTTTCTCGTTGCGCGAGTAGGCGTCTTCGAGGCCGTCGAGCATCATGTGGTCGAACATCGGCGCGTGGCCGATGCGATAGCCGCCGCGCGCCTTCGGGATCAGGTAGGGCGCACCCGTCATCGACTCCATGCCGCCGGCGACCACGATGTCGGCGCTGCCGGCCACCAGCTGGTCGTGGGCGAAGATGGCGGCCTGCATCGCCGAACCGCACATCTTGGACAGCGTGACGGCGCCGGTCGACATCGGCAGGCCGGCCTTGATCAGCGCCTGGCGCGCCGGGGCCTGGCCCTGGCCGGCCATCAGGCAGTTGCCGAAGTAGACGTGCTCGACCGCATCAGGGGCGACGCCGGCGCGCTCGACCGCCGCCTTGATCGCCACCGCGCCGAGGTCGCTCGCGGTCTTGGAAGAAAAATCGCCCTGGAAGGCGCCCATCGGGGTGCGCGCTGCGCCGACGATGACGACTGGATCGTTCATGATGTGTCTCCGAAAAGTGGTGGTGTTCGTTTAACCGGTAAACGATGCTCCGTCGTTCCCGCGGAGGCGGGAACCCAAGTTATTCGCGTCCTGGTAGCGTTTGATGTCGCTGGCCTGTTTGAGCACTTGGGTTCCCGCCTGCGCGGGAACGACGTACTGACGCTAACAAAAATAATTTACGCCGTCTCGCCAAACAGCTCGCGGCCGATCAGCATGCGGCGGATTTCGCTGGTGCCGGCGCCGATCTCGTACAGCTTGGCGTCGCGCCACAGGCGGCCGACCGGGTATTCATTGATGTAGCCGTTGCCGCCCAGGGTCTGGATCGCTTCGCCCGCCATCCAGGTGGCCTTTTCGGCGCTGTACAGGATGGCGCCGGCGGCGTCCTTGCGCAGGGCGCGCACCTGTTCTGGCATCGTGGCGCGGTCGCAGGCCTGGCCCACCGCATACACATACGCGCGGCAAGCCATCATGGTCGAATACATGTCGGCGATTTTGCCCTGCATCAGCTGGAACTCTCCGATCGCCTGGCCGAACTGCTTGCGGTCGTGGATATACGGCACCACGACGTCCATGCAGGCCGACATGATGCCCAGCGGGCCGCCGGACAGCACGGTGCGCTCGAAATCGAGGCCCGACATCAGAACGTTGACGCCCTTGCCGACGCCGCCCAGCACGTTTTCCACAGGCACTTCGCAATCCTGGAACACCAGTTCGCCGGTGTGCGAGCCGCGCATGCCCAGCTTGTCCAGTTTCTGGGCAACCGAGAATCCCTTGCATCCTTTTTCGATCAGGAAGGCGGTCATGCCGCGCGCACCTGCCTCGAGGTCGGTCTTGGCGTACACCACCAGGGTGTCGGCGTCCGGACCGTTGGTGATCCACATCTTGCTGCCGTTCAGCAAATAGCGGTCGCCCTTGAGGTCGGCGCGCAGCTTCATGCTGACCACGTCGGAACCGGCGTTCGGCTCGGACATCGCCAGCGCGCCGACGTGCTCGCCCGAGATCAGCTTGGGCAGGTATTTGCGCTTCTGTTCCTCGTTGCCGTTGCGCTTGATCTGGTTGACGCACAGGTTCGAGTGGGCGCCGTAGGACAGGCCGACCGAGGCCGAGGCGCGCGAGATTTCTTCCATCGCGACGATGTGGGCCAGGTAACCCATATTGGCGCCGCCGTATTCCTCGCTGACGGTGATGCCCAGCAGGCCCAGTTCGCCCATCTTCTTCCACAAGTCCATCGGGAACTGATCGCTGCGGTCGATTTCAGCCGCGCGCGGGGCGATTTCGCTCGCCGCGAACTGTTGGACTGCTTCGCGCAGCGCGGCGATGTCGTCGCCATGGTCAAAGGTCAAGCCTGGGAGATGCAGCATGTCGTCCTCACGGTGAACGGTGGTTGGGCAGGTGGAGCCAGTGAACGAATATCATACTCGCCTGTTACGTTAACGTAAACGTAAAGTGAGGTCGGCTACGACAGCCTCTTCAACCGGCGACAACGCTGCCGTATCAGGATAGACGTCATGCTGATGAGGATGACAATAAAAGCATGTCACCAAGCATAAACGTTTGATTATCGGCTGGTGAAGCAAATAGCGGTTCTACGATTCTTAAAAGGCATAAAAAGAATAGAATAGATTGATGTATGCTAAATGTTGTATTTGCACCATAAGCTAGCCACCAGCTGATCTTTGTTGTTATCCTCGGAAAACACACTTAGCCTCTGTCGTCGGGGATAAAAAAATAAAGATTTTCGCTGGAAATATTTAATTTGTTTTTCGGCGCTGGATTGGCGCCCAGGCGGATCGAAAGCAATGCGCGCAACAGGCCTTAGGCATGGTCCGAACCATGCCGCAGTCCGGGTGCCGAACAAGAGGAAATAACCGGAAGGAGGTCGAGGAAACTCTGTCGCATATAGATTCTGATAGTTGCCAACCATAGCTGGAGACAAACCATGAAAACGCTACTGCTTATACTATTGCTGTCAACGAGTGCCACCTTTGCGTTCGCCAGTACGGCACATTACGAATTAAAGGTTTGGCAGAGCAATAATCAGAATCTCAAGAGTATCGGGAAGTATGCGACATTGGGTCAATGCCGGACGGCGCTCGCCGAGTTCCGGAAGACCAATTCGGGATGGATGGGGGGATGCTTCAATATCTAGCCGGCGATATCGTTTCGGCCCCGCAATCGGGACCTGATCCAGGCATGCATTTAATCCGCATGGCGCCGATCGCCATTGCGGATTGAATGTCTTCGTGTCTGCAGGCCTTGCCACCGACATGGCAAGGCGAACTTCACGCCACGTCGCGCGCCGTCTCGTCCTCGCTCAGCAGGCGACGGCATTCTTCCTCATGGGCCGAAATCTCTTCCAGCGCCATCTCGATATCGGCGCGCTGCTGCTCCAGGGTCAGGCGCTGCTGGGCCAGCACGCCCAGGAAGCGGTTGATCTGGGCCACGGTATCCCGCGGCGACTCATACATGTCGACGATGCTCTTAATTTCGGACAGGGTCAGGCCGAGGCGCTTGCCGCGCAGGGTCAGTTTCAGGCGGGTGCGGTCGCGCGGGGTGTACACACGGTTGCGTCCGCCCACGCCCTCGCGCTTGGGGCTGAGCAGGCCCTGGTCTTCATAAAAACGGATCGCCCTTGCGGTGATATCGAATTCGCGAGCCAGTTCGGCGATGGTATAGGTAGTGGGCATGGGTGTCGAGGCGGTTGGGAAACGTTCGCGGGTATCGCTTGGAATCGAAAAATGATACTGTGATTGCCGTTTACGTTAACTGTCAGTTTCGCCACATTGTAGCGCGGTCCTCCGACCCGGAAAACGAAAGATTGCCATGAATGCCCTCGAAGCCCAGCTGGATTATCCATTTGGCGACACCATCCCCGCTCCCGGCGCCGTGCACGAGGTCGTGCCGGGCCTGCGCTGGGCGCGCATGCCGTTGCCGTTTGCGCTGGACCATATCAATGTGTGGCTGCTGGACGACGAACTCGAGGAACGGCGCGGCTGGAGCCTGGTCGATACCGGCGCCGGCACCGATGCCACCCGCGCCGCCTGGGAACAGGTCCTGGCGCAAGGCCTGGACGGTCAACCCCTGGTGCGCGTGATCGCGACCCATTGCCATCCCGACCACGTCGGCCTGGCCGGCTGGCTGAGCGCGCGCTCCGGGGCGCCGTTCTGGACTACCACCGGCGAGTTCGGCTTCATGCGCATGATGGCGGCGGCGCTGCCCGGCGTGGACGGGCCGTCGGCCATTCCCCATTTCGAGCGCCACGGCCTGGTCGATGCGGCGATGCTGGACCAGATGCGCAGCCGCCGCAATTACTATCCTTCGCTGGTGCCGTCGGTACCGGAAGCCTATACCCGGCTGCAGGACGGCCAGCTCGTCACGATCGGCGGCCAGGCGTGGCGCGTGATCACCGGCTTCGGCCACTCGCCGGAACACGCCTCGCTCTACTGCGCGGCGCTCAACGTACTGGTCTCGGGCGATATGGTGTTGCCGCGCATCTCGACCAATGTCTCGGTGTTCGCGGTCGAGCCCGAGGGCAATCCGCTCCAGCTGTATCTCGATTCGCTGTCGAAGTTCGCCGACCTGCCCGGGGACGTGCTGGTGCTGCCGTCGCACGGCAAGCCCTTCCGCGGCCTGCACACCCGTATCGCCCAGCTGCGCGAGCACCACGTGGCGCGCCTGGCCGAGGTGATCGAGGCCTGCGCCACGCCACGCTCGGCGACCGACATCGTGCCGATCATGTTCCGGCGGCCGCTCGACGCGCACCAGCTCAGTTTTGCGCTGGGCGAGGCTCTCGCCCACCTGCACAAGCTCTGGCGTGACGGTCATTTATGTCGGGTAATTACTAACGACGGCGTGGTGAGATTTCAACAAATCTAACACGCGATTTGTAACAATAGGATACAATTTTTTTGGCACGCTCATTCCAGTCATCCTGACTAAGTAATGGTGCGTACACTCATTCATTTCGAATAATAGAATATTTCGCGAGAATCCTACTTCGCTGGGTTGCTGTTGGGTATTAGTTGCAATGAGCGTAAAAACTCTTAAAAAACCACATCATTGTTACATTTTAGTTGTATGATTTGGACCCTATGGCTTCTCATCCACAAGGGAGAGGTAGCCGCCCGTCCAGTCTCAACAACCCAGTATCACGATGAATTCAACGAATGAACGGGAGAGCTTCAGTGAGCGACTGCAGCAGGCGCTGAAGAACGCACACTACTCTCCCGACAGCCCGACCCGCCTCGCCCGAGAATTTAATATCCGCTTCGAAGGCCGTCCGATCACGGTCCACGCCGCCCGCAAATGGCTGGTAGGCGAAGCCATCCCCACCCAGGAAAAGCTGCGCATGATCGCCCAATGGCTGGGCGTGCCGGCCGACTGGCTGCGCTTCGGCGGCGCCGAACAGGCCGCCAGCCTTGACGCCGCCAACGGTGGTGGCGCCCGCTTCGAATCGGCCGATGTCAAGCTGATCGCCGACCTGCAACGCCTGGATGAACATCACCGCCAGCTGGCGCGTGAGTTCATCCGCATGCTGGTGCGCATGAATCACCAGAAACCAGAAGCGAAGTAAGCCGGCTTCCCCCGGGCTTGCACTTTTCGTCATGCCGGGCCGCACAAACGGCCGCAGCTGGGTCATAATCTGTTCAGGTGGCAGCATGTTCGCCACCGCCCCAGGACCACCCAGGAGCAGCTGACGCATGCGAAACAACTACGCCAATACCGCCCAGCTCAAGGATTTGATGACGGCGCCGCCCATGACGGCAGCGCGTCATGCCGAGGTCATGCGAGAACGCAACGCCCGGCGACGAATGCTTGAAGAGGCGCGCGAGTTGAAGAAGTCCGAAGACAAATACGACGACAAACGCTGAACGCGTGCGCCGGCAGGACGCTGGCGCGCGTTCAGGCGTCTTGTTCGCCCTTCATGCCGCCCCAGCGGGCGGCTTGGGTATTCTCTATCCCTAATAAATCCACGACACGGTCCACCGTGTGCTCGACCATGTCCGCAATCGTCGCCGGCCGGTGATAGAAGCTTGGCAGGGGAGGGAAGATAATGCCGCCCATTTCGGTCACGGCCGTCATATTGCGCAAGTGGGCCAGGTTGAAGGGCGTTTCGCGCACCATCAGGACCAGGCGCCGGCGTTCCTTCAGGATCACGTCGGCCGCGCGTGTCACAAGGTTATCAGAAAAACCATGGGCCACCGCCGCCAGCGTCTTCATCGAACAGGGGGCGATCACCATGCCGTCGGTCTGGAACGAGCCGCTGGCGATCGAGGCGCCGACGTCGCGGTTGCGATGGACGACGTGGGCCAGCGCTTCGACGTCGCGCCGCTGCAGGCCGAGTTCCTGGTGCAGGGTGAGGGAAGCGGCGTCGGAAACGACCAGGTGGGTCTCGACGCCCGGGGTGGTGTGCAGCCGCCGCAGCAGCTGCACGCCATAGGCCGCGCCGGTCGCGCCGGTGATGGCGATGACGATCCGACGCGCGGCCATGCGATCAGCCGTTTTTCAGCAGGGCCTGCAGTTCGCCGGAGTCGTACATCTCGTTCATGATGTCGGTGCCGCCGATGAACTCGCCGTTCACGTACAGCTGTGGCACGGTTGGCCAGTTCGAGAAGTCCTTGATGCCCTGGCGCACTTCAGGGTCGTCCAGCACATTGACGGTGGCAACGTTGTCAACGCCGCAGGCCTTCAGGATCTGGATGGCGCGGCCCGAGAAGCCGCACTGCGGGAACTGGGCGGTGCCCTTCATGAACAGCACGACCGGGGTGGAGGTCACGGTTTCTTTGATCCAGGTTTGCACGTCGCTCATTTGATTCTGCCTTTGAAGAAAAGGAATAAGTAGATGGCGACATTCTATAAGAAATCGATGTGCGAAGCATGGCCGTCGGCAGCCGGTCGTCTGCGGTATCATCGACCAGTTCAAGATTACCAAGAAACACGATGAAGACGTTTGCTACCTTGCCCCCCGTGGCCATGTGGGCGTTCGCGGCCGTGCTCGGTCTGCCCGCCTTGTTCGATATCGCCACCGCCCTCTCTCGCGGCTGGTTCGCCGGTATCTTCTTCGCGCTAGGGCCCCTGATGATGGCGCTGTACCTGGCCTGGTGCGCGTTGCAGCGCCGGGCAGGCCGCGCGGCGCTGCTGGAGTCGCCGCGCGTCACCCTGATCGGCTACATCTGCTTCGGCGCCTTCGTCGGCAGCTTCCTGGTGAAGATCATGACCCAGGGCTCGACCCTGCGACTGCCCGGGATGTGACGGCATGCAGCCGGCATTGCGGTATGATCGTCCGGTTTGTCATTCGATAATTGGAGTAGAGATGCAGCAACCCCGCCCGCGCGTACCATCGCCGAACATGAACTTCGTGATCGCCGCCCTGCTGGGCATTCCCGGCCTGCTGAACATCTATAGTGGCATCACGCGCTCCAGCGTGGGTGACATCCTGTCCGGCCTGGCGGCCCTGGTGTATGCCGTGCTGCTGGTGCGCGACGCCCTGCACATCAAGAAGACCGGCCTGCCGGCCATCCCGCAGGCGCGCATGCTCCTGATCGGCTTCGGCTGCCTGACGGTCTACCTGATCGGCATGTTCATGAAGCACAGCGGATAAACGTTTTTCCCAGGCAGATCGAGACGGCGCGGCCGACGTAGCGGCCGTAGGGCGATACCTCGGCGTAGCCGTGCCGTTCGTAGAAGCCGACCGCGCGCAGGTTCACGCGCCGGGTCGACAGCCATAGCGCGCCATAACCGTAACTGGCGGCCAGCCGTTCCAGCTCAGCGAGGATAGCCGCGCCGGCCCCGCTGCCGGGGCGCGCATACATCCGCTTGATTTCACCCACCCCTTCTTCGAGCGGACGCAGCGCGCCGCAGCCGACCGCGGCGCCTTGCGTGTCATAGGCGATCACGAAGACCGCGCCGGCCCCCCGGCAATCCTGCGGATCGAACGACGAGGCGCCGCTGTCGCCCGTGATCGCTGCCAGCGTCGTATCGAGTTCCGCGACCAGTCGCCGTGCGTCAGGGTTGTCGGGATCGACGCTGGCCAGCCGCAGCATCCGCTTATTTTGCGCGCAGCTTGGCAAATGCGTCCGCCATCGCATTATTGGACTGCGGCGCCGAACGTTCCTGGCGCCCGTTCTGGGCCACGCGCTTGGCGTCCGTGCGGTCGGCGCGCTGTTCCGGCCGCGAACCGGCCTGCGGCGCGCTGTCCGACAGGCGCATGGTCAGCGCGATGCGCTTGCGCTTGGGATCCACTTCGAGCACCTTGACCTTGACCACCTGGCCGGCCTTGACCACCGTGTGCGGATCCTTCACGAAGGTGTTCGACAGCGCCGAGATGTGGACCAGCCCATCCTGGTGCACGCCGATGTCCACGAAGGCGCCGAAGGCCGCGACATTGGTCACGACGCCTTCCAGGATCATGTCCGGACGCAGGTCCGAGATCTCTTCCACGCCTTCCTTGAAGGTGGCGGTGGTGAATTCCGGACGCGGGTCGCGGCCCGGTTTTTCCAGTTCCTTCAGGATGTCGCTGACGGTCGGCACGCCGAATTTGTCGTCCGCGTACTTCGACGGATTCAAACCCTTGAGCAGCCCGGCGTCGCCGATCACGGCCTTCATGTCGCGCTTGACGTCGGCCAGGATTTTTTCGACCACCGGATACGATTCCGGGTGCACCGCCGATGCGTCCAGCGGATTGGCGCCGTTCACCACGCGCAAAAAGCCCGCCGCCTGCTCGAAGGTCTTGTCGCCCAACCGGGGAACCTTTTTCAGCGCCGCGCGCGAGGCGAAGGCGCCGTTGGCGTCGCGGTAGGCCACGATGCCCTGGGCCACCGTGTTCGACAGGCCCGAGACCCGCGCCAGCAGCGGCGCCGAGGCGGTGTTCACGTCCACGCCCACGGCATTCACGCAATCCTCGACCACCGCGTCGAGCGAGCGCGCGAGCTGGGTCTGCGACACGTCGTGCTGGTACTGGCCGACGCCGATCGACTTCGGATCGATCTTGACCAGTTCGGCCAGCGGATCCTGCAGGCGGCGCGCGATCGAGACCGCGCCGCGCAGCGACACGTCCATGTCGGGCAGTTCGCGCGAGGCGAACTCCGAGGCCGAATAGACCGAGGCGCCCGCCTCGGACACCACGATCTTGGTCAGCTTGAGTTCCTGGTTTTGCTTGATCAGGTCTTGCGCCAGCTTGTCGGTCTCGCGCGAGCCGGTGCCGTTGCCGATCGAGATCAGCGACACATTGTGCTTCGCTGCCAGCTGGCCCAGCGTGTGCAGCGCGCCATGCCAGTCGTTGCGCGGCTGGTGCGGATAGACGGTGGCGGTATCGACCACCTTGCCGGTGGCGTCGACCACGGCCACTTTCACGCCGGTGCGCAGGCCCGGATCGAGGCCCATGGTGGCGCGCTGGCCGGCCGGCGCCGCCAGCAGCAGTGCTTTCAGGTTGCGCGCGAAGACGCCGATCGCGTCCTGCTCCGCCTTGTCGCGCAGGGCGCCCATCAACTCGGTATCCAGGTGCATGAAGCTTTTTACGCGCCAGGTCCAGCGCGCGGTGTCCTGCAGCCACTTGTCGGCCGGGCGGCCTTGCGTCTTGATGCCGAAGCGCGCCGCGATGCGGCCCTCGCACGGGTTCAGCGGCGCATCCCACTTCGGCTTCTCGGGTTCCGAATCCAGGCGCAGGGAGACGTCCAGCACGCCCTCGCGGCGGCCGCGCAACAGGGCCAGCGCGCGGTGCGACGGCACGGCGGCGAGGGGCTCGTTGTAGTCGAAGTAGTCGGCGAATTTTTCGCCCTCGTCTTGTTTGCCGGCGACGACCTTCGATTCGACCACGCCGTGGTCCTGCACGTACTCGCGCAGCGATTGCAGCAGTTCGGCATCCTCGGCAAAACGCTCCATCAGGATCTGGCGCGCGCCGTCCAGGGCGGCCTTGGTGTCCGCCACGCCGGGATTGGCGCCGCCGTCGGCATTGGTGAATGCCTCGCGCAGGTATTCACCAGCGACTTGTTCCGGGTTCAGGGTTGGATCGGCCAGCAGGGCCTCGGCCAGCGGCGCCAGGCCGGCCTCGATCGCGATCTGGGCCTTGGTGCGGCGCTTCTGCTTGTAGGGCAGGTACAGGTCTTCGAGGCGGGTTTTGTCTTCCGCCATGGCGATGGCCTGCATCAGCTCGGGCGTCATCTTGTTCTGTTCCGTGATCGACGCGACGATTGCGGCGCGCCGGTCTTCGAGTTCGCGCAGGTAGCGCAGGCGTTCTTCGAGCAGGCGCAGCTGGATGTCGTCGAGGCCGCCCGTGGCCTCCTTGCGGTAGCGCGCGATGAAGGGCACGGTGGCGCCTTCGTCGAGCAAGGCGATGGCGGCGGCCACCTGGGCCGGGCGGGCGGCGAGTTCTTGGGCGAGGCGTTGTTCGATGGAGGGCAGCATGTCTGAATCGTTGTATCGGTGACCAAGCGGTCAATGATACGCCCTCATCGACGATGCGCCAGTCTTGACAGCGTGTCGCGGACATGAGAGAACAACCGGTTGACGTGTAAGCGTGCGCATTGCGCACGGATGAGATTTGTCCGCTACGTGCGATTCCGAACAAAACGGAAGTGTTCGTATGCGAGATAATGCCGTTTATTGCCTTTTTTGATACGCAGCCACGAGACCCAATGACCACAGTCGATTATCTTCGCGAGAAAGCCAGCGACGCACCTCCGGTCCGCGCCCCCGCACGTTCCCCGGCCCTTCCGGCGCCGGTGGTGAGCTGGCTGCAACGGGTCGAGGCCGCGGCCCACCCCCAGCCGAAGCTGACCGATGAAGTCGTCGACCCCAAGGCCGCGCAATACAAATTCGTCTACGTCATGGCGCCCACCAGCGGCGGCCGCCACGTCGCGCTATGCCTGTGCAAGGCGCGCCTGCGTCCGAACGGCGACGTGGCCGCGGCCAGCCCGGTCAGCGAAGTGTTCTCGCTGCTGTCGGCGCCCCCCAGCTACCTCGAAGGCGACGATGTCGACCTGGTGCGCTTCTTCATCGCCATGCGCAGCGGGTCGGCCCAGGGCACCAGCGCCACCGAACCCAAAGGCAAAGTGGGCGCGATCCTGCTGCAGATGCTGCTCGACCAGGGCAAGCTGCTGTGGGCGAACTCGTGGTCCGACATGGCCAGCGGCCTGGTCTACCCGCTGCAGGGCGGCCCGACCCGTCTGGCCAGCCTGGCCTGGCGCGACGAAGGCCGCGTGTCCAAGCTCGGATGGTCGGTGGAGCCGGTCGGTGGCGCCGCCACCCACAGCGCGGCCGACCAGATCGACTACATGCTGCCGACCGATCCGCCGTGGTACATCGACAACCTGTCCTGCGGGCCGCTCGAACTCAATCGCGGCGGCATCGACATCTCGCTGGCCGAACTGCAGGCCCTGGTGGCGCAAGCCCCGGCCCTGACCGGCACCGATAAAAAACGCGTCTCGCAGCTGCTGCTGGCCCACGGCCTGCAGGGGCTGATGCCATTGCCGCAGCCGCTCACCCAGCGCCTGCGCAATGATGTAAAACCGATTCCGCACCTGCTGCTCGATGCCGTGCAGCTGGCCGACGGCAACGTCACGCGCTGGCAAGACTTCGCCGTGCTGGCCTTCGACTACGACGGCCAGCGCGTCTCGTTCGACCCCTCGCAGCGCGTGGTGCGCCAGATCGGCGACCTTACCGAAATCATCGAACGCGACCCGAAGGCCGAGAGCGACGCCCTGGATAAGCTGGGCGAGATCGGCTTTCGCAAGCCGGCCACCGCCCCGTTCAACGCCATGGCCGGCGCGCTGCAGCTCGAAAGCCAGGCGCACTGGCTGCGCTTTGCCGAGAACGACGTCGACGCGCTGTCCGACGCTGGCTGGCACCTGCAGAAATCGAACAAGTACCGGTACGACGTCGTCCCGGTCGAAGACTGGTATGCCGATATCGACGAACCGGCCGAAGCAGGCAATGCCTGGTTCGAGCTGGAGCTGGGCATCGTGGTGGCGAAGAAGCGCGTGCCGCTGCTGCCGGTGCTGGTGCAGCTGATCCGCAGCGCGCCGCTCGAATTCGACCCGGCCGTGCTGGCCGCCCATGCCGAAGCCGACCAGATGCTGGCCGTCCTGCCTGACGGCGTGCGCGTGGCGTTGCCGTGGGGCCGCCTCAAGCCGATCCTCGCCACCCTGGGCGAGCTGTATTTCAACGACAAGATCAAGGGCAAGCTGCGCCTGTCCACGCTGGACGCGGCGCGCCTCGAAGAACTGGCGCGCGGCGTCGAGCTGCGCTGGACCGGCGGCGAACGCCTGCGCGAGACCGGCCGCAAGCTGAGCCAGTTCGGGGCCGTGAAGAAGGTCGAGGCGCCTGCCGGCTTGCAGGCCACCTTGCGCGACTACCAGCTCGACGGCCTGTCGTGGATGCAGTTCCTGCGCGAGTACGACCTGGGCGGCATCCTGGCCGACGACATGGGTCTCGGCAAGACGGTGCAGACGCTGGCCCACATCCTCACCGAGAAAGAAGCCGGCCGCCTCACCAGCCCGGCCCTGGTGATCGCCCCGACCAGCCTGATGGCCAACTGGTTCGACGAAGCCGCGCGCTTCGCGCCGAGCCTCAAGGTGCTGCTCCTGCAGGGCAAGGAGCGCATGGACCAGTTCGACCAGATCGACGGCGCCGACATCGTCCTGACCACCTATGCGCTGCTGCCGCGCGATGAAGAAGAACTGCGCAAGCACCACTACCACCTGGTGATCCTGGACGAATCGCACTACATCAAGAACACCCGCTCCAAGGCGGCGCAGACGGCCGGCTCGCTCGACGCCAGCCATCGCCTGTGCCTGTCGGGCACCCCGCTCGAGAACCACCTGGGCGAGCTGTGGTCGCAGTTCCACTTCCTGCTCCCGGGCCTCCTGGGCGACGAGAAGACCTTCAACACGCAGTTCCGCCATCCGATCGAGCGGCAAGATGACCCGGTGCGCCGCACGCTGCTGAACCGCCGCATCCGTCCCTTCCTGCTGCGCCGTACGAAAGACCACGTGGCCAAGGAACTGCCAGAGAAGACCGAGATGGTGCGCCGCATCGAGCTGTCCGGCCCGCAGCGCGACCTGTACGAGACCGTGCGCCTGGCGATGGACAAGAAGGTGCGCGACGAGATCGACCGCAAGGGCGTGGCGCGCAGCCAGATCGTCATCCTCGAGGCGCTGCTCAAGCTGCGCCAGGTCTGCTGCGATCCGCGCCTGGTCAAGTCGATGCCGTCCAAGAAGAACACGGCGGCGGTGTCGGCCAAGCTGACCGACTTGATGCAGATGGTCGAAGACCTGCTGGGCGAAGGCCGCAAGATCCTCGTGTTCTCGCAGTTCACCAGCATGCTCGGCCTGATCGAGGAAGAACTCGATGCGCGCAACATCCCGTACGCCATCCTCACCGGCGAGACGCGCGACCGCTCGGCCCAGGTGGCGGCCTTCCAGCAAGGTGCGGTGCCGATCTTCCTGATCAGCCTGAAAGCCGGCGGCGTGGGCCTCAATCTCACCGCGGCCGATACCGTGATCCACTACGACCCGTGGTGGAACCCGGCGGCCGAAAATCAAGCGACCGACCGCGCCTGGCGCATCGGGCAAGACAAGCCGGTATTCGTGTACAAGCTGATCGCGAAAGGCACGCTGGAAGAAAAAATCCAGCTGCTGCAGCAGAAGAAGTCCGAACTGGCGCAGTCGATCCTGTCCGAAGGCGAGTCGCAGAAGATGGCGCTGACGCAGGAAGACCTGCAAGCGATCTTCGCTCCGCTGGATGACTGATCCGCTACCCCTTCACCGTAACGCATGCACGTCGTTCCCGCGCAGGCGGGAACCCAAGTTTGCAGGCACTCCACTATATTCGAAGTAAGTGGCAATGCTAGGGAGCTTAGGTTCCCGCCTGCGCGGGAACGACGTGCTTATGCAGCAGGCGGCGTTCACCAAGGTGAGTGAACAGGCTGCGCATCGGCGACGACAAATCATCCCAGTCCTTCCAGCACAGGCATAGCTGGCGCCGCGCCCACGGTTCGTCGAGCGCGATCGTGCGCAAGCCGTGGCGGCGCCGGTTGCGGCTGGCCACGTTCTGCGGCACGATCCCGATGCCCACGCCATGCCCCACCATCTCGCATAATCCCGTGAACGTCGTCATTCGGATGCGCAGCGCCAGCGCGCGTCCGGCGTCCATGGCCTGGGCGTCGATATAGTCCTGCAAGGCGCTGCCATGCGTCAGCCCGACGAAGGCTTCATGCAGCACGTCCGCCAGGCGCAGCGCGTTCGCTGCCGCCAGCCGGTGAGTCGGCGCCATGATCAGCACCAGGTGGTCGCGTTCGACCGGCTGCAGGTGCAGGCCCGGCGCCTCGACCGCATCCGACACCACGCCCGCCTCGACCAGTCCGGCCGCGATCGCGCGCACGATGTCGGCACTGGTGCGCTCCTTCAGTTCGACGTGCAGGCGCGGCCGCTCGGCCAGCCAGGGCGCCAGCCGGCGCGGCAGGAATTCGGCCAGCGCGGCGGTATTGGCATGCAGGTGCAGCGTGCCCTGGGCGCCCAGCGCGAAGTCGCGCAGCTCGCCTTTGAGCAGCGCCTGCTGGCGCAGGATGAGGCGTGCGTGGTGGGCCAGCGCCTCGCCGGCCTGGGTGGCGACCACGCCACGCGGATGGCGTTCGAACAGCGTCACGCCGGCATCGAGTTCGATGCTGCGCAGCCGCTCGCTGGCCGACGCCAGCGCCAGGTTGGCGCGCGCGGCGCCGGCCGAGATGCTGCCGGCGTCGAGGATGCAAAGGAACAGCTGCAGGTCGGCCAGGTCGAGGCGCATGGGATGCCCTTCATAGTCTTTCGCTGCCTTCGGAGAGACCGAAGGCAACGACGTGAAAACCGCATTGTGCCGGGCCTGGCGCGCTGATTCAATACGCGTCATGAACGAATCTACCTTCCTGCTGGCCATCCTGGCCGCGACTTTCCTGGCCGCGGGCCTGGTCAAGGGCGTCACCGGCATGGGCCTGCCCACGGTCGCCATGGGCCTGCTGGGCATGGCCATGACGCCGGCCGCCGCCGCGGCGCTGCTGGTGCTGCCGTCCTTCGTGACCAACGTCCTGCAGATGAAGGCGGGACCGGGCGTTCTCCGGCTGGTGGCGCGCCTGTGGCCGATGCTGCTGGGGACCGTGGTCGGCACGGCCGGCGGCGTGGTGCTGCTGGCGCGGGTCGATCCGCAGACTGCGAGCCTGGCGCTGGGCCTGACCCTGATCCTGTACGCCGGCTATGCGCTGGCGGCGCCGAGCCCGGCGCTGCCGCCGCGGCATGAGACCTGGCTGGGGCCGGTGGTGGGCGTGGCGACGGGACTGGTCACCGGCGCCACCGGGGTGTTCGTGGTGCCGGCCGTGCCCTATCTGCAGGCGCTGCGGCTGGACAAGGATGAACTGGTGCAGGCGCTCGGCCTGTCGTTCACCGTATCGACCGTGGCGCTGGCCATCGGCCTGGCGACCCACGGCGCCTTCGCATTCGAGCAACTGGGCCTGTCGGCGCTGGCCATCGCGCCGGCGCTGCTGGGAATGTGGCTGGGGCAGGCGATCCGGGCGCGCATCAGCGCCAAACGCTTCAGGCAGTGCTTCCTGGCGTTCCTGATCGGACTGGGGCTGGAGCTGGCGTCGCGCTCGCTCGCCTGAGCGCTGGCGGGGAAGGGAAGCGGCGCGAGGCCGCGTGAAAAAGGGCCGCATGCGGCCCTTGAATCATTTGTAGAAAGCTTCGACCTTGCCCTTGAGCTTGATGAGCATCGGCTTGCCCTTGCGATCGAGGGTCTTGCCGGCGGCGACCTTGATCCAGCCTTCGCTGAGACAATATTCTTCGACGTCGTAACGATCCTTGTCGTTGAAGCGAATGCCGATCTCGTGCTGGAACACGTCGCGGTTATGGAAAGGGCTGCTCGGGTCGATCGACAGCCGGTCTGGGAGCGGGGGGAGGGTTGCGGTATCGTTCATGGTGCGCGAATTATCCCTCAACTACCATCTGCGTGGCGCATTTGTTTATAACCCGCTTAAGCTAACACCTGCTGTTCAATATCTATTCGCGCAGATCATGAAATGGATCTTGCCGATATAGTTCACAAATATTGTTGCACAGCTATATACTTGGCGGTAAACCTCGAACACTTGCCAGTTGGTTAAGAAAGATCCCGATGACGTCCAGTCCCGATACCGCCGCCCAGTCCTCCGTGCAGGGGCGCCAAGACGACGAGGCCTTGCCGGCGCGGCAGTACCGTGAGATCGCCGAACTGGGCGGCGACGTGGCCTTCGCCATTGCGCTGCCGGCGCGCCGCCTTGCGTACCTCAGTCCCGCCTTCGGCGCGCTGAGCGGCTTCGACCGCGCGGCGCTGCAGCGGGCGCTCGACGGCGACGGCGTCTCGCCCCTGGCGCCGCTCGCGGCCTGGCTGCGCGAGGCGGCCGGCGGCGAGCCCGGCGCGCGCAGCCAGCGCGAATTCGACCTGTTCGACGCCGAAGGCCGGCCGCTTGCGCTGGAAGGCCTGGCCACGGTGTCGGCCGATGCTGCACCGACCCTGGTCGGGCAGCTGCGCGACCTGTCGGCGCGGCGCGGCCATCAAAGCGAGCAGAAGCGCTTTGCCAGCATGCTCAACCACGAATTCCGCACCCCGCTGGCCACCATCGACGGCGCCATCCAGCGCCTCGAGGCGACGTCGAGCCACGCCGACGAGCCCACGCGCACGCGCTACCGCAAGATCGGCGCCGCGGTCGACCGCCTGATCGGGATGCTCGACGAATACCTGTCGCCGGACCGCATGACCGCGCTCGGCCGCGCGCGCCAGCCGAACACGATCACCGTGAGCGACCTGGTGGAAAGCGGCGCCACCCAGATCCGCGCGGCCGGCCGCGAAGCCGTGCTGCGGCTCGAGGAGCTTCCACTGACCCTGCGCGGGGAGCCGGAAGGCCTGCGGCTGGCGCTCAAGGTCTTGATCGACAATGCGCTGGCGTTTTCGCCGCCGTCGGCGCCCGTGATCCTGCGTGCGCGGCGCAGCGGCGGCGGGGTCGAACTGGCGGTGATCGACGGCGGCGCCGGCGTGCCGCCGGAAGACATGGCGCGGGTGTTCGACAAGGGCTACCGCGGCCGCAACGCCGCCGGCCTGCCCGGCAGCGGCCTCGGTTTGTACATGGCGCGCTCGATCGTCGAGGTGCATGGCGGCGTGCTGAGTCTGGCGCCGGGAGCGGAAGGCGCAGGCGCCGAATTCCGCCTGTGGATGCCTGCTTTGGCATTGTAGAGGAACAACTCCTTGCTTCAGGCAGCCTCAGCAACGATAATCGGACCGCGACCCGGCAAGGATAACGCTACCATTGGTATCATCATCGGGTTAAAGAATAATATGGCCAAGGCATGACGCAGATACTGATTGTTGAAGACAATGGCGAATACGCCGACGACATGGCCGAGTTCCTGAAGGAGCTCGACCACGACGTGACGATCGCCAGGACCGCCAGCGAAATGTGGGCGGCGCTGACGCGCACCCCGGCCGCGGTGGTCGTGCTCGACCTTGGCTTGCCGGACGAGGACGGTTTCAATGTGATTCCGCGCATGCGCCAGCTGTATCCCGAGATCGGCCTGCTGGTGCTGACGGGCCGGGTGGCGTTCGACCACCGCATCCTGGGTCTGCGCCTGGGCGCCGACCATTATTTGACCAAGCCGATCAAGTTCCCCGAACTGGCGGCCCACATCGAAGCCTTGGACCGCCGCGTGCGTCCACCCGATCCGGCCCCGACCCCGAGCAAGTGGACCCTGCGCGTGAGCGCGCGCCAGCTCGAGCTGATGGGCAAGGTGATTGACCTGACCGAAAAAGAGTGCAATTTCCTGCACCTGTTGACGATCAACACCCGCCCGGTGCCGCGCCACGTGATCGTGGCCGGGATGGGCGGCGAAGACCCGGACGCCAGCCGCCGGGTCGACATGCTGGTCTACCGCCTGCGCAAGAAAGCCCGTTCCGGCCTCGGCCAGGACCTCCCCCTGCGCAGCGCCTACGGCGAAGGCTATAGCCTCTCCGCCGGCTTCACCCTCTCATAATTAGGGTCAGTGTAGAATTGTTGGCCAATAGCCACTCAGACAATTAGGGTCAGAGTAGAATTATTGGCCAATTTCTTTGATGATCTTGCCATTTTTACTCAGATTTGCGCAAAATTGCTTGGCTTTTATTGCTCCGGACTTGTTTGTCCAATAAATGGGGACAGAGTCAGCATAGTTTTGCCGCGGCTTGCGATTAATTAGGGACAGAGTCGATTTCTATTGTAGAATCGCCTGCTCAACATTTGAGCAGACGCCATGGCACGCCAACCACGACTCATCGTCCCCGAGCAACCGCACCACGTCATCCAGCGCGGCAATAACCGTCAGGTGATCTTTCGCGAGGATGCCGACTACCAGCGCTTCCTGGTGTGGCTCAAGGAAGGCGCCAAGTTCTACGACGTGGCGATCCACTCCTACGTCCTGATGCCGAACCACCTGCATCTGCTGGCCACGCCCAGCGACGCCACCGGCCTGGCGCTGATGATGCAAAAGGTGGGCCGGCTCTACGTTCCCTGGTTCAATCACAAGTACGAGCGCAGCGGCGGCCTGTTCGAAGGGCGTTTTCGCACCTCGCTGATCGATTCGGACCGCTATTTCATGACCTGCAGCCGCTACATCGAGCTCAATCCGGTGCGCGCACAGCTCACGGTGGCGCCGGAGAACTATCCCTGGTCCAGCTACGCCCACCACGCCGGCATCCGCACCGACACCCTGGTCGCCGACCATCCGCTGTTCTGGGCACTGGGCAACACGCCGTTCCAGCGCGAGGCGGCCTATATCGACATGGTTCGGCAAGGCCTCAGCACGGAAGAGGTCGATTTCATCACGATCGCCATCCTCAAGAACCAGCCCCTCGGCTCGCTCACCTTCAAGACCGAGCTCGAACGTAAAACGCAACGGCAGATCTTGCCGGCCAAGCGCGGACGCCCCTTCAATCCACCACTTCCGCCGCTTTCAGCAGCCTGAATCGCACAATTGCTGACACAGCGGCACGGTTATTCGTGCCGTTTTTTTGCCAAAAAATCCCACAACATCAAGGACTTAAGGTCCAGCCAAGAGATATCGACCAGATCCAATTGACTCTGTCCCCAATTAATCGCCAAGACAAAAAGTTGTCAAACAATTCGACTCTGACCCTAATTATTCTGGTTGACGGGGCATTTTGCAGTGCACTATTCTCGACGTTCGACCCCCGAAAAGTTGTGGAGAATGCCTCATGATTGCCCAAGGTTTGTATGACCCAGCCAATGAACACGATGCCTGCGGGGTCGGTTTCATCGCCCATATCAAGGGCAACAAGAGTCATTCGATTATTGAACAGGGTCTGCAGATCCTGAAAAACCTCGACCACCGGGGCGCGGTGGGCGCCGATGCGCTGATGGGTGACGGGGCGGGTATCCTGATCCAGATCCCGGACCAGTACTTCCGCGACGAGATGGCCAAGCAGGGCGTCGAACTGCCGCCGCCCGGCGAATACGGCGTCGGCATGGTGTTCCTGCCGAAAGAGCACGCTTCGCGCATCGCCTGCGAACAGGAAATCGAGCGCGCCGTGCGCATCGAAGGCCAGGTCGTGCTGGGCTGGCGCAATGTGCCGGTCGACGAGACCATGCCGATGTCACCTTTTGTCCGCGCCAAGGAACCCGTCATCCGCCAGATCTTCATCGGCCGCGGCCCGGACATCATGGTCACCGATGCGCTGGAACGTAAGCTCTACGTCATCCGCAAATCGTCCGGCCACGCGATCCAGGCCCTCAAGCTCCTGCACGGCAAGGAGTTCTTCGTGCCTTCGATGTCGGCGCGCACCATCGTCTATAAAGGCCTGCTGCTGGCCGACCAGGTCGGCGTCTACTACAAGGACCTGCAAGACCCGCGCTGCATCTCGGCCCTGTCCCTGGTCCACCAGCGCTTCTCGACCAACACCTTCCCCGAGTGGCCGCTGGCCCACCCGTATCGCATGATCGCCCACAACGGCGAGATCAATACCGTCAAGGGCAACTTCAACTGGACCCGCGCGCGCGAAGGCATGCTCAAGTCGGCCGTGCTGGGCGAAGACCTGAACAAGCTGTTTCCGCTGATTTACGAAGGCCAGTCCGACACCGCCTGCTTCGACAATGCGCTCGAACTGCTGGTGATGGCCGGCTACCCGGTGGCCCAGGCGATGATGATGATGATCCCGGAAGCCTGGGAAAACCATACCGCGATGGACGACAACCGCCGCGCCTTCTACGAATACCACGCGGCGATGATGGAACCATGGGACGGCCCGGCCGCCATGGCCTTCACCGACGGCCGCCACATCGGCGGCACCCTGGACCGCAACGGCCTGCGTCCGGCGCGCTACGTCATCACCGAGGACGACCTGGTCGTGATGGCCTCCGAGTCGGGCGTGCTGCCGATCCCCGAGTCGCGCATCGTCAAGAAGTGGCGCCTCCAGCCGGGCAAGATGTTCCTGATCGACCTCGAAGCCGGCCGCATCATCGACGACAAGGAACTCAAGGACAGCTTCGCCAACGCCAAGCCCTACAAGGCCTGGATCAAGTCGGTGCGCATCAAGCTCAATGAAGTCAAGCTGTCCGAATCGCAGCTGGCCATCGGCCGCGCGAAGGATGCGCAAGGCGAAAAGCAGGCCCTGACCCTGCTCGACCGCCAGCAAGCCTTCGGCTACACGCAAGAAGACCTGAAATTCCTGATGGCGCCGATGGCCGTGCTGGGCGAGGAAGCCACCGGTTCGATGGGCAACGATTCGCCGCTGGCCGTCACCTCGAACAAGCTGAAACCGCTGTATAACTACTTCAAGCAGCTGTTCGCGCAAGTGACCAACCCGCCGATCGACCCGATCCGCGAAAGCATGGTGATGTCGCTGGTGTCCTTCATCGGCCCCAAGCCGAACATCCTCGACACCAATAACGTCAACCCGCCGATGCGCCTCGAAGTGGCGCAGCCGATCCTCGGCTTCGACGATATGGCGCGCCTGCGCGCCATCGGCCAGCACACCGGCAGCAAGTTCAAGGCCTATGAGCTGAACATCTGCTATCCGGTCGCCTGGGGCAAGGAAGGCATCGAAGCCTCGCTCGCCTCGCTGTGCGCTGAGGCAGTCGACGCCGTCAAGTCGGGCCACAACATCCTGATCGTGTCGGATCGCCGCCTGTCGCCCGACCTGGTTGCCATCCCCGCGCTGCTGGCCACCTCCAGCGTCCACCAGCACCTGGTGGCGAAAGGCCTGCGCGCCTCCACTGGCCTGGTGATCGAGACCGGCTCGGCGCGCGAGACTCATCACTTTGCCCTGCTGGCGGGCTACGGCGCCGAAGCGGTCCACCCCTACCTGGCGCTGGAAACCCTGGCCGAACTGGCACACAGCCTGCCGCACGAGATGTCGGCGGAGACCGCGAGCTACAACTACATCAAGGCGATCGGCAAGGGTCTGCTCAAGGTGATGTCGAAGATGGGCATCTCCACCTATATGTCCTATTGCGGCGCCCAGATCTTCGAGGCCGTGGGCCTGAACAAGTCGCTGGTCGACAAGTACTTCAAGGGCACCTCATCGAACGTGGAAGGCATTGGCCTGTTCGAAGTGGCCGAGGAAGCGCTGCGCCTGCACGCCCTGGCCTTCGGCAACGACCCGGTGCTGGCCAATGCGCTCGACGTCGGCGGCGAATACGCCTTCCGCGTGCGCGGCGAGGACCACCTGTGGACGCCGGACGCGATCGCCAAGCTTCAGCACTCGACCCGTTCCAACAACTTCTCGACCTATAAAGAGTACGCCCAGCTGATCAACGACCAGACGCGCCGTCACCTGACCCTGCGCGGCCTGTTCGAGTTCAGGATCGACCGCGACAAGGCGATCCCGATCGAGGAAGTCGAACCGGCGAAAGACATCGTCAAGCGCTTCGCCACCGGCGCGATGTCGCTCGGCTCGATCAGCACCGAAGCCCACGCCACGCTGGCGATCGCGATGAACCGCATCGGCGGCAAGAGCAATACCGGCGAAGGCGGCGAGGATCCGGCGCGCTACATGAACGAATTCAAGGGCATCGCCATCAAGAAGGGCGAGACCCTGGCCTCGCGCCTGGGCGCCGACCGCGTGATGGTCGACATCCCGCTGGAAGACGGCGATTCGCTGCGCTCGAAGATCAAGCAGGTGGCGTCGGGCCGCTTCGGCGTCACGGCCGAATACCTGAACGCTGCCGATCAAATCCAGATCAAGATGGCGCAGGGCGCCAAGCCGGGCGAGGGCGGCCAGCTGCCGGGCCATAAGGTGTCCGAGTACATCGCATCGCTGCGCTTTTCGGTGCCGGGTGTCGGCCTGATCTCGCCGCCGCCGCACCACGACATCTATTCGATCGAAGATCTGGCCCAGCTGATCCACGACCTGAAAAACGCCAACCCGCGTGCCTCGATCTCGGTCAAGCTGGTCTCGGAAGTCGGCATCGGCACCGTGGCCGCCGGCGTCTCGAAGGCCAAGGCCGACCACGTCGTGGTGGCGGGCCATGATGGCGGCACCGGCGCTTCGCCGCTGTCCTCGGTCAAGCACGCCGGCACGCCGTGGGAGCTCGGCCTGGCCGAGACCCAGCAGACGCTGGTGCTCAATGGCCTGCGCAGCCGCATCCGCGTGCAGGCGGATGGCCAGATGCGCACCGGCCGCGACGTCGTCATCGCCGCCATGCTGGGCGCCGACGAAGTGGGTTTTGCTACCGCGCCGCTGGTGGTCGAGGGTTGCATCATGATGCGCAAATGCCACCTGAATACCTGCCCGGTGGGCGTGGCCACGCAGGATCCGGTATTGCGCGCCAAGTTCCAGGGCAAACCCGAGCACGTCGTGAACTACTTCTTCTTCGTCGCCGAGGAAGCGCGCCAGATCATGGCCCAGCTGGGCATCCGCAGCTACGACGAGTTGATCGGCCGCGCCGACCTGCTCGACAAATCGAAGGCGATCGGGCACTGGAAGGCGCAGGGCCTGGACTTCTCGAACATCTTCTACCAGCCGCCGGTCGACTGCCGCACCTCGCTCTATCACACGGGCGAGCAGGACCACGGCCTCGATAAAGCACTGGACCACAAGCTGATCGCGCAAGCGAAAGCCGCGCTGGAGAAGGGCGAGCGCGTCTCGTTCATCTCGCCGGTGAAGAACCTGAACCGCACCGTCGGCGCCATGCTGTCGGGCGAAGTCGCCAAGCGCTATGGCCATGCCGGCCTGCCGGACGACACCATCCACATCCAGCTGCAGGGCACCGCGGGCCAGTCGGCGGCGGCCTTCCTGGCCGGCGGCATCACGATCGACCTGGTCGGCGAAGGCAACGACTACGTCGGCAAGGGCCTGTCGGGCGGCCGCATCATCGTGCGTCCGAACACCGAGTTCCGCGGCTGGGCAGTGGACAACATCATCGTCGGCAATACCGTGATGTATGGCGCGATCTCGGGCGAAGCCTTCTTCAACGGCGTGGCCGGCGAGCGCTTCGCGGTGCGTAACTCGGGCGCCATCGCGGTGGTCGAGGGCTGCGGCGACCACGGTTGCGAATACATGACCGGCGGGACCGTCGTGGTGCTGGGCGAGACCGGCCGCAACTTCGCGGCCGGCATGTCGGGCGGCGTGGCCTTCGTCTACGATCCGAAAGGCGAGTTCGCGGGCCGCTGCAATACCACGATGGTCAACCTGGAACCGGTGCTGTCGGCCAAGGAGCAGTGCGACCCGGCGGCCTGGCACAGCCAGACCCGCAATGGCGAGCGCGAATGCGACGAAGTCATCCTGCGCCGCCTGATCGAGCGTCACTTCAAGCACACCGGCAGCACGCGCGCGCGCAACCTGCTGGATGACTGGGCCAATAGCCGCGGCAAGTTCGTCAAGGTGTTCCCGACCGACTACAAGCGCGCCCTCGAGGAGATGCACAACTCGAGCATGGAAGAAGCGAACGACAAGATCGAACTGGCGGCGTAACAGCCAAACTATCCAACGTCGTCCCCGCGCAGGCGGGGACCCAAGTTTGCGTGTGTATCGACTACGAGAGAAAACTTAGGTCCCCGCCTTCGCGGGGATGACGTGTGGTGCTGATCGCGGCAGCGGAATCATTAAAAGGAAAACAACGTGGGCAAAATCACCGGCTTCATGGAATTCGCACGGCAGGAAGAGCAATACCTCGACCCGCCTGTCCGTCTCAAGAACTACAAGGAATTCGTCGTCACCCTGACCGATGGCCAGGCCAAGGTGCAGGGCGCGCGCTGCATGGATTGCGGCATCCCGTTCTGTAATACGGGCTGCCCGGTCAATAATATGATCCCGGACTGGAACGACCTGGTCTTCCATGGCAACTACCGCCATGCGCTGGACAATCTCCACTCCACCAATAACTTCCCCGAGTTCACCGGCCGCATCTGCCCGGCGCCGTGCGAATCGGCCTGTACCCTGGGCATCAACAATGACCCGGTCGGCATCAAGTCGATCGAGCGCAAGATCATCGACACCGGCTGGGAGCACGGCTGGGTGGTGCCGCAACCGCCGAGCGTCAAGACCGGCAAGAAGGTCGCCATCGTCGGCTCCGGTCCTGCCGGCCTGGCCGCGGCCCAGCAGCTGGCGCGCGCCGGCCACGACGTGACGGTGTTCGAAAAGAGCGACCGTATCGGCGGCCTGCTGCGCTACGGGATCCCCGACTTCAAGATGGAGAAGGGCCTGATCGACCGCCGGGTGGAACAGATGCAGGCCGAAGGCGTGATCTTCCGCACCAGTGTCCTGATCGGCAAGGACTTCCCGGCCACCGTTAGCAATATGGCGCGCGAGACCATCTTCCCGGAAGACCTGGAAAAAGACTTCGACGCCGTGATCCTGGCCGGCGGCGCCGAGCAGCCGCGCGACCTGCCGGTGCCGGGCCGCCAGCTGAAAGGCGTGCACTACGCGATGGACTTCCTGCCGCAGCAGAACCGGGTCAATGCCGGCGACAAGCTGAAGGACCAGATCAAGGCGACGGCTAAGCACGTGGTGGTGATCGGCGGCGGCGACACCGGTTCGGACTGCGTCGGCACCTCGAACCGCCACGGCGCCGCCTCCGTCACCCAGTTCGAACTGATGCCGCAGCCGCCGGAACAGGAAAACAAGCCGCTGGTCTGGCCATACTGGCCGACCCGCCTGCGCACCTCGTCGTCGCACGAGGAAGGCTGCGAGCGCGACTGGGCGGTGGCGACCAAGCGCCTGGAAGGCAAGGGCGGCAAGGTCGAGAAGCTGATCGCCTGCCGCGTCGAGTGGAAGGACGGCAAGATGGCGGAAGTGCCGGACAGCGAATTCGAACTCAAGGCCGACCTGGTGTTCCTGGCGATGGGCTTCGTCTCGCCGGTGCAGCAGGTGCTGGACGCCTTCGGCGTGCAGAAGGACCCGCGCGGCAACGCGCGCGCCAGCACCGAAGGCGAAGGCGCCTACCAGACCTCGAACCCGAAGCTGTTCGCGGCCGGCGACATGCGCCGTGGCCAGTCGCTGGTGGTGTGGGCGATCCGCGAAGGCCGCCAGTGCGCGCGCTCCGTCGACGAGTTCCTGATGGGCGTCTCGAGCCTGCCGCGCTAAGCGCTCGATACAACCTAAGTGCGGCCGCGCAATGCGGCCGCCACCGCTTTCGCTCCCGCATCGATCTGTGCCTCATCGAAGGCGGCAAAGCCCATCACCAGCGACGGCGCCAGCCGCGCCTGCGCGCAATAGCGCTCCAGTGGAAACGCCGTGAGGCCGGCCGCGTTCAGGCGCTGCCAGGCGTCGCGCTCCTCATGCGCCAGCAGCCGCGTCACCACGTCCAGCCCCGCCGTGACCGGCGGCACCGCGATCAATCCCTGCCAATGCGCGTGCGCCGCTGCTTCGAAGGCCGCGGCGCGGCCGGCGTACACGCGCCGCATGCGCCGCACGTGGCGGTCGAAGTGGCCATCGTCGATGAAATCGGCCAGCACCGCCTGCGAGAGGGCATTGGCATTGCGCGCGGCCAGCGAGGCGGCGCGGGTGAACGGGTCGACCAGTTGCCAGGGCAGGGCGACGAAGGCCAGCCGGATCGCCGGGAACAGCAGCTTGCTGAAGGTGCCGGCCAGGACCACGTGCGACTCCGCCCCTTCCATGCTGCGCAGCGCCGGGACGGGCTTGGCGGCGAAGCGGTATTCGCTGTCGTAGTCGTCCTCGAACACGATGGCGCCGCGCTCGCGCGCCCAGTGCAGCAGCGCCAGCCGGCGTTCCGGCGACAGCGCCATGCCCAGCGGCGCCTGGCGCGCCGGCGTCACATAGGCCAGGCGCGCCTCCGGCGCCGCCGCCAAAGCCTCGTGCACCCGCATGCCGTCCTCGTCGAGCGCGACGTCGACCACCCGCGCGCCGTGCGCATGCATGGCCTGGCGCGCGCCGGGATAGCCGGGATCTTCCATCCATACGGCGTCGCCCGGCGCCACCAGCAGCCGCAGGCAGATGTCGAGCGCCTGCTGCACGCTGCCCAGGATCACGATCTGGTCGGGCGAGACCGCCACCCCGCGCGCCAGGTCCAGGTGGCGCGCGATCGCGGCACGCAGCGGCGCCAGGCCGGCGGCCTCGTTCTCGGACAGGATCGCCAGTTTCGACGCGCGCAGGTGGCGTCCGTGCAGGCGCCGCCACAGGTCGATGGGAAAGCCGCGCACGTCGCAGCGGTGTGGATGGAAGGCGGGCGGCAGGCCGCTGCCGGGACGCAGTGGAAAGGCGGGGGCCTGGTCGCCGATGTTGCGCAGCCAGGGGCCGCCGGGCTGCAAGCGGTTCGGTTCTTCCAGCACGCGCACCGGGGCCGGGCCGGCCTGCAGGCTGGCGTCCGGCAGCACGCGGCTGACCCGGGTGCCGCTGCCGCGCAGCGCCTGCAGATAGCCCTCGGACAGCAGCTGGTCATAGGCCAGCTGCACGGTGCCGCGCGCCATCGCGTATTGCTGCGCCAGCGCGCGCGTGCCGGGCAGCAGGGCGCCTTCCCCGAGACGGCCATCGAGAATCGCCTGGCGCAGGCTGCGGTACAGCCAGCGCTGCAGCGTCTCTCCGGGCGCCGGTGCGCCGAGCGCCAGCGCGCGGCGGCCCGATCGTGTGGTGGGTGCCTCTGTCATGGGAAGTGGATCAATCGTTTGTGAGAGGACTGGTTCAATACATCAGTCCAGTCTACCCCCAGAATCCATGCATCGACAACCCACCTCCAAGGAGACCACCATGATCCAGAACGTCATCATCGCCGGCAACGGCTTCGCCGGCCTGTGGGCCGCCATCGCCGCCGCCCGCGCCGCCCACGTGGCCGGCAAGTCGGACGAGCTGGCCGTCACCGTGGTATCGCCAGTCGCCGAGCTGCACATCCGTCCGCGCCTGTACGAGGCCTCGCTGGACAATATGGCGCCCGAACTGGGCCCGCTGTTCACCGCCGTCGGCGTGCGCCACGTGGCCGGCCGCATCGAGAAAATCGATGCCCAGGCGCGCCAGGTCGCGGTGACGCTCAACGACGGCAGCCACACCACCTTGACCTACGACCGCTTCGTGCTGGCCACCGGCAGCCAGGTGGTCACGCCGAACGTGCCGGGCCTGGCCGAGTATGGCTTCAACGTCGACCAGCTGCAACAGGCCGAAAGGCTCGAACGGCACCTGCAAGGCCTGGCCGGCCAGCCGCAAAGCGAGGCGCGCGACACGGTGGTGGTGGTCGGCGCCGGCTTCACCGGCATCGAGACCGCGACCGAGATGCCGGAGCGTCTGCGCGCCATCCTGGGCCAGGACGCCAGGGTGCGGGTGCTGATGCTGGAACACGCGCCGGTGGTCGGCCCGGAACTGGGCGCCGGCCCGCGTCCGGTGATCGAGGAAGCGCTGCGCGAAGTCGGTGTCGAAACCATCACTTCGGCCGGCGTGGCCGCGATCGGCGCCGGCGGCGTGGTCACCTCGGACGGCCGCAGCTTCCCCGCCGCCACCGTAATCTGGACCGCCGGCATGCGCGCCAACCCGCTGGCCGAGCAACTGGGCGGAGAGGTCGACCGCTTCGGCCGCGTCCACGCCGATCCCTATCTGCGGGCGCCGGGCGCGGACGGCATCTACGTCACCGGCGACGTGGCGCGCGCCGCCACCGATGACGAAGGCAATGTGGCCGCGATGTCGTGCCAGCATGCGCTCAGCCTGGGCCGGGTGGCCGGCTACAACGCGGTGGCCGAACTGGTGGGATTGCCGCTGCACGCTTACAGCCAGCCGAAATACGTGACCTGCCTGGATCTGGGCCCGTGGGGCGCCTTGTATACGGAGGGCTGGGATCGCCAGGTGAAGCTGACGCGCGAGGAAGGCAAGGCGCTCAAGCGCGCCATCAACACCGAGTGGATCTATCCGCCGGCCCCGGACCGCGACGCCGCCTTTGCCCTGGCGCGTCCCGACCACGTGATCGTTCCCTGAAGGAGAGCACGATGACCGGCATCGACCTGCCCCGTCGCGGCGCCATCCCGACCTCAACCACCCTGCAGGCGCACTGGTTCGCGGCGCCGCTGGCAGCCAGCGTCTATCCCTGGCTGCTGGCCCTGTACCATGCCGCGGCGAAGGAGGTCGAGCGCGGCGCCGGCCCCGCGGCCCGGATCGGCGCCGGCCTGGCCCTGGCGGCGGCGCTGGCGATGCCGGCGATCGCCTTCGGCGTCGCGCTGCGCCTGGGCCGCATCCTCGAACCCAGCGCGGCCGAACTGGCGGCGCGCCGCACGGCGCTGCTGGCGGTGGCGGTGCCGCCGCTGTTCACGCTCACCGGAGTGGCGGCGCTGCTGCTTGGTCACCCAGGCTGGGACATCGGATTCCTGCTGCTGGTGTGGGCCGCGCTGGCGCTGCGCATCGCGACCGCAGACCGTACGCCGCGGCGCCGGGCGGCGTCCGACGCGGGTGGGGCCAGCGGCAGCTGGCGCAAGGCCCACGGCGTCGGCGCCGTGCTGGCCCTCCTGTTCCTGGCCTTCCACTTCAGTAACCACCTGGTCGGCCTGGTCGGGCCGGAAGCCCACATGGCGGTGATGAAGTTGCTGCGCGTCGTGTACCGCTCCCCCGTGATCGAGCCGCTCCTGATCGGCGTGTTCGCCTTCATGATCCTGACCGGCCTGCGCCTGGCCTGGCGCTGGAGCGCGCGGCCGATGGATGCGGCGCGCATCCTTCAGGTGGCCGGCGGCGTATTTCTGGTGTGGGCCGTGATCAGCCACGTGAACGCGGTGCTGTACCTGGCGCGCGTGCACTTCGGGATCGACACCGACTGGGGTTTTGCGGTCGGCGCCCCGGTCGGCATGCTGCTCGACCCGTGGAACATCCGCCTGCTGCCGTATTACCTGGGCGCGGTATTCTTCGTGGTGGCGCATGCCTTCTGCGGCCTGCGCATCGTGATGCTGGCGCACCACGCGCCGCGCGCCAGCGCCGACCGCGTGCTGGCGGGCGGCATCGTGTTCGCCGCGCTGCTGGCCACCACCATCATCCTTGCGATGTGCGGCCTGCGCCTGGACTTCGCCTGACGTTTTCAACCTTCTCTGGAGACCGCATGAACATCCTGCATATCAGCGCCAGCCCACGTGGCGCGCAAGCCGCCAGCCGCGAACTGTCCAACCACGTCGTCGAACGGCTGCTCGCGCGCCATCCCGGGGCCTCGGTCACGGTGCGCGAACTGGCCGGCGTGGAGGGCGCGGATGACGAACCGGCGCTGCCCCACATCGACGCCGGCTATGCGCTGGCCCTGTCGAGCGCCGCCAACGAGCCGGGCATCGACGGCGCGCAGCTGCGCTCCGACGGCCTGATCGAGGAACTGGTGCGCGCCGACATCGTGGTGATCGGCACCCCGATGCACAACCTCACCGTGCCCTCGACCCTGAAATCCTGGATCGACCACGTGGTGCGCATCAACCGCACCATGCGCCCGACGCCTGAAGGGAAGGTGGGCAACCTGTCCGACCGCCCGGTCTACCTGGCGCTGGCCAGCGGGGGCATCCGCAGCGGCGAGCGGGCGCGCCAGCCGGACTTCCTCGAACCCTACCTGCGCGCCATCCTGGCCATGATCGGCCTGAAGGACGTGACGGTGTTTTCGGCCGAAGGACTGGCGCTGGGCGCGGAGCGGGCGGCCGAGGGACGCGCGCGCGCCTGGGCCGAGATGGAGCGCCATTTCGGCGCCTGATCCGAGAGGACCTTGCGTTGACAAAATAGCGACAGAGTATTGCATATTCTGTCACTTGCTATTTCGTCACATCGGCCCCAGATTATGGTGCGGCGCAAAAAACGTGACTTACCGGGCCAGTAATTAGGAGGAGCTTAAACCGCCTCCTTCGGCCATTTTTGGATGCAGCTTATTGATACAATTCAATAATACCAATATTGTGAAACATACATATACCAACAAAAACAATGGCTTATGAGCGGAATTAGCTGACTCATTAGTTATTAGTGTTGTAATAGTACGTCGCCGCCTGGGGGTAAAATCGGGTCCCCCAAGCAGGTAAATAGCTTTCTGCACTACAATACCGGATTCCCCAAACATTAATTATGCTGTGTCGAACCTAGTCGAAATCCGCGATCTGCATTTTGCTTACGGTGAGCGTTCCATCCTATCGAATCTCCGTATGGACTTCCCACGCGGCAAGCTCATTGCCGTCATGGGCGGGTCGGGTTGCGGCAAGACCACGGTGCTGCGCCTGATCGGCGGCCAGATCCGTCCCCAGCGCGGCGAAGTCCGCATCGGCGGCGAGGTCGTGCACCAGCTCGATACCGAAGGCCTGTACCGCCTGCGCCGCCGCATGGGCATGTTGTTCCAGTTCGGCGCGCTGTTTACCGACCTGTCGGTATTCGACAACGTCGCCTTCCCGCTGCGCGAACACACCGACCTGCCCGAAGAGCTCATCCGCGACCTGGTCCTGATGAAGCTCAACGCCGTCGGCCTGCGCAACGCACACCGCCTGAAACCGGCCGAGATCTCGGGCGGCATGGCGCGCCGCGTGGCCGTGGCGCGCGCGGTGGCGCTGGACCCTGAACTGATCATGTACGACGAGCCGTTCGCCGGCCTCGATCCGATCTCGATGGGCGTGACCGCCAACCTGATCCGCAACCTGAACGACGCGCTGGGCTCGACTTCGATCCTCGTCTCGCACGACGTGCACGAGTGCTTCGCGATCGCCGACTACGTGTACTTCATGTCTGCCGGCAAGATCGTGGCCGAGGGCACGCCGGACGACCTGCGCGTTTCGGAAGACCCCTACGTGAAACAATTCGTCAATGCCGCCCCGGACGGTCCGGTGCCGTTCCACTATCCCGGCAAGTCGCTGGCCGACGACCTGGGCCTGGGAGTGCGCAAATGATCGCCCGCGTCCTCGGCCTGGTCGGCTGCACCGTGCGCGAAGGCTTCGCCGGCCTCGGCTTTGCAGTGCGCTCTTTCTTTAGTGTCTTGAAGGTATCGCCGGGCGCTTTCCGCCGCCCCGGGCTGATTTCCGAGCAGATCCATTTTATTGGCAACTACTCGCTCGTGATCATCGCCGTGTCCGGCCTGTTCGTCGGCATGGTGCTGGGCCTGCAGGGTTATTACACGCTGAACCAGTATGGCGCCGAGCAGATGCTGGGCCAGGTGGTGGCGCTGGCGCTGGTGCGCGAACTGGGCCCGGTCGTGACCGCGCTGCTGTTTGCCGGCCGCGCCGGCACCTCGCTGACCGCCCAGATTGGCCTCATGAAGGCCGGTGAACAGCTGTCGGCCATGGAAATGATGGCCATCAACCCGGTGCAGCGCGTGCTGGCGCCGCGCTTCTGGGCAGGCGTGATCGCCATGCCGGTCCTGGCCACCGTGTTTTCGGCGGTGGGCGTGCTCGGTGGCTACATCGTCGGCGTGAAACTGATCGGCGTGGATGAGGGTTCGTTCTGGGCGCAGATGCAGGCCGGCGTCGATGTGCGAGCTGACGTACTGAACGGCGTCATCAAAAGCTTTATATTTGGCATCGCAGTGACCTTTACCGCCCTGTTCCAGGGCTACCAGGCCCAGCCGACGCCAGAAGACGTGTCGCGCGCAACGACGCGCACGGTCGTGATTGCATCGCTGCTGGTCTGGGGGCTGAATTTCGTCATGACGGCCCTGATGTTCAATAAATAAGTTTGATAAACGGTTAAAACGGTTACTGTAGGGTATTCAAAATGCATCGCAAAACTATCGACGTCTGGGTCGGCCTGTTCGTCCTGCTGGGCTTGGCCGCGCTGCTGTTCCTGGCTTTCCAGGCAGGAAACATGAGGTCTCTGTCGTTCGGCCAGACGTATTCAATTACGGGCCGCTTCGACAATATCGGCGGGCTCAAGCCGCAGGCGCCCGTCAAGAGCGCCGGCGTGGTGGTCGGTCGCGTGGGTGAGATCACCTTCGACGACAAGAGCTTCCAGGCATCGGTGCGCCTCGATATGGAGTCTGAATATAAATTCCCTAAAGACAGCTCGCTGAAGATTTTGACTGCCGGCTTGTTGGGTGAACAATACATCGGCATCGAAGCCGGTGGCGATGAACAAAACCTGGCGGAGGGCGATCGCATCAATCGCACCCAGTCGGCGACGGTCCTGGAAGACTTGATTAATCAATTTATCTACAGCAAGGCTGCAGAAGGAAAGGAAGGTAGTGAATGAACTACGCCGTCACGCTCTCGCACTTGCGCCTCGGCGCCGCCGCAGCCGCCATCCTGGTCCTGACCGGATGTGCTTCCACCGCGAATAATCCCCAGGATCCGCTGGAAGGCTATAACCGCGCCATGTTCACCTTCAACGATGCGGTCGACCGCACCGTCCTGAAACCGGTGGCCACCGGCTACAAGAACGTCGTGCCGGGCTTTGCCCAGACCGGCGTCGGCAATTTCTTCGGCAATCTGTCGGATGCCTGGAGCTCGGTCAACAACCTGCTGCAGGGTAAACCCGAGCAGGCCGGCACCGATTTCGGCCGCGTCGCGCTGAACTCGACCTTCGGCATCTTCGGCCTGCTCGACATCGCTTCCGAAGCGGGCATGCAGAAGAGCGACGAAGATTTCGGCCAGACCCTGGGCAAATGGGGCGTGCCAAGCGGCCCCTACTTGATTTTGCCACTGCTGGGCCCATCTACCGTACGTGATACCGCGGCCTTGCCGGCCGATATCGGCGGTGACATCTGGAAGTACAAGGAGCCAGCCAACTGGCGCAATATCGGCGCCGGCATCCGCGTGATCGATACCCGCGCCAGCCTGCTCGACGCGTCCGGCCTGCTCGAAGACGCCGCCCTTGACCGTTACGAGTTTCTGCGCGACGGCTATCTGCAGCGCCGCCAGAGCCAGGTGTACGACGGCGACGTGCCGCGCCAGAGCGCCGACGAGCAGTAACAACAAGATCAACCGTGCGTGCGGCTGTCGCCGCCGCCAACCGAAAGGAAACCTATGAAGCCATTCATGCACCTGGTCGCCGCCGCCGCCACCGTGGCGTTCTCCACCGTCCTGGTCGCCGCCCCGGTGGCCGCCGCCGAGGCGCCGGACGCGCTCGTCAAGCGCATCAGCAATGAAGTGATCGACAGCGTCAAGGCCGACAAGGACATCCAGTCCGGCAACCGCAGCAAGATCATGGGCCTGGTCAACGAAAAAATCCTGCCCTACGTCGACGCCGAGAAGATGACCCAGCAGGCGGCCGGCCGCCACTGGCGCACGGCCACCCCGGAACAGAAGCAGAAGCTGACCAAGGAGTTCCGTGACCTGCTGGTGTACACCTACGCCGGCGCGCTGTCGACCATCAAGAACGAGACCGTCGAGTTCAAGCCGATGCGCGGCGCGCCGACCGACACCGACGTCGAAGTGCGTTCGCAGGTGAACGTCGCCCGCGGCGAACCGATTACCCTGAACTACCGCCTGAGCAATGAAAAAGGCAGCTGGAAGATCTATGACGTGAACGTGCTGGGCGCCTGGCTGGTCCAGACCTACACCAGCACCTTCAACAGCGAGATCAGCAAGAACGGCGTCGATGGCCTGATCAAGCGCCTGGCTGACCGCAACGCCCAGCTGGCCTCCAAGCCGCTGGCCGCGCCGGCGAAGTGATCCGTCAACATGGCTGAATCCAATCCGATGCTGTCGATCGACGCCCTGACCTTCCTGACCGCCCACCAGGCGCTGGAGCAGGGCGAGGCGGCGATCCGCGCCGGCGAGACCGTGTTCGATCTCGGCGGCGTGCAGGCGGCCGATTCGTCCGGCGTGGCCCTGCTGCTGGCCTGGCAGCGCCGCGCGCTGGATGCCGGCCACCGGCTCACCTTCGTGAACGTGCCGGACAATGTGCAAAAGCTGGCGGCCCTGTACGGGGTCGACACGCTGCTGCCGCAAGCCTGACGACATCGGCGGCCACTGGCCGCCGATTGTTTTTTTGCCTGCCTTTTTGCCTACTACCTGCGCACCCCGCGCAAATCCCCCCTCTGGCCGCTTGACGTGGCGATTTCACCTATAATGGACCGTTTCACCGCACGGTTCCCACGGTGCGCGTCGGGTCTCATCCCATTTTGCGCGCGCCGCGCCATCCAACAAGCATGACAGCAATCCAGATTGACAGCGTCGAGAAGAGCTACAAAGGCTTCAAGGCCCTGAAGGGCGTCTCCTTGGACATCGAGGAAGGCGAATTCTTTGGCCTCCTGGGCCCGAATGGCGCCGGCAAGACCACCCTGATTTCCACGATCGCGGGCCTGATCCGGCCCGATGCCGGCCACGTGCGCATCCACGGCCACGACGTCGTCTCGGACTTTCGCGAAGCGAGGAAGCGCCTGGGCGTGGTGCCGCAGGAGCTGGTGTTCGATCCCTTCTTCACGGTGCGCGAAACCTTGCGCCTGCAGTCGGGCTACTTCGGCATCCGCAACAACGACGCCTGGATCGACGAGGTGATGCACAACCTGGACCTGACCGACAAGGCCGACGTGAACATGCGCGCGCTGTCGGGCGGCATGAAGCGGCGCGTGCTGGTGGCGCAAGCCCTGGTGCACCGTCCGCCCGTGATCGTGCTCGACGAGCCGACCGCCGGCGTCGACGTCGAGCTGCGCCAGACCTTGTGGAAGTTCATCGCGCGCCTGAACCGCGAAGGCGGCCACACCGTGGTCCTCACTACGCACTACCTCGAAGAAGCGCAAGCCATGTGCCAGCGCGTGGCCATGCTCCGGCGCGGCAATGTGGTGGCGCTGGACACCATGAGCGCGCTGCTGCGCCGCGTGTCGGGCTCGCAGCTGGTGGTGCACCTGAAGTCGGGGGATTTGCCCGAGGGCCTGCGCCACCTGGTGTCGCACGATGAGCATACGAGCGGCAACGGCGGGGGCAACAAGTACACGCTGCGCGTGAATGACTACAGCGAGGTCGAGCCGATCCTGGCGCGGCTGCGCGAGAACGGCGCCGTCATCGACGAGATGCAGCTGGAGCAGGCCGATCTCGAGGATATCTTCATCCAGATCATGGAGGAAGGTAAGTAATGTTCTCGATCGGTTTCCGTACCCTGTTCTACAAGGAGTCGCTGCGCTTCTGGAAGGTCGCGACCCAGACCGTGGCCGCCCCGGTGGTCACCGCCATGCTCTACCTGCTGATCTTCGGCCACGTGCTCGACGGCCGGGTCGAGATGCTCGACGGCGTCGCCTACACCTCGTTCCTGATTCCCGGCCTGGTGATGATGAGCGTGCTGCAGAACGCCTTCGCCAATTCGTCCTCGTCGCTGATCCAGTCCAAGATCAGCGGCAACCTCGTCTTCATCCTGCTGCCGCCGCTGTCGCACGCCGAAATCCTGTCCGCCTACGTGCTGGCCTCGGTATTGCGCGGCCTCGTGGTCGGCGCCGGCGTGTTCATCGTCACCGCCTGGTTCGCCCACCTGGAGTTCGTGGCGCCGGTGTGGATCGTGGTGTTCGCCCTGCTGGGCGCGGCCATCCTCGGCACCATGGGCACGATCGCCGGCATCTGGGCCGAGAAGTTCGACCAGCTGGCGGCTTTCCAGAACTTTTTGATCATGCCGGCGACCTTCCTGGCCGGTGTGTTCTATTCCGTCCAAAAACTGCCGCCTTTCTGGCTGGCCGTCTCGCATTTCAACCCGTTCTTTTATATGATTGACGGGTTCCGCTATGGGTTCTTCGGCCAGTCCGACGTTTCGCCCTGGATCAGCCTGGCCGTCGTGACCGTGTTTTTCGCGGTGCTGACGGGCGTGGCGATCAATCTGCTCAAGCGCGGCTACAATCTGCGCCATTAATAGTACAAAGTTTAACTGGAGTTATCGTGGCGACCACACCCGAACTGATCCACGGCTATATCAGCGCCGGCCTCGAATGCACCCACCTCGACGTGAAGGGCGATGGCCATCACTTCGAGGCCGTGATCGTATCGCCTGCCTTCGCCGGCAAGCGTCCCATCCAGCGTCACCAGATCGTGTACGCGGCGCTGGGCGACCGCATGCGCGAGGAAATCCACGCGCTGTCGATGAAAACCCTGACCCCTGAAGAATTCAAAGGATAAGCATGGACAAGCTCCAGATCGTCGGCGGCAAACGCCTGCAAGGTGATATCTCGGTCTCTGGCGCCAAGAATGCGGCGCTGCCCATCCTGTGCGCGGGCCTCCTGACCGCCGGCGACCTGCATTTGTCGAACGTGCCGCGCCTGCACGACGTGCGCACCATGCTCAAGCTCCTGGAAAAGACCGGCCTGAAGGTCGTGCAGGACGATGAGAAGGTCACCATGAACGGCAGCGCCATCGACACGCTCGAGGCGCCGTACGAGCTGGTAAAGACCATGCGCGCCTCGATCCTGGTGCTGGGCCCCCTGCTGGCGCGTTTCGGCGAAGCCAAGGTCTCGCTGCCGGGCGGCTGCGCGATCGGCTCGCGTCCGGTCGACCAGCACATCAAAGGCCTGCGCGCGATGGGCGCCGAGATCACGATCGAGGGCGGCTACATCTACGCCAAGGCGAAAAAGCTCAAGGGCGCGCGCATCCACACCGACATGATCACCGTGACCGGCACCGAGAACCTGCTGATGGCCGCCACCCTGGCTGAAGGCGAAACGGTGCTCGAGAACGCCGCGCGCGAACCGGAAGTGACCGACCTGGCCAACCTGCTGGTGGCCATGGGCGCGAAGATCGAGGGCATCGGCACCGACCGCCTGGTGATCCAGGGCGTCGCTGAACTGCATGGCGCTACCCACGCCGTGATCTCGGACCGCATCGAGGCCGCTACTTTTCTCTGCGCAGTGGCGGCCACCGGCGGCGACATCGTGCTGACCAATACCCGCACCGACATCTTCGACGTCGCGCTCGAGAAGCTGCGCGAGATCGGCCTGCAGCTGACCGTGGGTGGCGACACCATCCGCGCGAAGATGGACGGCCGTCCGCGTCCGGTCTCGTTCCGCACCACCGAGTATCCGGGCTTCCCGACCGATATGCAGGCCCAGTTCATGGCCGTGAACACGATCGCCGACGGCCCGTCGAAAGTCACCGAGACGATCTTCGAGAACCGCTTCATGCACGTGCAGGAGATGAACCGCCTGGGCGCGCACATCTCGACCGAGGGCAATACCGCCTTCATCAAGGGCGTTGCGCGCCTGGTCGGCGCGCCGGTGATGGCGACCGACCTGCGCGCCTCGGCGTCGCTGGTGATCGCCGGCATGGCGGCCGAAGGCACGACCCTGATCGACCGCATCTACCACCTCGATCGCGGCTACGACCGGATGGAAGTGAAACTGTCTGCGGTTGGCGCCGATATCGTACGTATTAAATAAACTCAAGCAAATGACATTCAATGGCGTAAATGGAGAACCTCAGCTGATCCTGGCGCTCTCCAAGGGCCGCATCTTCGAAGACACCCTGCCGCTGCTGTCGGCGGCCGGGATCGAGGTGCTGGAAAACCCCGAGACTTCGCGTAAACTCATCCTCTCGACCAACGATCCGGGCGTGCGGGTGCTGATCGTGCGCGCCTCCGACGTGCCGACCTATGTCCAGCATGGCGCCGCCGATTTCGGCGTGGCCGGCAAGGACGTGCTGCTCGAGCATGGCGGCGAGGGGCTGTACCAGCCGATCGACCTGCGCATCGCCCAGTGCCGCATGTCGGTCGCGGTCAATGCCGGCTTCGACTACGACAAGGCCGTGCGCCAGGGCGCGCGCCTGCGGGTGGCGACCAAGTTCGTCAACACCGCGCGCGAGCACTTCGCCAGCAAGGGCGTGCACGTCGACCTGATCAAGCTGTATGGCTCGATGGAGCTGGCCCCGCTGGTCGGCCTGTCGGACGCCATCGTCGACGTGGTCTCTACCGGCGGCACGCTGCGCGCCAACAACCTGGTCGAAGTCGAAAAGATCATGGACATCTCCTCGCGCCTGGTAGTAAACCAGGCCGCGCTCAAGCTCAAGCGCGAGCGCCTGCAACCGATTCTCGAGGCGTTTGAACGCGCTTCGCAACAACAAGGCTGAAGCACAATCATGGCAGTACAGATCCGCAAGCTCGATTCCACCGCGCCCGACTTCAAGACGACCCTCGACGCCCTGCTGGCGTTCGAAGCGGAAACCGATGACGCCATCGAGACCGCGGTCGCGCATATCCTGCGCGACGTGAAGGCGCGCGGCGATGCGGCTGTGCTGGAATATACGAACAAGTTCGACCGCATTCCGAACGGCGGCGCGACCTCGATGGCGCAATTCGACATTGGCCAGGCCGAGCTGGAGCAAGCCCTGGCCGCGCTGCCGGAAGCCCAGCGCGCCGCATTGCAGGTGGCGGCGGATCGCGTGCGCGTGTTCCACGAGCGCCAGAAGGACGCCTCGACCGGCTTCACCTTCACCGAGCCCGATGGCACGGTGCTGGGCCAGCGCGTGACGCCGCTGGACCGGGTCGGCATCTATGTCCCGGGCGGCAAGGCGGCCTACCCGTCGTCGGTGCTGATGAACGCGATCCCGGCCCACGTCGCTGGCGTAAAAGAAATCATCATGGTCGTGCCGACCCCTGATGGCGTGAAGAACCAGATGGTCTTGGCCGCCGCCGCGATCGCCGGCGTGACGCGCGTGATCACCATCGGCGGCGCGCAAGCCGTCGGCGCGCTGGCCTACGGCACCGAGACCATCGACCCGGTCGACAAGATCGTCGGGCCCGGCAACGCCTATGTCGCCGCCGCCAAGCGCCGCGTGTTCGGCACGGTCGGCATTGACATGATCGCCGGTCCGTCCGAGATCCTGGTGCTGTGCGACGGCACCACCGATCCGGACTGGGTGGCGATGGACCTGTTCTCGCAGGCCGAGCACGACGAGCTGGCCCAGGCCATCCTGCTGTGCCCCGACGCCGATTACATCGCAAAAGTGGAGCAAAGCATCCACAGGCTGCTGCCGACGATGCCGCGTCAGGCCACCATCACGACGTCGATGACCGACCGCGGCGCCTTGATCCTCGTGCGCGACATGGATGAAGCCTGCGAGATCGCCAGTTCGATCGCCGCCGAGCACCTCGAAATCTCGGCCGTCGATCCGATGCAGTGGGCCGATAAGATCCGCCATGCCGGCGCCATGTTCCTCGGCCGTTTCTCGTCCGAATCGCTGGGCGACTACTGCTGCGGCCCGAACCACGTGCTGCCGACCTCGCGCACGGCGCGCTTCTCGTCGCCGCTGGGCGTCTACGACTTCCAGAAACGCTCGTCGATCATCCAGGTCAGCGAAGCGGGCGCCCAGACGCTGGGCAAGGTCGCCGCGACCCTCGCCTATGGCGAAGGCCTGCAGGCGCACGCGCGCAGCGCCGAGCTGCGTTTGAATCCAGTGCCGCCGCAGGCATCATGACGTCCTGGGTCAACCAGGTATTCTGCGAGGATGCGCTGGCCGGCCTGGCGCGCATCCCGGACGGGTCCATCGACCTGATCCTGACCGACCCGCCCTACAACCTGGGCAAGGACTACGGCAACGCGTCGGACCAGCAAAGCGTCGAAGCCTATCTCGCCTGGACCGAGCAGTGGATCGACGCGGTCGTCCCCAAGCTGAAAGCCAACGGCAGCCTGTACATCTTCCTCACCTGGCGCTTTGCGCCAGAGATCTTCGTGATGCTGAAAAAACGCATGACGATGATGAACGAGATCATCTGGGATCGCCGCGTGCCGTCGATGGGCGGCAGCGTGCGCAGCTTCTCGTCGGTGCACGACACCATCGGCTTCTTCGCCAACCGCAAGGATTACTATTTCGACCTGGACGCGGTGCGCATCCCGTATGACGCCGAGACCAAGAAGGCGCGTTCGCGCTCGATCTTCGTCGGCGCCAAATGGCTCGAAGTCGGCTACAACCCGAAGGACGTATGGAGCGTGTCGCGCCTGCACCGCGAGCATCCGGAGCGCGCCGACCATCCGACCCAGAAGCCGCTCGAGATCATCGAGCGCATGGTCAAGGCTTCCTGCCCGCCGGGCGGCGTCGTGCTCGACCCCTTCATGGGCAGCGGCACCACCGCCATCGCCGCCAAGCGCCTGGGCCGCCAGTACACCGGTTTCGAACTGAATCCCGACTACTGCGCCATCATCGCCGAACGGCTGGCCGCGCCCGAGGTGCCGGTCACCGGGGCGAAGGCAAAGAAACTGCGCAAGGCCGCCAAGGCCGTTATCACCACGGAAGAAACATCATGACCGACATCGCTAAACTGATCGAGAACACCATCCGCGCCGACGTGCGCGCCGTGGGCAGCTATCACGTGCCGGACTCGATCGGCTACGTCAAGCTCGACTCGATGGAAAACCCGTACCAGCTGCCGGACGCGTTGCGCGCCGAACTGGGCGCGCGCCTGGCCGAGGCGGCGCTGAACCGCTATCCGGTGCCGTCCTACCGCACGCTGAAAGACCGGATCTGCAGCAAGCTGGGCGTCCCGCAAGGCTATGACGTCCTGCTCGGCAACGGCTCGGACGAGCTGATCACGATCCTGGCGACCACGATCGCGCGCCAGGAGCGCGAGCCAGGCAGCCGCCGCGCCGTGGTGATGGCCCCGGTGCCCGCCTTCGTGATGTTCTCGCGCTCGGCCCAGTTCGCGGGCGCGGATTTCGTCGGCGTGCCGATCAAGTCCGACTTCTCGCTCGACCTGCCCGCCATGCTGGCGGCCATTGCCGAGCACAAGCCGTCGCTGGTGTTCCTGGCCTATCCGAACAACCCGACCGGCAACCTGTACGATGCCGGCGACATGGTCGCGATCATCGAGGCCGTGGGCGAGCACGGCATCGTGGTGGTCGACGAGGCCTATCAACCGTTCGCCCGGGTCAGCTTCATGGAGCGCCTGCCGCAATACCCGAACCTGGTCGTGATGCGCACCCTGTCCAAGCTGGGCCTGGCCGGCATCCGCCTCGGCTATATGTCGGCTGCGGCGCCGCTGCTGGCAGAGTTCGAGAAGGTGCGCCCGCCGTACAACGTCAATGTGCTCACGCAAGTGGCGGCCGAGTTCGCGCTGGACCACCTGGATGTGCTGGACCGCCAGGCGGGGCTGCTCAACGAGGAACGCACCCGCCTGGCGGCCGCATTGACGGCCTTGCCGGGCGTGGAAGTGTTCCCGTCGGCCGCCAATTTCATCTCGCTGCGCGTGCCCGATGCCGAGCGCGCCTGCGCGATTCTCCATGGCGAGAAGGTCTTGATCAAAAATTTGAGTAAAATGCATAAATTGCTGGCCAACTGCATCCGCGTCACGGTCAGCACCCCCGAAGAGAACGACCAGTTCCTGGCAGCCCTGAAGACGTCGCTGTAATCCAGCGCCCCTGACGGACACCATTTAATCCAGCCGGCCTCTCCCCAGCGAGAGACCGGCCACGAACGCCCTGAGCAATGACCCGCACCGCCGACATTACGCGCAATACCAACGAGACGCAGATCCGCGTCTCGATCAACCTCGACGGCACCGGCCGCCAGAAGCTCAATACCGGCGTCCCCTTCCTCGACCATATGCTCGACCAGATCGCGCGCCACGGCATGTTCGACCTCGAGGTCGAGGCCGTGGGCGACCTGCACATCGACGCCCACCACACGGTGGAAGACGTCGGCATCACGCTGGGCATGGCCGTGGCCAAGGCGATCGGCGACAAGAAGGGCATCGTGCGCTACGGCCACTCGTATGTGCCGCTGGACGAGGCGCTGTCGCGCGTGGTGATCGATTTCTCGGGCCGTCCTGGCCTGGAATTGCATGTGCCATGGACGCGCGCCATGATCGGCGCCTTCGACGTCGACCTGACGGGCGAATTCTTCCGCGGCTTCGTGAACCACGCGGCCGTCACCCTGCACATCGACAACCTGCGCGGTGTGAATGCCCACCACCAGTGCGAAACCGTGTTCAAGGCCTTCGGCCGCGCGCTGCGCATGGCCACCGAGCTGGACCCGCGTGCGGCCGGCATCATCCCGTCGACCAAGGGCAGCCTGTAATCATGGCCAACAAGATCGTCGTCGTCGATGGACTCGGTAACCTGCGCTCGGTGGCGCAGGCCCTGCGCGCCGCCGCGCCCGAGGCCGACGTCCTCATTTCCAGCTCGGCCGCGGATATCGACCGCGCCGACCGCATCGTGCTGCCGGGCCAGGGCGCCATGCGTGACTGCATGAACAGCCTGCGTGCATCCGGCCTCGAGGACGCGCTGCTGCGCGCCGCCAGGACCCGTCCGATCATGGGCGTGTGCGTGGGCGAGCAGATGCTGTTCGAGGAGAGCGAAGAAAACGAAGGCACGCCCGGCCTGGGCCTGTTGCCCGGCAAGGTGGTGCGGTTCCAGCTGGATGGAAAATTGCAGGCCGATGGCTCGCGCTTCAAGGTCCCGCAGATGGGCTGGAACCGAGTGCGCCAGGCGCGCCCCCACCCGCTGTGGGAAGGCGTCGAGGACGGCAGCTATTTCTACTTCGTGCATAGCTATTACGCAGCGCCGCAGAACCGTGACGACGTGATCGGCGAGACCGACTACGGCGCGCCGTTCTGCTGCGCCGTCGGCCGCGATAATATCGTCGCCACCCAGTTCCACCCCGAAAAGAGCGCCGCCGCCGGGCTGCGCCTGTACCGCAATTTCATCCACTGGAATCCTTGATTCCGCGTCTCCGATTTAACCCGTCAACCAACCGACAACGACCATGCTGCTGATCCCCGCCATCGACCTGAAAGACGGTCACTGCGTTCGCCTGAAACAAGGCGATATGGACCTCGCCACCGTGTTTTCCGAAGATCCCGCCGACATGGCGCTGCATTGGCTCAAGAAGGGCGCGCGGCGCCTGCACCTGGTCGACCTGAACGGCGCATTCGCGGGCAAACCGAAGAACGAGAGCGCCATCAAATCGATCCTGCAGGTAGTGCAGGAATACGCCGAAGACAACGGCCTGGACGAGATCCCGGTCCAGCTGGGCGGCGGCATCCGCGACCTCGACACCATCGAGCGCTACCTGGACGACGGCATCAGCTACATCATCGTCGGCACCGCCGCGGTCAAGAACCCGGGCTTCCTGCACGACGCCTGCGGCGCCTTCCCGGGCCACATCATCGTCGGCCTGGACGCCAAGGACGGCAAGGTCGCGACCGATGGCTGGAGCAAGATGTCGGGCCACGAAGTCATCGACCTGGCCAAGAAATTCGAAGGCTACGGCGTCGAATCGATCATCTACACCGACATCGGCCGCGACGGCATGATGGCCGGCGTGAACATCGAGGCGACCGTCAAGCTGGCGCGCGCGGTGAAGATTCCCGTGATCGCCTCGGGCGGCGTGCACGTGCTGGCCGACGTCGAAGCGCTGTGCGCGGTGCAGGACGAAGGCATCGAAGGCGTGATCTGCGGCCGTTCGATCTACGAAGGCACGCTCGACCTGGCCTCGGCCCAGGACCGCGCCGATGAACTGACGGAAGGGGCGCAGACCTGAACACGTCGTTCCCGCGCAGGCGGGAACCCAAGGTTGCATGCTGAGTGGTACTGAATGCATTTCCACTATGCGTAAAACTTGGGTCCCCGCCTTCGCGGGGATGACGGTTTTTGGGTCAACGCAGAGAACGACTATGCTAGCCAAACGCATCATCCCCTGCCTGGACGTCACCGGCGGCCGCGTGGTCAAGGGCGTCAATTTCACCGAGCTGCGCGATGCCGGCGACCCGGTCGAGATCGCGCGCCGCTACGACGGGCAGGGCGCCGACGAGATCACCTTCCTCGACATCACCGCCTCCAGCGACGGCCGCGACCTGATCCTGCCGATCATCGAAGCCGTCGCCTCGACCGTGTTCATCCCGCTCACCGTCGGTGGCGGCGTGCGCAAGGTCGAGGACGTGCGCCGCCTGCTCAATGCCGGCGCCGACAAGGTCAGCATGAACACCTCTGCCGTCACCAATCCGCAACTGGTGTTCGACGCCGCCAACAAGCATGGCTCGCAGTGCATCGTGGTGGCGATCGACGCCAAACAGACCAGTCCCGGCAAATGGCAGGTGTTCACCCATGGCGGCCGCAATGCCACCGGTCTCGACGCGGTGGAATGGGCGCGCAAGATGGAGAGCCTCGGCGCCGGTGAGTTGCTGCTCACTTCGATGGACCGCGACGGCACCAAGATCGGCTTCGACCTGGGCCTGACCCGCGCCGTCTCGGACGCCGTGGGCATCCCCGTCATCGCTTCCGGCGGCGTCGGCGGCCTGCAAGACCTGGCCGACGGCGTGCTCGAAGGGCATGCCGACGCGGTGCTGGCCGCCAGCATCTTCCACTACGGGCAGCACACGGTCGGCGAGGCCAAGCGCTTCATGGCTGACCGCGGCATCCCGATGCGCCTCGATTAAGGAAGCCACATGCCGACCAATGCCAAGTGGCTCAACAAGGTGCGCTGGGACGAGCACGGCCTGGTGCCGGTGATCGCCCAGGAAGCGGCGACCGGCGACATATTGATGTTCGCCTGGATGAACCGCGAAGCGCTCACGCGCACCGTCGAGACGGGCGAAGCCGTGTACTGGAGCCGCTCGCGCAAGAAGCTGTGGCACAAGGGCGAAGAGTCCGGCCACATCCAGAAGGTGAGCGAGATCCGCCTGGATTGCGACGAAGACGTGGTCTTGCTCAAGATCGAGCAGGTGGGCGGCATCGCCTGCCATACCGGCCGCCATTCCTGCTTCTTCCAGAAGTACGACAATGGCGACTGGCACAGCGTCGAACCGGTGCTGCAGGATCCCGACACCATTTATTCCCCGGACAAGAAGAAGACCCCATGAGCGTTACCCTGGCCCGTGTCGCGGCCGTGATCGAATCGCGCAAGCCCGAGCACGGCGGCGACCCTGCGACCTCGTATGTCGCCAAGCTGTTCGCCAAGGGCGACGATGCCATCCTCAAGAAGATCGGCGAGGAAGCCACCGAGCTGGTGATGGCGGCCAAGGACGCGCGCGTCGCGAACGATCCATCGAAGGTGCTGTATGAATGCGCCGACCTGTGGTTCCATTCGATGGTGTTGCTGGCCAAGTTCGACCTCACGCCGCAACAGGTGCTGGACGAGCTGGCGCGGCGCGAAGGCGTGTCCGGCATTGCCGAAAAAGCTGCACGCAAGGAATAATATGCCGGAGGCGTTGCAAGTGAGCACCTGCTCACTGTGCGTCACGCCCCTTCCGGTGTCATAATCGGTTTCTTGCCGTCATAGCGATGTCACGAGGCGCTGATACGATGCCTCGGCTTCATGGTCTGTAAGTCCTTGAAATGTTGTAATAATCTGGAGACAAGATGGATAACTGCATTTTTTGCAAGATCGTCGCCAAGCAGATTCCGGCCGCCGTCGTCTATGAAGACGAGGACGTGCTGGCATTCAAGGACATCAACCCGGCGGCGCCGGTGCACCTGCTGGTGATCCCGAAGCAGCACGTGTCCACCTTGTCCGATTGCACCGAGGAACACGCGTCGGTGCTGGGCAAGATGCTGGCGCTGGCGCCGAAGCTTGCAAAAGAAAATGGTATTGACGTCAAGACCGGCGCCGACGGCAAGCCGAACGGCGGCTTCAAGACGCTGATCAATACCGGTCCGGATGGCGGGCAGGAGGTGTATCACCTGCACCTGCATATGTACGGCGGCCCGCGTCCGTGGCGCGGTCTCGGACTGTGAAGCGGGCTCTAAGCCAGGACTAAGTTTCAAGGGGGCAGAGTGCCCCCGCATCGCGTATACTGAGGTAGACGCTTTCCCCGATTTTTTCAGGCGCATGCGCCTTGCTAGGAGAATAACATGGGTGGTTTGAGTATTTGGCACTGGGTCATCGTGCTGGTGGTCGTGATGCTGATCTTCGGCACCAAGAAGATCGGCAATATGGGTTCCGACCTCGGCAAGGCCGTCAAGGGCTTCAAGGACGGCGTGAAGGGCGACGAAGAGAAAGCTGCAGAAGCGAATCCGGCGGCGCCAGCCCAGCCGGCCCAGCAGGTGGCCGACAAGTCGACCATCGACGTGGAAGCCCGCGACAAGACCCGCCTGTAAGCCGCGAGTTCCATGATCGATCTTGGACTGTCGAAAATCGCGATCATCGGCGTGGTCGCCCTGATCGTGATCGGCCCTGAAAAGCTGCCCAAGGTGGCGCGCATGGCCGGGACGCTCTACGGCCGCGCCCAGCGTTACCTGCACGACGTGAAGTCCGAGGTCAGCCGCGAGATCGAGCTCGACGAGCTGCGCAACCTGCACAAGGAAGTGCAGGAGAAGGCGCAATCGTTCAAGAGCGAGGTCGAATCGGCCACCAGCGATTTTGAGTCGTCCGTCACCAGCCACGTCGACGAGGTCGAAGCCCTGTGGGATGGCCGCGCGTCCCACGACGCCGGCAACACGATCGCGCCGACCGTGGCCGACATCGACCGCAAGGCCAAGGACTTCCGCCGCAAGAAGCTGGTGCGCACCTCGAGCGTGCCGGCCTGGTACAAGAACCGCCATGGCACCAAGCGCCATGTGATGTCGGGCGCCGCCCGGGTGCGCAAGTTCCGCCCCGGCAGCGCCAGCAAATCCAATTCTTCTTTCTTCTAAATGACAGAGCAAGCCGCCGGCGAAGACACTTTCATCTCGCACCTGGTCGAGCTGCGTGACCGCCTGGTCAAGGCCTCGATCGGGATCGCGATCGTGTGCGCCGTGCTGATGGCGTGGCCGGGGCCGTCGCATATCTACGACCTGATCGCCGCGCCGATGATCGCCTCGATGCCGCCCGGCTCGACCATGATCGCCACCGGCGTCATCTCGCCGTTCCTGGTGCCGATGAAGGTCACCCTGCTGCTGTCCTTCATCCTGGCGCTGCCCTGGGTGTTCTACCAGGCCTGGGCCTTCATCGCGCCCGGCCTGTACGCCCACGAAAAGCGCCTGGTGCTGCCGCTGGTGATCTCGTCCTCGCTGCTGTTCATCGCCGGCGTGGCGTTCTGCTACTTCTTCGTGTTCGGCCGCGTGTTCCACTTCATCGGCGAATTCGCGCCGACCTCGATCGCGGTCATGCCCGATATCGAAAACTACCTCGATTTCGTGATGTCGATGTGCCTGGCCTTCGGCGCCTCGTTCGAGGTGCCGGTGGTGGTCGTGATCCTGGTGCGCATGGGCGTGGTCAGCCTCGAGAAGCTGCGCGCGGTCCGTTCCTACGTGATCGTCGGCGCCTTCGTCATCGCCGCCATCGTCACTCCACCGGACGTGGTCAGCCAGCTGGCCCTGGCCATCCCGATGTGCCTGCTCTATGAGCTGGGCCTGCTGGTAGCGCCGATGTTCGCGCGCGCCACCCGCGCGCCGGAAGAAACCGCATAACGATAGCGCCGGGCATCCGCCCCGGCGTTACGGACAATTCCCCACGACGTAATACCCCTGCGCCGTCTGCGCCAGCGTGCTGGTGAAGAAGGTGTTGTACAGGCCCATGTTCTGGTTCGAGCCGTTGGCGAGCGCATAGCCGCCGCTCGCGTGGGCTCGCCCCGCCTGCACGTGGGCGTAGTTGCTGGCCAGGCTGGTCGTGCAGGTGAACACCGGCGGCGGCGTGCCCGTGCCCACCTGGAAGGCGGGGATGGCGCAGGCATTCGACGTTTGTCCGTTATTGCCGATGGCCGTCACGCTGCCGCCGTAGCTGCCGTCGGCGCGGTTCGCATAGGCCTTGCTGAACGCCGCGCCGCTGCCGGCCGCAGCGTCGTCGACCGGCGACGGCCCATTGAGCAGCACCCGGTAGCCGGCGATCGACCCTTCGGCGAAACTGGCGGCGCCGTTCACCGTGACCGTCGACCCCGACACGCTGGCGCTGCACGAGGCCATCACGGGCGCCGGCGCCTGCGACACCCGCAGGTTCTTGTTGAACCAGAAATCCATGATGAAGGCCGGGTAGTTCACGCGGGTCGCATTCACGTAGTTGGCGTTCTGGCCGCCCGTGCCGGCCGGCCAGGCGTGGGCTAGCCCTGTTACCGTGATCTGCGACGTGCGCACCTTGCCGTTCGCGTCCGTGTATTCCACATTGCTGCCGCTGCCCGGCACGGTCACCGCCGGGCCCTGCGTCCAGGCGCCGCCATACACCTGGCGCATGGCGGCGGCGTCCAGTGGACCATAGGCTTGCGCCACCGTGTAGTCGCTCGTGCCCCAGATCACGCCGGTGACCTGGGTCGCGAAATGTCCGGATGCGCTGCCGGCCATGGCCGAACAGGCATTGGCGGCGGTGGTCGAGCTGTAGCCCGATGGGACCAGCGAGATCTGGCCGGTGGTCACTCCCGGCGGCGGCGCGGCAGAGAGGCCCAGGCCGGCGAACAGCTTGGGCGCGGTGCAGCCCAGCACCATGGCCTTGGCGCCGCCCGAGGACAGGCCGGCCACGTACACCTGTTTCGGATCGATCGCGTACTGCGGGTTGGAGAGGAAGCGGTTGATCAGGTCGAGCAGCACCGCGGTGTGACCATAGGAACGGCTGCGGTTGGTGGCGGCCCAGTCCCAGCAGTGGGTGCCGTAGACGTTGCCGGTGGCGTTCGGCGCCAGGATCACCGCGCCATATTGGTCCGCCACCGCCTTCCAGTTGTAGCCGGCGTCGCCGCTGCCGTTGATCACGTCGCCGCCGGCGGTCTGCGCGCAGCCGTGCAGCACCAGCACCAGCGCGCGCTTGTTGTCCAGGACCGGCGGCGTGGCCGGCCAGTAGTAGTAGCCGCTCAGGGCGCCGCCATGGGTGGTGTCGCTGGCCCAGACCTGGTTGGCGCTCCAGGCGCCGGGGCCGGCCTGGACCGGGGTTTGTGCGAGGGAAGAAGTGAACGGCGCGCAGAGCGCCAGGCAGATCGCGGCTTGCGCCGCTCGTTGGTGGAAGGGCTGCATGCGTGTCTCCGAATATGATTGTCGTGGGCTGGCCGGGGCCGGCCTGCCACATTCATCATAGTTCGGGAGACGGGGCGCACAAGCGGGCGCGCGAGCACGCCGCTTGTGCGTTTTTGCACGGCCATCATGGACAATGAGGGCCATGCAGAGAGGGTTACTGCATCAGTTCCGAGATCATCTTGACCGGCGCATTGCCGTAGCTGAGGAACTGGTCGTGGAATTGTTTCAGCTGGAAGCGCTCGCCCAGCTGCTGCTTGCGGCGCTCGCGCAATTCCATGATCTGGTGGTAGCCGCTGAAGTAGCTGGTCAGCTGCACCGAGGTCAGGGTCACGCGGCGCCATTTTTCGTCGGCTTCCTGGCGCGTCTGGAAGGCCTGGCGGGTAAGCAGGTCGATCGCCGCCTCTTGCCCCATGCCGTTCACGTGCACGCTGTAGTCGAGGATGGTGTTGGTCACGCTGCGCAGATTCCACTTCGAGTACATCAGCCACATCTCGGGCGCGTTGTCGCCGTAGCCCGATTCGAGCATCATGCGTTCGCCATACACGGCCCAGCCTTCGACCATGGCGCCATTGCCGAACAGCGACTTGATCAAGGAAGGCGAGCGGTTGGCGTGCACCAGTTGCGCGTAGTGGCCGGGGATCGCCTCGTGGATGTTCAGGATCTGCAGGATCCACTCGTTGTACTCGCGCAGGCTGCTCTCGGCCTGTTCCGGCGTGAGGTTGTCCATCGGCGTGACGTTGTAATACGTCTTGTCCTTGGAGCGGTAAGGGCCCGGTGCATCGATGCTGGCGCCGGCCACGCCGCGCTGGTACATCGGCGTTTCGCGCACCTCGAGCGGCTTGCTCGGGTCCAGGGTCAGCAGGTCGTGCTTGATCACCCAGTCCTGCAGCTGCGGGATCTGGCGCCGGATCTCGGCAAAGAAGTTCTCGCGCGCGACGTGGCGGGCCGAGAGCTTGTCGATCATCATGCCGATCTTCTGGAAGCGGTCCTGTGGCTTGTTGACGCCCGCCATATAGCGCGGCCACAGCTCGTCCGAGATGCGGTCCATATGCGACAGCAGTTCCTCGCGCGTGACCAGGGCCTTGCGGAAGGTCTCCTCGGCGCTGGAGGACGACTGGATGTCGAGCGCGAACTTCTGCTCGTACAGCGCCTTGCCGGCGCGGAAGGGACGCGCCTGGCCGCTGGCCGCCTGGCGCTTCTCGACACCGCTCAGGAAGTCGACGTAGCCCAGCACCGCGCTGCCGGCGTTGGCGATGCGCTGGGCGAAGATCGCCTTCTCTTGCGCCGTCAGGATCGATTCCTGGGCCGCACGGCCCAGGTCGGCCAACACGGCCATCGTGCCCGGCGCCTGGCCGATCGCGAGCTGGGTGTGCTCGCGCGTCGGGTTGGTGATGGAGGCCTGCGCCGCCGCGTAATAGGCCGGCACGTCGGCCAGGCGCTTGAGGATGGTGCGCAGGCGCTGCGGCTTGGCGGCGTAGTCGGTGTTCAGGATCAGGTCGAGCGGCGCGGCGACGTTGTACTGCGACGGATTCCACTCGTATTCGCGCCAGGTGGAGAGGCGCCAGCGGTCCTTCTCGAGCTTGTTGACCAGCAGGGCCAGGTCGGTGCGGTAGCGCGGCGACAGCTGTTTGGGATCGAGCTTGCCGAATTTTTCCAGCCACTCGTTGGCGAAGGCCAGCTGCTTGGCCCGCGTGTCGGCGTCCGGAATGGTGAGGTTGGCGGCGTTGTCGAACTTGCCGACATAGATGCCGCCCTCGGGATCCACACGCCACAGGGCGGTCAGGTATTGCATGCTCAGGGTCGACATGCGGCGGTCGAGGCGTGCTTCAGCGGCGTTCGCGCTGGCGGCACCAGCAGCGGCAGCGCCGGCGCCGACGGCAGCGGCGCCCACCAGGGCCTTCTTGCCCTTGCTGGAGGTCTTCTTCTTGACGACCTTCGAGGATTTGGCCTTGCCCTTGGCTGGCTTGGAGGTGGCGGCGATGGCCGGCGTCAGTGCGAAACACGCCAGCAAGGCCGCCAGCGCGATTTTCGTTTTCATCATCGTTATTCAGCCCTGTAACTAAGGAGATGTCTGGATGCGCGCAGGCGCGAAGGCGTGCAGATTAGCATCAAAACCATGCTTTGCGGACGGTTGAAACATTCCGACACGCATGAATGCCAACATTGACGAATCGACAAACTTAGCGTCCGAGCCCCGCCTTGAGCATCTCCAGCATATCCCCCGGCGACATGCGCGCCGCCATCTCGGTCCCTTCCAGCAGGCTGTCGGCCAGGTCGCGCTTGTGGCGGTGCAGGTCGACGATGCCTTCCTCGATCGTGCCGCGCGCCACCAGGCGGTAGATGGTCACCGGCCGCTGCTGGCCCATGCGGTGGGCGCGATCGGAGGCCTGGTCCTCGACCGCCGGGTTCCACCATGGGTCCATGTGGATCACGTAGTCGGCCGCCGTCAGGTTGATGCCGACGCCGCCCGCCTTCAGGCTGATGAGGAACAGGTCGCCCTCGCCGGCCTGGAAGGCATCCACGCGGCGCTTGCGTTCCTGGATCGGGGTCGATCCGTCCAGGTACTGGTAGGCGATGCCCTGCGCGTCGAGATACTGGCGGATCAGGGTCAGGTGGTCGACGAACTGGCTGAACACCAGCACCTTGTGCCGGTTCTCGAGCAGGTCGGTGGTCAGGCGCGCAAACGTCGCCAGCTTGCTGCTGGCGATGCCGGCGCCGGGCGCCACCAGCTCGGGATTGCAGCAGGCGCGGCGCAGCCGCATCATCTCGGCCAGGATCTCGATCGCCTTTTGCCCTTCCGGCGCTTCGAGCGCGGCCAGCTTGTCGAGCGCCTGGCGGCGCAGCGATTCATACAGCGCGTTCTCCTCTGCGCTCAGTTCCACCGGGACCACGATCTCGGTGCGCGGCGGCAGCTCGGACAGCACTTGCGCCTTGGTGCGGCGCAGGATGAAGGGCGCGGTCAGGCGCCGCAGGCGGGATCTAGCGCCGGCCTCAGCGCGTTTGTCTTGCGCCTTCTCGATCGGGCCGGCAAAGCGCAGCTGGAACTGGTCGGCGCTGCCCAGCAGGCCCGGATTGATGAAGCGGAACAGGTTCCACAATTCTCCCAGGTGGTTTTCCAGCGGCGTGCCGGTGGCCGCCATGCGGAAGTCCCCCTGCAGCGCCATCACCGCCTGCGAGCGCTTGGTGTGCATATTCTTGACCGCCTGCGCTTCGTCGAGCACGATGCTGCGCCAGCGCCGGCCCTTGAAGCGCGCCGCTTCCAGCTGCAGCAGGCCGTAGCTGACCACGACCACGTCGAATGGCCCCGCGTTGTCGATCGTCGCGGCGCGCTCGCCCGGACCGAACAGGTGCAGCTTCAAGGTCGGCGCGAAGCGGGCGGCCTCGTCGATCCAGTTCAGGCACACCGAGGTCGGCGCCACCACCAGCGCCGGGCCGTCCTTGGCGCGCGTCAGCAGCAGCGCCAGCGCCTGCAAGGTCTTGCCGAGACCCATATCGTCGGCCAGGCAGGCGCCCACGCCCCAGTGCGCCAGGCGCGCCAGCCACTGAAAGCCGTCGACCTGGTAATCGCGCAGCTCGGCCTGCAGGGTGGATGGCAGCTCGGGCAGGTACGCGGCATTGTCGGCCATGCGTTCCAGGTGCCCCTGCCAGGCCTTGTCGGCGTCGACGTGGCCGGCCTCACGCGCCAGCTCGTCCAGCGCGAAGCTGGCCAGCGCGTGGGTGCGGATGCCGTCGCCATGCAACTCTCCATAGGCGCCCAGCTCCGTCAGGCGCCGGTGCAGCTCGTCGGACAGGGCCAGGTATTCGTTCTCGCCCAGGGCCACGAAGCGGCTGCCGCTCTCCTGGATCTTTTCCAGCAGGGTGCGCAGGTTCATCACGCGGCCTTCGTCGATCACGACGTCGCCGCTGGCTGCGAACCAGTCGCGTTCGCGCCGGATCTGCACCCGCACCGATTTCGTCGTGGCCTTCCTGGTGACCCTGAATTTTTCGCCCTCGGGCCAGGCGACCACGATCGCTTCGCCATCCAGCGCGCGCAGCTGGTCGACCAGTTCCAATGCCAGGAGCGGCTGGCCGAGCAGCCATTCGCCGTGGTCCGGTTCCGCGTGTTCGAGCGCCTGGCATGTGCCGATCAGCTGGCGCTCGGCTTCGCGTTCGGCGTTCAGGTCGCGCTGCGCTTCGGTGCGGATGCCGTCGACGTCGGCGATCACATTGGCCGCGCCTTCGCCGGGGCCGTAATAAGCGCCGCCCGGCAGGGGACGCACCAGCAGCTGCATGCGCATGCCATGCTGGTAGGGACGCAACAGCACGTGCAGGCGCGGGTCGGCCGGCACGGTCTCGATATCGCTGCTGCTGGCGCCGATGTCCGACTGCACGGTGACGATCGACGACACCGCGCCGATCGCGCGCAGCACGCGGCGTTCGGCTTCCATCGGCACCGTCAAGCCTTCGCCGACGATGGCGGCGATGCGCCGGTGCTCGTCCCTGATGTGCACCAGGCGCAGGCGGGTCGGCGTCTCGCGCGTGACCACGACGTCGCCAACATTGTCTTCTACCGGCGGGTTCAGCACGATCGACACCTTGTCGCCCAGTTTCTTGACCAGCAATTCCGGCTCGCCCGGCAGCAGCTCGACCCGCGTGCCCGGCGCATCCATCCAGAACAGCAGCGGGTGGCCGACCAGGGCGGCCAGCGCCTTGTGCACCTCGAGCTCGAAACGGATGCCGCTGCCGGCGTAGTAGCGGCGGCCGGCGATCGCGTTCACGGCCTGCAGGTCTTGCGCGGTCAGGAAGTCGAGCCCGGCGCCTTCCTCGGCCAGGCGTTTCAGGCCCATGGCGCGGCCGCGGCTCCAGCCGCCTTGCGCATCGCGCTTCTGCTCGCGCGGCTCCAGCTCTTGCACGCCCAGGTGCGGGTCGTAGCGGATCAGCCAGACCAGCCTGGATTCGCGCACGTTCTCCACGTTCGCCGCCGGCTGCAGGTTGATCAGGGCATTGAGCTGGCGTTCCCACGGTTCCTCGCGCGCGAACCAGCCGGTCATGTCGGGCAGGCGGCGCTTGCGCCGCAGTTCGCTCGCACGTTGTTCATGCGCCAGGTGGCCGGCCTGGCCCATCTGCGCCAGCACACCGGCCAGCTGGGCCGACCACAGGTCGAAGCCGGCCGCCTCGGATTGCAGCAGCATGTCTTCCAGCCGCGCGCCTTGCGCGTTCAGTGAGGGCAGGGCCAGCCAGTGATGGATCAGGGCGCGGAACACGGTCGGTTCCAGCGACATCTCCCAGCTGCGCGTGCCGAACAGTGCCGCGTCGACGGTGCCGCGCTGGATCTCGTGCAGCATGCCGAGCTGGAACCACACCGCGTTGTCGGCCCGCTGTACCGCGCGCGTCTCGATCTCGAGCCAGGCGTCGGCCAGCTTGAGGTGGCCCGGGTCGCTGCTGCGCAGCAGGGCGGCCATCGCGATGTGCGCGCAGTGGCCGTCGAATACCGCCTTGCGCTTGCCGGTTTCGCGGCGCAGCTGCTTGATCGACGCATCGATGCCGGCCAGGCCCGCATCGCTATCGTCGCGCAGCACCTGCACCACGCTGCGCAGGAACAGGCCGGGCGAATCGCTCATCTCGTTCACCAGAGACAGGGCGTCGTCCAGGCGGCCGCACAGGATGTAATGTTCGCCGAGCGAACGGCGTAGCGGGCTTTCGGGGCTGCTGCGCGGTATCAGGCGTTCGGCGTACTCGCGCACGCCCGGCGCCAGCGCCGGTTCGCTGCGCGCATGCATGACCAGGATGTGCAGGATGCCTTCGCGCATGCGTGGATGGATGCGCTCCATCAGCGCCGGCGCGAACGGGCGCGCGCAGACGTCGACCAGCGGATGCAGGTAGCTCGACTCGTGGCAGCGCTGGCAGGCATCGAGCAGCGGGAATACGACGTCGTGCTCCTGCCCGGTGAGCAGGGCGATGCGCAGCAGGGCCAGGCCCTGGCGGTAGGTGCGCAGCATCAGGTTGCCCTGCCAGTCGCGGCGTACTGTCGACACCTGGGCATAGGCGCCGGCCACATTGTCGAACAGGCCATCGTCGAGGGCCGCATCCAGCACCGGCCAGGCCAGCTCGGGAGCGATGCCGACGCCGCGCTCGCTCATGTCGACCACCAGGCCGCGCTCGCGCAGGCGCGCCAGTTCTTCGGCCCATTGGGCGAGCGGCAGCGCTACGCCCAGCGCCCGCATATGTTCCAGGATGCGCTGGCGGCCCATCGGCTCGCCCGCGATCGCCAGCACGACCAGCAGCGCGCGTTCTTCCGCCGTGCAGGTGTCCAGGCGTGCAGTGACGTCTTCCACCATCATCCGAGGTTCTCGATCTCGATCGCAGGCAGGTCGGCCGGCACCGGGATGCCGAACACGCGCAGGTAGAAATACAACTCCGCTTCCAGCGTGCGCACCACGCTGGAAGCCTTGCGCAAGCCATGGCCTTCGCCTTCGAGCGTCAGGTAGGCCACCGGCAGCTTGCGCGCGCGCAGCGCCTCGACCATGCTCTCGGACTGCTGCGGCGGCACCACCTTGTCGTCCAGGCCCTGGAAGAAAATCATCGGCCGGCGCAGTTTATCGGTATGGTGGATCGGCGAGCGCTCACGGTACACCGCTGCGGCGGTTTCCGACGGCGCGATCAGGTACTGGTTGTAGTGCGACTCGAATTTGTGCGAATCGGCGTCCAGGCCGGCCAGGTCGGACACGCCGTAGTAGCTGGCGCCGGCCTTGAACACGTCGTGGAAGCTGAGTGCGGACAGCACGGTCAGGCCGCCGGCGCTGCTGCCGCGGATCAGCAGGCGTTCGGGATCGACGACGCCTTGCGCCGCCAGGTGGCGCGCGCCGGCCACGCAATCCTCGACGTCGACCACGCCCCACTGGTGCTTGAGCAGGTTGCGGTAGGCGCGGCCGAAGCCGGTGCTGCCTCCATAGTTCACGTCGAGCACGGCGAAGCCGCGGCTGGTCCAGTATTGGGTGGACAGCTTCAGGGTGCTGGCCGCCATGCCGGTCGGGCCGCCGTGGCCGATCACGATCAGCGGCGGCAGTTCGCCGGCCGGGGGCGCATGATCGACATTGGTCGGCGCATAGTAGAAAGCGTAGGCAGTGCGCCCGTTCTCACTTGGGTAGCCGATCGCCAGCGGCACTGACAGGTAGCCGGTGGCCGGCAGTTGCGGGATCGAGTGGGCCAGCACCTCGCTGGCGCCAGTCTCCAGGTCGATCCGCGCCAGCTCCGGCGCAATGGTCGGCGCGCCGCCCAGCAGGGCCACGACGTCGCCCTGCACCCGCAGCTCGCGGATCTCTTCATACGGCGACTCCAGCGGCAGCAGATTGCCGCCCGCCAGCCTTGCCAGATGGCTGACGCCTTGTTCGACGTAGGCGCACACGATCTCGTCCTCGGAGCGAAAGCCGTACAGCGCTCCGCCGAAGCTCCAGTGGGGGCCGGCGAATTCGGCATCAACCGGGCACAGCGCGTGCACGACGCCGTGGTCGTAGCGGTACAGGTTCCACCAGCCGCTGCGGTCCGACACGAAGTGCAGCACGCCGCCGGGCGACCATTCGGGCTGGCAGATCGATTCTTCAGGGCCGCCCGCGACCAGGCGGCCGTTCACCAGCGAACCGTCATCGGCCACGTCGGCCAGCCACAACTCCGTGCCTTCCCACGGCATGCGCGGATGGTCCCAGCACAGCCAGGCCAGCTGGCGGCCATCGGGCGACAGGCGCGGCGCCGCATAGAAGTCGTTGCCGTCCACGAGCACGGTCTCGGCGCCATCGAAGCCGATCGCGGCCAGCGTATTGACGGGATAGGTGGCGCCGGCCGAGTGATCCTCGCGCACCGAGATCAGGCGCCGGCGCGCGCCATCGAGCACGAAGTCGGCAAAGCGGTGGCCCGTACCCTCGGCGCTCACGGCGACCGGCTGGCCATCCGTGTCGACCCGGTACAGGCGGTTGTCCGCATGGTGCGAGAACCAGGCCGCGCCCCCGGCCAGCAGGCAGGCGCCGCCGCCGTATTCATGGACGCGGCTGCGCACATTGAAGGGCGCCGGGGTCAGCTCGCGCGTGCCGTTGGCGTCGTGGACCATGAGCGTCGTGCGTCCGCCCTCGCTGGCGCGGCCTTCGAGCCAGCCCATGCGCGGCCCGTCGAGCATCAGCTGGGCCAGCGGCACCGCGCCGGCGGCGACCACCGCGGCGCTGATCGGGGACGGCCAGGCGCCGCAGGGCAGGGGTTGTTTGCTGGTGGCAATCGTCATGATCTGGGCTCTTTCCTTGGTCGGACGAGCATTATAGTGTTTGCCCAAGAATGCGATAATAGCCGTTTCCTTACCAACGCCCTTGTCAGCCATGCCACAATTTGCCCCGCTCCAGAACGACACCTTCCTGCGTGCGCTGTTGCGCCAGCCGACCGACTACACCCCGGTGTGGCTGATGCGCCAGGCGGGCCGCTACCTGCCGGAATACCGCGCCACCCGCGCGCGCGCCGGTTCGTTCCTGGGGCTGGCGAAGAATCCCGATTACGCCACCGAAGTCACGCTGCAGCCGATCGACCGCTATCCGCTGGACGCGTCGATCCTGTTCTCGGACATCCTGACGGTGCCGGACGCGATGGGCCTGGGCCTGTATTTCGCCGATGGCGAAGGCCCGAAGTTCGAGCGTCCGCTGCGCCTTGAATCCGAAGTGAACGCGCTGGCGGTCCCGGACATGGATTCGCTCGACTATGTGTTCAAGGCCGTGACCTCGATCCGCACCGCGCTCAATGGCCGCGTGCCGCTGATCGGCTTCTCGGGCAGCCCGTGGACGCTGGCCTGCTATATGGTCGAAGGCGGCGGCTCGCGTGAATTCCACACGGTCAAGAAGATGCTGTACAGCCGTCCGGACCTGATGCACCGCATCCTGGACATCAATGCGCAGGCCGTGACCCAGTACCTGAACGCCCAGATCGACGCCGGCGCCCAGGCCGTGATGATCTTCGATTCCTGGGGCGGGGCGCTGGCCGACGGCGCCTACCAGGAATTCTCGCTGGATTACATGCGCAAGATCCTCGCCGGCTTGACCCGCGAACACGATGGCGTGCGCATCCCGGCCATCGTCTTCACCAAGGGCGGCGGCATCTGGCTGGACGAGATGGCCGACATCGGCGCGGACGCGCTGGGCCTGGACTGGACCGTCAACCTGGGCCGCGCGCGCGCGCTGGTGGGCGACCGCGTGGCGCTGCAGGGCAATCTCGATCCGGCCATCCTGTTCGCCGAGCCGGACCAGATCCGCGCCGAAGTCGAGCGCTCGCTGGCCGCCTATGGCGCGCCGTCGAGCGGCCATGGCCACGTGTTCAATCTGGGCCACGGCATCTCGCAATTCACGCCGCCGGAATCGGTCAGCGCCATGGTGGACGCCGTCCACAGCTTCAGCCGCAAGCAGCGCGCCGGCTGAATTTTCCCCTCTGAATGGCGGCCCTCTTGACAAGGCCGCCAGTCTTGCTCCTCACTTGTTCACAACTTCCTAAAAGCGGGTAAAAATTCCTGTGGACATCTCAGCATCTTCTTAGTCAGCGTAAATCGATGATTTATAAGCGTTTTTTGATTCGATCTAGTGCTGAGTGCGTCCTGCGCCACAAGGTTGTCCAGTAGAATTCAGCAAAATTCGGCTCTTGTTCACAAAGTTATCAACAGACGTTTTAATAATGGGGAAAAGTGCTTGGTTTACCGGCACTTAGCGCGCTTCTTCAAGTATTGCCTTAAGTTTGTGACGCAATGCAGCGAGTTTTCCACGCCGGATAGGCCAGTTATGCACAACGCGGAAAAAGCGCTCGAGCTTGTTAACAGGTCTGAGGACGAATATGCAAGCCATTGATTCATAAGCAAAAAATTGTCTTGAATTAGAGAATTATCGATTGCGACTTGATCTAACGTAAACCTTTGATGGGGTCAAGCCCCACGCTATTCACAAAGTTTTCCACAGATTTGCACAGGGCCCAGATTGTCAACCAGCACCGATAGCACGCATTGCTTCCTAGAAGTCGTGCTCGATACTCCGCTGAACAGCAGTTTCGACTACCGCTGGCCATGCCGGCCGGGCGAAGAACCGCTGCCCGGCCAGCTGGCGCTGGTGCCGTTTGCGCGCCGCGAAATCATGGCCCTGATCGTCGCGGTCAAGGACCGGACCGACGTCCCGTCCGAAAAACTGAAGGATGCGCTGGCCGTGCGCAGCCAGCTATCCCCGCTGCCGGAGCGCTGGATCGCCCTGGCGCGCTTCGCCGCCGACTACTACCAGCGTCCGCTGGGCGAGGTGGCGCTGCCCGGCCTGCCCAAGAACCTGCGGGTGCCCACCACGGTGGCGCTGGACCGCGCCCTGAAGAAACTGGCCAAGCTCGACCCCCAGCAGGATGCGACGGCGGTCGACATGCCGGTGCTGAACCCCGCCCAGCAGGAGGCGGCCGACGCGATCGGCGGCGCCGACGGCTTCACGCCGCTGCTGCTGTGGGGCGTGACGGGCAGCGGCAAGACCGAGGTCTACCTGCAGGCCTGCGCCCGGGTGCTGGCGCGCGACCCGCAGGCGCAGATCCTGATCATGGTCCCCGAGATCAACCTGACGCCCCAGCTGGAAGGGAATATCCGGGCCCGTTTCCCGGGCATGATGCTGGCCACCCTGCACAGCAGCCTGTCCGAGGGCGAGCGCATGCTGCACTGGCTGGCCGCGCACAGCGGCCAGGCGCGCATCGTGCTCGGCACCCGGCTGGCGATCCTGGCTTCGTTGCCGAACCTGCAACTGATCGTGATCGACGAAGAGCACGACCCTTCGTACAAGCAGCAGGAAGGCTTGCGCTATTCGGCGCGCGACCTGGCGGTGTGGCGCGCGCACCAGCTGGGGATCCCGATCGTGCTCGGTTCGGCCACGCCATCGCTCGAATCCTGGCATCACGCGCGCTCCGGCAGGTACAAGCGGCTGGACCTGCGCGAGCGCGCCGTGCGCGACGCCGTGCTGCCGAAAGTCAGGCTGGTGGACATGGAGCGCGACCGCGCGCGCGACGGGCTGACGAGCGAGGTGCTGGCGGCCCTGCGCGGGCGGCTGGAGCGCGGCGAGCAGTCGCTCCTGTTCCTGAACCGGCGCGGCTATGCCCCGGTGATCAGCTGCGACGCCTGCGGCTGGATCAGCAACTGCACCCGCTGCACCGCCTTCATGGTGCTGCACAAGCCCGAGCACCGGCTGCGCTGCCACCACTGCAGCCTCGAATTGCGCATCCCGCGCTCTTGCCCGACCTGCGGCAACGTGGACCTGCAGCCGCTGGGCCGCGGCACCCAGCGGGTAGAGGAGCATCTGCACGCCTTGTTCCCGGAGGCGCGCATCCTGCGCATCGACGCCGATTCCACGCGCCTGAAGGGCAGCGCGCAAGCCGCCTTCGACAGCGTGCACCGGGGCGAGGTGGACATCCTGATCGGCACGCAGATGGTCGCCAAGGGCCACGACTTCAAGAAGCTGACCCTGGTCGGCATCCTGAACCCCGACACCGCCCTGTTCTCGCAGGATTACCGCGCCAGCGAGCGCCTGTTCGCCCAGCTGATGCAGGTGGCGGGACGCGCCGGCCGCGGCGGCGCGCCGTCCGAGGTGCTGGTGCAGACGCGGTATGCGCAGCACCCGCTGTACGGCGCGGTGATGCGCCACGATTACGAACGCTTCGCCGGCCAGCTGCTCGAAGAGCGCAAGGAGGCCGGGCTGCCGCCCTATATGTACCAGGCCTTGCTGCGCGCCGAGGCGAAGGAGCTGCCGATCGCGATCGAATTCCTGGAAGCGGCGCGCGACTGCCTGCCGAGCGACGCCATCCTGATCAACGACCCGATCCCGATGACGATGACCCGGGTGCATAATGTGGATCGCGCCCAGCTGCTGGTAGAGTCCAGCTCGCGTCCCGCGCTGCAGGCCTTCCTGCGGCTCTGGGTAGAACAACTGCGGGCGATGAAATCCCGCGTAAAGTGGTCGCTGGAAGTCGATCCACTCGACATCTAGATGAGAAAGAGGGGAGCAGCATGAAACAATTGAACGTGGACGTCGCCATCATCGGCACCGGCACCGCCGGCATGACTGCCTATCGCGCCGCCAAGGCGCTGGGCGCCCGGACGGTGGCGATCGAGAGCGGGCAGTACGGCACCACCTGCGCCCGGGTCGGCTGCATGCCGAGCAAGCTCCTGATCGCGGCGGCCGAGGCGTCCCACGTGATCGACACCTGTGCGCCATTCGGCGTGCATGCCGGCGAAAAACGCATCGACGGACGCGCCGTGATGGAACGGGTCAAGCGCGAACGCGATCGCTTCGTCGGCTTCGTGCTCGAAGGCATCGAGGCGATGCCGGTGCAGGACCGCCTGCAGGGCCGCGCGCGCTTCACCGGCCCCTGCACGCTGGTGGTCGACGACCAGACCGAGATCCAGGCCGGCCGCATCGTGATCGCCACCGGCTCCACGCCGCTGCGCCTGCCGCAGCTCGAGAACGTCGGTCCCGGCATCGTCACCAGCGACGACGTGTTTTACTGGGACGACCTGCCGCGCTCGGTGGCCGTGATCGGCACCGGTGTGATCGGCCTCGAACTGGGCCAGGCCCTGGCCCGGCTGGGCGTGCGCGTGCGCTTCTATGCGCGCGGCGGCAGCATCGCCAACATCACCGATCCGGAAGTGCTGCGCTGCGCCGGACGGGTCTTGATGGAAGAACTCGACATCGCCTTCCAGACCGAGGTGGTCGGGGCGGTGCAAGAGAAGGAAGACGGCGACGTGGCGCTGACGGTGCGCGATGCGCTGGGCAAGGAAAGCACCGAGCACTTCCAGTATGTGCTGATGACGGCCGGCCGCACGCCGAATGTGCACGACCTGGGACTGGAGCACACGGGCCTGGAGCTGGGACCGGACGGCATTCCCCATTTCGACGCGCGCACCATGCAGTGCGGGACCAGCAATATCTTCATCGCGGGCGACGCCAACAACGAGCGGCCATTGCTGCACGACGCCGCCGACCACGGCAAGATCGCCGGCGACAACGCGGGCCGCTACCCGGACGTGCGTCCGGGCCTGCGCCGCGCGCCGATCGCGGTCGCCTTCACCGAGCCGAATATCGCCACCCTGGGCAAGAACTACAAAACCTTGTGCGCCGGCGGCCAGCGCAAGTTCGCGGTCGGCAGCGTGTCTTTCGCCAACCAGGGCCGCAGCCGGGTCATGTTGCAGAACAAGGGGATGTTGCGGGTGTATGCCGAGTATGGCACCCGGCTGTTCCTGGGCGCCGAGATGATCGCGCCGCGCGCCGAACACCTGGCGCATCTGCTGTCATGGGCATTCCAGATGCGGCTGACGGTCGACCAGATGCTCGAGATGCCGTTCTATCACCCGGTGATCGAAGAGGGCGTGCGCACCGCGCTGCGCGACCTGGCCACCAACCTGTCGAAGGGCGATAGCCAGACCGACCCGGCCGATACCGAGCCGGGGACTTGACGCTCAGTTCAGCAGCGTGGTGTTCAGCTTGCCTTCGCTGGCCAGCTTGCGCAGGATGCGTACCGTGTCGAGGTCGGCTTCTTCATAGGCCGACTTCTTGAACTCGTCATACATCGCGTTGGCCGGATCGGCGTGTTCGCCGGTGCCGTCGTCGTAGCAAAAACGCACCAGCAGCATGGCATTGGTCGGCGCCTCGATGATCATGCGCAGGCTCGAGGCCGCGATCTCGCCCTGGGCCGGCACCTCGTAGCGCACTTCCTGCAGCGGGGTCAGGAACACCTGGTCTTCGATCACCAGCTCGCCGAAGGTCAGGCGGCGGCGGAAAGCGCCCGCCTCGCGCTCGACGATCTCGCTGGCGTCCAGGTGTGGAATGAACATCTTCGGGTCTTCGGCGCGCAGGACCAGGCCATGCCATACCTGCTCGCGGGTGAGGGTATCGATCAGCGGGTTCATCGGGTCGTTGATTTCAACGAGATGTTCGAATTTCATAGGGCAAATGTCCAGAAAATTGGGGCCGCAGCGGCGCACGCCGCAAAGGACGCATGTTACTCGATTGCGCGCCGGCGCGCCCTGACTCTCCCGTTCGGCCGGCGCGGGCCGGTGTTGCAATCCGCAGTGTTGCAATCCAGTGCAGGCGGCGCGCGCCATCGCCCGCTGGGGCCGTCAGATTGTTACAATCGCTGCCTGTCCCTCCAGAAATAATTCCCATGTCCACTGCACCACGATTCGGCCTCAACGGGCCGCAGAGCGAAGCCGCGCTATATCTCGACGGCCCTTGCCTGGTGCTGGCCGGCGCCGGCTCGGGCAAGACCCGCGTGATCACGCAAAAGATCGCCTACATGATCGAGCATTGCGGCTACGATCCGCGCACCATCGCCGCCCTGACCTTCACCAACAAGGCGGCGCTCGAGATGCAGGAGCGTATCGGCAAGCTGCTCAAGCAGCCCAAGCAGGCCAAGCAATTGACCGTGTCTACTTTCCACTCGCTGGGCGTCAAGATCCTGCGCCAGGAAGCGGCCGGGGTGGGCCTGAAGGACAAGTTCTCGATCATGGATAGCGACGACTGCTACACCATCGTCTCCGACCTGGCGATGAGTACGGATAAACAGGAAATCCGCGGTATCCAGAACACGATTTCGCTGTGGAAGAACGGCCTGGTCGATCCGGAAGACGCGATCAAGGCGGCGCGCGACGAGGACGAGGTCATGGCCGGACGCGTCTACCGCAGCTATGTGGCGACCCTGCAGGCCTACCAGGCGGTCGACTTCGACGACCTGATCCGCCTGCCGGTGGAACTGTTCCGCAATAACGAACCGATCCGCGACCGCTGGCAGCGGCGCCTGCGCTATCTGCTGATGGACGAATACCAGGACACCAATACCTGCCAGTACGAGCTGGTCAAGCTGCTGGTGACGGGTGTGGGCAAGAAGCCGATGTTCACGGCCGTCGGCGACGACGACCAGGCGATCTATGCCTGGCGCGGCGCCTCGGTCGAGAACCTGAAAACGCTGGGCGACGACTTCCCTGACCTCAAGGTGATCAAGCTCGAGCAGAACTACCGCTCCACCACCCGCATCCTGCAGGCGGCCAACGCCGTCATCGGCAACAACCCGAAGCTGTTCGAGAAGTCGCTGTGGTCCGAGCACGGCCTGGGCGAGCCGATCAAGGTGCTGGGCATGCAGAACGACGATCAGGAAGCCGACCAGATCGCGATCATGATCTCGTCCGAACACTTCCAGCGCAAGAACAAATGGTCCGATTTCGCCATCCTGTACCGCGGCAACCACCAGGCGCGCGTGATGGAGCAGGCGCTGCGCAAGGAGCGCATCCCGTACACGATGTCGGGCGGCCAGAGCTTCTTCGACAAGGCCGAGATCAAGGACATCATCGCCTACCTGCGCCTGATCGCCAACCAGGACGACGACCCGGCCTTCATCCGTGCCGTCACGACCCCCAAGCGCGGGGTCGGCATGGCCACGCTGGAAGTGCTGGGCGAATTTTCCAAGCAGTGGAATTGCTCGCTGTACGAGGCGGCGCGCAAGGGCGGCATCGAAGCCAAGCTGGCCGACCGCCAGCTGGGTTCGCTGCGCGACTTTTGCCAGTTCATCGCCGAGCTGGAAGACCGCGCCACCCGCCCGGGACCGTCGGGCAGCGGCGACCATGCGGCGGAGGTGCTCGACGACATGATGAAGGAGATGAACTACGAGCATTATCTCTACGAGAATTTCGACGACCGCGCGGCCCAGGCCAAGTGGCAGAACGTGCTCGAGTTCAATAACTGGCTGAAGGAGCGCGGCCGTGGGGGACGCGACCGCGACGGCGAGGAAAAGAACCTGCTCGAGCTGACCCAGATGGTGGCCCTGATGTCGATGCTCGAAGGCCAGGACGAGGAAGAAGATGCGGTGCGCATGTCGACACTGCACGCTTCCAAGGGCCTGGAATATCCGCACGTCTACCTGGTCGGGGTGGAAGAGGGGATCTTGCCGCACAAGGGCGATCCGGACGCGTCGGTCGAGTCGATCGCGGCGCGCATCCAGGAAGAGCGGCGCCTGATGTATGTGGGCATCACGCGTGCCCAGCGCACCTTGCACGTGAGCTGGTGCAAGCGCAGGAAGCGCGCGGGCGAACTGGTGAACTGCGATCCTTCGCGCTTCATCAAGGAGATGGCGCTGGACGTCGGCGAAGCCGCGCCGATGGAGAGCGAAATCCTGAGCCCGAAAGAAAGATTGGCGAACCTGAAAGCCTTATTGGCAACACCACGGCCGGTTCCTGAGTAAATAGGAAACGGAACGTTGCGCGCAAGCCTTGGCGGATCGACAAGACCTGCGCACGATTGAAATCGCATTTGACTTCGACTGTCGAGCAAGAAATACTTGCCCGAATGCGAGTTTTTCGATAGCTAAAGTTTCACGGCAATTGCCGTGTGGCAAGCGCAACGTTTTCTTTCCGATCCATGGCCACCGTTTCCGACATCACCACCACCCCGCTCTCGGGCTTGAACCACATCGACGCCCTGCTGGACAAGGGGCCCGACTGGAATTACCTCAGCAATTCCAACGCCAACGTCCTGAACTACACCTTTTCGACGGAGTCGGGCAACGAGGCCGACAAAAGCGGCCAGGAAACGTTCAGCGTCTCCCAGCAGGCGGCGACCCGTACCGCCTTCACCTATCTGCAGCAGATCACCGGCATCGAATTCCGTGAAACGGGATCGGGGACGGCGGCCCAGATTCACCTGGCCAATATGGATCTCGAAGGACGGTACACGACCGGCTTGTGCAGCTGGCTGGCCGGCTACCGTTCGACCTCGAACGGCACGCTGACCGAGTACACGGCGAACGCCTATGTGTACCTCGACAATGCCGAGTGGGAGCACATTACCGGAAACCTGACATCGGGTACCCAGGGCTATGAAACCCTGCTGCACGAACTGGGGCACGCACTGGGCCTGAAGCACCCCTTCCTCGAGGGTTCGGAAGCGCAGATCGTCTTGCCCAGCAACGAAAACAATACCAGCAACACGCTGATGTCCTACGACTCGCTCGGCGGCTGGCACAGCACCTACCGTCCCTATGACATCGCCGCCTTCAATTGGCTGTACGGTGGCGACGGCCTGCGCGGAGCGCTCGGCATCAACGGCAGCGGCGGACGCTACATCACTGGCAGCCACAAGGACGACGTCCTGTTGGGCACCCAATTCAACGATACTTTGCAAGGTAATGGAGGCAACGATATGATCGACGGCGGAGCAGGAATCGATACGGTGGTCTATAACGGCAACCGCAATAGCTATACCTTCGGCACTGTGGGCGACGGCGCACTGGCGGTGTCGGGCGCGGAGGGGACGGATACCCTGAGCAATATCGACTGGCTGCAGTTCGCCGATATGACGGTCGAGCGCGCCAATGTACTGGCGGACACGGCGGCGCCAGCGGCGCCGGTGCTGGCCGTGACGCAAAACGGCAAGGGTTACGCGACCACCGGCAACATCCTGCTGTTGAACGGCAGCGCCGAGGCCAACTCGACGGTCAAGGTCTTTCTCGGCGACAAGCTGATCGCCACGGCCCAGGCCGATGGCAGCGGCCTGTGGAGCACCCGTTCGACAGATCCCTTTGTGGATAGCCGGGACTACCGGATCTTTGCCACCGCCACCGATGCAGCTGGCAATGTCTCACAGGCGAGTAACCAGGTGCTGTTCCACATCGATTCCACCGCGCCCGTGGTCCCGACGATGAACATCGCCCTGGCGGCAGGCAGCAACCGTCCGCTGTTCACGGGCACCGGCGAAGCCGGCACCACGATCGAACTGTACCGCGACGGCGACTTCGTCAAGATCGGTTCGACCACCGTCGCCGGTGACGGCAAGTGGGCGCTGGCCTCGCAGCCGCTGCCGAACGGCAGCTACAACGTTACCGTGGTCTCGCTCGACGATGCGGGCAATGCGCGCGCAGGCCAGCAGAGCATGCCGATGACGATCGGCCACAACGGCTTCCAGGGCGGCACCGCGGGCGCCGATACCATCACCGCCAATGCCGGCAGCAATGCCATCGATGGCGGCGCCGGTCTTGACGTCGCGGTCTACGGCGGCTCGCGCGACGCCTACGCGCTCAAGAAGGAAACCTGGGGCTATACGGTGACCGCGCCGAACGGCGAGGTCGACGGCCTGTTCAACGTCGAGCGCATCAAGTTCGACGACGGCTGGAAGGCGATCGACACTGTCTCGGCGCAGATCTTCCGCCTGTACGAGGCGGTGCTGGACCGTACTGCCGAGGAAACTGGGCTGGGTTACTGGAACTGGCGCATGGATAACGGCACCTCGCTGCACCAGGTGGCCACCGAGTTCATGATCCAGCCCGAGTTCAAGAAGCTGTATGGCGAGAACCCGACCGACCAGGAGTTCATCCACAAACTCTATCAAAACGTGCTGGACCGCGAACCGGACACCGGCGGCTTGCTGTACTGGTCGCAGATGATCGGCCAGAACGGTCGCGCCCAGATGCTGATCGACTTCGCCGAAAGCCCGGAAAACCAGGCCCTGGTGATCGACGTCGTCGGCAAGGGCCTCGATTTCGTGCCCTGGCAGGGCTGATGGCCGACATGCCGGGCCGCCCTGCGTGGCCCGGCTGGCATAATGCCGGTTTTACGCAGGATGCCGCCGCCATGACCCAGGAAGACCGTTTCATCAGTCTCGAAATCAAGCTCGCCCAGCAGGAAGACTTGCTGGATGAGCTGAACAAGACCATCTACCGCCAGGAACGCCGCATCGACGGGCTCGAGGCGATGGTCGCCAAGCTGGCCGACCATGTGCGCACCCTGCGCGACGCAGGCCAGTCTCCGCTCAACGAGCGTCCCCCGCATTATTGAGCCGTCGTTTCGACGTGCAGCGCTGTGTTTACGCCCGTAAACACAGGCGCTCTCCACTGATACATTGCAATACTTTTTAATTGTTACGGTGGCCTTGCAAGCCTGCTATGATCTTTAGCGCACTGCTGTCGAGCCAGCCCCGGCAGTACCTTCCCTAGTGTTCGCGAAAGACCTCATGATCCGTCCAAAACTGCTCATCGTGGCTGCCAGCGTCGCGCTGGCACATGCAGCCATTGCCGCTCCCGTCCTCGACGCCGCCAACCCCTTCGCCCAGCCCAGCAGCCTGCCGCTGAACTACCCCGCCTTCGACAAGATCAAGGACGCACACTTCCTGCCGGCCTTCAATGCCGGCATGCGCGAGGAACTGCGCGAAGTCGAGGCGATCGCGGGCGACAAGGCCGCGCCTACTTTCGAGAACACCATCGTGGCGCTGGAGCGCTCCGGCCAGCTGCTGGCGCGCGTGTATGCGACCTTCTCGAACCTGCAGGGCGCCAATACCAACGACACGCTGGACGCGGTCGACCGCGAGATGTCGCCCAAGCTGGCGGCGCATTCCGACGCGATCCACCTGAATCCAAAGTTGTTCGCGCGCGTAAAAGCGCTGCACGACAAGCGCGCGTCGCTGTCGCTGGACGCCGAGTCGGTCCACCTGCTCGAGCGCTACTACAAGGAATTCGTGCGCGCCGGCGCCAACCTGTCGAAGGCCGACCAGGCCAAGCTCAAGAAATTCAATGGCGAGATCGCCTCGCTGCAGTCGGACTTCCAGCAGCGCGTGCTGAAAGGCGCCAACGCCGCCGCCCTGATCGTGAACACCCGCGCCGAACTGGCCGGCATGAGCGATGCGCAGATCAGCGCCGCCGCCGACGAAGCCGCCAAGCGCGGCCAGAAGGGCAAGTTCGCGATCCCGATCGTGAACACCTCGAGCCAGCCGGCGCTGTCGTTCCTGACCGACCGCGCCACCCGCGAGCGCCTGATGAAGGCGTCGCTGGAGCGCGGCACCCATGGTGGCCAGTTCGACACCACCAAGCAGGTGCTGCGCCTGGCCAAGCTGCGCGCCGAGCGCGCCGTGCTGCTGGGTTACCCGAACTTCGCGGCCTATTCGCAGGAACTGGAAACCGCGCGCAACCCGGCCGCCGTCAACAAGCTGCTGGGCGACCTGGCCGCGCCGGCGGTCAACAACGCCAAGAAAGAAGCGGCCGAGATCCAGAAGGTCATCGACAAAGAGGGCGGCAAGTACCAGGTCGCCGCCTGGGACTGGCCGATGTACCAGGACAAGGTGCGCGCCGCGACCTTCAACTTCGACGAAAGCCAGCTGCGCCCTTACTTCGAATTGAACCGCGTGCTGGTCGACGGCGTGTTCTTCGCCGCCACCCGCGAATTCGGCATCACCTTCAAGCAGCGCAAGGACCTGCCAGTGTACAACCCGGACGTGACCGTGTACGACATCTTCGACGTCGACGGCAAGCCGCTGGCGATCTTCATCTTCGACCCCTATGCCCGCGGCAACAAGCAGGGCGGCGCCTGGATGAACGAATACGTCTCGCAGTCGCATCTGCTGGGTCACAAGCCGGTCATCGGCAACCACCTGAACATCCCCAAGCCAGCGGCCGGCGAGCCGACCCTGCTGACCTACGATGAAGTGGTCACCACCTTCCACGAGTTCGGCCACGCGCTGCACGGCATGTTCTCGAACGTGAAGTATCCGAAGTTCTCGGGCACCAACGTGCCGCGCGACTTCGTCGAGTATCCGTCGCAGGTCAACGAGATGTGGGTGACCTATCCCGAAGTGCTGGCCAATTACGCGAAGCACCACCAGACCGGCGCGCCGATGCCAAAAGAGCTGCTGGACAAGGTGGTCGCCTCGAAGAAGTTCGCCCAAGGCTACCGCACCACCGAGTACCTGGCCGCCGCGCTGCTCGACCAGCGCTGGCACCAGCTGACCCCGAGCCAGGTGCCGACCGACGTGCTGTCGTTCGAAGCCAAGGCGCTGCAGGATGCCGGCGTGGCCTATCCGCCAGTGCCGCCGCGCTACCGCACCGGCTACTTCTCGCACTCGATGGGCGGCGGCTATTCGGCCGGCTACTACGCCTATCTGTGGAGCGAGCGCCTCGACGCCGAAACCGTCAAGTGGTTCACCGAGAGCGGCGGCCTGACCCGCAAGAACGGCGACCACTTCCGCAAGACCCTGCTGTCGCGCGGCGGCACGGCCGAAGCGATGGACCTGTTCCGCGACTTCCGCGGCCGCGATCCGGAAATCGGACCGCTGCTCGAGCGCCGCGGCCTGGTCGAGACCAAGCCTGCCGCAAACTGATATCGCGCCGCCCTCATTCGCTGTCACGAGCAGCGGGTGAGGGCGGCGTGCTATTTGCAGTACTTCTTTCTCACAACGCACAAGAGACACTATGAACCGTCCCCAACTGCTGCTGATCGCAGCCAGCGTCGCCATGGCCACCTTCTCCTTCGCCCAACCGGCGGCTGCGGCCCTGGAGGCCTCGAATCCGTTCGCCAAGCCGAGCACCCTGCAATACGGCTACCCGGCCTTCGACAAGATCAAGAACGAGCACTTCGCGCCGGCCTTCGCCGAAGGCATGCGCCTGGAAGCGGCTGAAATCGTGAAGATCGCCAACAACAAGGCCGCGCCGACGTTCGACAATACGATCGTGGCGATGGAGCGTTCGGGCGCACTGCTGACGCGCGTGCGCGCGGCGTTCTACACGCTGACCGGTTCGTACACCAACGACACGCTGCAGGCGCTGCAAAAAGACCTGGCGCCGAAATTCGCGGCCCACGGCGATGCGATCCGTCTGAACCCGAAGCTGTTCGCGCGCATCAAGACCCTGCACGACAAGCGTGACACCTTGAAGCTGGACGCCGAATCGAAGTTCCTGCTCGAGCGCTACTACAAGGACTTCGTGCGTTCCGGCGCCAATTTGTCCGACGCCGACAAGGCCAAGCTGAAAGGCTATAACGCCCAGCTGGCGGCGCTGCAGACCCAATTCAGCCAGAACGTGCTCAAAGAAGTGAACGCGTCGGCGTTCGTGGTCGACACCCGCGAAGAGCTGGCCGGCCTGCCGGAGAAGGCGATCGAAGCGGCCGCCGCCGAGGCGAAGAAGCGCGGCCTGGACGGCAAGTTCGTGATCCCGGTGGTGAACACCACCCAGCAGGCGCCGCTGGCCGTGCTGACCAACCGTAACGTGCGCGAAAAACTGCTCACCACCTCGATGATCCGCGGCAGCCGCGGCGGCGAGTTCGATAACCGCAACGTCGTGCTGCAACTGGCCAAGCTGCGCGCCGAGCGCGCCGAACTGCTGGGCTACGAGAGCTATGCGGCCTATTCGCTCGAAGACCAGACCGCCAAGGACACCGCCTCGGTCAACAAACTGCTGGGCGACCTGACCGCGCCGGCCGTGCGCAACGCCAAGAAAGAAGCGGCCGAGATCCAGCAGGTGATCGACGCCGAAAAAGGTGGCTTCCAGCTGGCCGCCCAGGACTGGAGCATGTACAGCGACAAGGTGCGCACCGCCAAGTACGCCTTCGACGCCAACCAGCTCAAGCCTTACTTCGAGTTCAACAACGTGCTGGAGAAGGGCGCCTTCTTCGCCGCTACCCAGCTGTGGGGCATCACCTTCAAGCAACGCACCGACCTGCCGACCTACGATGCCGACGTGCGCGTGTACGACGTGTTCGAAGAGAACGGCGAGCACCTGGCGATCTTCATCATCGACCCGTATGCGCGTCCGAACAAGCGCGGCGGCGCCTGGATGAGCTCCCTGGTCGACCAGAGCTTCCTGCTGAACCAGAAGCCGGTCATCACCAACAACCTGAACCTGACCAAGCCGGCCGCCGGCGAACCGACCCTCTTGACCTGGGACGAAGTGCGCACCACCTTCCACGAGCTGGGCCACGCCACCCACGGCTGGTTCTCGAAGGTGAAGTATCCACGCTTCTCGGGCACCAATGTGCCGCGCGACTACGTCGAGCTGCCGTCGCAGGTCTACGAGATGTGGATGGCCTGGCCTGAAGTGCTGGCTAGCTACGCCAAGCATTACCAGACCGGCGCGCCGATGCCGAAAGAGCTGCTGGACAAGCTGCGCGCCGCCCAGCGCTTCAACGAAGGCTATCGCACCACCGAGTACCTGGCGGCCGCGGTGCTGGACCAGAAATGGCACCAGCTGGGCTCCAAGCAGATGCCGAGCGACGTGATCGCGTTCGAGAAGCAGGCACTGAAAGACGCCGGCCTGGACTTCGCGCCGGTGCCGCCGCGCTACCGCAGCACCTACTTCTCGCACGCCATGGGCGGCGGCTACTCGGCCGGCTACTACAGCTACCTGTGGGCCGAACGCCTGGACGCCGATGCCGGCGAGTGGTTCAAGGAAAACGGCGGCCTGCTGCGCAAGAACGGCGACGTGTTCCGCCAGAAGGTGCTGTCCAAGGGCGGCACCATGGACGCGGTCGACATGTACCGCGACTTCCGCGGCCGTGACCCGGTCATCGAGCCGCTGCTGGAACGCCGCGGCCTGAACTGAGACCATCTATACAACGAGAAGCAAACAATATGAAACGTACCCACTTCCTGCTGGCCGCCGCCGTGAGCGCCGCCGTCCTGAACATCGCCCACGCGGCGCCAGCGGCCCAAGCCGCGGCCCCTAGCGCCGCTTCCGCGAAATTCGACGCCTCGAACCCGTTCGCGAAAGAGAGCACCCTGCCGTTCAACTTCCCGGCCTGGGACAAGATCCGCAACGAGCACTTCGCCCCGGCCTATGCCGAGGGCATGCGCCAGCACGCTCTTGAAATCGAAAAGATCGCCAACAACAAGGCCGCGCCGACGTTCGAGAACACCATCGTCGCGATGGAACGCGCCGGCCGCATGCTGTCGCGCGTAAGCACCGCCTTCGGCACACTGTCGGGCTCCTATACCAACGACACCCTGATCGCCCTGGGCCGTGATATGGCGCCGAAGCTGTCGCAGCACAGCGACGCGATCCGCCTGAACGGCAAGCTGTACCAGCGCATCAACACCCTGTACAACAAGCGCGACAGCCTCAAGCTGGACGCCGAATCGGCCTACCTGCTGGACCGCTACAACAACGACTTCGAACGCGCCGGCGCCAAGCTGTCGGATGCGGACAAAGAGAAGCTGAAGGACTACAACAGCAAGCTGGCCGCCCTGCAGACCCAGTTCGCCCAGAACACGCTGAAGGAAGCCAACGCCTCGGCGCTGGTGGTCGACACCCGCGCAGAGCTGGCCGGCATGAGCGACAAGGCGATCGACGCCGCCGCCGCGGAAGGTAAAAAGCGCGGCCTGGACGGCAAGTTCGTGATCCCTGTCGTGAACACCACCCAGCAGGCCGCCCTGTCGGTGTTGACCAACCGCGACACCCGCGCCAAGCTGCTGTCGGCATCGATGGCGCGCGGCAGCCGCGGCGGCGAGTTCGACACCCGCCAGACCGTGCTGCAGATCGCCAAGCTGCGCGCCGAACGCGCCGTGCTGCTGGGCTACCCGAACCACGCCGCCTACAACCTGGAAGAGCAGACCGCGAAGACCACCGACGCCGTCAACAGCCTGCTGGCGGAGCTGGCCACGCCAGCCGTCAACAACGCCAAGAAAGAGGCGGCCGACATCCAGAAGGTGATCGACGCGGAAAAGGGTGGCTTCAAGGCCGCCGCGCATGACTGGGCCTTCTACAGCGACAAGGTGCGCGCCCAGCGCTACGCCTTCGACGCCGGCCAGCTGCGTCCTTACTTCGAGATCAATCGCGTGCTGGTGGACGGCGTGTTCTTCGCCGCCAACAAGGAATTCGGCCTGACCTTCAAGGAGCGCAAGGACCTGCCTGGCTATAACGAAGACGTGCGCATGTTCGACGTGTTCGACGTCGACGGCAAGCAGCTGGCGATCTTCACCTTCGATCCGTACGCGCGCTCGAACAAGCGCGGCGGCGCCTGGGCCAATGCCTGGGTCCCGCAGAGCAAGCTGCTGGGCACGAAGCCGGTCATCGCCAACAACCTGAACGTGGCCAAGCCGGCCGCCGGCGAGCCGACCCTCTTGACCTACGACGAAGTGCGCACCACCTTCCACGAGTTCGGCCACGCGCTGCACGGCATGTTCTCGGACGTGCAGTACCCACGCTTCGCGGGTTCGCGCGTGCCGCGCGACTACGTCGAGTTCCCGTCGCAGGTGAACGAGATGTGGATGGCCTGGCCCGAGGTCCTTTCCAACTACGCCAGGCACTACCAGACCGGCGAGCCGATGCCGAAGGAATTGCTGGACAAGGTCCAGGCTTCGTCGCAGTTCAACGAAGGCTTCCGCACCACCGAGTACCTGGCCGCGGCGCTGCTGGACCAGGCCTGGCACCAGCTGGCCCCGAACCAGATCCCGCAGGACGTGCTGGCCTTCGAGGCTGAAGCGCTCAAGAAAGCCGGCGTCGACTTCGCCCTGGTGCCGCCGCGTTACCGCAGCGCCTACTTCTCGCACACGTTCTCGGGCGGCTACTCGGCCGGCTACTACGGCTACCTGTGGGCCGAGAAGCTGGACGCCGACACCGTCGAATGGTTCAAGGCCAACGGCGGCCTGACCCGCAAGAATGGCGACCACTTCCGCAAGACCCTGCTGTCGCGCGGCGGCACGCTCGATGCGATGCAGATGTACCGCAACTTCCGCGGCAAGGATGCGGATATCAAGCCGCTGCTGGAGCGTCGTGGTTTGACTGGCGAGTAAGCTTTGCCGGGACCGGTCGTGGTGACGCGGCCGGTAGCTATCACCGCGTCGGCGGCAAAGCCGCCAACCCTACGGGTCATGATGGTAGGGTTGGCGGCTCTGCCGCCGACGCGTTCAACCTGCGGTCGATTTGCCGCATCCACTGCCGTGTTCTCCTTCCCGCCCCCCATGGCTTACAATGAAATCGAGCCAACACCGGAGACCACGATGCAACCCGAACACGATGCCGACCTGAAGGCACGCCTGAAAGCCCTGCACCGCGAACTGCAAGAAACGGGCGACACCGATGTCGAACTGGAAACCCTGCTGCGCCAGCTCGATGGCGACATCGAGAAAGTGCTGGAGCGCCGCGCCGAGCAGCAGCTCGACGCCAATACCTATGGCCTGGGTTCACGCACCCAGGAACTGGCGGCGCGCTTCGCCGCCCGCCACCCGCGCGTCGAGTCCGGCCTGCGCGAACTGGGACAAATCCTGTCGAACATGGGCATCTGACGTAGTCATTCACGCCACAAGTCATTGATTTTAAGCCATTTTTCGGGGCGCTACGCTGCCCCAAAAATGGTTTTCCGGTACAATGCCGGCCAATGAACTCCCCAGCCAATCTCTTTGCGACGGTCGCCAAGCGCTCCAGTCGCGGTGCTACTGCACCCTTTCTCCCGATGTCCCGCGCCGAAATGGACAAGTTGGGCTGGGATTCGTGCGACATCATCCTGGTAACGGGCGACGCCTACATCGACCACCCGAGCTTCGGCATGGCCCTGGTCGGCCGCCTGCTCGAGGCGCAAGGCTACCGCGTCGGCATCATCAGCCAGCCCGACTGGACCTCGGTCGAGCCGTTTCGCGCGCTGGGCAAGCCCAATCTGTACTGGGGCATTACCGCCGGCAATATGGACTCGATGGTCAACCGCTACACGGCCGACCGCAAGATCCGTTCCGACGATGCGTACACCCCCAACGCCGAGCCGAACAAGCGCCCCGACCGCGCCGTGACCGTGTATTGCCAGCGCGCCCGCGAAGCCTTCCCCGGCGTGCCGGTGATCGCCGGCAGCATCGAGGCCTCGCTGCGCCGCATCGCCCACTACGACTACTGGTCCGATAAAGTGCGCCGCTCGGTGCTGTTCGAGTCGAAGGCCGACCTGCTCATCTTCGGCAATGCCGAGCGGGCCTTGGTCGACCTCACCCGCCGCATCGCGGCCGGCGAGAACATCAAGACCATCCGCGACCTGCGCGGCACCGCCTTCCTGGTGCCACAGGGCTGGCTGCCGGACGAAGAGTGGTCGGTGCACAACTCCACCCGCGTGGACGTGCCGGGCCGCATCGACAAGCAGCCGAACCCGTACGCGATGGCGCTGGAAGATCCAAAAGCCTGCGCGCTCGATAACGCCGCGCCCGAGCCGGAAGTCAAACCGGTGGTCATCATGACGCGCGAGCAACGCCAGGCCGCGGCCCGCGAAAAGGCAGCCAAGACCGTGGTGCGCCTGCCGTCGTTCGAGACCGTCAGCGAGGATCCGGTGATGTATGCGCACACTTCGCGCGTGTTCCACCTGGAATCGAACCCGGGCAATGCGCGCGCACTGGTGCAGGGCCACGGCGACCGCGACGTCTGGCTCAACCCGCCGCCGCTGCCGCTGGCCATGGACGAGATGGACAACGTCTACGACCTGAACTACGCTCGCGCGCCGCACCCGAGCTATGGCAAGGCCCATATCCCGGCCTGGGAAATGATCCGTTATTCGGTCAATATCATGCGCGGCTGCTTCGGCGGCTGCACCTTCTGCTCGATCACCGAGCACGAAGGCCGCATCATCCAGAGCCGCTCGGAGCCGTCGATCCTGCGCGAGATCGAGCTGATCCGCGACACGACCAAGAACTTCGCCGGCACCATCACCGACCTGGGCGGCCCGACGGCGAATATGTACCGCCTGGCCTGCAAGGAAAAGAAGATCGAGGAAAGCTGCCGCCGCCTGTCGTGCGTGTACCCGACCATCTGCTCCAACCTGGGCACCGACCATAGCAAGCTGATTTCGCTGTACCGCAAGGCGCGCGCGATCCCCGGCATCAAGAAGATCCTGATCGGTTCCGGCCTGCGCTACGACCTGGCCGTGCGTTCGCCCGAGTACGTGAAAGAGCTGGTGACCCACCACGTGGGCGGCCTCCTGAAGATCGCGCCGGAACACACCGAAGCCGGCACCTTGTCGAAGATGATGAAGCCGGGCATCGGCGCCTATGACGAGTTCAAGCGCCTGTTCGACAAGTATTCGCTCGAAGCGGGCAAGAAGCAGTACCTGATTCCCTACTTCATCGCGGCCCACCCCGGCTCGACCGACGAAGACATGCTGAACCTGGCGCTGTGGCTCAAGAAGAACAACTTCAAGCTGGACCAGGTGCAGACCTTCACGCCGACGCCGATGGCGATGGCGACCACCATGTACCACTCGGGCAAGAACCCGCTGGCCAAGGTCACCGAGGATTCGGAGATCGTCGAAACCGCCAAGAGCGGCAAGACGCGCAAGCTGCACAAGGCTTTCCTGCGTTACTACGATCCGGAGAACTGGCCCATCCTGCGCGAGGGTCTCAAGCGCATGGGGCGTGGCGACTTGATCGGCAATGGCGAGCGGCATCTGATTCCGCCGCCGGGCGGCGAGTTGCCGGGTGCGGCGCGTGAGGAGCGTCGTCCGGCCGGTGCGCCGCCGAAGGGGCGCGTGATCGAGGTGGCGCCGAAGCGGCCTGCGGCTCCTGGTGGCCAGCGTAGTGAGCGTCGTAATGACCGCGCATCGGCGGGAACGCCCTTCATGGCGCCGCCGTCGAAGGTCAAGCCGTCGATCCTGTCGACCATCAAGTCCAAGCCGAAAGCGGCGGGGCGGAAATAACGCTACGATACCTATCGAAACCGGGACTGGCGTCCCGGTTTTTTTTCGTCCATGCAATACGGTCTCGATGAGCGTGTGAGGTATCAAGCCGCAATTGAGGGTTCAAGCACGTTGTTGCGTTTATTTCGTTTGTTTCGTAGAATTCGTTTACGATGGATTTGGGAGTAGCCTTGTACAGCAGAAACACCCTCTCTGAAAACACCAGGAGCAAATGATGTCTGAAATGATTGATCGCTTGGAAAGCAAGGAAGATGTCGAGCTTGCGAAAGCCGCACAACGTTGCATCATCAGTGCTCTTGACCACTCGCGGGTGGTTAACATCGCAATTTTGGAAGATGGGGTAGAGCGTATCGAAGACTCTCCCATTTTAAAATTGCCCCCGAAAGTGCTTCGCTTGTTTGCGGACATGCTGGGTTCACTTGCGCAAGGCAATGCAGTTGCTATCATGCCCAAGGAGCTTTATGTGACTACTCAAGAAGCGGCAATGTTCTTGAATGTATCTCGGCCTTATTTAGTCAAAATGTTGGATAACGGAAAAATTCCTCATCATAAGGTAGGAACGCATCGTCGCATCAAGTTTGAGGATGTGGTTGCATATAAAGAGCAACGCAAGAAAACCGCTGATTCAGCGCTTCAGGAGTTAGTCGATCAAGCACAAGAGTTGGATATGGGGTATTGATGGCAGGGAACTTCCGGTATACGGCTGTTTTAGACGCATGCGTTCTCTATCCTGCGCCCCTCAGGGATATCCTGATGACCCTGGGTGCCGAAGGGATTTACCGTGCGCGTTGGACAGTTGAGATACAGGATGAGTGGATTCGCAATTTGATCGGCAAACGTCCCGATTTGAACAAGGAAAAGCTGCTGCATACGGCGTCGCTCATGAATACAGCAGTCGAGGATGCCATTGTCCGGGACTACGAGTATCCGATTCCAACGCTAGAGTTGCCTGACAATGACGATCGACATGTCTTGGCGGCTGCGATCGTCGGCCATGCAGACGCTATCGTCACTTTCAATCTTAAAGATTTTCCTGAGGCGGTGGTTTCTCGACATGCAATCGAGATTTTGCATCCTGATGATTTTCTTGTTGCTCAATATGACTTGGACAAGATTGGCATCCTGAGCACCCTGAAGACATGTCGCATAAAATTAAGAAAGCCGCCGAAATCAGCTGAAGATTATATTGCGACGCTTGAACAGCAGGGTCTGCCTCAGATGTGCCAAATATTGCGCAATGCGATTGGTCTGATCTAGCGCTTATTGCTTGGAATTGGGCGTCGGCGCCCCGCGCCGCTCGCGCGCGATGTCGAGATCGACGCTGGCCTGCCTGGTCCGCAAGGCGCGCGCATACCGATGCCTTGCCCGCAGCCGCGGATTGGTCACCAGCGTCCCCAGCGTCTCTCCGATCACCATCACCACGCCCAGCAGCGGCAGCACCAGCATCAGCCCCACCACCCCCGCCAGCATGCCGCCAATAAAAATCATCAGCACCGTCACCAGCGGGTGGATGTGCAGGCTGCGGCCCAGCGTCAGCGGCATGAACAGGAAATCGTCCAGCAGCCGCACCAGCACGAACACCCCGATCGCTCCATAGGCCATCAGCGGATTGCCCGGCGCATCGGTCGAGGCGACGATCACCACCAGCACGCAGCCGGCGATCGAGCCGACGAACGGCACCCAGGCCAGCACGGCCGAGATCAGCCCCAGCAGCAGGGGCGACGACACACCGATCACCCACAGGCCCAGCGCCAGCACCAGCGTGTCGAGTACGGTCAGCTTGAGCAGGCCCTCGAAATAGCGGCGCGCGGTCTGGTCGACCTCGTGCAACAGATACAGCGCACGCTCGAAATAGGCATTCGGCACCGCCCGCGCCAAAAACTTCTTGAAGCGCACGCCGTCGCGCAGCAGGAAGAAGGTGAGGAAGGGCGCCAGCAGCAGGGAAGGCACCCAGGTCATGACGCCGACCACGATGTCGCCCAGGTGGTTCTGGGCGAAGTCGTTGGTATAGGTGGTGAACGCCATGTCGACGGTCGAGGTCAGCCGTATCTCGGCCAGGATCGGGAAGCGCGCCTCGAGCATGGCCAGCGAGGTGCGCACGAAGGCCACGCCGCCATCCAGGTACAGGCCGATGGTCGCTTCCCACGAGTCTTCTTCCGGCCCGTCGCTCCAGCTCAGGGCCAGCGCTAGCGCCAGTGCGGCCAGCGTGAAGAACAGGGTGCAGACCCAGACCGCGGCGGCGTTGCGGCTGAAACCCGAGCGCACCATGCGCTGCATCGGTCCCAGCAGGATGTAATAGAGCACGGTGCCGAAGATGAAGGGCAGAAATAGCCACAGCAGTTGCTGGACCACCAGCAGCAGCAGGCAGGTGGCGGCGACGATCCCGGTCCAGACCACGGGCCCGGCGCGCTCGGGGCCGTTGACGATGCCCGGCACCGGACTCATAGCGCTTCCAGTTGCGGCCGTCCGGTACCCATCCATTCGCGCAGGCGCAGGCCAATGTGGCGCGCCAGCGCCAGCGAGATCTTGTAGCCGAGCACGGCGTCGGTTTCCATCAGGCCCAGGAAGTCGGCGCGGAAGAACACCGCCACCTCGCAGGGTTCGAGCGCGCGCGCCTGGGCGTTGCGCGGCGAGTTGTCGAGCAGGGCCAGGTCGCCGAAGAAGCCGCCCGGCTCCAGCTCGGCCACCACCTGGGTCACGCCCTCGTGCAGGCGGCTGATGCGCATCCGGCCGCTCATCAGGAGATACAGGGCCTGGCCTTCCTCTCCTTCGTCGAAGACGATCTCATCCTTTAGATAGCGGCGTTCGTGCAGCAATCCATCGACAATCTTCAACTCCAGCGGCGTCAGCGCACTAAATAGGGAAGAACTCTTCAGCCGGTGCAGGCGCGGCGACATCCGAGGGGGCTTGAGGAAACGAAAAATCACTAGTGCTCCGGCGTGGTGCGATGTGTTGTCTGTTTGATTATCCGCGATTGGATGCTGCTACGCATCAAAAAGCGTCAGCCGCGCACAACAGTGTGGCATTTGTCCATACATCTACCAAACGTGCGCGCCGTGTTTTTGGAAAGCGTGTAACATAAATTCTTTAGGGCAACATTAGTTGCTGCGATGTTATGTGCTGCGCGGGCCGTCGCGCGTGGCCCGGCCAACGTTCCGAAGAGGACAGGCAGTGATCGATATACAGACTTTTCTTCTTGCGCTCGGGATCGGTAACGTCGGCTTTGCGATCCTGATGGCAGGATATACCCATGGCGCCGACCGCAATCCGGGTTTGCAGCTGTGGATGTGGGCGCGCCTGGGCATGGGCCTGAGCCAGCTGGCCGGCTGGGCTCGCCCCATGCTGGACCTGCCGTTCCTGGGCGGTCTGGAAGGCATCGGCTGGATCCTCGCCGTGTCGCTCGAGATGGCGGCCTACTGCGTCTTCTTCGGTTTCGCGCGCTGGGGACGGATCGTGTTGCCGGTTGCCGTGCTGTCGTCCACGGTGGTGATCGCGGCCGGTATCCACGGCGCCAGCCACGCCCAGCTCAGCGCCATGGTGGCGGGCGTGGTGGCGCTGTTCGCCGCCGCCATGGCCTGGGTCCTGCTGCGCCGGCGCCATGCGTCCCTGCTGCAGCGGATCATCGGCATCAACGATGCGCTGTTCGCCGTCGCGGTCGCGCTGTGGGCCGGCTCGGTCCTGCTGGGCAAGGGGCCGTTCGACCATGTGCTCGCGCGCGAAGCCGCCTATCTCGCTGGCTACCTGCTCATGATCGTCAACGGCTTCGGTTTCCTCTTGCTGTGCAAGCAGAAGGACGATGCGCGCATGGCCAGGCTGGCCTCGACCGACTGCCTGACCGGCCTGCCCAACCGCCATGCCTTTCTGGAGCGCGCCGAGCGCGCGCGCCTGGCGGCCCAGCGCCAGCGCCATCCGCTGGCCTTGATGATGATCGACATCGACCATTTCAAGCAGATCAACGACCGCTGGGGCCATGCCAGCGGCGACGACGCCCTTCAGGTATTGGCCCGCACCGCGCGCGAGGTGATGCGCGAGCACGAGAGCATCGGCCGCGTTGGCGGCGAGGAATTCGCGATGATGCTGCCCGGCGCCGACATCGACGCCGCAGTGCAGGCCGCCCAGCGCCTGCGCCAGGCGGTGCGCGCAGCCACCGTGATCACCAGCGGGCCACGCTACACGATGACGGTCAGTATCGGCGTGGTGGTGCTCGATCCGAACGAAGACCTGAGCGCGGCGCTGGCGCGCGCCGACCATGCGCTGTATGTGGCCAAGCGCGCGGGGCGCGATCGGGTGGAAGTCGGGGATCCGGTGCGGCGCCGCGCGTGAGGGGGGCCGTCGATAAAACGGAAACGGAAACGGAAAAAGAAAAAGGGCCCGACGAATCGGACCCTTCTTCCTTGATGCTGGCGGAGCGGACGGGGCTCGAACCCGCGACCCCCGGCGTGACAGGCCGGTATTCTAACCAACTGAACTACCGCTCCGTTTACTCTGATCATTACTTCGATCGACCATCGAGATGCTTGGTGGGCGCTGAGAGGCTCGAACTCCCGACCTAATCCTTGTAAGGGATCCGCTCTACCAACTGAGCTAAGCGCCCATCTCGGTGGTTTCTATCTGACGCTTGTCATTGCGTCCGAAGAGGCCCGAATTATAGAGGGTGGGTTTCAAGGTCTGCAAGGGTTTTTCGAAAAATATTCAAAAACCTTCTTTCAACCCATGACGGATGGGGCGGAAGGCGTAGCCCGAACCGGCACATCTGCATGTGTTGTAATCAAGGCGTAACGTTCGATATTTACTTGCCGTCGCACATACCCTTCACGGACAATACCGCCTTTGACAAGTCGGCAACCTTAGAAACATCGCAAAGATGTGCGCCTCAGATGCGCTGCCGAGGGCGGGTCATATCCGCTCGCGCACCCGGCGGGGGTAGCGTCCATAAGAAGAGGAACGGGGACATCGGTTCTTTTTTTAATCACCAGGAAAACATTCCATGACCAAGATGTCCAAGATGCACAAGCGCGTTATCCGCACGCATGGCGCAATGCTGGCGCTGTCCGCCGCGTTGCCGATCGCACCGGCGTTCGCCCAGACGACCGAGTCCAACCAGTCCCTCCAACTGCAATCCGTGACCGTGACGGCCCAGCGCCGCACCGAGAACATCCGCGACGTGCCGGTCTCCGTCACCGCGCTCAAGGGCGACAAGCTGGATGTGCTGGTCTCCGGCGGCGACGACATCCGCCTGCTGGCCGGCAAGGTGCCGAGCCTGAACGTCGAATCGTCGAACGGCCGTACCTTCCCGCGCTTCTACATCCGCGGCTACGGCAACACCGACTTCAACACCTTCGCCTCGCAGCCGGTCTCGCTCGTCTATGACGACATCGTGCAAGAGAACCCGATCCTCAAAGGCTTCCCGATCTTCGACCTGGCCAGCGTCGAAGTGCTGCGCGGCCCGCAGGGCACCCTGTTCGGCCGCAACACCCCGGCCGGCGTCGTGAAATTCGAATCCGAGAAGCCGAACCTCAAAAAGGTCGAGGGCTACTACAACCTGTCGGCCGCCTCGCACTACACGATGAACGCCGAAGGCGCCGTCAACGTGCCGCTGTCGACCAATGTGGCGATGCGCGTGTCGGCCGTCGGCCAGCACCGCGACGACTACGTCAACAACTTCAGCGATGTCGCCAAGACCCGCAAGACCGGTGAGCTGGACGGCTACAACGAACACGCCGAACGCGTGCAGTTCTTGTACAGCAAGGACGGCTTCAGCGGCCTCTTGGGCTTCCACCAGCGCCAGACCAACGGTAGCGCGCGCCTGTTCCGCGCCAACCTGATCAAGAAGGGCAGCAACACCTTCGCCGACGGCACCGACCTGGACGACATCGTCACCAACGCCCAGAACTTCCAGAGCCTGAAAACCAACGGCATCAACCTGCGCCTGCAGTGGGACCTGGGCAACTACAAGCTGCACTCGATCACCGGTTACGAGCACATCGTCGACTACTCGAGCCGCGGCGACATCGACGGCGGCACCCCGGCTGGTCCGGGCTTCATCCCGTTCCAGGTCGAGACCAACGGCTATATCGAAAACCTGGACCAGTACACCCAGGAATTCCGCCTCGAGTCGGCCTACGCCGGCCCGTTCAACTGGCAGACCGGCCTTTACTTCTTCGATGAAGACGTGACCGGCGGCAGCGACAACTTCAACAGCACTACCTATGCGCGCACCTCGCGCCTGCGTTCGAACCAGAAGAACGAAGCCTGGGCCGCCTTCGCATCGGCGAGCTACGACCTGACCCCGGACTGGACCGTCCGCGGCGGCCTGCGCTACACCAAGGACGAGAAGGACTTCCGCACCATCGAGGCGGACAACGTCGTCCAGATCGGCCCGTCGTCGGTGAAGGAAAACAAGGACAAGATCAGCTGGGACGTGTCGGCCACCTATAAAGTGACCCCGACCGTGAACGTTTATGGCCGCGCCGCCACCGGCTTCCGTGCGCCGAGCATCGCCGCCGCCTCGGCCGAAGTGCCGATCACCGTGGCCGATTCGGAAACCATCAAGTCGTTCGAGCTGGGCGTGAAAGCCGACCTGTTCGACCGCCGCGCACGCACCTCGTTCTCGATCTATGACTACACGATCGAAGACCAGCAGCTGACCGTGGTGGGTGGTAATTCGAACGTCAACCGCCTGATCAACGCCGACAAGACCAAGGGCAAGGGCGCCGAGTTCGACTTCGAAGCGGCTGTCAGCACCGCCCTGCGCGTGAGCGCCGGCGCCAGCTACAACTACACGCAGATCCGCGACGGCAGCCTGTCGGTGAACAAGTGCGCCCAGTGCACCATCACCAACCCGCTGAACGCCCTTGGCCGCGTCGTCATCGACGGCAACCCGCTGCCGCAGGCGCCGCGCTGGACCTTCAACGCGACTGCCCGCTACGGCGTGCCGTTCCGTGACGGCGAGCTGTACGTCTTCACCGACTGGTCGTACCGCAGCAAGATCAACTTCTTCCTGTACGAGGCCACCGAGTTCACCGGCGCCCCGCTGACCGAAGGCGGCGTGCGCGTCGGCTACATCTTCGGCAATGGCAAGTACGAAGTCGCTGCCTTCGGCCGCAACATCCTCGACCAGCGCCGCATCACCGGCGCCATCGACTTCAACAACCTGACCGGCTTCACCAACGAGCCGCGCCAGTGGGGTATGCAGTTCAAGGGCAATTTCTGATCGTTTAATATCAGTCAGCCTGAACCGAAGGCCGCGCATTGCGCGGCCTTTTTTTCGTTTTGGCGCACGATACGCGGCATAAAAACCAGAAGTGTGACATGAATATTTATCTGATAATTACCATATTCACCATGCATGCTTGTTCAGTATCTTTGCTGTGGCAATAAATATTCTGCATATTTACAGATTTTCCGAATAAATTATGTATTTGCTGAATATGCCGAGTTAACCGTTGTATGCACGCCGAAAACGATTGGAATTTCTTTCTGTCGGTTCTTTTCTTCAAGCTAAGCTGAGCTCGCCGCCTCGAGACGGCACCGGCACTGCCGGTCCTACAACGACACAAGCGAGCCATCGCTTGACGGAAAACCTTGAAGAAGGAAGAACCATGAAGCAAACGCATTCGATTCATCCGACCGTGTTGAAGATGTGTGCAGCGGGCGCGCTGGCGCTGGGAGCCGGATCCGCCCTCGCGGCCGCCGGCGAGGCCGGCAGCGGCGCGCCGCAGTTCGTCGTGGAGACAGACCGTATCATCGTGAAGTACCGCGACTCGAAGGCCGCCGCCAACGGCGCCATGGCCAAGGTCGCCAGCCTGAGCAGCGACCGCAAATCGAAGCTCGATCGCGCCGGCCAGCAGTTCGGCGTGGTGGTCAAGGAAAGCCATGCCATCTCGACCGGCGCCCAGGTGTTCAAGCTGGACCGCCGGCGCCACCTGAAGGAAGTCGAATCGCTGGCCGCCGAGATGATGGCGCGCGACCCGGCCATCGAATACGCGGAGCCGGACCGCATCATGACCCATATGGCGACGCCGACCGACCCGCGCTACACCGACCAGTGGCACTACTATGAAACCGCCGGCGGCCTGCGCCTGCCGACGGCCTGGGACAAGTCGACCGGCAGCGGCGTGGTGGTGGCGGTGATCGACACCGGCTACCGCCCGCACGCCGACCTGTCCGGCCAGCTGCTGGCCGGCTATGACTTCATCAGCACCGCCACCATCGGCAACGACGGCAATGGCCGCGACAGCGACGCCCTGGACCCGGGCGACGCCGTTGTGGCCGGCGAATGCGGCAATGGACAGCCGACGCGCGACCAGGGTTCGAGCTGGCACGGCACCCACGTCGCCGGCACGGTGGCGGCGCGCACCAACAACGGCGCCGGCGTGGCGGGCGTGGCCTACAACGCCAAGGTCGTCCCGGTGCGCGTGCTCGGCAAGTGCGGCGGCTACACCTCGGACATCGCCGACGCGATCACCTGGTCGTCGGGCGGCAGCGTGTCGGGTGTGCCGGCCAACGCCAACAAGGCGCGCGTGCTGAACCTGTCGCTGGGCGGCGGCGGCGCCTGCGGCGCGACCACCCAGAACGCCATCAACGGCGCCCGCTCACGCGGCGCGGTGGTGGTGGTCGCCGCCGGCAACGACGCCGTCAACGTCAGCAACGCCAGCCCCGCCAACTGCTCCGGCGTGATCGCGGTGGCGGCCACCGGCCGCACGGGCGGGCGCGCTTCGTACTCCAACTACGGCACCCTGGTCGACGTGGCGGCGCCGGGCGGCGACGGCGCCAACGGCGTGCTGTCGACGCTGAACACCGGCACTGGTGCGCCGGCATCGGACAGCTATGCGGCCTACCAGGGCACCTCGATGGCCACGCCGCACGTGGCGGGCGTGGCGGCGCTGATGCTGGCGCTGAACACCAACCTGACGCCGGACGACATCGAGTCGAAACTGAAATCGACGGCGCGCGCCTTCCCGGCCAGCTGCTCGGGTTGCGGCACCGGCATCGTGGACGCCACCGCGGCGGTCAATGCGGCCACCACCGGCGGCACGGCGGCCACCACCCAGGCCGAGGCGGAGTCGAACAACACCACCGCCAGCGCCAACCTGGTCACTTCGGGCAATACGACCGTCAACGGCAACCTCGGCTCGACCACCGACACGGATTACTTCCGCGTCGACCTGCCGGCCGGTAAGACGCTGAGCGCGGCGCTGACCCCGGGCCTGTCCAATGCCGATTACGACCTGTATGTGTACAACGCATCGGGCACGCAGCTGGGCACCAGCCAGAACGGCGTCGGCGCGGTGGACAGCGTCAGCGCCAGCAATACCGGCAGCAGCGCGTCGACCCGCTACGTGCGCGTGACCTACTACAGCGGCGGCACCGGCGCCACCAATGGCAAGTACTCGCTGAAGCTCAGCTGGTAATAAGAGTAGCCTCACGTCATCCCCGCGCAGGCGGGGACCCAAGTCTGCAAGCTCAGTGTCTACAAAATTTGTAGCGGCTGCGCTGAAACACTTGGGTCCCCGCCTGCGCGGGGACGACGTTTTTACGCTAACTGGCGAGACGCTGCACGCGCTGTTTCTGCCGGTACGCCCCCGGCGCGCTGCCGCTGCTGCGCTTGAACGCGGCGCTGAACGCGCTTTCGGACGCGTAGCCGAGGCGCCAGGCGATGGTGGCGAGCGGCGTGTCTTCTTCATGCAGCGCCTTTCTCGCCAGCCGCATGCGCCAGGCCTGCAGGTACTGCAGCGGCGCCATGCCGACCAGCTGGCGGAAGCGCAGCGCCAGCGCCGAGCGCGACATCGCGGTTTCGCGCGCCAGTTCCTCGATGCTCCAACGCCTTTCAGGTGCATTGTGCAGCAGGCGCAGCGCGGGGCCGATCCTGGGGTCGGCCAGGGCGGCCAGCCAGCCGTGCCGCGCGCCGCCCGGTTCGCGCAAGGCCTGCACCAGGGCGATGCGCGCCAGGCCGTCGGTCACCAGGCGTGCTCCGGCATCCGGCGCGTCCGCTTCCTTGCCATACAAATCCAGCAGCGCGCGCAGCGCCAGCGCGGCCTGTGAGCCGCGCGGGATGTGCAGCTCGGGCGGCACCATCTGTTCCAGCAGGTCGCGTTGAGAGACGTCGAATTCGAAGCGGCCTGCGATCATCTCCATCCCGTCGGCGGCGTCCGGATCGCCCCATGTGGCCGCGCCGCCGCGCAGCGCCGCGAAATGGGCCGGGCCATCCTGGGCCGGCAGCGTGAGATCGGTGGTCGCGATATAGGGCCGGCCGCTACGCATGAGAAGGCAGTCGCCGGCGTCAAGCCGGTAGGGATGCGCATCGCCCTCGACCTGCACGTACAGGGCGCCGCGCAGCTGGGCGATGAATTTCAGGTAGGGATACGCAGGAAAGCGCAGCGCCCACGGGCCGCCGGCCGTCATGCGCAGCGCGGCGCCGCTGCGCACCTGGAGCAGGGCCAGCACGTCGGAGAGCGGATCGGAAGGTGGGGCAGTGAGCAGGTCTGGACGGTCGCGCATGAACGGTGGAGGACGCAGCATGGTGGGCCGCGCCGCCCGATTCTACACTGGCCTCATCGATTTTTCTGAAAGGTCTCTCTCATGCAATACCGACGACTCGGCAACTCCGGCATCATCGTTTCCCGCCTGTGCCTGGGGGCCATGACTTTTGGTGGAGCGGCGACGCCGCCCTACGACAAGGTCGGCGGCCTGGACCTGGCCGCCACCGAGCGCCTGGTAGGAACGGCGCTGGACGCCGGCATCAACTTCATCGACACCGCTGACGTGTACGCCGACGGCGAATCCGAAAGCCTGCTGGGGCAAGCTCTGGCCCGTCGGCGCGAAGAGGTGGTGCTGGCCACCAAATTCCACGCGCCGATGGGGACGGGCCCGAACGACGCCGGCCAGTCGCGCCTGCACCTGACGCGCGCGCTCGAGGCCAGCCTGCGCCGCCTGAAGACAGACCACATCGACCTGTACCAGATCCATAACGTCGACGCACTCACGCCGATGGAAGAGACGCTGCGCGCGCTCGACGATGCGGTGCGCGCCGGGAAGATCCGCTACATCGGTTGCTCGAACTTATCAAGCTGGCAGACCGCCAAGGCGCTCGGCTTGTCCAGGCTGCACGGCTGGTCCTCGTACGTGTCGGTGCAGGCCTGCTATTCGCTGGCGGTGCGCGACGTCGAGCGCGAGATCCTGCCGCAGGTGCAGGACGCGCAGCTGGGCCTGATGGCCTGGAGCCCGCTGGCCGGCGGCCTGTTGTCCGGCAAATTCGACCGCGCCGGCAGCAGCGATCCGGATGCGCGCCGCATCCACATCGATTTCCCGCCGATCGCACCGGAGCACGGCTATACCGTGATCGATGCCGTCAAGCGGGTGGCCGCGCGGGTCGAGGCCACGCCGGCCCAGGTGGCGCTGGCCTGGCTGCTGGCGCGTCCCGGCGTGACCACCGCGATTGTCGGCGCTCGCCGTCCGGAGCAGCTGCAGGACAATCTGCGCGCGCTGGCCCTGGTGTTATCCGACGAAGACATGGCGGAACTCGATGCGGCCAGCAGCCTGCCGACGTGCTATCCGGCCTGGGTGCAGGCGATGACCAACGTGCACCGGGACGGCTTCCTGGCGCGCTAGCGGCTTGCGTCAAACAGGATTTCGGACGATACTGTATGCAATTACAGTAGTCCTCCCCGCACGGGGCGGCCTCCAGCGTGAACGCCCCGGTCCGAAAAATCATCCACTGCGATTGCGATTGCTTCTATGCGTCGGTCGAAATGCGCGACGATCCGTCGCTGCGCGGCCGTCCGCTCGCCGTGGGCGGCCGGCCCGACCAGCGCGGCGTGGTCGCCACCTGCAACTACGAGGCGCGCCGTTTCGGCATCCATTCGGCGATGGCCACCGCCACCGCCATCAAGCTGTGTCCCGATCTGCTGGTGATCCCGCCGGCGATGGAGAAGTACCGCATCGCCTCGCGCCAGATCATGGACATCTACCAGGACTACACCGAACTGGTAGAACCGCTTTCGCTCGATGAAGCCTACCTGGACGTCAGCGATTCTTCGCACTGCAAGGGCAGCGCGACCCTGATCGCGCAAGAGATCCGGCGCCGCATCTTCGAGACCGTCGGCATCACCGCCTCGGCCGGCGTGGCGCCGAACAAGTTCGTGGCCAAGATCGCCAGCGACTGGAACAAGCCGGACGGGCTGTTCCTGGTGCGGCCCGACGAAGTCGACGCCTTCGTCGCGGCGCTGCCGGTCAAGAAGCTCCACGGCGTGGGCAAGGTGACGGCAGAAAAAATGAACCGCCTGGGCCTGCAGACCTGCGCCGACCTGCGCGGCTGGAGCATGGACCAGCTGCAAGAACACTTCGGCAGCTTCGGCGCGCGCCTGTACGACCTGAGCCGCGGCGTCGATCACCGTGAAGTGAACATCTCGCGCGAGCGCAAGTCGATCAGCACCGAAGAGACCTATACGCCCGACGTGCCCGACCTGGCCGGCTGCCTCAAGTTGCTGCCGGACCTGTATGAGCACCTGCTGGGCCGCATCAAGCGCGCGAATGCCGAAAAATTCATCAACAAGCTGTTCGTGAAAATCAAATTCTCGGATTTCCAGCAGACGACGGTCGAGTGCGTGGGCTATGCGCCACATATTCCGACCTATGCGCGCCTGATGGAAACCGGCTGGGCCCGCGCCAGCCGCCCGGTGCGCCTGCTGGGCGTGGGCGTGCGGCTGGGCGAGTCCGAAACCGTCGAGCAACTGCGGCTGTTCGACGACGTTCTGGACGATTCGATAACGTCCTGAGCTTTTTGTGTGTAGTTGCCAATCGGCAGCGTAAAATATCGATCCCTCGAAATAGCGAAATTACCGGATAACCTATGTGGTTCAAGAATCTACAGATCTACCGTCTGCCGGCCCCTTGGGCCTACACCCCTGAACAACTGGAAAAAGCCCTCGAGCCGCAGGCTTTCGTGCCTGCAAGCAGCAATGAATTGCTGCGCCAGGGCTGGGACGCGCCGCGCCCGAACGGCGGCCTGGTCCACGTGGTCAACAAGCAGATGCTGATCATGCTGGGCACCGAGAAGAAGCTGCTGCCGGCGTCGGTCATCAACCAGGTGGCCAAGGCCAAGGCGGCCGAGCTGGAAGAGCAGCAGGGCTTCCCGCCTGGCAAAAAGGCAATGAAAGAACTGAAGGAACGCGTGGCCGACGAACTGCTGCCGCGCGCCTTCACCCTGCGCAGCAACGTCTGGACCTGGATCGACCCGGTCAATGGCTGGCTGGTGGTCGATGCGGCGAGCCCGGCGAAGGCCGACGACATCGTCAAGCTGCTGCTCAAGGCGGTCGACAAGATGCCGCTGGAATCGCTGCGCGTACAGAAGTCGCCCGTCGCCGTGATGACCGGCTGGCTGGAAGCCGATGAAGCGCCGTACGGCTTCACGATCGACCAGGACACCGAACTGCGCGCGACCGGCGAAAGCCGCGCCGCGGTGCGCTACGTGAAGCACACGCTGGAACCGGACGACATCCGCCGCCACATCGCCGCCGGCAAGCAGTGCACCCGCCTGGCCATGACCTGGAACGACCGCGTCAGCTTCGTGCTGACCGAATCGCTGGCGATCAAGGGCATCAAGCCGCTGGACGTGATCAAGGAAGGCGAAAGCCCGACCTATAACGACGATGAGCGTTTCGATAACGACATCATGTTGATGACGGGTGAGCTGGCCAAGTTGCTGACCGACGTGGTCGAGGCGCTGGGCGGCGAAGCCAAGGCGTAATTGACATCGGATTAACCCTCGTAGGGTTGGCGGCTCGGCCGCCGACGCGTTCAACCGGAATATGGATGACCGTGTGGCATGCAAATGTCGGTTGAACGCGTCGGCGGGAAACCCGCCAACCCTACTTCATTGCGACCTCTTCGCTCGTCGCCGGTTCCGTCTTCCCACCCGCACCACCGCCATTCTCCAGCTCCCCGCTGGTATACGTCGCCCCCTGCCGATCCTCGTGCGGCGCCGGACGGTTCGGCAACGGCGGCAGCGCCCTGGCCTTCTCCAGGTCGATCCCGGCGACTTCAGCCACGCGGCGACCGTAATCCTCGTCGCAGTGCCACAGATGCCACACCATGCGCAGCTGGATCGGCTCAGGGCATTGCTTCAGATCCCCCCCGACGTTGCCCACCAGGTCGTCACGTTCCCAGTCCTCGAAGGTACGATAGCGCGCGCCGGCCTGCTTGTAGTCGTCGCGCGTGGTCGTGGTCTGGTAGCGGCCCAGGTGGCCCTCCACCCACGGGTGATATTCATAGCCCGGCGTATCGGCTTCCTTGTAACCACCGATCAAACTCGGTTCGTAGTTGATGTGCTTGTTCTCGCCATCGCCATCCACATAGAACGTCATCTGGCCGTCGCGCTGGTTGGTTTGCGCCTTGGCCTTTTCTTGCGGTGCGTTGATCGGCAATTGCAGGTAGTTGGGTCCCACGCGGTAGCGCTGGGTGTCCGAATACGACAGGGTACGACCCTGCAGCATCTTGTCGTCCGAGAAATCGATGCCGTCGACCAGCACGCCAGTGCCGAAGGCTGACTGCTCAGTTTCTGCAAACACATTGTCCGGGTTCTTGTTCAGCACCATGCGGCCCACCGGCAGCAGCGGGAACTGGTCTTCCGGCCAGCGCTTGGTGTCGTCCAGCGGGTCGAAGTCCAGCTCGGGATGGTCGCCGTCGGCCATGATCTGGACGCAGAATTCCCATTCCGGGTAGTCACCGCGCTCGATCGCGTCATACAGGTCGCGCGTGGCGTGGTTGGTGTCGCGGCCCTGGATCTCGGCTGCCTGCTGGGCGGTGAGGTTGCGCACGCCCTGCCTGGGCTGCCAGTGGAATTTCACCAGGTGGGCAATACCCTTGTCATTGACCAGCTTGTAGGTGTTGACGCCCGAACCTTCCATCTCGCGGTAATTGGCGGGGATGCCCCATGGGCTCTTGACCCAGGTAACCATGTGCAGCGCTTCCGGATGGCTGCAGATAAAGTCGTAGAAGCGCCATGGCTCTTGCTGGTTGGTGACGGGATCGGGCTTGAAGGCGTGGATCATGTCCGGGAACTTGATCGCATCGCGGATGAAGAACACCTTCAGGTTATTGCCCACCAAATCCCAGTTGCCGTCGACGGTTTTCAACTTGACCGCGAAGCCACGCGGATCGCGTGCGGTTTCCGGCGATTCCTTGCCGCCGATCACAGTCGAGAAGCGCACGAATACCGGCGTCTGCACGCCCGTCTCGTTGAGCACGCGTGCCGTGGTATATGTGGCGGCGGGTTCGTCGCCGATCTTGCCGTAGGCTTCGAAAAAGCCATGGGCGCCGGTGCCGCGCGCATGCACGACGCGCTCGGGGATGCGCTCGCGGTCGAAGTGGGTGATCTTTTCGATGAACTGGTAGTTCTCGAGCGTGGCCGGGCCGCGTTCGCCGACCGAGCGCAGGGACTGGTTGTCGCGGACGGGATGACCCTGGCGCGTGGTCAGCGTGGGACGCTTCTCATTCATTGCCTTCTCCTTTGATGCGGGTGATCGAGAAAGGCAGTATAGGAAGTCGAACAGGAAGGCAGCGCGCGGCTGCCCTCGCTTTTAATCCCTGTCAAACAAGCGCAGGAACTATTGCTTACAGCTGCTGGAAGACGCCTTCGCTGCGGTTCTTGGTCACGTTATCCCACGGGAAAACCTGGCCATTCATGGCGACATACACGCCGGCCGGCAGTGTCTGCGCCACGCCGCAGGCAAAGCCCAGGTTGAACAGCGCATCCGAATTGGCGATGGAATACGGGATCATGGCGCCGGTCAGCACGATGGTCTGGTCGAGTTTGGCGGCGCCGAGCACGGCGGCCGTCTGGGGCATGGTGTCGGTGCCGTGCACGATCACGATCGCCTTCTCGCTGGCGGCCTGGCACGAGGCCAGCACGCGCTGGCGGTCGGCGTCCCCCATGTCGAGCGAATCGAGCAGCGGCAGCACGTCGAGCGCGACCGGCACCGTCATGCGGCTGCGCTTGATCACCTCTGGCAGATGGCTTTCAGCAAAGCCGAGTACGCCGTTCAGTTCGTTGTAATGCTTGTCGAAAGTGCCACCGGTGGCGATGAGTCGCAAAGTCATGTTGGTTTATCTACTCGCATAAAAAAGGTGCGTCATGATAGCCGCAAACCATAGTGTATCCGACTGTGACTGCGCTAGAATCGTCCGGATCGGATGAGTACACTCATTGTCTTTCTTCTCTACCTTTCCTCTGGCCATGAAAGCAGTTGCACCCGGCACCGTCATCTTCCACCGCCATCGCGGCTATGGCGTGATTACCCACGTCAACCTGCTCACTGGCTGGATCTCGGCGCGTTTCAACGACGAGGCGCGCGCCCTCGACCTGAACCTGTCGAGCGACGAAGTCCAGCACGCCGATGGCGAGCCCATCCTGTTCCGGCGCGCGCCGCCAGACCGCATGCCGCATGCGCGCCTGATGGCCGTGGTGCGCGCATTGCATGAAGCCGGCTACCAGAAGCTGTACCTGTACTCCTGGCCCAAGCCCTCGGGCCTGCACTGGCGCTGGCACCTGTTCACGGGGCCGCGCAACTGGATGCAGCGCACCTGGCGCGAAGGCTGGTATGGTTCGGGCGCCGACTACAACAACAATCCCGTCATGGGTTGGGGCGATGTGCCGGGCGCCACCACCGAAGAGCTGATCCACGCGCTGGCGAAGTTCGATCCGCAAGGGCTGGCGCAGGCGCTGGGCCGCGACGAAGACCACACCGCCTGGTTCGCGCAAGCCTGCGACCTGCTGCTGCCGGGATACATGTACAGTCTCAATATGGAACGTCCCGCGGGTGGCGGGCTGGTCGAGACGCCTGCGGTGCCGGTTGTGCCGGTACGGGCGGGCTTGAAAGGCTACAGCGGCCCCGACATCGGCTGGCCGCCAGGCTGGGCGGGACTCTGGACCGGCACCCACGTGATGCCGGCGCCAAAGATCAAGCTCACGGGCGAGCCCGAGCTGGGCTGATCAGCGCTTGCCCAGCGCTTCCGGATTGAGGATGTTCGCCGGCTCGCCTTGCGCGAATTTCACGATGTTCTCGAACGCCGCCTTGAAATAGATTTCGTAACTGTCTTTCTCGACATAGCCCAGGTGCGGCGTGGCCAGCACCGTCGGGATGCGCAGCAGCGGCGCATCCGGCGCCAGCGGTTCGCTGGTGAACACGTCCAGCGCCGCCGTGCCCGGACGCCCTTGCTTGAGGGCTCCCTCGAGTGCGCCCTCCGCCACCAGTTCGGCGCGGCTGGTGTTGACGAACAGCGCGTCCGGTTTCATGCGCGCCAGGTCGCTTGCCGTGACGGTGCCGCGCGTCGATTCCGCCAGCCGCAAATGCAGGCTCAGCACGTCGGCCTGCTCGAACAGCGCCTCGCGCGATGGCGCCGCCTCGAGGCCGTCGGCGATGGCCGCCGCGCGGCTGGCCTCGCTGCCCCAGACCAGCACCCGCATCCCGAAGGCGCGCGCATAGCCGGCCACGAGCTTGCCGATCTTGCCGTAACTCCAGAGGCCCAGGGTACGCCCGTGCAACACCCGTCCCACGCCATTGAGCGTCGGATTGATCGAGGCCGTCTGCCACAAGCCATCCTTCAGATTGTTTGCATACGGCACGATCTTGCGGCTGGCCGCCATGATCAGGGCCCAGGTCAGCTCGGCCGGCGCAAACGGCGAGCCGACGCCTTCGGCGATGGCGATGCCGTGCGCGGCTGCGGCGGCCACGTCGATATGGCCGCTGACCTTGCCGGTCTGCGAGATGAGCTTCAGGTTCGGCAGCTTCGCCAGCAAGGCCGGCGACAAGGCAGTGCGTTCGCGGATCAGCACCAGGGCGTCGAAAGGGGCCAGGCGGATCGCCAGCTGGCCCAGTCCACGAGTGGTATTACTGAAGACCTTGACCTCATGGCCATCGAGCAGTCGGAAGCAGTCAAGACCGCGTACAGCGTCTTGATAATCGTCAAGAATCGCGATTTTCATTGGTGTTATCAGAGTTATATCAGTTAAATGTAAACAAATAACAGGGTAGGGCATTTGCCCAAATAGCCTACTACATTACTAGGGAATTTCTCCTACTTTTTTGTAGTGAAAGGGCCCGTAAGACGGTTTTTGGGGTGTACAATCGGCGCAGAACTTACAGGAATGACACGTATCCAACGGTGCTCATGAGACGCACCGCTCAGCCTTGCCAGAGGCTGTCGACCCGACCGCTGACCCGACCGCTGTCCCACCGCGATCCTGACCAGGCCGCTTGCCCATGGACGATCCCGACCCAGCGATCCACCCGAATTCTTTATTGGCATTTGGAGGACTCCCCATGAACCAGCCCGTGATGGGCGGCGTTGCCGCACTGAACGTTCCAGCTTACCTCAAACATCAAAAGCTCATCAATTGGGTCGCGGAAATCGCCGCCCTGACCAAGCCTGACAGCATTTACTGGTGCGACGGTTCGGAAGAAGAATACGACCGCCTGTGCGCACAGATGGTCGAAGCGGGCACGATGAAGAAGCTCAACCCCGCCAAGCGCCCCAATTCCTACCTGGCCTGGTCCGATCCATCGGACGTGGCGCGCGTCGAAGACCGCACCTATATCTGCTCCGCCACCAAGGAGCAGGCCGGCCCGACCAACAACTGGATGGAGCCGGCCGAGATGCGCCGCACCCTGCACGGCCTGTTCGACGGCTGCATGGCCGGCCGCACCCTGTACGTGGTGCCGTTCTCGATGGGTCCGCTGGGCTCTCCAATCGCCCATATCGGCGTCGAACTGTCCGACTCGCCTTATGTCGCGGTCAATATGCGCATCATGACGCGCATGGGCAAGGCCGTCTACGACGTGCTGGGCCCGGACGGCGAGTTCGTTCCCTGCGTTCACTCGGTCGGCGCGCCGCTGGCTGCCGGCCAGAACGACGTCGCCTGGCCATGCAATGCCACCAAGTACATCGTGCACTACCCGGAAACCCGCGAGATCTGGTCCTTCGGCTCCGGCTATGGCGGCAACGCGCTGCTGGGCAAGAAATGCTTCGCCCTGCGCATCGCCTCGAACATGGGTTATCAAGAGGCGCAAGCCGGCGGCACCGGCTGGCTGGCCGAACACATGCTGATCCTGGGCGTCGAGTCGCCCAAGGGTGACAAACAATATGTCGCGGCAGCTTTCCCTTCGGCCTGCGGCAAAACCAACTTCGCGATGCTGATCCCACCGAAGACTTTCGACGGCTGGAAAGTGACGACCATCGGCGACGACATCGCCTGGATCAAGCCGGCGGCGGACGGCAAGCTGGTCGCGATCAACCCGGAAGCCGGCTACTTCGGCGTGGCGCCGGGCACCAATGAAAAGACCAATCCGAACTGCATGGCCTCGCTGCGCGAGAACGTGATCTTCACCAACGTGGCGCTGACCGACGACGGCGACGTGTGGTGGGAAGGCATGACGAAAGAAGCCCCGGCGCATCTGATCGACTGGCAGGGCAAGGACTGGACCCCGGCCTCCGGCAGCAAGGCGGCGCACCCGAATGCGCGCTTCACCGTGGCCGCAACCCAGAATCCGGTGATCGATCCGGCCTGGGACGATCCGGCCGGCGTGCCGATCTCGGCCTTCATCTTCGGCGGCCGCCGCTCGACCACGGTGCCGCTGGTGACCGAGGCCAATAACTGGGTGGATGGCGTTTACATGGCCGCGACCATGGGTTCCGAGACCACCGCCGCCGCCGCCGGCCAGATGGGCGTGGTGCGCCGCGATCCGTTCGCGATGCTGCCTTTCATCGGCTACAACATGAGCGACTATTTCCAGCACTGGCTGGATCTCGGCAAGAAAGTAGCCGCCATCAATCCAGCTGCGCTGCCGAAGATCTTCTGCGTCAACTGGTTCCGCACAGGCGAGGACGGCAGCTTTGTATGGCCGGGCTACGGCGACAATATGCGCGTGCTGAAATGGATACTCGACCGTACCGAGGGCAGCGCCGCCGCCGGCAACACGCACCTGTTCGGCACGTCGCCGTCGTATGGCGACCTGAACTGGGATGGCGTGGAGTTCACCGAAGCGCAGTTCACCCAGATCACGTCGATCGACAAGAACGCATGGGCCGAAGAACTGAAGCTGCACGGCGAATTGTTCGACAAGCTCGCCTACCGCCTGCCGCAAGAGCTGGTGGACACCAAGGCCCGCCTGGAGAAGCAACTGGCCGGCTGAGACCGGCCGAGTGGGGGAGAGGCCGCTATTCAAAGCGGCCATATAAAAAAGAACAGGGGCAACGCCAATGGCGTTGCCCCTGTTTTATTTGGATCGAACCGTTATCAAGCCTTGAGTAGCGGCTTCAGGTACTTGCCCGTCGGGCTGTCCTTGACCTTGGCCACTTGCTCCGGCGTGCCGCAGGCCACGATGGTGCCGCCGCCGGCGCCGCCTTCCGGCCCCAGGTCGACGATCCAGTCCGCGGTCTTGATCACGTCCAGGTTGTGCTCGATGATGGCGAGCGTATTGCCCTGGTCGCGCAGGCGGTGGATCACCTTCAGCAGCAGGTCGATGTCGGCGAAGTGCAGGCCGGTGGTCGGTTCATCCAGGATGTACAAGGTGCGACCGGTGTCGCGCTTGGACAGCTCGAGCGACAGCTTGACGCGCTGCGCCTCGCCGCCCGACAAGGTGGTCGCGCTCTGGCCCAGCTTGATGTAACCCAGGCCCACGTCCAGCAGGGTCTGGAGTTTACGCGCGATGACCGGCACCGGTTTGAAGAACTCGTGCGCATCCTCGACCGTCAAGTCCAGCACTTCGGTGATGTTCTTGCCCTTGTACTGCACTTCCAGCGTTTCGCGGTTGTAGCGCTTGCCATGGCAGACGTCGCACGGCACGTACACGTCCGGCAAGAAGTGCATCTCGACCTTGATCACGCCATCGCCCTGGCACGCTTCGCAGCGACCGCCCTTGACGTTGAACGAGAAGCGGCCGGCGCTGTAGCCGCGTTCCTTGGCGGTCGGCACGGTCGAGAACAGGTCGCGGATCGGCGTGAAGAGGCCCGTATAGGTCGCCGGGTTCGAACGCGGCGTGCGGCCGATCGGCGCCTGGTCGACCGAGATTACCTTGTCGAAGTGTTCCAGGCCGTGGATCGAGCTGTGCTCGGCCGGCTCGGTCTGCGAACCGTACAGGTGGCGCGACAGCGCCGGATACAGCGTGTCGTTGATCAGGGTCGACTTACCGGAACCCGAGACGCCCGTCACGCAAGTCATCAGGCCCACCGGCAAGGTCAGGGTCACATCCTTGAGGTTATTGCCTTTTGCGCCTGTGATCACCAGCTGGCGCGCCGGGTCGGCCTTGGTGCGCTTCTTCGGCACTTCGATCTTGCGCCGGCCGTCCAGGTACTGGGCGGTCACCGAATGCTCGTTGTTCATGATCTGCTCGAGCGTGCCTTCGGCAATGATCTGGCCGCCATGCACGCCCGCGCCCGGACCCATGTCGACGATGTAGTCGGCGGTGCGGATCGCGTCTTCGTCGTGCTCGACCACCAGCACGCTATTGCCGATGTCGCGCAAATGCTTCAGGGTGGCGATCAGGCGATCGTTGTCGCGCTGGTGCAGGCCGATCGACGGTTCATCGAGCACGTACATGACGCCGGTCAGGCCAGAGCCGATCTGCGAGGCCAGGCGGATACGCTGGGCTTCGCCGCCGGACAGGGTATCCGCGCTGCGATCGAGCGACAGGTAGTCCAGGCCAACATTGTTCAGGAACTTGAGGCGCGAAATGATCTCCTTGATCACGCGCTCGGCGATGTCCTTCTTGGCGCCAGTGAGTTCCAGGGTCTCGAAGAAATTCAGGGTTTCGCGCAAGGGGCGATCCGATACTTCGTAGATCGCGCGCTGCTGGGCGCCCTGGCCGATCTTGACGAACCGCGCTTCGGTGCGCAGGCGCGCGCCTTCGCAGGCCGGGCATTTCTTTTCATTGATGAACTTGGCCAGCTCTTCCTTGACCGCCATCGAATCGGTCTCGCGGTAGCGCCGCTGCAGGTTGTTGACCACGCCTTCGAAGGTATGCTCGCGGATCACGGTGCGGCCACGCTCGTTCACATAGCTGAACGGGATCGCGGTCTTGCCTGAGCCGAACAGCACGGCTTCCTGCGAAGTCTTCGGCAATTGCTCGAAAGGCTTGTCGAGGTCGAAATCGTAATGGGCCGCCAGGCTTTGCAGCATCTGGAAGTAGAACTGGTTGCGGCGGTCCCAGCCCTTGACGGCGCCGGAGGCCAGCGACAGGTGCGGGAAGGCCACGACCCGCTTCGGATCGAAGAACTCGATATGGCCCAGGCCATCGCATTCCTGGCAGGCGCCCATCGGGTTATTGAACGAGAACAGGCGCGGTTCCAGCTCTTGCAGCGAGTAGCCGCAAACATTACAGGCGAACTTGTTCGAGAAGACGGTTTCCTTCTCGGTATCCATCTCGTAGGCTACGGCGCGGCCATCGGCCAGGCGCAGGGCGGTCTCGAAGCTTTCGGCCAGGCGCTGCTTGATGTCCTGGTTCACCTTCACCCGGTCGATCACGACGTCGATGCTGTGCTTCTCGGTCTTCTTGAGCTTGGGCAGTTCATCGATTTCATAGATCTTGGCGGCATTGACGCCGCTGGCGATGCGGAAGCGCACGAAGCCCTGGGCCTGCATGGCCTGGAACAGGTCGCCGTGCTCGCCCTTGCGGCCGGCCACGACCGGCGCCAGGATCATCAGCTTGGTGCCTTCCGGCATGGCGAGCACGGCATCGACCATCTGCGACACGGTCTGGGCCGACAGCGGCTCATGCGGGTGCTGCGGGCAATACGGCGTGCCGACGCGCGCGTACAGCAGGCGCAGGTAGTCGTGGATCTCGGTGACGGTGCCGACGGTCGAGCGCGGATTGTGCGAGGTCGCCTTCTGCTCGATCGAGATCGCCGGCGACAGGCCTTCGATCAGGTCGACGTCCGGCTTTTCCATCAGCTGCAGGAACTGGCGCGCATAGGCCGACAGCGATTCGACGTAGCGGCGCTGGCCTTCGGCATACAGGGTGTCGAAGGCGAGCGACGACTTGCCCGAGCCCGACAGGCCGGTGATCACGATCAGCTTGTTGCGCGGCAGGTCGAGATTGATGTTCTTCAGATTGTGCGTGCGGGCACCACGAATGCGAATTTCTTCCATTAAGTTGGGCAGACTTTCTATCAGTTTTTGCGGGGCCGCAAACGCTACCAGCGCGGTAAGCGGGCCAATCGGGGAGAACCCGTAAGTGTAGCGCGTTTTTGTTTCGGCTGTACATCTATCCAGTAGTTGCTGTACCAGGGGTGCCAAATTGGCATACCACTTTGACAAGCGCAGGAAGGCCGGGTCTATGCTATGTGGGCCGATCCCCGGGCGCTTCAATGACAAAGCGTTCAGAACTGGAAAATAATTTTTCAGGGCAGTTATTTATCTGAATTAATCGACAACGAAACAGCCGATTCGATGGTGCGTCCGGACTGATGCCAGCCAACGAAAAGGATTGCTGAAATCGGGTGGCGGACCGCATAATAGTCAGCTGCAACACACCGTTCCCTGACGCCTAGAAATACGCAGAGTCAGGGCTTACCATACCCAGCAGGAGTAACACCATGGCATCAGTCAACAAGGTCATCATCGTCGGCAACCTCGGCCGCGATCCGGAAATTCGCTACATGCCGAGCGGCGACGCCATCGCGAACATCGCGGTCGCCACCTCGTATAAATCCAAAGACCGCAACACCGGCGAGCAGAAAGAGCTGACCGAGTGGCACCGTATTTCCTTCTTCGGCCGCCTGGCCGAAATCGTGGGCCAGTACCTCAAGAAGGGTTCGTCGGTCTACGTCGAAGGCCGCCTGCAGACCCGCAAGTACACCGACAAGGACGGCATCGAGCGCTACGCCACCGATATCATCGCTGAAAACATGCAGATGCTGGGCGGTCGCCAGGGCATGGGCGGCGACAGCATGGGTGGCGGCATGGGCGGCGGCATGGACGACGACTACTCGGCCCCGCAGCGTCCGGCTCCGCGCCAGGCGCCACCGGCCCCGGCCGCGCGTCCGCAGCCGAAACCGGCGCCGAACTTCTCGGATATGGATGACGACATTCCGTTCTAAGTCGTATTGGGCGAGATCAATCGTCGCTGCTTGACGAACCAGTAAAAAACCCCGCAAGCGATTGCGGGGTTTTTTCTTTAGCCGGGGTGCCCGGGCTGCCTGAGCCGATCCTGCACCTTTCAGCGCATCAGGCGCTATTGATGCTCAGGATATTTCCGTCAGGGTCTTTGAGCCACACGATCTTCAACTGGCCAGCAACATGGACGTCGCCCTCGCGCCGCAAGCCGCCCATGTCGTAATGCTCGAAGCGGGCGCCCTTGGCCTGCAGTGCGGCGACGATGTCGTCGAACCTGTCGCCCACATCCCAGGTGATGGCGGTCGCCTGGTTCGTGCCGGCATACTCCGAGCGGTAGACGAACACCCGTGCGTTGCCGCTCCGGTAGAGCGCCATATCGTCATCGCCGCCATCGCTGTCGACCTGCTTCAATCCCAGCACATTGCCGTAGAACTCTCTTGCCGCAGCCATATCGCGTACGCCGACTGTTGCGGCCGCATCCATATTCGCCAACATGATCGCCTCCATGGTGATGGTGGCGAATACTCTAGCGCGAACAGGTCCGGTACCGCGCACGCCTTGCTAGCGCCGGGCCGCCTTCAGGAACAATCCATGCGCCGGCGCGAAGTTCGCATGCAGCGGCAGGTAGGCCGCGCCGATGACCTTGGCCGTCATCCCGATCGTCCCCGCCATCACCAGCGGCCGCTCGGTGCCCTGCCAGCTGTAGCGCGTCATCTGCTCCTGCATCGCGGCGATCAGGCGTTCGAGCAGGGCGCGGCTGACGGCGCCGTCGACGATCACGCCATCCAGGTCGAGGAGGCAAGCCGCGCCGGTGACGCCGAAGGTGATCGCATTGGCGGCTTCCTCGATCCATTGCCGGGTCACGGCTTCCCATGGCCCGCTCAACAGGCGTTCGTCGCCGAACGCCAGCAGTTCCAGGCCGGCCTGGGCATGCATCTCTTCCAGCCGCACCAGCGAAGCCGCGCCGAGCAGCTGCGGCGCCACGCCGCGTTCGTCCGTGCCGGCCAGGCCCAGGGGCATCGAACCGATCGCGCCGGCATTGCCGAACTGGCCGCTGTGCGGCTCGCCGTCGATCACCAGGCCGCCGCCGACCAGGGTGTCGACGAACACGTACAGATAGCTTTTCAGCTTGCGTCCGCGGCCGGCCACCAGTTCGGCCACGCAGGCTGCGATCGTGTCCTTGGCGAAGTCGACGCGCAGCGGCGTCATGGCCTGCAGGCGCACGCGCACGTCGACCCGGCGCCAGGCTTTTGCCTCTTGCGGCAACAGGCTCTCCAGGCCGTGCCAGGTGCCCAGTGTGAGCGGGGCGGCCAGGCCGATGCCGGTCAGGCGAGGCGCCAGTTCCGGGCCGAGGAAGTCGTCCACCTCGCGCAGCCTCGCGTCGATGGCGGCGAACACCTGTTCCACCTCGGGGCTGGCGTAGGGCGTCGACGACTGCCAGCGCAGCGCGCCCGTGAAATCGAGCAGGACCACGTCCAGCGCGCGCCGGCCGATCTGGATCCCGATCGAGAACGCGCCTTCCGGATTCAGGGCGATCGGCTGCGACGGCTGGCCGACCTTGCCGCGCACCGCGTCGCGCTTGACCACCAGTTGCTCGTCCAGCAGGCGGTTGATGATCACCGAGGCGGTTTGGGTACTGAGCTTGGTCAGGCGCGCGACTTCGGCCTTGGGCAGGCTGCCATGGGTGCGGATCGCCTGTAGCACGACCCGCTCGTTGTACTCGCGCATGCCGACCTGGTTCGAGCCGACGCTGCGCAGCAGCGGCATGGTGGCGGGATCAAAGGCGGTAGGCGGTGCGTTATCGGGCGGCATGGCGCGGGCGTTCAAGGGGAGGGACGGCTGGAAGCCGCCAGTATAAATCCATTCCCGGTAAATAAACCCGTGCGATTTATTTTTCAGGGCAATCTCGATTGCGGAAGAAAAATAATGCGGTGACAACTGGTCGAACTTGGCGGTAGAATCGCGCCCAATCAAGTGAATGGTGCCTTCCTGCTCGTCTGCAGGGAGGTGAAACGGGAAGCCGGTGACGTGCGCGATAGCCATCGCGCGCCAGTCCGGCGCAGCCCCCGCTGCTGTAAGCCTGACGACTCCGATCGAACGCCACTGTGCCCTGTGCACGGGAAGGCAGGACCGGGGAAGGAAGACGGCGAGCCAGAAGACCGGCCATCCACGATGCATTCGTACGTCCCGGGGTGAGGGCGTGCCTGTTGGTTGTTCGCTGTTCCTTCTTTTGCTGCTCGTGCTATTCGCCTATGCGGTCGTGCGCCCTCGTGGCGTGCGCGCACGCGTCCCTGTTCATCGCGGAAGGATGGCGGCTGCCTGTTGTCATGCGCGCTTTGGCGCGCAGCTAAAAGGTCGACGTTCACATGAACACGCTTTTCCTTGTCCGCATCTGCGCCGCATTGGCGTTCCTGCTCGCCTGCGCTTCCAGCAGCGCCGCGACCCTGTTCGCCGTGGTCACCGAGCGCGCCGCGCCGGGCGCCATCGAGGCCGCTCACCGCCACCTGGCCAGCCATCCGCAAGACCGCATCCTGCTGCGTACCCCGGCCCAGCTGATGGCGGCCAGTGAGCGCGACGTGGCAAAGTGGATCGCCGGCGCCGACAGCATCCTGGCGGTATCGCTGTTCGGCGACCCGGCGCGCCGCATGAAGGATGCTCTGGCGCGGCACGCCAGGCCGGACACCGCGGTGCTGGCGCTGAACGGCGAGGCGACCCTGAACCTCATGACGCGCTCGCGTAACGGCAGCCTTGCCGGCTTCTCGCCCGAGCTGCTGCGCCAGCTGGCGGGCGAGGCGCCGCCGCCGGCCGCGTTGCAGGCGGCCGAGGCCGATCCCGCCGCCCGCCACTGGCTGGCCGCGCGCCGCGTGTGGCAGGCGGGCGGCGTCGACAACACCACGGAGCTGATGCGGCACCTGCTCGCGCCAGGCACGCCCCTGGCTGCTCCGCAGCCCGAGCCCACCCTGCGCCTGCGCGCGGGACAGCGCGAGCTGCAGGACGCCGCCGCCTGGGGCAATGCCTCGAAACTCGGCCTGCAGGACCGGCCGACCGTGGTCGTGCTCGACCTGGCGAATATGGATGGCGTGGTGCCCGCGGCGCTGTGCCGCCGCATCGAGGAGCTCGGCCAGCCCTGCGTGCAGCTGCTCACACGCTGGGGCGGCGCCTCGCGCGAAGCGCTCGAGCGCCTGCCGCAGCTGGTCGCGCCGGCCAAGCCTGCGGCGCTGGTGGTGCTGCAGGACTTCGTGGTTGGCGCCGCAGAGGGCCGTGCGGCGGTGGACGAAGCCTTCAAGCGCCTGGACATCCCGGTGTTCAAGGCGATCCGCCTGTCGGACCGCACAGCGATGCAGTGGCAGCTGTCGCCCGACGGCCTGCCGCCCGATTCGGTCCAGTACCGCGTGGCCCTGCCCGAGCTGCAGGGCATCAGCCAGCCAATGGTGGTGGCGGCCCTGGGCCAGCCCCAGCGCGACCGCCAGACCGGCATCGAGAACCGCCCGCCAGTACTGCTGCCGGCCGAAGTCGACCGCCTGTCGGGGCGCGTGGCGCGATGGCTCGCGCTGCGCGCCAAACCGAATGCCGACAAGAAGGTCGCGATGGTCTACTACAACCATCCGCCGGGCCGCCAGAACATCGGCGCCGACAACCTCAATGTGCCGGACTCGCTGTTCGAGATGCTGCATGCCCTCAAGGCCGCCGGCTACACGGTCGGCGAGCTGCCGGCCTCGCCCGAGGCGCTACTCGACATGATCATGGCGCGCGGCGTCAACCTGCCGGAAGACCGCGCCGCCCTGCGCGAGATGGCCGGCACCGTCAATGGCGTCACGGCGCAGGATTACGCGCGCTGGTTCGCGACCCTGTCGCCGCGGGTGCGGGGCGAGATGCAGGACGGCCTGCTGGGGCGCCTGCATGCCGACGTGCTGGCGGCCGAAAAGGCCGGCGAACGCGCGCTGGGCCGCAAGCAGGCCGAGACCGTGATCGAGGAGCTGCTGCACCTGGTCGAGGGCGTCGACCATCCGCAACGCGTCCAGGCCACGCGCGACCTGCATGCGCTGGAAGAGGGTTACTTTGCCTGCCTGGACGACGTCAAGCCACGTCCATGCCAGTCGCTTGCTCCCCTTTATCGACGCCTGATCGCCTACGGCATCGAAGGCATGCGCGGCTGGGGCCCTGCGCCGGGCAGGGTAATGGTCGATGGCGGCAAGATGCTGGTGCCGGGCCTGGTGTTCGGCAACGTCTTCATCGGCCCGCAGCCGCCGCGCGGCTGGGAAGTGGACGAGGAACTGCTGCACGCAAACACCAGCATCACGCCGCCGCACCAGTTCCTGGGCTTTTATCACTGGATCCGCGACCGCTTCAAGGCCGACGCCGTAGTGCACGTGGGCCGCCACTCTACCTATGAATTCATGCCGGGCAAGGCCGTCGGCCTGTCGAGCGACGACTATCCGAGCCTGATCGCGAGCGACCTGCCGGGCATCTACCCGTATATCGTCGACGGCGTCGGCGAAGGCACGCAGGCCAAGCGCCGCGGCCTGGCCATCATCGTCGACCACCTGACGCCGCCGCTGGCGACCACGCCGCTGTACGACGAGCTGCTGTCGCTGCGCCAGATCGTCGAGAGTTTCGAAGCCGCGTCGTCCGAATCGCTCAAGACCCAGGCCGCGCAACTGATGCGCGAGCGCGTCGTGGCCCTGAACCTGCGCGCCGAGCTCGAAGCGTCGATGTCCGACGTATTGGAGGTGCGCGGCATCGGCTTCGACGCCGCCGATGACGACCTGCTTGCGCACGAGATCGGCCACTATCTGACCAAGCTGCAAGAGAAATTCATGCCCCACGGCCTGCACGTGTTCGGCCGTCCATGGAGCCGCGAATCGCTCGACCTGATGCTCGATTCGATGAAGAAGAGCGGCATCAACGATCCCGACGTCGCGCACAAGCTGCGCGACTCGCCGCGGCGCGAGATGGCGGCGCTGCTGGCCGGCCTGGATGGCCGCTACATCGAGCCGGGCAAGGGCAACGATCCGCTGCGCTCGCCCGAGGCGCTGCCGACGGGCCGCAACTTCCACGCGGTCGACGGCGACATCCTGCCGACCCGCCTGGGGTTTGGCCTCGGCCTGCAGATGGCGGGGAAAGCCGCAGAAAGAGACAAAGTAGGCGAGGGCAGCGAAGGCATCATCCTGTGGGCGTCCGACGCCGTGCGCGACGAAGGCGTGATGGTCGGCTTCGCGCTGGCGATGATGGGCGCCGAACCGGTGTGGAATGCGCGCGGCATCGTCACCGACGTGAAACTCACACCGGGCGCCGTCCGGCGCGATGCGGTGGTCACCACTTCCGGCCTGTTCCGCGACCTGTACCCGAACCTGATCCGCCTGATCGACCGCGCCGGCCGGCTGGCGCTGGCGGCGTCGGCGCAGGCGCTGGTCGAGCAGGATCCATCGCTGCGCGAGGGCCTGCAGGCGGCGCTGGCGCCGATCGAAGGGGCTGTGTGGGGCAGCGAACCGGCCACGAGCAATCGCGTGGCGCGCGAATGGCTGACCCGCCAGCGCGCGCTGGCGGCGGGCGGCATGGCGGCGGGCGAAGCCGGGCAGGCGGCCGCGCTGCGCGTGTTCGGCGATGCGCCGGGCGCCTACGGCACTGGCGTGAACCGCCTGGCCGAGCGCTCCGGCGCCTGGCGCGAGCGCGAGGAGATCGGGCGCGCCTACCGCAACCGCATGGGCCATGCCTATGGCCTGGATGCCGAGGGCGCCTCGAGCCATCGCGCTTTCGACGTGGCGCTGGACGGCATCCACCGCACCTACCACGGCCGCGCCAGCAACCTGTACGGCCTGCTCGACAACAACGACGCCTTCGACTATCTGGGCGGCCTGTCGCTGGCGGTCGAGACGCGCACCGGGCGCGTGCCGGACGCGCTGATCCTGCAGCATGCGCAGCCGGGCCAGGCCGACGTCGAGCCACTCGCCAGCGCCTTGCTGGGCGAGCTGCGCGGACGCTTCCTGAACCCGGCCTGGCTGCGCCCGCTGATGGACAACGGTTATTCCGGCGCGCGCACCATGGGCCAGGAATTCATCGAGAACCTGTGGGGCTGGCAGGTGACGCGGCCCGACCTGGTCAAGAACTGGGCCTGGGACGAAGTCAAGGCCGTCTACTTCGACGACCGGCACCAGCTCGGCTTGCCCGAATTCCTGGGCCAGCGCCACAACGCGCACGTGAAGGCGCACATGCTGGCGGTGTTCATGGTGGCTGCCGAAAAAGGATTCTGGAAGACCGATCCCGAGACCATCCGCCGCATGGGTGGCGAACTGGCGCGCCTGGTGGCGGCCAACGGTCTGCCGGGTAGCGGCCATACGGCGCCCGATCACCCGATGTGGGGCTGGCTCGCGCCGCAACTGGATGGCGCGGATGCGCAAAAGCTCGGCGTGACGCTTGCCAAGGCGCGGGGCGAGCTGCTGCCGGCAGTGGCCACGTCCGTCCCTGCCGCCGCCGCCCCGGCGCAGCAAGCTGCAGTGCCTGACGCTGGTGAAGCGAGCGAACCGGCGCCACCTGCGCCTGCGCTGTTGCCTGAACCAATGCGTGTCTATGAACTGAAGCAGCAACCCGAACCCGCGCAGCCTCCTGCTTTGCGCATCGTGCAGGTGCTGGCCATCCTGGCCGCCTGCCTCGCCCTGTTCTCGCTCGGCCTGTGGCGCGGCCGGCATCTCCCTCAACCTCTCAGGAGTCATCCATGATCGAAACCCTCTCTTACGCCTGGCTGCACGACGCCGTCAGCTGGCTGCTCGCGCCATCCCTGGTGGCGTTGCTGGCCGGCTGTGCGATCGCATTGGTCGAATCCGGCATCGCCGTCGGCGAACGCTTCCACGGCCTGGCCAGGTTGCGCGACAGCGGCGATGTCGAGGCGGTGCAGCGCATTGCGCGCCACCGCCTGGAGCGCGCCGACCTGCTGGCGCGTATCCCCCCAATGCTGGGCCTGATGGCCACCATCATCCCGCTCGGACCGGGCCTGGCGGCGCTGGGCGAAGGCGATCCCGCCAAGCTGGCCAGCGCCGTCACCGTCGCCTTCGACGCCACCGTGCTGGGCCTGGTGGCCGGCATCGGCGGCCTGGTGATCGGCAAGCTGCGCCGCCGCTGGTACGAAGAGACGCTGGACGCGATGGAGCCGCAGCCATGAGTGGGCGCGGCAGACTGCGTCTCTACCGCCACCTCGACGCGCGCTTCGACCAGAGCGACGAAGACCCACGCGCCAGCCTCGTCAACCTGGTCGACGTGATGCTGGTGTTTGCCTGCGGCCTGATCGCCGCCATCGCCGGCACGCAAGGGAGCCTGAAAACCCCGCAGCCGGTGGAGAAGGGCCGCCAGATCGAGCGGCCCGCCAGCGGCGTGACCCAGGACGGCAGCGGCTATGACCGCGTCGGCGAGGTATTCCGCGATCCCAAGACCGGCCAGCTGATGCTGATCGAACCTGCACAGACCAAGAACAAATAATGAACGCCATTTTCCAAGCCCGCCCGCTTGCCGCGGCCATCGCCCTGCTGTGCGCTGCCAGCGTCTTCGCACAAGACCTTCCCACTGTGACGATTCGCGGTGCGGCTGGTGACGAAGGCCTGGCGCTCGACCGCCAGAACAGCACCGGCAGCCGCCTGGACATCAGCGCGCTCGACCTGCCAGCCAGCGCCGAGAGCCTGAGCGCCGCCACCATCGCCGCGCGTGGCGACCTGCTGGTCAAGGATGCGGTGACCCGCACCACTGGCCTGACCGACAGCAGCTCGCCCGGCAGCGGCATCAGCTATTCGGCGCGCGGCTTCAACGGCAACAACTCGATCGCGATGCTGGAGAACGGCCAGCACCTGCTGGTCGGTTCCACCACCGCGACCTATCCGGCCGATCCCTGGGGCTACGAGACGATCGAAGTGCTGCGCGGCCCCGGTTCGGTGGTCCACGGCAGCGGCACCACCGGCGCCATCATCAATGCCGTGCGCAAGGCGCCGCGTCGCGAATCCTCGCTCGAGATCCTGGGCGGCATCGGCGGAGGTGAATCTCTGCGCGCCGGCATCGGCGCCACCGGTGCGCTGGGCGAGCAGGGCGCCTTCCGCGTCGACGCCTATGCCGGCCGCAGCGACGGCTTCATCGACCGCGGCGAGTCCCGCCATGGCAAGATCCTGACCAGCATGACGACCACGCTGGCGCCTGGCGTAACCCTGTACGCCCAGCTCGATCATGCCGAACAAGATCCGATCCGCTACTTCGGCACGCCGCTGGTGAACGGCGGCCTGGCCGAACGGCTGCGCGACGAGAATTACAATGCCGGCGATGCCGTGCTGCGTTTCGTCGACGACAAGGCCGTCGCGCGCCTGAACTGGCAAGTGACGCCGAACCTCGACATCAGCAACGAACTGGCTTACTTCAAGTCGCGCCGTGACTGGCGCAATATCGAATCGTATGCCTACGATCCGGTGCGCGACGTGGTGGACCGCAGCGACTACATCGGCATCCGTCACGACCAGGAGCAAACCGCGAACCGCCTGGAGGCGCGCTGGAAAACCGGCGCCAACCAGGTCGTGGCGGGCTGGGAAGCCTCGACCATCAACTTCAAGCACACCAACAACTCGCCCTATGGCGGCGCATCGACGGTGGCGCCGAGCGGCTTCGACCCGGGCAGCTTCTGGGACACCCCGGACCCGTTCCGCCCGAACTTCGCGACCGACACCACCACCCATGCCTTCTATCTCGAGGATGCCTGGCGCGTGGACGAGCGCCTGCTCCTGACGGCGGGCGCGCGCCATGACCGCTACAAGATCGACCGCCGCAACCTGCTGGCCGACAGCGGCCACTTCGGCACCACGCTGCGCGCCAATTCGGTCCGCCTTGGCGCGAGCTGGAAGCTGGCGCCGGATACCTCGCTCTACGGCCAGGTCAGCACCGGCAGCGATCCGCTGACGAGCCTCTTGTCGATGACCCTGGCCAACAGCAAGTTCAAGCTGACCGACGCGCGCCAGGTCGAGGCGGGCGTCAAGCAGATGCTGGCCGGCGGCCGCGCCGAGTGGACGGCGGCGCTGTACCGGATCAGGAAGGACGACATCATCACACGCGACCCGGACAATCCAGCGCTGTCGGTGCAGGGCGGCTCGCAGACCTCGCAGGGCGCGGAAGTGAGCGCCAGTGTGAGCCTGGCCCCTGGCTGGCGCATGGATGCCAATGTGGCCTATACGGATGCCGAGTTCGACGAGCTGCTGGAGGCGGGCAACGTCTCGCGCGCGGGCAATCGCCCGGCCAACGTGCCGAAGGTCTCCTCGAACCTGTGGCTGACGCACCGCGCCGGCGACTGGCGCACCAGCGCCGGCCTGCGCTACGTGGGTGAGCGCTTCATCAGCAATGCCAATACCCAGGCCTTGCCGGCCTATACCACGCTGGACGCCTCGATCGGCTGGGCCCTGAGCCGCAACGTGCAGCTGCAGCTCAACCTACGCAACCTGACCGACAAGCTGTATGCGATCACCTCGTATGGTTCTTCGCAATACCTGCTGGGCGACGAGCGTCATGCCGAGCTGACCGTCCACTGGCGTTACTAAGTGTCCTGGAAGCGCCAGCTCTACTGGTGGCACCGCTGGCTGGGCATCGCGATCGGCCTCTTGGTGCTGCTGTGGTTCGGTTCCGGCATCGTCATGATGTACGTGCCCTATCCGGAGCTGACGGAACAGGAGCGCATGGGCTGGCTGGCGCCGCTCGACCCGGACCTTGTGCAGGTAACGGCCGGTCAAGCATGGACCGGAGGTGGGACTAAAAGCGCGGCCCCGGATGCGGTGCGCGTCAATACCGTGGCGGGCCGCCCGGCGTGGCACTTCCAGCACGAACGCAACTGGCATTCGGTATGGGCCGACAGTGGGGCGCCGCTGGAAGTGAACTACCTGATCGTCTCGAGCAGCGCGCGCAGCGCGGCGCCCGATGCGCGTTCGCTGGCAGTCGACAAGATCGAACTCGATCAATGGACCTTCGGCGCCGTGCGCGCGCACCGGCCCCTGTACCGCGTTGCCGCTGCCGATGATGCCGGCAGCGTCCTGTACGTGTCCGGCCGCACCGGGGAGCTGGTGCGCGACACGACCCGCAGCGAGCGGGCCTGGAACTGGGTCGGCTCCGTCATCCATTGGGTATACGTGACGCCGCTGCGCAAGCACAACGAAGCCTGGCGCCAGGCCGTGATGTGGACTTCCGGCGTGGCCATGGTGCTGGCCGTGACAGGCATGGTGATCAGCATCCTGCGCCTGCGTGTGCGGCGCCGTTACGCGGGAGGCCGAATGTCGCCCTATACGGGCTGGAAGGCCTGGCACCACTGGCTGGGTCTCTGTATCGGAGCGCTGGTCATCACCTGGCTGTTCAGCGGCTGGTTGTCGGTCGGTCCGTTCGGCTTTCCGTCAGGCGGCGGCGTCACCGCGCACGACCGGCAGGCATTCGCCGGCGGTGCGCTCGACAGCGACGACTTGGCGCTGGATGCGGCCGCGCTGCTGCGCGCGCATCCCGGCACCCTGGAACTGGAATGGCGCCGCGTGGGCGGCAAGCTGTATCTGAGTGCGCTCGGCCGCCAAGGACGCAATCTGGTCGATACACGCGACAGCGCCGCCGTGCCTGGCGTGCCGCACGAGGCGCTGCTGCATGCCGCGCAGGCGATCCGCCCCGGGGCGCCGATGCAGGCGGAACTGCTCACCCGTCCCGACGACTATTACTACAGCCATCACCGCGAAGCGGCCTTCCCGGTCTTGCGCGCACGCTTCGACCTGCCTGAAGCGCCGGTGTTCTACATCGACCCGGCCCAGGGCCGCCTGGCCGGCTACGTCGACCGCGACAAGCGCTGGGACCGTTGGCTGTTCAACGGCTTGCACCAGCTCGACTTCGCCTTCCTGCGCACAAGGCCGCTATGGGATGTGGTCGTGATCGTCCTGTGCGTGCTGGGCTTTGCCCTGACTTTCAGCGGCCTGGTGCTGGGCTGGCGGCGCTTGCGGAAGGCAAGATAAGATATTTACGGAGGCGAGATTTTTCTGCTCAAATCTGATACACTCTTCTTAACAACTAATCCGCGACGCCGGTGTGGCTTGACCATCTGGGGCGCGGGGGAAGAAGCCGGCGCAAGCCGGTTTTTTCATTTCTACGGAGCGAAAATGGCAGGAGTACAGGTCATAGTTCCAGTGCCGTTGCGCACCCGCATCTATATCGATGGCTACAATCTCTATTATGGCTGCCTGAAGAGTACGCCATATAAATGGCTGGATCTGATGACGCTCTTTGAGCAATATATTCTTCCCGCCAGCGCGCCCGCTGAAAGCGTGCTATTGCCTCTAAGTATCAAGTTCTTCACCGCCAAGATATTGGAAAAGGCTGCTAAGGCGCTTGATTCGGTGTCGTCACAAGCGCGATACCATACGGCGCTGCGCAAACTTTACAGCGAAAAGATTGAACTTATCGAAGGCTACTACTCGTTGATTGAGTCAAAAGCCAAGCTCGTGAATCCGGCAGCCCCGGAAGCCTGGCCGCGCGATTGCCAGGAAACGCTGGTATGGAAGCTTGAGGAAAAACAGTCTGACGTTAATCTCGCGCTGCAGGCTTACCACGATGCGATAACAGGTGAGGTCGATCAGGTCGTGATCGTAACCAACGATACCGACATTGCTCCCGCATTGCACTTGATCCGTGCCCACACGAGGGTAAAGATAGGACTCGTGGTCCCATCTCGGAGTCAGCAAAGGATTCCCAACAGCGAACTGGCTGAACTCGCACACTGGGTACGCACGCATATCACTCTGAATGCCTGGAACGATAACTTGACGAGCTGCAGCGCAGGCATTCAGCTATTTAACGGCTTTCGCTGGTTCGCCCCAATCCAGTCGCGGCCCAGTAGATCCCGCCCAGCAGATGTCCCAGGTATTGCGGGTCGCGGTACATCTCGCCGTTGTGTCCGAGCGTGGTGACGAACACGCGGCCCTTCTCGTGCTGGTGGTGCCAGGCGATCGGGTGGTCCTTGCCCATGCCCTTCACCGTCTGGCCCGGCCAGATCAGGGTCGGGTCGTAGCTCGACTCGTCCACGTTCAGCACCGGGTTGATCGTTACGTTGTAGGGATTGGTGAAGGTGTAGAACTCGTCGCTCCAGACCCAGCGCCCGGGCAGGCCGAAGGTGGCGGGGAAATTCTTGTCGACGACGGTCACCACTCCGGTCTGCAGCTTTGGATGCAGGCCGATCGTGCGGCCCACCATCTTCTCGAACCAGACCCAATCGTTCGGCTTGGCGATCGCCGCGCGGTGCACCACGACGGCATTGCCGCCGCCGCGCATATAGTTCTCGAAGTTGGCGCGCTGCGCCGGGTTCAGCTCCTCGCCCGGCGTGTTCAGGAACATCACGGCCGCATACTGTTTCAGGTCGCCTTCGAATACCTGGGTCTTGCTGGTGTAGGTGAGTCCGAACGAATGCAGCTTGGCCAGGCGCTCCAGGTTGTCCCGCGCGATCGGGATGTATTCGTAGTGGTACTTGCCGGGCGTGGCCAGGACCAGCAGCTTGAACTGGTCTTCGGCCAGGCTGTCCGGTACGAGGATCGCCATCATGGCCAGGCCTGCGGCCAGGGATGTCATTGGTTTCATCGAGTCTCCTTGTCTGTTCTTATGGCGCCGGCACGCCTTCGGGCCGGCGTCCGGCGCGCGGCACCAGCCAGCCGCCGTCGGACAGCCAGTCGGCCAGCCGGTCCGGCCAGTGCTGCAGCGAGACGCGCTCGCCGCGCTGGCCCATATTGAAGGCGTGGTCGGTATCGGCATACAGGTGCAGTTCGGCCGAGACGCTGGCCGCCACCAGTTGCTGGTACAGCGCGATCGTGGGCGGCATGCAGCAGGCGTCGCTTGAACCGGCGATCAGGAAGGCCGGTGGGGCGTTCTTGGCATCGGTGGCGGGCGTGCCTAGCGGTCCGGGATAGACCAGCACCTGGAAGTCGGGCCGGGCCGACTGGCAGTCCAGCGCATCGCCGCCAGACGCGAGTACCGGCGCCGGATGATTGGCCACCAGCGCCGCCAGTTCGCCGCCGGCCGAAAAGCCCATCACGCCGATGCGTTCGGGATCGACGCCGTAGTGCGCCGCATTGGCGCGCACCCAACGCACCGCGCGCCGCAGGTCGCTGGCGGCATCGTCCTCGATGCTATAGCCCGAGTTTCCATCGCGCGCCAGCCGGTACTTGAGCACGAAGGCGGTGACGCCGATCCGGTTCAGGGTCCTGGCCGCCACCATGCCCTCGTTCTGGAACACCAGCATGCGGTGCCCGCCGCCAGGGACCACGATCACGGCGGCGCCGTTGGCATGGCGGCGGTCGGCCTGCGCCACCGTCAGCGACGGCGCATGCACATTGCTGAAGTAGACGCCGTCCTTGACCGTCTCGGGTTCGTGCTGGCGGCCCTGGGATCCGGGCGCGCCGTTGGGCCAGAGCTGGATCACGGAGGGCTGCTGCGCGATGGCGCTGCCGGACACCAGCAGCGCCGCGCACAAGATGCGGATCGCGCGCATCAATCCTTGACCCGGGTCGAATACAGCGAGTGGTGAGTCAGGATGAACAGCGTACGCTTGTCAAGACCGCCGAAGATCAGCTGCAGCGGACGCTCCGGCACGTCGATGCGGCCCTTCTGCTTGCCGTCCTTGTCATAGATGAAGACCTGGCCGTTGGCCACATAGAGGTCGCCGTTAGGACCGACCGCCGCGCTCTCGCCGCCGCGGTTGGCCAGCAGCTTGAGGTCGGTGATGCCGCCGCCCGCGTTGACGGTGCCGCTGAAGGTGCGGTTCTCGGAGCCGTTGGTGAACACCACGCGCTGGCCCACCGGCGCCGTGACGAGGCCGAAAGCCTGCAGCGAATCGGCCCAGCGCCAGCCCAGGTGGTCCGCCGCACCCTGGCGCAGCACGCGGTAGGCGGGCAGCACCAGGCTGCCGTCTGGCGACACGTATTCTTCCTTCTTCGGCAGGGCGACGTCGCGTGCGAACATCTCGGCCAGGGTCGTGAATTCGAAGGTGTCGTAGTTGAGCTGGTCCTTGAATTCGCCGTTCTGCCAGAAGTTGACCGGCACCGCGACCCGCGCGCCCTGGCGCGGTGCGACCGGGGTCGGCTTGATCATCGTGATCTCCGTTCCCGGCGTGCCCGGCTTGAAGGCGTAGACGCTGGCCTGCGGGCCGTAGTTCGAGATCACCATCAGGTTGCCGCTATTGTCGATGGCCAGGTTGACCGGATCGAGCGGGGCGTCGCGCACCACCACCAGGCCCTCACCCTGGGTGTAGCTGTAGATGCGCTTCCAGTGGCGGTCCACGAAGTACAGCTTGCCCTTGGGATCGACGGTGGCGCCGGCGATCGAATAGAAACCGCCTTCCAGCTTGTCGACCTTGCCCAGCGGGGCGGGCGCCTTGCGCTGCTTGCCGGTGTAGTCGAACACGGCGAACTCGCGCTCGCGCACCTCGAGCTTGTTGGAGACGTCGCGGATCGCGTTCTCGTAGGCGAACTTGCTGGCGCGCAGATAGGTGGTGCAGCCATTGTCGTCGCAGGTGGCAAAGCCGCTCTCGCCGTTCACGTGCACATTGCGAAAGCGGATGTCGCTGGAATTGGTGATCAGGATCGCCGCCGGCATCGGTTTATAGGAACGCGTCACGCGGTAGCCGTGGTAGTTCGCGAACAGCAAATTTCTAGAATTGCGAATCTCCAGCGACACCGCATCGGCGCCATCGCGGATTTCCTCCTCGGTCTGCGGCGCCAGGAATTCCCAGTTCTCCACATTGTCCAGCACGATCTCGGCGCGGATATGGTGTTCGGCCGACAGCTCATAGACCTTGCCCGGCGTTTTGGTATTACTCACGTAGAAGCCGGCCTGGGCATAGCCGCTGGGCGACCAGATGCCGGAGAAGGTGCCGCCGCCGCCGTCCGTCACCCACACGCTCGGATACTGGCGGTCCCAATGCGCGGTGGTGTCGAATTTGGCGTCCTTCTGGTACGGGTCGGCGCGCCGGCCGTCATACAGGCGGGTGCCATGGCCGCCCTGGATGCGCACGTCGTCCACCAGCGAGTGTTCGCCGGCGCGCCACAGCAGCGCCACCGCGCGGTTGTTGATCTCGCCGGTCGCCAGGCCAATGCCGGACACGATGCCTTCGCCGCCACGCGCGCTTTCCAGCAGCGCCTTGGGGCTGTCGACGCCCTGGAACCTGGGCGAGCCGTTCGGGATCAGGAGCTGGGTCAGGCCCGGGTGCAGGGCGATGATCACGGTGTCCGGCCGCATGCGGATGGTGTCGTTGACGACATAGAAGCCCAGCGGCAGGTAGACCACGCGGTTGCTGTCGATCGCCTTCTGGATCGCCGCCGTGTCGTCGGTCTTGCCGTCGCCTTTGGCGCCATAGGTGTGCACATTGGCCCATTCCTTCGACGCCGGCAGCGGGCGCAGGGCGCGGGTTGGCGCCTTCACCGAAGTTGGCAGCGCCGCCGTCTTGTAATTGGTCGAGAATGTGCCCGGCTCGCCCATCTGCTTGATGAACAGGCCGTAGTTGAATTCGCTGACGGTATAGTCGCGGCCCTTGCCGGCCAGCGTCTTGCCGCTGTCGCGGAAGCGCACGAACGTTGGCACATTGCGCGCGATGGCATTCTCCATGCCGACCTGGGTGTACACATTGTCTTCGTTGCTGACGATGAGCGCGGCCTTGCTGACGTTCTCGAAGCGCACCTCCTTGCCCCACAGCCAGTCGCCATAGCCGCGGTTGATCTCGACGCCGACCGGGGTGTCCTTGATTTCCGTGTTGATCATCGTGAGGCTGGCTTCATGCTCGCGGATCGCTGCGTCGCGCTGGCCCTCGAACGTCGAATCCATCAGCGTGAACTGCCAGGCGGGCGAGGTCTTTTCGCTCAGGATGCCGTAGCGGCCGCCGTAGAAGCGCAGGTTGTAGGCCACGTTGCCGACCTGGTAGACGCCGGCCAGGCCGGAGCCCAGGTGGAAGTCGATGTGGCTCAGGTTCGAGTGCTGGGCCGTGTGCATGCGCACCGCGGCGGCGGCCGGATTGCCGTCCCTGATCTCGAAGTCGACGTTCGACAGCGCCGAATAGAAGGTCGAGGAGTTCGCGTTACGCACCGCCTTGCCTTCATCAAAGCTGAACGGCACCGCGCTCGGCACCGGCATCGGCACCTTGCCGACGCTGTACTGGTCGCCGCCGGTGAAGATGATCATATTGGCCACGCCCTTCTGGAAGCCGGGCGTGTTCTCGGCCAGCACGAACACGGGACGGGTTGGGCCGACGCCGTACAGGCGCACGGCCAGCGGGATCAGCAGCGAGCGGGTGATGCGATAGCGGCCCGAGGGCAGGAACACCACGCCGCCCTGGCCCTTGTTGGCGGCGGCATCCAGCGCCTGCTGGATCGCGGCCGTGTCGTCGGCCTGGCCGTCGCCTTTCGCACGCACCACCACGGCGCGCGGGTCTTCGGGCATGGCCTGGTAGGCCGAGATGGATGCGGCGTTCGCGGCGCCGGCCAGCAGGAGCGACAGCGCCAGTGCGCGCTGAAGTACGGATAGTGTCGTCATCATCGATCTTTTCCTCAGCTATTGTAGAAACAGCGACAGAAGCATCACGAACAGCAGGCCGAACACGCCCACCAGGGTCTCCATCAGGGTCCAGGAGCGGAAGGTACCCTTCAGGGACAAGCCAAAATATTCCTTGAACATCCAGAAGCCGGAATCGTTGACATGGCTGCACATCAGGCTTCCCGCGCCGATGGCCAGCACCATCAAATTCGGGTCGACGCCCGAGCTGTGCACCAGCGGCGCCACGATCCCGCCGGCCGTCACGCCGGCCACCGTGGCCGATCCGAGGCAGATGCGGATCACCGTGGCGACCGACCAGCCCAATACCAGCGGCGGTACCGGAAGGCTGGACAACAGCGCGCCGAGATCCGCGCTGACGCCCGACTCCACCAGCACCTGCTTGAGCGCGCCGGCGCCGGCAATGATCAACAGGATCGGCGCGATCTCGCGCATCGCCTCCGCCGGCCCCTGCATCACGGCGGAAAAGCGCCGCCCCTGCGCCAGCCCCAGCGTCCAGATCGCGACCACGTACGACACCAGCATCACCACCAGCGGGTTGGCGAGGAAGGACAGGCTGCCGCTCAGGTCCGGCCGCGCCATCGTGAGCACCGTCGTCGCCCCCAGCAGCAGCACCGGCAGCAGGGCGGTGGCGAAGCTGTTGAAGACGCCCGGCAGTTCGCCCTCCTGCAGCGCGCGGCCGTCCTGGAACATGGCGGCCGGTTGCGCCTCGACGCGGCGTAGCGACATGGCGAACACCGGACCGGCGATGATCAAGGTCGGTATCGCCACCACGATCCCGTACAGCAGCGTGGTGCCCATGTCGGCGTGGATCGCCGCGACCAGCGCCACCGGCGAAGGATGCGGCGGCAGGAAGCCGTGGGCGATCGACAGCCCGGCCAGCAACGGAATGGCCAGCGCCACCGCCGGCCGCCCCGAGCTGTATACGAGCGAGAAGATCAGCGGCACCAGCAGCACGAAGCCGACGTTGTAGTACAGCGGGATGCCGACCACGAAGCCGGTGACGGTCAACGCCACCGGGATCCGCGACGGTCCCAGTGCGTCGACCAGGCAGGTGGCGATGCGGCGCGCGGCACCGCTGTCGGCGATCAGCTTGCCGAACACGGCGCCCAGGCAGATGATCACCACCAGGGAGCCGAGCAGGTCGCCGATGCCCTTTTCGATCGCGCCCGGGATCTTCGACGGCGGCACCCCGAGCAGCAGGGCCGCCGCGATCGATGCCGCCACGAAGGCCAGCAGGGGCTGGACCTTGCCCCAGGCGATCAACAGCGTCAGCAGGCCGACCGCCAGCAGTACGGAAGCGATGTTCCACACGGCCGGCTCCCGTCAGAAACCGTAGCGCAGGCCGACCCGGTAGGTGCGTCCGACCACGTCGTACAGCGCCGGATTGATGCCATAGCTGGCATTGGTCTGCGGCGCCGCTTCCGGCGCGCGGTCGGTGACGTTGTCGATCTTGACGTAGGCCTGCAGCTGCTTCGACAGGTTGTAGCTGGCGCCGATGTCGAGATAGGCCGCACCCTTCATCTTGTTGTCGTAGATGGTCGGGTGGATCAGGGTCGACATCGGGCAATTGGTCTGGCACTCGATGAAGTCGTTGCGGTAGGTGCCGTCGCTGATCCAGCGCTCGGTCAGCGTGAGGCTCAGCTTGTCGTTCTCCCAGGTCTGCTGCGCCAGCACCTTCCACTTCGGCGTATTGCCCATGTTCGAGCCGGCCGAATCCACCGCGATGGTGCCGACCACGCCCGACTCGGTGATGTAGTGCAGGTTGCGGGTGGCCAGCGCGCGGAAGGTGAAGCGCCCCGGCAGGGCAAAGCGTTCGAGGCCGGTCCTGTAGGCAGTCTCGAGGTCGAAGCCCTTGACCTTGAGCGAGGCCAGGTTGAAGTTCTGCACCGTGACGTAGTTGTTGCCCGGGCTATTGAGCACCATCGCCTGGCAGATCTCTTGGTTGCCGGCCACGCACAGGTCGACTTCCTGCTGGATGGTCAGCGCCGAGATCACGCCCTTGACTTCGATGTCGAAGTAGTCGGCCGAGATGGAAAAGCCCGGCGCCCACTTGGGCTGGCTCAGGACGATGCCGAAGGTGTTGTTGCGCGCGATCTCGGGGCGCAGGCCGGTGTTGCCGACGGTGCGTTCCTGGACGCTGATGGTATTGCCCTGGTACTGGACCACGTTGTTGACCACCACCGGCGCCGCGAACAGCTCCGACAGGTTGGGCGCGCGCACGTCCTTCGAGGTCACGCCGCGCAGGCGCAGGCCGTCGATCGGCGTCTGCCAGGTGGCGCCCAGCTTCCAGCTGCCCACGCTGCCGGCGGTGCTGTACTTGGTCTCGCGGTCGGCCAGGTTCAGGTTGGCCTCGCCCCAGGTCTCGGACTTGAACACCGGGATGTTCAGTTCCACATAGGCTTCGCGCACGTTGTAGCTGCCTTCGCCGTTGTGGAAGTTACCGGCGTACCAGTTGTTGCCGACGGTGGTGTTGAGCAGCGGGTCGGCCGGGTACATCGCGTTGTTCGGCGAATCCGGGGTCACGCCGTTGCCGTAGGCGTCGCCGCGCACGCGGTATTTCTCGCGCCGGTATTCGGCGCCAGTCGCCAGCGAGATCGGGCCGGCCCAGCCTTCGAACAGTTCGCCGTTGATGTTGAAGCTGCCCACGTCCTGGCTTTGCGTGGTGCGCTGGCGCGGGCCGTTGGCCGGCGCGATATAGGCCCAGGCGGCCGGATCGATCGGGTTGTCGCCGATGATATTGAGCGGCACGCAGCCGGATGCCGCGGCCACCGGATTGCGGCAGACGATGCGGCCGTCCGGCGCGCGCACCGCGTCGATCGCATTGTTGTAGCGCGCGTTGAGCGTCATGTTGAAGGCGTCGAGATTGGTCTTGTTCTCGCCGTGGGTCACATAGGCGTCGTACGACCAGTCCTTGCCGAACAGGGCGAACTTGCCCTCGGCGCCGAGCACGAAGCGGCGCTGGGTACGGGTCGGCTGGACGTCGATGTTCTCGGGGAAGACCGCGTTCGCGGTGCCGTACTGGAAGCTGGTGATGTTGTTGCGCGCGCAGGCATCGACGATCGACGCCGGCAGGAAGGGGTTCGAGCACTGGATGTTCAGGTTGGCGTTCTTGGCCGCGCCCGGGTTGGGCGAGAAGCGCGAGGCCACCTGGCCATAGTTGGCGGTGAAGTAGAGCTGATGGTCGGGATTGATGTCGAACGACATGCGGGTATAGGCCACCTGGCGCTTGAAGTTCATCGCCAGGTTGGTGCCCGAGCCCACGCTGCCGCTCAAGTCGCCGCCGATGCAGAACGGATTGACGCAACCGGTGACGGCGCCGGTGCCGGTCGGCCGGCCGTTGGACCCATACTGGAACTGGTAAGGCACGCCGCCCGCGCCGAAGGCCGTTCCCTGCAGCGGGCCGCTGGTGATCAGGCCGTACTTGGCGTACTGGTATTGCTGCGCCTGTTCGATCACGCGGTATTGCGGCAGTCCGTCGCCGGTCTGGTTCAGCGGACGCACCGAGTAGGCCGGGTTCTGGTACCAGGTGCGGCCGTTCGGGCCCTTGCCGCCGAAGCCGGGCGATTCGATGCCGTTTTCCTTCGTGAACTCGGCGCTGGCCGTCACGTGGAAGCGATCGTTCAGGAAGGCCTTGCCCCAGGCCGCCTGCACGCTGCCGCCGCGGTCGTCGTCGTACTTGGTCTGGCCGCCCTGGACGTGGGCCTTGAAGCCGGTGAATTTTTTATCGGTGACGAAGTTGACCACACCGCCCACCGCGTCCGAACCATACGATGCCGATGCGCCGCCGGTCACCACGTCGACACGCTTGACCAGCAACTGCGGGAACTGGCTGACGTCGGTCACGCCGGTGACGTTGGCGCCGACCACGCGCTGGCCGTCGAGCAGGGTCAGGGTCCGGATCGTGCCCAGGCCGCGCAGGCTCAGGGAAGACAGGCCCTGGATGCCGCTGCTGGTGCTGTTGGTGCTGGTGGTGCGGCCGGTGCTGCCCTGCAGGGCCGGCAGTTCGGCCAGGGTGTTGAACAGGTTCGGCTTGGCCGATTTCTCGAGGTCGGCGCTGGTGAGGCTGGTGGTCGGCGTCGGCATCGTGAAGCCGCGCGCGGCGATGCGCGAACCCGAGATGCGCACGACGGTGGTGGCGCTGCCGTCTGCCGCAGCGGGGGCCGGCGCCAGGGCGTCGGCCGCTTGTGCGGCGTCGGCCGGCACGGTCTGTTCCGCGCTGTCGGCGGCGGGCGTCGGCTCGGGCTGCACTTGCTGGGCGTGGGCGATGCCGACGTTCCAGCAGGCGCTGGCCACGGCCAGGCTGATGAGAGTCCGTTGAACTGGTGTACGCATGATGTCTCCTCGATGCTTGTTGTATGGGAGCGCGCCGTCTCTATGGTCGGCTGCGCAACAGCTTGCAACTGGCTGCTTGCGATGAATCTCGCCCAACCCCGGTGCCAGGGCCGTGGTTCAGGCGTCGTAATTCGGGCGTCGTGGGTCAGGCGCTTCTGGTGATGCGTTCCACCAGCGCCGACGGCGCCAGGGTGATGTCCAGGGTGAGGCCGGCTTCGTCGGTCTGGAGCGGTTCCAGAATGCTCAGCTGCGAATCGAGCAGCGAGGGCGGCATGTAGTGGCCGGGGCGGCCGTGCATGCGCGCGGCGATCAGCTCGCGCGGTCCGGCCAGGTGCACGAAGCGCAGCGCCGGATCGGCCATGCGCAGCAGGTCGCGGTAGCGTCGCTTGAGGGCCGAGCAGGACAGCACCAGGCCTTCGCCCCGGCTGCGGGCCTGGCCGATCTCGCCCGCCAGCGCGTCCAGCCAGCCGGCGCGGTCCTCGTCGTCGAGCGGGATCCCGGCCGTCATCTTGCTGACGTTGTCGGCCGGGTGGTAGGCGTCGCCTTCGAGGAAGGGGACGGCGAAGTGGCTGGCCAGGGCGGCGCCGATCGTGCTCTTGCCCGATCCGCTGACGCCCATGACGACCCAGCGCAGGGCGCCGGTAGCTGCGGACGGGGTGTTGACGCTGGATGCTGACATCGTTTCTCCTCGAAGACCGTTAGCGCTAACATCGCGGTTTTCGAAGTGTTGTTCAGCTAATTTTTTTTGTAAACACGTTATCGATGTTGCAATGCAATGTGATCCGCGGCTGGTTTTGCCGCTTTGCGGTGGGCGCAACTGGGGGCGCGGATGGTTTTTCACTCAGCAAGCGTCATGAAAACTTGATAGCGCTAACATTGTTGCGGCGCGCAATCTATTTTTCGCGATGTTGTATTTACTCGACGTTGAGGTGCACGAGGCGACGAAAAAAAACGGCCTGGAGTATTTCCAGGCCGAGTTCAAGACCGGTGCCGGTGTCCTACTCGCGCGAGATGGTATAGACCTCGCCCGCGGTCGCGCCCGCGTCGCCCTTCTTGGCGCGCAGGTCGCGGTAGACGGCGGCGCGCATGATCATCATCGCCACCACCGGCGCGGTCAGGAGCACGAACACGGTGATGATGATCTCGTGCACGACCACGCGCGATTGCGCCACCGTGAAGTAGAGCATCGAGGCGATCAGGAGGCTGCCGGCGCCCAGCGTGACCGTGATCGCGGGGCCGTGGATGCGCTGGTAGAAGCTGCGCAGGCGTATCAGGCCGAGCGCGCCGATCAGGATGATGCTCGAGCCCAGGATCAGCAGCAGAGAGACCAGCAGGGCGGCCCAGTCGGGCAGGTGTTCGATGCCGGTCATTCGATGATCTCCCCGCGCATCAGGAACTTCGCCATCGCGATGGTCGAGACGAAGCCGACCAGCGCGATCAGCATCGCCACTTCAAAATAGATCTGGGTGCCGAAGCGGATGCCCAGCACCAGGGCCAGCAGCATGCCGCACATCCAGAGGGTGTCGAGGGCCAGCACGCGGTCGTGGGCCGAGGGGCCGATCAGCAGGCGGGCGGCGCACAGCGCCATTGCCGCCAGCACGCACACGAGGGCGTAGCCGATCGAGAGTTCAAGCAGGGTCGCCATGGCGGGCCTCCGTGTCGAAGATTTGAATGAGGGGCTGTTCGTAGCGGGTTTTGATGGTGTCGACCCACCACGCGGCGTCGTGCAGGTCGAACACGTGCAGCACCAGCTCATGTTTGTCGGGATCGCTCCCGGGCTGCAGCTCGGTCCACACCGTGCCCGGCGTCATATTGATCAGGCAGGACAGCGCCGCCAGGCCGTAGGGATCGCGCATGTCGAGCGGCACGCGGATGAACTGCGAGTTCAGGCTGGCATAGTCGGCGAACAGGATCACGCGGCTCACGTTGAGGCACGAGCGCACCACCTCGACCGAGGCAAAGCCCAGCAGGCGCAGCGCGACGATGGGTTTGTGCAGGCGCGGGTAGCCCAGCGGGTTGAGGTGGCGGGTCAGGATCGGACCGGCGATGCCCAGCAGCGCGCCGAGCAGGATGTGGCCCGGATACAGGGTCTGGTTCAGCAGCAGCCACAGGCCGCACAGCGCCAGCGACACGAACGGGTAGGGAAGCCAGCGCATCATGGCGCCTCCTTGGGCGAGAGGGTCGCGGGCGCGAGGCCAGGCGCGGAGCCGGATCCCGGCACGGTCGGTTCGGACAGCACGCGGCCGATGTAGTTGCCCGGACGGTGGATGTCGTCGCTGGCGCGGGTCAGGTAGCCGAACAGCGGATTGGCCTGCACGGTCATCAGGACCGACAGCGCCAGCAGGAACAGGATCGGCGCCACTTCGGAGCGGTGCACCTTAGGGGGCTCGGTGGCGCCGCTGGCCCAGAAGGTGCGCACGCCGAAGCGCATCATCGAGATCACGGCGATCAGGCCCGAGAGGATGATCAGGGTCATCAGGACCCAGCCGGACGTGGAGATCGTGGCCACGCCCGACACCGCGTCGACCTGCGGATTGAGCAGCGCATGGAACATGCTGAACTTGGCCACGAAGCCCGACAGCGGCGGCAGGCCGGCGATCATCAGCGCGCAGGCGGCGAAGGCCAGCGACAGGAAGGCCATCGCGGCCGGCACGCCGCGGCCGGTCGGTTCGTCCGGCGCATCCTCGACCGCGAACGCTTCCATGGTCAGCGCCAGCATCGCCGAGCGCGGGGTGCGGATGCGGTCGATCAGCTCGATCAGCAGCAGGAAGGCGGCCACCGCGATGGTGGAGCCGATCAGGTAGTAGATGCCGGCCGTGACCAGGGCCGGCTGGCCGTAGCCGATCACCGCCAGCAGGGTGCCGGACGAGACGATCGCGCCATAGCCCGCCATGCGGCCGGCGGTGTCGGTCGACAGCATGCCGGCGGCGCCGAACACGATGGTCGCCATGCCGGCATACAGCAGCGCATCGCCGCCGAAGCCGGCGGCGGCGCCCGCGTTGTCCGAGAAGATGAGCAGCCACAGGCGCAGCACCACATAGGCGCCGACCTTGGTCATCAGGACCAGCATCACCGCCACCGGCGGCGAGGCCGCTGCATAGGTGGTGGGCAGCCAGAAGCCCAGCGGCCACATGGCGCCCTTGGTCAGGAAGGCCAGCGCCAGCACGCTCGCGCCCACCTTGAACAGCGCCAGTTCCTCGCCTGACAGCAGCGGCACGCGCGCGGCCAGGTCGGCCATGTTCAGGGTGCCGGTGGTGGCGTAGATCAGTGCGGTGCCGAGCAGGAACATCAGGGCGGCGGCCAGGTTGATCGCGATGTACTGCATGCTGGCGCGGATGCGCTCGGCGTTATACCCGTGCAGCACCAGACCATACGACGCGGCCAGCATCACTTCGAAGAACACGAACAGGTTGAACAGGTCGTGGGTCAGGAAGGCGCCGTTGATCCCCATGAGCAGGAACTGGAACAGCGTGTGGTAATGCACGCCGATCCGGCCCCAGCGGGTGCGGGTGAAGTGCAGCGAGGCCAGGCCGAGCACTGCGGTGAGCAGCAGCATCAGGGCGGAGAGGCGGTCGGCCAGCAGGGCGATGCCGAACGGCGCGCTCCAGTTGGCGGCCAGGTAGATGCCCATGCCGTCCTGCCAATGGCCGCCGTCGGTCATGAAGATCAGCGCCAGCGACGTCGCAAGAAGGCCTAGCAGCGAGGCGTAGCTGAGCCAGTACTTCAGGCGGTGCCAGCCTTGCGTCAGCGGGGCCAGGGCGGCGCCTGCCAGCAGCGGCAGCAATACCGGCACCAGGATCAGGTGCTGGGTCCAGTGCAAACTCATAATTCAGGCTCCTTGCCATCCACGTGGTCGGTGCCGGTCAGGCCGCGCGAACCGATCATCACCACCAGGTATAGCGCGGTGGTGGCAAAGCCGATGACGATGGCCGTGAGCACCAGGGCTTGCGGCAGCGGGTCGGCCAGGACGGCCGGGTTGGGCGTCGTGCCGGCGGGCGTGAGCGGCGGGGCGTCGACCCACAGGCGGCCCATCACGAAGATGAACAGGTTGACGGCGTAGGACATCAGCATCAGGCCGGCCAGCACCTGGAAGCTGCGCGGACGCAGGATCAGCCAGATGCCGGAGCCGAACACGATGCCGATGGCGAGCGAAATGACGAGCTCCATCAGAAGATCTCCTTGGCAGGTGGCATGGTGGCGCGCGTGGCGTCGGCCGCCGCGCGGTGGCTGCGCAGCGACTGGTGGGCCAGCGCGACCAGGGTCAGCATGGTGGAACCGACCACCACCAGGAACACGCCCAGGTCGAACATGAAGGCGCTCGGGACGTGGATCTCGTCCAGGATCGGCAGCGTGACGTGGGCGGTATGGCTGGTCAGGAACGGGTAGCCGAGGAACCAGGCGCCGATGCCGGTGAAGGCGGCGCACGTCAGGCCCCAGGCGATCCAGCGGTGCGGCCGCAGGCGCAGGTGCGATTCGACCCAGTCGGTGCCGGCCACCATGTACTGCACGATCAGCGCGGTGGCGAAGATCAGGCCGGCGACGAAGCCGCCGCCCGGCAGGTTATGGCCGCGCATGAAGAAGTAGGCCGCCATCACGCCCATCACCGGCAGCAGCAGGCGCAGGTACACGGCCGGCACCATCAGGTAGCCGGTGCTGGCCTGCTCGGCCGGTGTCTGGGTGACGGCCGGATCGACGTCGCTGGCCTGCTGCACCGGGATCGCGATCGATTCGGTGGCGGGGCGGAAGCGGCGCAGCAGGGCATACACCGTCAAGGCCACGGCCGACAGCACGGTGATTTCACCCATGGTGTCGAAGCCGCGGAAGTCGACCAGCAGCACGTTGACCACGTTCGAGCCGCCGCCTTCGGTAAGCGCGCGCAGCACGAAGAATTCGCCGATCGAGGGCGGCGGGGACAGGCTCAGGACCGCATAGCTGGCGGCGGCGATGCCCAGGCCGCCGGCGACGGCGATGGAGCTGTCGCGCCCGCGCCGGAACCAGGTGCTGACCGGCGCCCTTTGCTTGAGACCGGCCGGCGCGAAGCGCGGCGGCAGCCAGCGCAGGCCGAGCAGGATCAGCACCGTGGTCACGGTTTCCACCATCAGCTGGGTCAGCGCGAGGTCGGGCGCCGACAGCCAGACGAAGGTAATCGCGGTGACGATGCCGGTGCCGCCGACCAGGGCCAGCGCCACCAGGCGGTGGTATTTGGCGCTGTAGGCCGCGCCCACTGCGCAGCCGGCGCCGATGATCCACAGCACCGCGAACAGCGGGTCGAGCGCATGCACGCTCAGGGTCGGAATGGTGGGCAGCGGATCGACCAGCAGCAGCGGCGTGGCTACCATGATGGCCATCAGCACCAGCATTTGCGGTTGCAGGCGGCGGGTGCCGGTCCAGCGGATCAGCGCGCTGGCGCCGGTCGACAGCGCCAGCATGGTGTTCTCGTAGGCTTGCGCGCCCTTCAGGCGGTGCAGCATCGGCACCTGGGTGCGCTCGCGCAGGTCGTGGCGGCGCAGCAGGACCCAGTACAACAGGGCGCCCAGCAGCAGCGCGGCGCCGCTCATCATGAGCGCCAGGTTGAAGCCGTGCCAGATCGCCAGGTCGTATTCCGGCATGGCGCTGCCCAGGATCGAGCCGGACGCGACGGCCAGCACGTCGCCGACCACGCGCTCGGGCATCACGCCGACCGCAATGCACAGCACCACCAGGCACTCGACCGGGAAGCGCATCCAGCGCGCCGGCTCGTGCGGCTCTTGCGGCAGGTCCTTGGACAGGCGGCCGAAGAACACGCTGATGAAGCGCAGCGAGTAGGCGACGCTGAAGATGCCCATCGCCACCGCCACGTACGACAGGGTCCAGTCTTCGCTGCCGCCCACGTGTGCGGTCTCGGCGAAGAACATCTCCTTCGACAGGAAGCCGTTCAGCAGCGGCACGCCGGCCATCGAGGCCGAGGCCACGATCGCCAGCGCGGCCGTCACCGGCATCGCACGGCGCAATCCGCGCAGCACGCGCATGTCGCGGGTGCCGGTCTCGTGGTCGACGATGCCGACCGCCATGAACAGCGAGGCCTTGAAGATCGCGTGGTTCATGATGTGGAACACCGCCGCCACCACCGACAGCGGGGTGCCGATGCCCAGCAGGCAGGTGATCAGGCCGAGGTGGCTGATGGTCGAGTAGGCCAGCAGCCCCTTCATGTCGTTCTGGAAGATCGCGAAGAACGAGGCCAGCACCAGGGTGGTGGCGCCGGCGCCGAGGATGAGCCAGGTCCATTCCGGGGTGCCGCCGAGGGCCGGGTACAGGCGCGCGAGCAGGAACACCCCGGCCTTGACCATGGTGGCCGAGTGCAGATAGGCCGACACCGGGGTCGGCGCCGACATCGCATGCGGCAGCCAGAAGTGGAACGGGAACTGCGCGCTCTTGGTCAGCGCGCCGAGGGCGATCAGCACCAGCGCCGGCAGGTAGAGCGCATGGGCGCGGATCTGGTCGCCGGCCGCCAGCACCGCCTCGAGCTCGTAGCTGCCGACAATGTGGCCGAGGGTGAGCACGCCGGCCAGCAGGCACAGGCCGCCGGCGGTGGTGACGGTGAAGGCCATGCGCGCGCCGCGGCGGGCGTCGATACTGTCTTGCCAGTAGCCGATCAGGAGGAAGGACGTCAGGCTGGTGAGTTCCCAGAACACCACCAGCTGGATCAGGTTGCCCGACAGGACCACGCCCATCATCGAGCCCATGAAGGCCAGCATGTAGGCGTAGAAGCGCGCCACGGGGTCGCGCTTGGACATGTAATAGCGCGCGTACAGGATCACCAGCAGGCCAATGCCGAGCACCATGATCGAGAACAGCCAGGCCAGGCCGTCCATGCGGATGATGATGTCCAGGCCGAACATCGGCAGCCAGCTGTGGCGTGATTGCAGCACCTCGCCGGCATCGAGGGCGGGGAACTGGGCAATGGCGAAGATGAGGGCCGTCAGGGTAAACGCGCCGGCCGCGATGGCGGGACGGTTGCGTGACCCATTGGGCAGGCAGGCGGAGACGAAGGCGCCGGCGAAAGGAAGAAGGACGAGCAGGATCAGTGGCAGTGAGGTCATCGACATCATCCTTCGGGGCAGTGCGACATATAGCGGCGCGCGCAGAGGCGCAGGGCGATTTTAGGTTTTCTCATTCTCATCATATTCTCCAGGGCGCACAGGGGGACGTACAAGCAGCGTGTCGCACACGACTGCCTGCAGCAGGTATTCACTGCGGCTACCGGTCAGGAGGCGCATCAGCGCCGATTCTTCATGCAGGCCGAGCACGACCAGATCGATACTATTATCCACTACATGGCGCGCAAGCTGGGAGGCGGGTTCGCCTTCGCCGATCACCGGATCGAGCAGGTCACGCGCGCCGGGCGGCAGCGCGCAGCCGTCCAGGAAGCGGATCAGCTCCGCATGCGGCGGCGCATCCGGCGCCAAGGTGTCGGCTACCCGCATGTCGGCGCCATGGGCATGGAACACGGTGATCCGGCGTCCGGGGAACAGGCGGGCCGCCGTTTCCAGCGCCAGGGCGGCGGCCGGGGTGAAGTCGGTGGCCACCATGATGCGGCGGTAGGGACCGCGCACGCGCTGGCGCACCACCAGCAGCGGCTGCGCCAGGCCGCGCGCCAGTTTTTCGACGGTCGATCCGAGCAGCAGGTCGCCCAGGCTGTCGTGCTGCGAGGCGCCGGCGACCACGATGGCGCCGGGCAGGGTGGCCGCGCTGTCGAGGATGGCGGCGGGGGCCGCACCGGTGGCGAAACGCTGGGCGACCTGCAGGGGTGAGCCGGCGAACTCGCGCGCGAACTCCTCGCGCGCCGCGCGTTCCTGGTGGGCGCGGCCGGCGTCGCCGTCGAGCCATTGGAGAACGTCGCCGGGCGCCTGGGGTGCGTCGTGCACCGTCAGGACCACCAGCGGTATTGAAAATTCGTCGGCCAGCTGCTTGGCGCGTTCGAGCGGCCGGTCGCAGCGGGCGCTCAGGTCCGTCGCAAGCAACAATCCGGGGGGCGTAGTCGGGCTAGGGTCTGGCATGCGCCGCCTCATGGAAAGTCTTCTCGGAAGGCGACACTCTACCGTAGTTGACTACCTGACTACAACGCGTTTCTTCAGTTATTTTGAATTTACTTCGTATAACTCCGGGTGCAGTGCAGCATTCTCGCGCATCGTCGACCCGCGAACCCGATCCCGGATCCTGGCGTCAGGCGGTAACGTCGAGCGCGGGCGCGGCGGCTTCAATCTGTCCATACGCGATGCGCACCTCTGCCTGTTTTTCGTTTTGCTCGCGTAGCCTGGCCTCGTAGGCGGCGCGTTCCTCGTCGCTGACCGTCTTGTCCGAATTGGTGTCGGCTTCGGCGATGTAGTCGGTGTCGGCGGTCTCCGAGGATGCCGCAGCGCCCCCGGCGCCGCCCGCCGGCGCAGGGGGCGCCGCGGCCGGGGCCTGGGCGGTCCCGGTGTCCTCGACCGCCTCGCTGTCCTCGCTCGACGCCGTGGCCGATGCCGGCGATGCGTCCACGGCGCGCTGCACGCGCGCGGCGTCGGCCTGGGCATTCAATTCGTCGCCCAGGCGCGCCGTGGCCGCCGACTCGGCGCTTTGGGCTGGCGTCGCTGGCGCCGCGTCGGCGTCCGGTGGCGTGACCGTAGTGGCGGGGCTGATCGCCGCCTCGTCGTTCTTCTTCGGGCTTGGGGCATATGCCGCCTGTGCGGCGCTGGCGCCGCCGATGCTGTCGATCATGGTCGTTTCCTGTTACGGGGTTCGTCCATGATTAACGGCCGGGCGGACCGCGCGGCGCAGGGTGCGAAATGTAAAGCGGCGTAAAACCAACACGTTTGGGGGGATGGATTTCCCCTCGATTGGGGATAGGCCGGGATGGGTCCCGTGGCCGACAATTCTGGCAAGGAGAGTCTCGATGAGTAAATACTTGCGCCGCAGTGCGCTGGCGTTCGCGGCCTGCGCCGCCGCCCAGGCCCAGGCCCAGACCCAGGTCCAGCTCTATGGCCGCCTGAACGCTTCGGCCGAATACGTGAAGGCATCCGCCACTGCCGACGGCCCGCGCCTGAGCCAGCAACGGGTATCGAACAACCGCTCGGTGCTCGGTTTTCGCGGCAGCGAAGACCTGGGCGGCGGGGTCAGCGCCATCTTCCAGGTCGAGGGCACGCTCTCGCTGGATACCGGCGCGGGTGAGCTAGCGCGCCGCGATACCCGGGTCGGCATCGATGGCGGCTTCGGCACGCTGTTCGCCGGTCACTGGGTCACCGCCTACAACGGCGCGACGTCGAGCCTCGACCCTTTCTACCCGACTACCGCCGGCTATATGAGCATCATCGGCAACGGCGCCGGGGCGGCGGTCGACAACGTGAACAATCTGTCTTCCTTCGACCGGCGCCAGGCCAACTCCATCCATTACTGGAGCCGGCCCTGGAAGGGTATCGGCCTGCGCCTGACGCACGGCCTGGCGGAGGAACGCCCGGCCAGCGGCGCCAAGCCATCCCTGACCTCGGCCGCAATGGTCTATGAGCAGGGGCCATGGTATGCGACGCTGGCCCACGAGCGGCACCACGAATACCAGGGGCCGGGATTGCGCGACAGCGGCACCAAGCTGGCCGTGGCGCGGCGCTTCGGCGATACCCGGGTGGCGCTGCTGGCCGAACGCCTCGAGTACGAGACGCCTGCGGGCGGCCTGGATCGCAACGCCTGGTATGTCTCGGTCACCCACCAACTCGGCGCGCACGGCCTGCGCCTCGGGCTAGCGCAGGCTGGTGATGGAAAGGGCGACGGCAAGGGCGCCGGCGGCAACCGGGTCGGCTTCATTCGTGGCGGCGCACAGACCGGCGCCACCCACGTCACGCTCGGCTACGAGTACACGCTGTCGAAGCGCACCGCGCTGCATGCCTACGTCACCCACCTCGACAACGAGGAAAATGGCGCCTACGACTTCGCGATCAACAGCCTGGGCGCGGCGCCCGGCGCCACCCTGAAAGGCGCCACGCTCGGGCTGCGCCACAGCTTCTGATCCACCCGGCATAGCGATTGTCCGGCGTCCGGCTCGGCGCTACACTTGGTTGTCCCGTCGTCCGTACGGGAACTCAACCAGGGAGAAGCCGATGAGAGCACTGTTCGTGGCGGTCGTGTCGCTGTTGGTTGTCAGCTGTTCGAGCGCATCGCGCGGGCTTGACCCGGGCTTCACGGACGGCGACATCGAGGCCCTGATGGCGCGCGCAAAAGTGGTGGGGCTGGCGCTGGCGGTGATCGACGAGGGCCAGGTGGTCAAGGTCGCGGCCTACGGCAAGCGCAATCTGGAACGCGACCTTCCGCTGCAGCCCGATACCGTCATGTACGGCGCCTCGCTGACCAAGACTGCCTTCGCCTACATGCTGCTGCAGCTGGCCAGCGAAGGCCGGCTCGACCTCGATGCCCCGCTCACGCGGCTACTGCCCAGGCCCTTGCCCGACTACCGGCTTGGCGAGCGCCGGGATTTCAGCGACCTGGCCGGTGACGAACGCTGGCGCCAACTGACGCCGCGCATCCTGCTCACGCATGCGGGCGGCTTCGCCAACTTCCGCTGGCTCGAGCCGGACGAAAAGCTGCGCTTTCACTTCGACCCCGGCGCGCGCTATGCCTATTCGGCCGAAGGCATGTACATCCTGCAGCTGATCGTCGAGCAGGGCCTGGGGCTCGATGCCGGCCGCGAGATGCAGGTGCGCGTGTTCGACCGCCTCGGCATGCCCAATACCGCGATGCGCTGGCGGCCGGACTTCGCCGCCAACCTGGCCGACGGCTACACCATGGAGGGCAAGATGGAGCCGCACGACCAGCGCAGCGCCGTCACCGCCGCCGGCTCGATGGACACCACGATCGCCGACCAGGCCCGCATGTGGGCAGCGCTCGTGCGCGGCGACGCACTGAGCGCCAAGCTGCGCGCCGAGATGGTCCGCCCGCAGCTGCCGATCCTGAGCGCCGGCCAGTTCCCGACCCTGGCGTCGCGGCCCGGCGCGCAAGTAGCGGGGCTGGCGGCCGGCCTGGGCGTGGTCACTTTCCACGATCGCAGCGGCACCGGATGGTTCAAGGGTGGGCACAACGACAGCACCGGCAATATGGCGATCTGCCTCGAGGCGCGCCGGCGCTGCCTGGTGATGCTGTCCAACGATGTGCGCGCCGAGCGCATCTTCCCCGAGATCGCGCGCCTGGCGCTGGGCGAGAACGATATGCCGTGGCGCTGGGAATACGGCTGGTATGCCGATATGCCCGAGCCCTGACGAGGCTTGCCGGCCGGCACCCGTGCCCGGTCGATCGGCTGGCGCTGGTACGATGGCGCCAGCCCATGAACACGTTATCAACCAAACATGCCGTTCCGGCAGGCGCCGCCATTGCCTGCCTGCTGCTCGCCATCGCCACGCTGGCAGGCTGGGGGCTGCACTCGCCGTTGATGATCGGCGCCGGCATCGGCGCCCCGCAGATGTATCCACTCAGCGCGGTCGGCTTCATATGCGCCGGCGCCAGCGTGCTGCTGCAATTGCATCCGGTGCGTCCGATCGCGCGCGCCGGCCGCGTCCCCGCCCTGCTGCTCGTGGCGATCGGGCTTGGCGGCGCGGCGATGCGTCTCTCCGGCTCCGCGCCGGCGCCGCTGTCGCTCGGCCTGGGCGCCGCGTCCAGCGCATGGAGCCTGCCGGCGCCGCTTACCTCCGGCCTGCTCGTCGTGCTCGGCGCCAGCCTGGCCCTGGTGGGCGTGCGGCGCACGGTCGGCATCGCCCAGGCGCTGGCCGCCAGCGTCCTGCTGTTCGCGCTGTTGACCATCGCCGGCTTCGCCGCCGAGGACACTTTCCTGTACCAGCTGCTGCCGGGACGCGGCACCTCGCTGCGCACCGCGCTGGCCTTCATGCTGGCCGCTACCGGCGTGCTGGCGCTGCGTCCGGACCGGGGCATGATGGTGGCGCTGTCCAGTTCCACGCCCAGTAGCCGCACGTTGCGCCGGTTGATAGTGCCGCTGGTGCTGGCCCCGATCGCGCTGGGCATGGTCGCCACCGCCGCGGTGCGCACGGCCGACCCGGCCATCGACCTGACCACCATGATCTGGCTGTTCGTGTGGGGCCTGCTGGTGATCCTGATCGCCGTGGTGTGGCGCTTCGCCTACCAGCTGTACCGCCAGGACCTGACGCGAGGCATGGCCGAGCGCGAACGCAACGAGGCGCTGCAGGCGCTGCGCCTGGCGGACGAGCGCAAGAACGAATTCCTGGCCATGCTGGCGCACGAGCTGAGAAATCCGCTGGCGCCGATCAGCACTGCCGCAGGCCTGCTCAGGAGCGTGTATGCGAGCGACCCGGGCGCGGTGCGGCGCACCAGCGAGATCATCGCGCGACAGGTCGACCACATGGTGCACCTGGTGGACGACCTGCTGGACGTGTCGCGCGTCACGCGCGGCATGATCGAACTGAAACGCGAACGGGTCGACCTGCGCCAGGTCGTCACCGCCGCGCTGGAGCAGGTGCAGCCCCTGCTGGAGATGAAGCGCCACCGCCTGCGCACCGTGCTGCCGGATGCCAGGGTGCTGGTCGAGGGCGACGCCAAGCGCCTGATCCAGGTGCTGGCCAACCTGGTCAACAATGCCGCGAAATACACGCCGGACGAAGGCAGCGTGCTGGTCACGGTGCGCACCGAGGGCAGCGAGGCGGTGCTGGCGGTGCAGGACGACGGCATCGGCATCGCGCCCGAACTGCTGCCCGACGTGTTCGGCCTGTTCACCCAGGCGCGGCGCACGCCGGACCGGGCCCAGGGCGGCCTGGGCCTGGGCTTGGCGCTGGTGAAGAACCTGGTCGAGCTGCATGGCGGCCGGGTGCGCGTCGACAGCGCCGGATTGGGCCACGGCAGCACCTTCAGCGTGACCTTGCCGCGCCTGGGAGAGATGTCCGCGCCCATGGCCGACACCGCGACACCGGCCGCACGGGTGCGTGGCGACGAGGCGGGGCGGGGGCGGGTGCTGGTGGTGGACGACAATGTCGATGCGGCGACTTCGCTGGCGCTGCTGCTGGAGGCCCAAGGCTATCGGGTGGACGTCGAACACGCCCCGGCGCCTGCCTTGCGGCGCGCGCTGGAAGAAACCCCGGACGCCTGCATCCTCGACATCGGCCTGCCCGATATGGACGGCCGCCAACTGGCGCGCCGCATCCGCGCCGGGCTGGGAGAACGCACGCCGCTGCTGATCGCGCTGACCGGCTACGGCAGCGACGCCGATCGCCAGGCCGCGCTGGACGCCGGCTTCGATCATTACCTGGTCAAGCCAGCCAATATCCAGCAGCTCGAAGCGCTGCTGGCCAGCTCTCAGGCGTCGCTCGGATAGTGCAGCCCGATCTGCCTGCGGATCGTGTCGAGCAGGCCCATGATCGCCAGCGTATCGTCGTGGGTCATGTCGGGATGCTCGAGCAGGCCGTCGCGCAGGCACTGTCCGGCGGCGATTGCCTCGTGGGTGTAGCCGTTGCCGAGCCAGGGCGTCGAAATCGTGCGCGAGGGGCCGTCCAGCAGGTCGACCGTGACGTTTTCGGTCATGTGGAACATGCGATGCATGCGCACGCTGCCGCGCGTGCCGGACACCACCAGCTCGCTCGGCGCGCGCGCCCGCAGCGAGCAGCTGCAGATCGACAGGGTGCCGCCCGCGTGGCGCATGGTGAAGGCGGTGGTGAGATCGACGCCGGTCTCGCCCATGACGGCCTGCGCCTGCACCGCCTCGACCCGGCCCAGCAGGGCGCAGGCGATCGACAGCGGATAGATCCCCAGGTCGAGCAGGGCGCCGCCGCCCAGGGTCGGATCGTTGACGCGGTGGCTTGGCTCGGGCGTGGCCGAGAAACCGAAGTCGGCGTGCAGCTGGGTCACGGCGCCGATCTCGCCGGAGGCGATGATGCGCTTCACCTCCGCCAGGGCCGGCATGAAGCGGGTCCACATCGCTTCCATCAGGAACAGTTTTTTTGCCCGCGCCAGCGCCACGACCTCGCCCGCCTCGCGCCGGTTCATCGCGAATGGCTTTTCGCACAGCACCGCCTTGCCGCCGCGCAGGGCGAGCAGGGCGTTGGCGGCGTGCATCGGGTGCGGCGTGGCGATATAGACGATGTCAACATCGGGCGAGTCGGCCAGCTCCTCGTAGCTGTTGAACGCGAGGGGCACGTCAAACTGCTGTGCGAAAGCCTGCGCGCCTTCGCTGCTGCGCGAGGCGACCGCGGCCAGCACGGCGTCGGGCGTGGCGCGCAGGCCGGCCGCGAAGTCGCGGGCGATGCGCCCGGTGCCGAGGATGCCCCAGCGGATGATGCGGGTCATGGCTGCTCTCCGATATGCAGATGGTCTTTCAGCGCGGCCACCACCAGCGCGTGGTCGTCCGCGCCGGGCAGGCCCGACGCCGTGACCGTGCCGACCGCGCCGCGGCCGCGCACGACGATCGGGTAGGCGCCGCCGTGGGCCGCGTAGTCGCGCATGTCGAGGCCCGGCAGCTTGTCGTGGTCGCCGCCGGCCTGGCGCACTTCGTTGTGGGTGTAGAAGGAGCTGTGGCCGGTGCGCCTGACCAGGTTGTTCTTGCGCCGGATCCAGTCCGCATGGTCGGGCGAGGCGCCCGGCATCGCATGCGCGAACAGGACCGTGTCGCCTTGCTTTATCTCGAGCGTCACCGGGCGGCTGGCGCTGCGCGCTCGCGCCACCAGCGCAGCGCCGAGGGCGGCGGCGGTGTCCTTGTCGAAGCGGTCGAACTGGAGCTGTCGTTCTTCCTGCAGCAGGGCGTCGAGCGAGATGGTGGCGATGTCGGTCATGGCGGATGGTGGTGGCGCTTGCTGCGCCGCGGCCACGGCCACGGACAGCAGCAGGCAGGAAGCAAAACCGGCATGGCGCATCATGCCGGCACCGTCTTGCCCTCGGCATCGCGGTCCGGCTCCGCCTTCGGCTGGCTGCCGTCGTCGTGGTAGAACGGCGCGAACCAGGTGGCCAGGAAGGAGGGAATGGTGGCGACCATCACCAGCACGAAGTAGCCGACGTAACCCATCATCTCTTGCAGGTGGCCGCTGATCACGCCGGTGACCATGCCGCACAGGCCCATCAGGCCGGTGCCGAAGGCATAGTGGGTGGTGGTGTACTTGCCCGGCGCGAGCTGCTGCATCAGGTAGATCATGAAGCCGACGGCCCCGAAGCCGAAGAAGAATTTTTCGATCGCGACGCCGAGCGTGATCAGGACCAGGCTCGATGGCATGGTGAGCGCCAGCACCAGGAAGGCCACGTTCGGGATGTTGATCGCGCAGCACAGCACGAACAGCGTCGCCTTCAGGCCGCGTTTGGCGACGTACAGGCCGCCGAGCAGCGAACCGACCAGCACCGCGGCCAGGCCGTAGGTGCCGTAGATCAGGCCCAGCATTTCGTTCGACAGGCCCAGGCCGCCCTTCGAGGCGGGATCGACCATGAAGAAGGGGCCGATCTTTTCCAGCAGGCCCACGCTGAAGCGGAACAGGAAGGCGAAGGCGATCATGCGCCACACGCCGCGCTTCTGGAACAGGGTGACGAAGGCGTCGAGCAGGATGCGGCCGGCGTCCTTCACCGAGGACGGCGTGTCGGCCGCGCGCGCGCCTTGCGGCATGGTGCGCCAGTGCCACAGCGCCATCAAGAGGGTCAGGCCGCCGACCAGCAGGAAGATGATGCGCCAGGCATCGATCCAGTCCGGCCCGAACACGGTGGGGTCGTGGCCGAAGACGTGGGTGTGCAGGTAGCCGGAGAGGTAGACCATGCCGCCGGCGGCCACGATCGGGCCGATATTCCAGGACAGGCTCTGGATGCCGCAGTACAGCGACTGCGCGCGGGCGTCGAGCGAGGTCACGTAGACGCCGTCGCTGGCGATGTCTTGCGTCGCGCCGATGAACGACAGGGCAAAGAAGATCGCCATCAGGAAGGTCATGTAGCCGGGCAGCTCCATCAGCAGCGCGACCCCGGCGAAGCCGGCGCCGATCGCCACCTGCGCGCACAGCACGAAGAACTTCTTGGTGCGGTACATCTCGACGAACGGCGCGAACAGCGGCTTGACCGTATACGCCAGGATCAGCAGGCTCGAGTACTGGGCGGCGCGGCCGTTGTCCATGCCCAGGTTCTTGAACATGATGGCGGTGACGCTGGTGAGCATCACGTAGCCGAGCGCCATCGTGAAGTATCCGGTCGGCACCCACAGCAGCGGCGAGGCGATCTTACGCATGGGTGGTCTCCGTGCTCGTGCTCGTGCGTGGCGCTGTCGCATGGGTCCAGGCCAGGTGGTCCGACAGGATCGCGGAGGCGCCCTGCAGGGCCGGATAGGGCGCCGTGATCAGCCAGGTGGGGATGCGCGCGGTGAACTCGCTGAAGCGGCCCTTGCGCTCGAAGCGCGGGCGGAATGGCGAGGCGACGAAATAGGCGCCCAGGCGCGGCACGACGCCGCCGCCGATATAGATGCCGCCGCGCGCGCCGAGGGTCACCGCCAGGTTGGCCGCCACCGTGCCCAGCATGCCGCAGAAGCAGTCGATCGCTTCCAGCGACAGGGCGTCGCCGCCGGACAGGCCGCGCGTGACGATGTCGGACGGCGACAAGTCCCTGTCCGGCGCCATGCCGCGGCTCATGGCCAGCGCCTCGCGGATCAGCACCAGGCCCGGCCCGGAGACGAAGCGCTCGGCCGAGACGTGGTCGTAGCGCTGCCAGGCATGGCGCAGCACGGTCACCTCGCGCTCGTCGAGCGGAGAAAAGGCAACGTGGCCGCCTTCGCTATTGAGGGGAAGCCAGCGCTCGCCGCTCGGGACCAGTCCCGAGACACCGAGGCCGGTGCCGGCGCCGACCAGGCCGATGGCGCTGCCTGCCAGTGGGGCGCCACCGCCGACCTGGGCCAGGTCGCCCGGCTGCAGGGCCGGCAGCGACATGGCCAGCGCCGTGAAATCGTTCACCACCAGCAGCGTCTCCAGGCCCAGCGCACCGCGCGCCGCCTCGATCGAGAATGCCCAGTGGTGGTTCGTCATGCGGATGGCGTCGCCCTCCACCGGATTGGCGATTGCGATCACTGCGTGGCTTACCTTCGCATTGGCGCCCGCCAGGTAGAAGCGCAGCGCGTCTTCGAAGCGGGCGTGGTCGGCGCAGGCCAGTGTTTGCACGGCCTGGATCGCGCCCGGCGCCAGCTCGAGGGCGAAGCGCGCGTTGGTGCCGCCGATGTCGGCCAGCAGGCGCGGGCCGTCGGGGTAGGTGTTCGTTTGCATGTCTCCTCCTTGTCGCTCTTTTTCGTGGCGATCAAGTCTCGATGCGGTTTGCCCTGTTACGGGCCGCAATGAATTCGCGATACCACAGCGCGCTGTCCTTCAGGGTGCGCTGCTGCGTCGCATAATCCACGTGCACGATGCCGAAGCGCTTGGCGTAGCCCGAATTCCACTCGAAGTTGTCGAGCAGGCTCCAGAGGAAGTAGCCACGCACGTCGACGCCGGCATCCATCGCCTCCTTGAGCGCGGCCAGGTGGCTGCGCACGTAGGCGATGCGTGCCGGATCGTGGACACGGCCGTTCTCGACCACGTCGGGATTGGCCATGCCGTTCTCGGTAATGTACACCGGCGGCAGGTCGGGGTACTCGGCTTTCAGTTTGATCAGTAATTCCGGCAGGCCTTCCGGGAAGATCTCCCAACCCATGTCGGTCACGCCGTGGCGCGCCGGCGGCGGCACCGGCGGCGTGGCGGCGCTGCACCAGCTGCGGAAATAATAGTTCGAGCCGAGGAAGTCGATCTTCTGTTTGATGATGTCGAAGTCGCCGTCGCGGACCTGCGGCGCGTTGGCGCCATGGCCGCGCAGGGCCAGTTCCGGATAGTGGCCCTTGAAGATCGGGTCCATGAACCACTGCACCGAGCGCGCATACTCGAATTCGGCCATGGCGCGGTCGGCCTCGGAAGCCGAGGCGGCATCGGCGGTCCACTGATTGAGCACGATGCCCAGTTGCGCCGTGCCGCCTACGTCGCGCATGGCGCGCATGGCCAGGCCGTGCGACAGCAGCAGGTGGTGCGAGACCTGGATCGACTGCTTCAGGTCGACCACGCCCGGCGCAAACTGGGCGTTGCCGTAGCCGAGGTTGGCCGTGCACCAGGGTTCGTTGTGGGTGGCGATCGCCTCGATGCGGTTGCCGAAGCGGCGCGCCACTTCATGCGCATAGTCGGCGAAGCGGTACGCGGTGTCGCGATCGAGCCAGCCGCCGTCGTCCTGCAAGCCTTGCGGCAGGTCCCAGTGGTACAGCGTGGCGTGCGGGCGGATGCCCCTGTCGAGCAGCTCGTCGAGCAGGCGGTCGTAGAAGCCGAAGCCGGCTTCGTTCCAGGCGCCACGGCCAGTAGGCTGGACGCGGGCCCAGGCCATCGAGAAGCGGTAGGCATCCACGCCCAGCGAGGCCATGATCTCGACGTCTTCGCGGTAGCGGTGGTAGTGGTCGCAGGCGACGGTGCCGTCGCTGCCATCCTTGATGTTCGCCTTGTTCTTGCAGAAGGTGTCCCAGATCGACGGGCCCTTGCCGTCGACGTCGTGCGCGCCTTCGATCTGGAAGGAACTGGTGGCCACGCCCCAGGTGAAGTCGGATGGGAAGTCGTTGTTGAAGTCGAAGTTGGGGCTCTTGGTCATGGAACTCTCGAATCTGGAACAAATCCACGTGAAAAACAAAAAGGCAGGCCCGGTGAACGGGCCTGCCGTGCTGCGGCTTAGAAATCGAAGCCGGTGTTGATGCCGACGGTGCGCGGCGGCTTGTACTGCGCCAGCCACGGACCGAAGCCGTTGAAGGCGCTGGTCTTGATCTTCTTGTCGCTCACGTTGCGCACGAAGGCGTCGACCCACCATTTGTCCTGCTGGTAGCGCAGGCCGACGTCGGCGCTGGCATAGGCCTTCTGGCGGTCTTCCGCGCCGAGATCGAACACGCTCAGGCGCACTTCATCCTCGTAGCGCGCGGTGATGCGCGGTATCAGGCTGCCGCCGTTGGCCAGGCGGAAGGTGTGCTGATACTGGACCGTGGTCGAGAACTTCGGCGCGTGCGGCAGCTCGTGGCCGGTGACGTCGAGGCAGGTCGAGATGCGCGGATCGACCGTGCACGGCGGCAGCGCATAGTCGTTCGAGCCGGCGATCAGGTGACCGAGCTTGGTGTCGAGGACGGCCAGCGAGATCGACAGGCGGCCATCCTTGGCGATGCGGGCGGCGATCTCGGTTTCCAGGCCGTACACCTCGGCGCCGTCGGCGTTCTCGATGGCCAGACCGCGGCTGCCGTCCGGGAAGCTGACCGGCGAATTGAACTGGAAGTCCTTGAAGTCCATGTAGAACAGCGCGTTGTTGATGCGCAGGGCGCCGTCCAGGAAAGTGCTCTTCGAACCGATCTCGTAGTTGGTGAGGGTCTCTGGCTGGTAGGGCAGGCCGCGATCCTGCACGCCGCCCGACTTGTAGCCGGTCGACACGCTGGCATAGACCATATTGTTGCGGTCGATGTCGTAGTTCAGGCGCACCAGGCCGGTGGCCTTGTTGTCGCTGTAGCGGCCGTCGTTCGGCACGCCCTCGACGTAGCCGTTGGCCGGGTCGCGCGGGTCGATGTGCGGGTTGAGCGGCAGCTGCGGCGAGGCTGGGTCATAGCCCCAGGTGTAGCCGCGTCCGCCGATGTGCACGCGCTTGTCGTGGGTGTAGCGCACGCCGCCGGTCAGGTGCCAGGCGTCGGTGATGTTCCAGGTGGCCTGGCCGAACACGGCCGAGGTGTCCACGGTCTGCTTCGGCTGGATGAACGAACCCTGCCAGTTCACGGCGCCGTCCGGGGTGCCTTTCATGCCGGCGATGTCGAAGCGGATGTCGTTCTTCTCGTTGCCATAATAGGCGCCGACCTGCCAGTCGACCGTGCGCGTGCCGGTCGACTGCAGCAGCAGTTCGTGGCTGTGGCTTTTGTAGTTGGAATCGACCGTGGTGTGTTCCTGGAAGATGCCGCCGGTGGTGATCGAGGTCGGGACGACCGTGCCGCCGTCCTGGTCGAAGCGCATGTCGCCGCTGTACTTGGACCAGCCGGCCACGTATTGCAGCGCCATGTCGGGGCTGATGTCCCAGCTCAGGCGGCTGCGCACATTGTGGCTGTCGCGGTTGATCCACGGGGCGCTGTCGGACAGGGTCGACCAGTGCTTCTCGCCGGCGCGCGGGACCTGCATCAGGTTGGCGCTCGGGGTGCCGCGGTCGATGAATTTTTCGTAGGCGATATCCCAGCGCACGTTGGGCGCCAGTTGCCACAGCAGCGACAGGCGCGCCGCGCTCTGGTCCTGGGCGCTGTACTTGTCGCCGCCCGAGACGAACTGGTTCGGATTGATCGGACGGAAACCGGCCGGGTCGGCGCCCGAGGCCAGGTAGGCGGCGCGCTGCGACTCGACCGACGGGTTCTTGAAGCGCTGGTAGTCGACATAGCCGTCGTGGCGCTCGTGCACCACGGCGAAGCGCAGCGCGGCATTCTCGGAGACCGGGATGTTGACCGCGCCGCGCACGCCCAGGCGGTTGTAGTCGCCGATGCCGCCCTCGAGATAGCCGGCGCGGCTGTTCAGTTCCGGCTTGACGGTCTGGATGTTGACCGCGCCGACGGTGGAGTTGCGGCCCCACAGCGTGCCTTGCGGGCCGCGCAGCACCTCGATGCCCTCGACGTCGAACAGCAGCGCGGTGGCGCCTTCGGCGCGCGGCGAATAGACGTTGTCGACGAAGGACGCGACTTCGGGGTCGGCGTACTCGGTCTTGGCGCTGTCGTTGCCGATGCCGCGCAGGGTCATGGTGGTAACGCCATGGTCGCCCTGCGACGTGGCCTGGAAGCCCGGCACCAGCGCCACCACGTCGAGCATGGTCTGCACGTGGTTGTCCTGCAGGGTGGCGGCATTGAGCGCGGTGACCGCGATCGGGGTGCGCTGCAGCGAGGTCGAACGCTTGGTGGCGGTGACCTTCACCTCGGCGATCTGGCCGTTGTCGACGACGGCGGGCGGCGTGGCGGCGGCAGGGGATGCCGGGTCGGACGCGGTCTGGGCCTGGGCGCTGCCGATGCCGGCCAGCAGGGTCAGGATGGCGAGGCGGATGGGGGTGGACGACGAGGTGCGTACTGCGGCCCCCACGGGCGTAGTCTTGGTCATTGCTTGTCTCCGAGTATTGTTTTATGGGGTAAATCGAGGCGCTGAGAGCGCTAACACACGAACTGACGAGAAATCGATTTCATCAATTCTGAAAACGGTTTCATAGTAGTTTCGTCCGTAAAAAAATGTCAATTAGAATTTGTGAACATGCTTGTCGGGTTTGTTGCATCTCAACGACGGCCGCCTTATGAAAGATTTTCATGATGTCGCGCTTTCTATCCTTTCCGGGTGAGTATCGGTGATATACTTCAAGCAACTATCTGCCTTGAATGGGTCCGGAACGCTTCATGAAAAACGTCGAGAGCAGCACCAGCACCAGCACCCTGTACCAGGTCGCCAGCGCTGCCGGCGTCTCTCCCGCCACGGTCTCGCGCTTCCTGAACGGCACCGCCAAGGTGTCCGAAGACAAGCGGCGCACCATCGAGCGCGTGATCGATGAACTGAACTACCGGCCGAACCGCCTGGCGCAAAGCCTCAAGATCGGCAGCACCCGCACCATCGGCGTGCTGACCCAGTCGCTCGAGAGCGGCTACTTCAACCGCGCCATGGTCGGCATCGAGGATGCGATGAAGGCGGCCGGCTATGCGCTCCTGATCATGAGCGGTCACTGGCACGCGGACGAAGAAGCCGAGCGGGTCGAACTCCTGATCGGGCGCCGCGTCGACGGCGTGGCCATCCTGACCGGCAATATGAGCGACCAGCAGATTCTCGATTTCTCGAAGCGGGTGCCGATCGTCGCCTTCGGCCGCGACGTGCAGGGCGCGCGCACCCACGGCTTTTGCCTCGATAACTACCGCGGCGCCTGCGAGGCGGTGGAATACCTGATCGCGCAAGGCCATCGCCGCATCGCCCACATCACCGGACCGGACGACCACCGCGACGCGCGGGCGCGCCTGGCCGGCTACCACGACACCCTGGCCAAGCACCGGATCGAGGCCGATCCGCGGTTGGTGGTCGCGGGCGACTTCAGCGAGTCCGGCGGCTTGCTGGCGCTGAACGGGCTGCTGGCCGCCAACCTGCGCTTCACCGCGATCTTCGCGGCCAACGACCTGACGGCGTATGGCGCGCGGCTGGCCCTGTACCGGCGCAATATCCGGGTGCCGGAAGATATCTCCCTGGTCGGCTTCGACGACCTTGAAAGCTCGATGTATACGACGCCGCCCCTGACCACGGTGCGCCAGCCGCTGTACGACGCCGGGATCGGCATCGGACGCCGCATGCTGGCAATGCTGGCGCACGAGGAACCGGAAGGCGAGGTGCCGCAGCTGAGCCTGATCGTCAGGGAATCCGTCAGGTTGCTGTGAGCCCATGCAGGCGCGCAGTTACATCTGGTAACAAGTTGACGGAATAAATCGTTTGCAATTAAATCGCGAGCTATGTAATATGCTTTCCATGGCAGCGCCGAACGGACAGATAAACGGGTCGGCGGGCCAAGGCAGCAAACCGTTTAAATAGTGCGCTATTAAATAGCGATTTAATTAAATCGGGCGGCAAGCGCCGCCGACCAAGACAAGGAGTCTCATCATGGCAATCGAACAAGTCCTCTACCGTGCAAGCGCCAAAGCCACCGGCGGCCGCGAAGGTCGCGCCGTTTCCTCAGATGGCGTGCTGGACGTGAAACTGACCACCCCGAAAGAACTGGGCGGCGCTGGCCTGGAAGGCACGAACCCCGAACAGCTGTTCGCAGCCGGCTACTCGGCCTGCTTCCTGGGCGCCATGAAATTCGTCGCGGCCCGTGACAAGCTGAAAATCTCCCCGGACGTGTCGGTGGAAGGCAGCGTCGGCATCGGCGCGATCCCGACCGGTTTCGGTATCGAAGTCACCCTGAAGATCAGCCTGCCAGGCGTGCCGGCCGATGAAGCGCAAACCCTGGTCGACCGCGCCCACATCGTCTGCCCGTACTCGAATGCGACCCGCGGCAATATCGACGTGACCCTGCAATTGGTGTGATGCGCCGCTCCCCCGGGTCACCGGGGGACACGGAAGCCTGCCATACGCAAGTAGCCAGAATGAATAGGTAGTGTGCGATTTAATCGTGAATATAATCACTAGTCGACCGCTACCATCGAATGATCCGTTTATGCAATGAAGGCCCGCGGCGTGCTGCTAATGTGGCAGACGGCCCCCGCCCGATCCAATCGAACCCAACAAGAAAGGAAGCACCATGAATACCCTGAGCAAAGCCCTCGTCGCCGCCTCCCTGGCCCTGACCTACGGCGCCGCCGCAGCCGCCGATATCCAGCCTACCGTGGAACGCCGTACCGCCGAATTCCTGAAGGCGCTCAACTCCGGTGGCGGCAAGCCGATCGAGCAACTGTCGCCGGCGGACGCCCGCAAGGTACTGGAAGGCGCGCAAAAAAGCGTCAAGGTGAACCTGCCGGCGGCCGACGTCTCTGACAAGGTGATTACCGTCGACGGCAAGCAGATCAAGCTGAAGATCGTGCGTCCGGCCGGCGTCAAGGGTGTGCTTCCCGCCTTCATGTTCGTCCACGGCGGCGGCTGGGTGCTGGGCGACTATCCGACCCACGAACGCCTGGTGCGCGATGTGGTCGAGAGCTCGGGTGCGGTGGCGGTCTTCGTCGACTATACCCGCTCGCCGGAAGCCGGCTACGGCGTGGCGATCAATGAGATCTATGCCGCGACCAAGTGGGTGGCGGAACATGGCCAGGAATTGAATATCGACGGCAGCCGCCTGGCAGTGGCGGGCAATAGCGTCGGCGGCAATATGGCGGCCGCGCTGACCCTGATGGCCAAGGACAAGGGCGGCCCGAAACTGCGCTACCAGGTGCTGATGTGGCCGGTGACCGACGCCAACTTCGAGACCGGTTCGTACAAGCAGTTTGCGGATGGTCACTTCTTGAGCCGCAATATGATGAAGTGGTTCTGGGACAGCTATACGAAGGATGCCGCCAAGCGCAAGGAAATCTATGCCTCGCCGCTGCAAGCCACCCTGCCGCAACTGAAGGGCCTGCCGCCGGCGCTGATCCAGGTCGCCGAGAACGATGTGCTGCGTGACGAAGGCGAGGCTTATGGCCGCAAGCTGGACCAGGCCGGCGTCGACGTGACCGTCACCCGCTATAACGGCATGATCCACGACTTCGGCCTGCTCAACCCGCTGGCCACCGTGCCGGGCGTGCGTTCGCAAGTGCTGCAGGCCGGTACTGAACTGAAGAAACACCTGGCCAAGTAAAGATTGCTGCTTCCTGTTTGGGCCGCCTGAGGGCGGCCCTTTTTTATGGGCGCCGCTATCGATCGGTGTCATCGGTGCGCATTGATTTAACAATTGAGGGAATGGTTTCGTGGCTGGCGCAGGCGAATGAAAAGTGCTGGCAAATCATGAATATGGTCTGGTCTCGGCGGCGCTTGACTTGATCCGACGACATGTCACGGTGCCCAAAAAACAGGCCATTTTTGAAAGAAACTGCTGCTTTGCAGCAATTTGGCGGATCGGCCAAGTGTCGATAGGCTCAGCAATAAATGGTTACATCTGCCGCTAAATTCCAACTTCTCCCTCGGTAAATCATGCTGAGCTGACATGAGTTCGTATGTGTCCAGCAAGTAAGTTGTCATATTTGCGTCAGCGCAATACAACGACGTGAAATATTTTTCCGCACGGAAAACAAAAGCGAAAAAAGGTGTTTAGAATTGCCGTCCATCAGATTCCTGACGTAAATATTTTAGACGCGTCCGGACTGTAAAAAGCACTCTAGCAATTACTTTACACCTCAAGAAATTTAACAATTCGCGTCTTCCATGCAAACCACTGTTGCTGTTCCACGTCGTTCTTCTCTCGTACTCGTACAAGCCCAGCTGTTCTCGCTGCCGGTCGTGTTCGCCCTGTTCGGTCTGATCATGGGCTCGTGGGCCGGCCGCATCCCGGCCCTGGCCGCCGGCGTCAACATCTCGCACGCGGCGCTGTCGATGGTGCTGCTGTGCGGCGGCCTCGGCGCCGTGGTCTCGTACCCGATCTCGTCCTTCCTGATGGCCCGCTTCGGCGCGCGCAAGACCATCATGATCGCGGGCCTGGCCCTGCTGTGCGTGCTGGTGTCGATCGGCATGGCGCCGGACGTGTCGCGCCTCATGATGGCGGTCCTGATGCTGGGCATCACGGCCAGCACCTTCGACGTCGCCATGAACTCGGCGGCCGCCCGCCGGGAAAAAGAGAGTGGCAAGTCGGAAATGTCGCGCCTGCACGGCCTGTGCTGTGCCGGCGGCCTGGTCGGCGCCACGCTTGGCAGCCTGATGGCCAGCATGAAGATCGCCCCGGCCACCCACTTCCTGATGCTGGCCGGTCCGCTGGCCGTGGTGCTATGGCTCGCCGTCAACATGCTTGAGGCGGATGAAGTCGGCGAGAAGGTCGAAAAGAAGAAGTTCGCACTGCCGCGCGGTCCGCTGGTCCTGCTGGGTCTGCTGGGCTTCTTCGGCTCGATGGCCGAAGGCAGCATCGCCGACTGGAGCGGCGTGTTCCTGAAAGAGCATTTCGGTGCGTCGGATGGCCTGGCGCCGCTGGCACTGTCGGCGTTCTCGATGATGATGCTGATGTCGCGCATGGTCGGCGACAAGATGAAGGAACGCTACGGCGCCAAGCGCCTGGTGACCCTGGGCGCGCTGGTCGCCGCATCGGGCCTGTTCTTCGCGGTCCTGGCGCCGAACGCCTACGTCGCCCTGGGCGGCTTCGCGATCGCCGGCGTCGGCCTGGCCCTGGTGTTCCCGTTCGTGTTCAGCGCCGCCGGCGCGCAGGGCCCGGCTGCCCTGGCAGCGGTGGCCAGCATGGCCTACAGCGGTAGCCTGATGGGTCCGCCGGCAATCGGCGCCGTCGCGCACTTCATCGGTATGCAGGCAGCCATCGCCTATGTCGGCGGCCTGTCCCTGGTGATCGCCATGGTGGCGTGCCGTACCCGCCTGCTGAAGTAAGCGAGATGGCGGCCTCGACGGCCGCCGCGTAGTAGTTCTCAGGAATCATCACGCAGACGCATCCGCAAGGAGCGTCTGCGTTTTTTATTAGCCGGCCGCCTGCTTGAGCCACTCGCGCGGCGAGGCGCCCATCATCGTGGTGAAGGCGCGGGTGAACGTGGAGGGGCTGGTGTAGCCGGTGCGGCTGCTGACCTGCTTGACCGGCATGCCCTGGCGCAGCAGGCGGCTGCCGACGCCGATGCGCCAGCGTGTGAGGTATTCGCCCGGCGGGATGCCCATCACGTCGCGGAAGCGTTCGGTGAAGGCGGCGCGCGACATGCAGGCGACCTGGGCCAGCGACTGCAGGCTCCAGGGTTCATGGGGCCGTTCGTGGATGGCGGCCAGGGCCAGCGACAACTGGCGGTCGGACAGCCCGGCCAGCAAGCCCACCGACAGCCTGCCACTATCGAACTCGCGGCGGATAACCTGGATCAGGAGGACGTCGCACAGGCGGTCCAGGATCACTTCGCGTCCCGGTTCGCTGCGGGCGGATTCGTCGAAGAGCAGGTCGAGCGTCGATTGCAGTCCGGCGATCTCGCGCAGCGGCAGCACCAGGCATTGCGGCAGGATGCGCGCCAGCGGATTGCTCATCCCATCCTGGAACACGATGTGCGCGCACAGCAGGCTGGCGCTGTGGCCGGCCTGCACCTGTAGCCGGTGGCTGGTGCCACGCGGATAGAACAACAGGCTGGGCTCGGTAACGCTGATCACCGTGCCATCGTCATGGATGAAGTCGACCGGGCCGGCCTGCACCACGTGCAGCTGGCCGGATACCCCATCTTCTGCGAAGTGGTTGGCATCGCAAAACGTTCCGTTGAAGAATATGCGTGCATTGAACGAGTGGCGGCCGACCAGTAATGACAGTTTGTCCATGACGATAAGGATGTCGAATTGATCCAGGTATTCTGGACGAAAAAATAGTTTGCCGCGTGGGAATTGGTGAGATTTATGGTGCGGCTACAACGCTTTGTGACATCCCGGGCATGTCGCAGAGATTTCGGCAAAGGAAGAACTTGGCTAATGTCGGCTCCGTCACGGGGGCGCTCGAGTGCGCGCAAACCTTGCATTCGCCGCAACATACCTTGGAAAGCCGGTTCGTGGTGACGACTAGCTGTACATTATCGGTTCATAGCCAGTTCACCGCCGTCGATGACCTGTCACGGCGGCCGGCCGATGACGGCGGCAGCTTTCTTGCGGATGCGCGGGTCGCGGTCGCTCACCAATAAGGCCACATCCCTGCGGCCCGCTGCCTGCTGGGTTCGGCGCCAGTGAGCAAGGTGCGCGCATGCTGCAGCACGACGGTGGCGCGCTCGGCGCCGGGATCCCAGATGCAGCGGTGGCGCACGCGGTCGAGCGGCGCCCAGCGCGCGATGTCGGCCTTGCTGAAGATGACCACGCTGTTCAGCCCCAGCCCGGCAGCGATATGCGACACCCCGGTGTCGTTGCAGATCAGCAGGCGCGCGCGGCTCATCAGGGCCGCCATGGCGCCGATCGAGATCGGGGCGGCGGCAAGGATGGCGGGCGCGTGCATGCGATCGGCGACCGCCTGCGCGAGCGGCGCCTCGTCCGCCGATCCGGTCAGGACGATGCGCATGCCGAACTCGTCGGCAAGCCGGTCGGCCACCCTGGCGAAGCGTTCCGGCGGCCAGCAGGTGTCGCGCTGGCGCGCTCCTGGGTGCACGCAGATATAGCTGCCCGGCTCGAGCCCTGCCGCCAGGCCGCTGGCGGCAAGCTCGTCCTCGTCTTCGCGCAGGATCGGGAACTCGAGCTGCGTGCTGGCCGCCGGCGCCCCGAGCTGGCCGACCAGGTGCAGCAGGCGTTCTGGTTCGGCGCCCGTCTCGGGGTAGGGGACGAGGACGGTCTTTTCGGTAGTCAATGGCTTGCCGCGGCAGTGGCCCACCATCGCGGCAGCCCCGAAGCCGGAAACGATGTGATTCGCGATGTCGCCGCTGCCGTGCAGCTGAACGGCCAGGGTGAATTCGCGCGCGCACACTGTGGCATAGAACGGGGGCAGGTCGTCATGGTGCACGGTTTGCTCGGGCAGCAGGGGGTGGCCCGGAAACGGCAGGAATTCATCGAGGTAGGCGCCGAAACGGTGGACGAATTGCGCCGCCCAGGGCAGGCCGACCAGTGCAATATGGGCCTTGGGCAAGGCAGTGCGCAGGGCGCGCAAGGCCGGAACCGCACACAGCATGTCGCTCAGGTGCAGGGCGCGGAACACCACGACGGACTGGACCGGGAGACGATGCAGCAAAGGTCGCCGGAGCATGGTTTTCTCCTCTCACTATCGTTTTTCATCGTCGCGAATTCTTGTCGTTCGCCGATGTTCCATCTTGTTGCGCTACCTACGCCGGCCCATGCCGCTCGTGCGAAGGAAGGTCTTGCCAGTGGCGGTCGAGGTGACAGGCCGCCAGCACCTGGTAGCCGCGGATCATGCCGGCAGCCCGGGCTCGTGGCGCTTCATGACGAGGTAGGGCGGCATGGCCAGGCCGTGCAGGGGCAGGCGCCGGAAGGTGGCGACGGCCTCTTGCGGCGTCTCGACCAGGGGCTCGTGCCTGCCGCACAACGAGGCGCCCAGCAGCACCGGCACCCCGGTGCGCACTTCGAAGCCGGCCAGCAGGGCGCGCAGCACCGGATCGTCGCTGGGGCCCACCGTTTGCAGGCGCGCGCTGCCGTCGACGTGGGTGACCGCCGCCAGCAGCGGCATCACGCTGCTGCGAACCGGGACGGAGAATTGCATGAAGGGCGATGGCGCCTGCAGGTCGAAATACTGGGACGCGCGCTCTTCGGCCACCATGGGGGCGAAGGGGCGGAACCACTCGCGTTCCTTGACCCGGACATTGATCCAGTCGCGCATGCGCTCGCGGCGCGGATCGGCCAGGATGCTGCGGTGGCCCAGCCCGCGCGGGCCGAATTCGCTGCGGCCCTGGTACAGGCCGACGACCCGCCCCGAACACAGCAGGTCGAGCATGCGTGCGCACAGGGCGTCGCGCCCGCGCGGATGTTCGACGATCAGGTCGCTCGCGCCATCGAGCGCCGCCTCGATGTCGGCCAGCTGGGGCGCCGGACCGAGATAGTCGTGGGTCCAGCGGAAGTCGGCGCTGCGGCTGGCCAGCTCGAGCAGGCCGTAGATGGCGCAGCCGAGGGCGGCGCCGGCCGCGCCCGGCGCCGGCGGCACGAACACGCGCCGGAACGGGCCTTCGCGCAGCAGGCGCGCATTGGCCGCGCCATTGAGGGCGGCGCCGCCGGTGAGGCACAGGTCGTCCAGGCCGGTGCGTCCGTGCAGCCAGCGGGCCAGCGCCAGCAGCGCTTCTTCGAAAGCGCGCTGGCCGGCCGCCGCCAGGTTGGCGCAATCGATGAAGCTGGCCTTGGGCGATCCGAAACGGAAACGCTCGGCGTCTTCGAGCAGCACTGGCCAGGCGTGCGGGATGGCGACCTGCATCCCTTCGACCCCGAGGGGCGGCAGGCCGAGCGCGTGCGGATCGCCGTAGGGCGCCAGGTCGGTCACCTTGCCTTCGTTTCCCTGGCCCGGGAACAGCGCCTGGGTGAGTCTGGCGTAGAACATGCCGAGCCCGGCGGCGTGCCGGTCGCCATCACCCCTCAGTTGCCGGCCGATGCAGGCGATGCGTTCGCGGTCGACGCGATGGCAGGAAGCGACTTCGCGCCGCCCGTCGGCCGCCATGCTGCCCTGGCCGCCCACGACCATCACCGCCGCCTCGCGGAAGGGAGACGGGTGGAAGGCGCCAACCACGTGCGCCTGGTGCTGCGGGATGCGGGCGCGCTGCGCGCCGCGGGCGAAGACGAGCGCGCGGTCGCCGTCGCTGCCTGCCACCTCGCTGGCAATTGCGCTGGCCCCCTCGCTGGCCAGCTCGTTGGGAATTCCGCCGGACGCATGGCATTCGACCAGCACGTCGAGCGGCCGTTCGAGCCCGGACAGACGGGGCAAATAGAACGCGTCCATATCGCCCGGTTCTCCCGGGCGGTGCTTGTGGCGCGCGAGGCGCTCTTTCTGGATGGCCCATTGCACGTGTGACCCGTGCATGAGGCAGATGCTCGCATGCCCGTCGCGGTTTATGCCGAGCACAACGGGGGTATCGTCCATCGTCTTCTCCTGGTTAGCGCAGCGGCAGATCAGTGGGTTGAACACCGGGGCGAAAGCCGGTGTTGTATGCCGGATTGAAAGCAGCGGGCAGCATGCAACGGTCAACATGCGGTGGTCAGCCATTCTTTGAGCGCGACCGTTCAGGATTAGTTCGCGGCCACGCGGCGAATTCGGCCAACCGCGCCGGGCCGGCGCCTGTACGTTGCCGGGAAAGGCGGTATCATCATTGGATCCCGGCCACCATCCCTCCCGATCATGCTCCAGACGCCCGCCTCATTCACGCCGCTGTTCGCGCCGCATCCCGACCCGGAACCCTTGAACTTCATTTTCCACAAGGGACAGCTCCTGGTGCGCGAAGACGGGCCGGCATTGCCGGACGCGGCGGCCCTGGAGCGCATGGGCGTGGCGCCCGACACGCTGCAGCCGCTGGGCTTGCTGGACGGGCGGTATTGCCAGGCCGGCTGGTTCGACCTGGAGCCCGCGCTGCCGCCGGGCCATGCCTGGCGCGGCCTGCGTGCGCTGTTCGGGGCGATCGACGAGGCGCTGGTGGGCGTCGCGGGACGCGCGGCGCAAGTGGCCGAGTGGGCGCGCACCCACCGCTTCTGCGGCGTATGCGGCAGCGGCACCGTGCTGGCTGTCGGCGAGCGCTGCTTCAAGTGCGTCAATTGCGGCCATATGGCCTATCCGCGCATCTCGCCGGCCATGATGGTGCTGATCCGCAAGGGCGACTCGGTGCTGCTGGCCAAGCACCTGCAACATGCGACGCAGCGCTTCGTGCCGCTGGCCGGTTTCCTGGAAGCGGGCGAGTCGATCGAGGAAGCGATCCACCGCGAGGTGTTCGAAGAGGTGGGACTGCGCGTGCACAATCTGCGCTACTTCGCCAGCCAGTCGTGGCCGTTCCCGCATTCGCTGATGCTGGCCTTCACGGCCGACTATCTCGACGGGGAGATCCGGGTCGACACCAGCGAGATCGCCGAGGCGCGCTGGTTCGGGCCAGATGACGAATGGCCGGAGCGGGTGCCGCAGATGTCGATCTCGAGCGTCCTGGTGGACGCCCATCGCCCGCCCGGCCGTTAAAGACCAAGCAGGGGACGCGTCCGGGGCAGCACGCTCAGGGCCGCGCCGGCGCCACTGTCGGCGCCACTGCCGGGGCTACCACCACGGTCACGCCATCCGGCGCGCGTGCGGCGGCCGGCGCCGGCGTGGGCGCAATGGCCTGTTCGACATTGAGTGGGGCCGGCTTGGCGCCCGTGCTGCGCAGGTTGATCGCGCGCTGCAGGATGTCGAACCAGAACGGCGCGCCGAACAGGGTGGTGCTGGCGGTGACCAGCCAGCCCGAGGCCTGCAGCGCGAAGTCGGCGTTGAGCAGCGGCGGAAAGGCTTGCCAGCCGATCGGCAGCACCCACAGCTGCGCCACCACCTCGGCGTCCAGCCCGTCGGGCACGGCGGCGATGTGGGCCGCCATGGCGGGATGCTGCCACAGGGTCTGGAACAGGTGGATGCTGTCGATGTTGAACAGGATCGTCAGCAGTAGCGAGACCAGGAACGAGATCAGCAGCTGGCGCCGCTTGTAGACGCCGGACAGGCGTTCCATGGCGGTGTCGAACCAGCCGGCAAGGGCCGCCTGGAAGCGCTGCAGGTCGCCGTCGGCCTGCCGGTACAGGGTCTGCAGGGTGCGCCGCAGCTGGGGATCGGGAACGGCCGCGATGTCGGCCTCGAGCGAGCCCTGGCTGCCGCGGATGGCGTCGATCAGCGCGATCGCGAAGTTTGCCGGTTCGATGTAGGATGGCCGGAGCCTGGCGGGCAGGCGTGCGCCGGGATCGAGCCCACCGGCGCGCGGGTTGACCAGCGGATGCGCGTACAGCACCCGCGCCGTGGCGTCGAAGCGGGGATCGTTGAGCATGCGCTTGACGGCATCTTGCAGCATGCCGGCGCGCAGCTGGAAGCTTGCTGCCAGCGCTTCTTGCAAAGTGGTGACGACCAGCGCCAGGGTGCCGTAGCAAAATGCCAGGCCGATGGCGACTTCCAGAACCGTGCTGCCGAACATAGCGCTCTCCCAGGCTGGAACCACGCTCAACGCTAAGTCAAATGTGTCATATCGGATTTAATTTTCCTCAAGAATAGGGTGGCCGCCAGCCGGTGACAGTGCTTCCCTATATACTTGCGGCAATCGTTTTTTTAAGGTGCACCATGTCTGACAAAGAAGCTTTCACCGAACACGACTGGCGTCGTCTCCTGACCAGCCTGGGCGAAAATCCGGAACGTCCGGGCCTGGTCGAAACGCCGGCGCGCGTCGCGAAAGCCTGGAAACACTGGACCTCGGGCTACAACCAGGATCCGGTGGAAGTGCTCAAGGCGTTCGAGGACGGCGCCGAGGAATACAATGAACTGATCGTGGTGCGCGGCATCCCGGTCTACAGCCACTGCGAACACCACTTGGCGCCGTTCTTCGGCAAGGCCACCGTCGGCTACCTGCCGAACGGGAAGATCGTGGGCCTGTCCAAGCTGACCCGCCTGGTCGACATCTTCTCCAAGCGGCTGCAGGTGCAGGAACGCATGACGATGCAGATCGCCAATGCGCTGATGGAAGTGCTGGAACCGAAGGCCGTCGGCGTCGTCGTCAAGTGCCGCCATATGTGCATGGAAAGCCGTGGCATCCGCGCCATCGGCGAAGAAACCATCACCTCGACCCTGCTGGGCGAGCTGCAACCGAACCTGGCGCTGCGCACCGAGTTCCTCGCATTGGCGCGCGACTGAGATTCCGGGAATAGGTTACGTTGTAAATACAACGGGAACCTGTTCCGGATCAGGACCTCCAAGTTGTTTTGGAGGTCAGTATGGATCGTCCAGCTTATCCCAGCGATATTCCCCGCGAACAGTTCGAGGCGATACGCGCCATGCTCGAGGCAGCCCGGCGCAAGACGCGTCCGCGCAAGCATGATTTGTACGATGTGTTCTGCGCCGTGCTGTACTTCCTGCACACCGGCACCACCTGGCGTGCGATGCCGCCCGGCTATCCGCCTTGGCGCACCGTGCACGAGTATTTCACCCAGTGGACCATGCAGCGCGAGAACGGACAGTCGCTGCTAGAAAGTGTGCTGGAGAAAGCGGAGAGGCAGCCTGAACTCGCCCAACTACGCTCCTTGCTGCACAAGCGCTAGGCAGTGCCGCGTCCTGTCACTTTCTTGTCACATTCTGTTGCACTTTGCCAAAGGTGCGCAGGAATGGATGGGCTAAGCTATGGAAAAAGTTATCAATTTTTCATCAATAGCCCCGCGCCATGATCGAGCACGTCAATCTCATCCTGTTTTCCGTCCTGAATGCCCACGATGGCCTGACTGGCTGGCGGTTGCTAGGGGCTATGTTTGCGGCCGAATGGCTGATTTTCCTGGTGCCGTTTTCCCTGGTGCTGTTGTGGGCCAGCGGGACGGGTCCGCGGCGCGAGGTGGCGCTGCGCGCCTTCCTGGCGGCGGCCTGTGCGCTGACCCTGAACGCCATGATCGGCCACTTGTGGTACAGCCCGCGTCCCTTCGTGGCAGAGATAGGCCATACCTTCCTGCTGCATGCCCCCGATAGTTCTTTCCCCAGCGACCACGCGACCAGCATCTTCTCGGTAGCGCTGGTGCTGGCCTTCAGCCGCGTGCCACTGGCGCGCAGCCTGGGACTGGTGATGCTGCCGCTGTCGCTGATCGTAGCCTGGTCGCGCGTCTATCTGGGCGTGCATTGGCCGAAAGACATGATCGGCGCGCTGCTGGTGTCGGGCGGCTTCGCGCTGCTGGCCTATACGCCGCTGGCCCAGGCCGCCTGCGCACGGGCGCTGCCGGCGCTGGAGCTGGTCTATCACCGGCTGCTGGCGCTGCCGATCGGGCGTGGCTGGCTGCGGCCCTGATTCCGTGATTATTCGGTCGATGCTTCCGGCTTTTCGAAGGTCAGCTTGTCGTCGCTGCCGAGTTCAAAAATCCCCAGCGGCAGGCCGGTGATGGCGTCGGCGTCCGGCGCTTCGTGCCCGCTGCAGTCCGTGGTGTCGATCTGCCAAGCCTGGTCGTCGGCGCGCAAGGTATAGACGTTGTTGCCGTTGCCGAACAACTCGACCTGCAAACCCGACAGCCATACCGACCCCAGCTCGAGCTGGCGCTGGCATTCCGGCAGGCGCGACATGATCACGCGTAGCGTTCCTTCCTTGGCCCAGAAGGTGTCTTTTTCGATCCTGACCGTGATCGCGTGATCGGTATTGGGATCGATGGAATAGGTGGCCGTCTCGATGAAGCAGCCGGTCAGCAGCAGCGGAGCCAGGAGGATGGGGAGTAGACGCATCGGCAGTGTCATTGTTCATTCATGCAACAGTGTAGTGTGCCGAGTATAGCAATAGCGATAAGGAGCGGGCCAATTCAGGCGGGCAGCATGGATTGTCGTTTTGCGCCATCATGCGTCGCATGGAACAGAACGACTACGACGTGCTCGGCCCTGGCCAGGGCGATCGCCCCATCAAGATGTGGACCCGGGGCGTGCCGGTCGAGCCAGAAGCGAAGGAACAATTGTCGAAACTGGCGCAACTGCCGTTCGTCTTCCACCACATCGCCGTCATGCCCGACGTCCATGTTGGCAAGGGATCGACGATCGGCAGCGTGATCCCGACCCTGGGGGCGGTGATCCCGGCTGCGGTCGGCGTCGACATCGGTTGCGGCATGATGGCTGCCAAGACTACCTTGCGCGCCGACGACTTGCCCGACAACCTGGGCAAGCTGCGCAGCGCCATCGAGCAGGCGGTGCCGCATGGCATGTCGCCCAAGACACGCAATGCCAGGGGCCGCGACGTCGGTTCCTGGGACAAGCCGCCGGCGGCCGTCGATGCCGGCTGGATCAGGCTCAAGGATGAGTTCGACGAGATCTGCCGCAAGTACCCAAAGCTGCGTCATGCGAACCACTACAAGCACCTGGGCACACTGGGCAGCGGCAACCACTTCGTCGAGGTCTGTCTGGACGAGGAAAACTTCGTCTGGCTGATGCTGCATTCCGGCTCGCGCGGCGTGGGCAATGCGATCGGCACCCATTTCATCGAGCTGGCGCGCCAGGACATGCGGCGCCACATGGTCAACCTGCCGGATCAGGACCTGGCCTACCTCGAAGAAGGCACCCGGCATTACGACGACTACGTCGAGGCGGTCGGCTGGGCCCAGAAGTTCGCGCGCATCAACCGCGAAGTGATGATGCAGAACCTGATCGGCGCCGTCCGCAGCGTGATCAGGACGCCGTTCGAGACGCATGTGGAAGCAGTCAATTGCCACCATAACTATGTGCAGCGCGAGCGCCACTTCGGTAAGGACGTCCTGATCACGCGCAAGGGGGCGGTGTCGGCGCGCGAAGGCGAGCTGGGCATCATTCCCGGTTCGATGGGCGCGCGCAGCTTCATCGTGCGCGGCAAGGGCAATCCAGAAAGTTTCAACAGCTGCAGCCATGGCGCGGGTCGCGTGATGAGCCGCACCGAAGCCAAGCGCCGCTTCACGGTGGCCGACCAGGAGCGCGCCACGCGCGGGGTCGAATGCCGCAAGGACGAAGGCGTGATCGATGAAATCCCGATGGCCTACAAGGACATCGACGCCGTCATGCACGCCCAGCGCGAGCTGGTCGACGTGGTCCACACCCTCAAGCAGGTGGTGTGCGTGAAGGGATGAGCGCCTTATCTTCCACCAAGCCAGCCTGTCCATGAATGAAGACCAAAGCCTGACCGCCCGTCCCGGCAACGCGCCGGTAGCGCCACGCGCCGAGGTGTGCAATCCGACGCGCACCTCGGCCCCATGCACGCCGCCCGACAACCTGTGCCGCGCCGGCAGCTATGCCGGCCTCGTCACGGCGGTACGCAAAGCGGTCGAGCGCAAGGCCGACTTCGGCAGCTGAAGCCTGGCGCTACCGCCGCGCCAGCGACAGCAGGTCGGCCGGCGCGCCGAACTCGCGCTCCGGCGCCACCCGGCGCAGCATCTCGATCGGCGCATAGCCCCAGCTGACCGCGCCGAAGCCGATGCCGGCGCGGCGTGCGGCGTCGGCGTCGGTGGTCTGGTCGCCCACGTACAGCGCCTGCGAGGGCGGCGTGCTCGCCAGCCGCACCACCTTGCGGATGCGCGCGGCCTTGCCGAAGATCGACATGCCGCATTCGTACTGCCCCATCAGGGCCCCCAGCTCGGGCCCGAGCACGGCGCGCACGTTTTCCTCGGCATTGGAGGACACCACCGCCAGCCGCACGCCGGCGCGGTCGAGCGCGTGCAGGGTCGGGCCGATGCCGTCGAACAGCGGGATGCGGCCCGAGCCGGTGACGGCGCGCATGCGGTCGATGAAGGAGCGCGAGGCGAACGGCAGCTTCCAGGCCGGCATGCCGACGTGGCGCATGACGTCGCGCGGACCATAGTGGCGCAGCCGCTCGGCCTGCTCGGCGTCGACGCGCCGGAAGCCATGCTGGTCGGCGATATCGTTGAACACGCTCAGGAAGAAGGGCCAGGAATCGGCCAGCGTGCCGTCGAAGTCGAAGATCGCCAGGCGGTAGCTCATGCGGGCAGCCGGAAAAGGATGGTCATGGCGCGATTATAGGAGACGGTGGCCATGGGATGACGCAAGCGAAACCGAATGGCATGCGTCTTGCTTAACGGGAAGTAGATTTAACCCCTTCATCCCATGAACCAAGAACCCGATATCGATCTGGTGGAGAACTTCCTGCCATACATGCAGGATGTCGTGAAGCGCCAGGCGGCGCTGCATGAGCTGCACCAGACATGGCGCCTGATCGAGGCGTCCGCGAAGATGAATTGCCCCCTCGAAGCGCGCCTGCTGTTGCCGGCCGTGCTGGCCACGCGCACCGGCCTGGTGCAGCTGGAGCGCGACCTGGTCGCCAATATGGTGTCCGAAAAAGTGCGTCAGGTGATGCGCGAGGCCGCGACGCGCGCCCAGTACGCGCTCGACCTGTTGGTGCGCAACCTGTTCGAACGCACCGCCGACGTGGGCTTCCTGGCAGCCGACCTCGACCTGTGCCGCTTCCTGGCGCGCCTGGCCGCCGGTGAGGCTCCGGACCGCGAGGCGGCGCGCCGGCGCCTGGTGGCCTACCGCGACAAGTACACGGTGTACGACGACATCGTGCTGCTGGCGCCGGATGGCGCGGTGCTGTTGCGGGCCGATGCCGGCGCCACGCTAACGGTTAGCTGCGACCCGCTGGTGGAGGCCACCCTGGCGGCCCCGGGCTATGTTGAAACCTTCCGCGCCAGCGACCTGCGTCCCGGTGCGCCGCATGCATTGCTGTACTCGCAGGCCATGCGCGATCCGTACAGCGGCGCCATCCTCGGCGTGCTGTGCCTGAGTTTTTCTTTCGAACACGAGCTGGATGCGATCTTCAAGGCCTATGGCGGCGCCGACCGGCGCGCCAATATGCTGCTGCTCGACGCCGGCGACCGCGTCGTCAAGAGCCTCGATCCGCTGTGGATCGCGCCCGGCGTGCGGGTGCCGGTCAATCTGGATGGCGACCCGGCTCCGTGCCTGTTCGCCGGCCGCGAATACCTGGTCGCCACCGGCATCTCGCAAGGCTACCAGGGCTATCCCGGCCCGCCCGGCTGGAAGACGCAAGTGATGGTGCCGCTCGAGCTGGCGTTCCGCGGCGCGCACCCGGACGCGGCGGCGCAGCTGGCGCCGCGCATGCTGCAGGGACTGCTGTCGCACGCCCACACCTTCAGCCCGGCGCTGCATGCGCTGATGTCGTCGGTGCTTGGCGCCACCCAGGCGATCAAGCGCATCGTCTGGAACGGCAAGGTGACCAGCAGCGGCGCCGCTGCAGGCATTAGCAACGGCCGCCTGGATCCGGTGCTCGACCAGATCACCGAAACGGGCGAGCGTAGCGACGCGGCGTTCTCGCAGTCGATCCAGGGCCTGTACCAGACCGTGCTGGCGTCGAGCCTGCAGGAGGCCGGCGCCACCGCCCAGCTGCTGGTCGACATGCTGGACCGCAGCCTGTACGAGCGCGCCAACGACTGCCGCTGGTGGGCCTTGGCCGGCCAGCTGCGCCAGGCGCTGGCCGACGGCGACGACCCGCGGCAGGCCGAGACGATCGGCGCGCTGCTGGGCCACATCAACAGCCTGTACACGGTCTATAGCCGCCTGTTCGTGTACGACCGCAGCGGCCGCATCGTGGCGGCCACCGGGTCGCAGGAGGTGGTGGGCAGCCACCTCGCCAGCGATACCCTGGGCGCCGTGTGCGGCCTGCGCAGCGAAATGGACCACTATGCCGAGCCGTTCGGCGCATCGGCGCTGTACGACGACCGACCGACCTTCGTCTATCACGCGGCGATCCGCCATCCGGAGCGCGAAGCGGCGGTGGTGGGCGGTATCGGCATCGTGTTCGACAGCGCGGTAGAACTGCGCAATATGCTCGACAGCGGCGTCGCCGGCCGCGCCGACATGCAGGCCTTCCTGGTCAGCCCCGACGGCCGCGTACTGTGCGGCACCGATCCGGACCGGCCGGCGGGGACGCAACTGGCGCTCGACCGTTCATTGCTGGACGCGGCGGCGCGGCACGGCGCCGCGCGCCGCATCGTGGAGCATGCCGGCCACTACTGCGTGGCGGCCTGCGCGCGCGCCGCGGGCTACCGTGAGTTTCGCGCAGGCGCCAGCCGCGAGGAACCGGTGCTGTCGGTGCTGCTGCAATCCTTCGGCCCGGTGCGCGAGGACGCCGAGCTGGCGGCGCTGGCCGGCGCCGAACGCGTTCGCTCGGAGCACGAGCATGGGCGCGACTATGCATTGTTCCAGGTGGCCGGCGCCCTGATGGCGCTGGACGCCGGGGCCGTGATCGAGGCGCTGCCCTTCGCCCGGGTCAAGCGCACGCCGCCGTCCGATAGCGCGCGCATCGGCATGCTGGACGTCGACGCCGAACTTGGGCAGCCCGCGGGCCGGCGCGGCTTCGTCTGGGTGTTCGACCTGGCGCGCCTGGTCTCCGGCCGAGCGCATGCGCCGCGCGCGGACGGGCAGGTGATCCTGGTGCGCCACGGCGCCACCACGGTCGGCCTGCTGGTGGACGACGTGCATTCGGTGCAGCGCTTCGATCCGGCGGCGTCGACTCCGATCGGACTGGCGGGCGACGATGCCGCGCTGGCAGCCAGCCTGATCAAGGCGAACGGCGGCGCGCTGCTGATCCAGGAACTCAGCGCACAGCGCATCCTGGAACGGGTCTGCGGCGTGCCGGTGGCCGCCTAGCGCATCGCCTGCAGCAGGCTGGTAACTCCGAGCGACTGGCGCAGCCGCGTCGAGTCGCGCCCCGGCGACAGGCCGAAGAAGCGCGCGTACTCGCGCGAGAACTGCGAGCTGCTCTCGTAGCCGACCGCATGGCCGGCGCGCGCCGCGTCCTTGGCGCCGGTGAGCATCAGGCGCCGCGCTTCCTGCAGGCGCAGCTGCTTCTGGTATTGCAGGGGGCTCATCGAGGTCACCGACTTGAAGTGCTCGTGCAGGGTCGATGAACTCATGCCCACGTCGCCGGCCAGGCGCTCCACGCTCAGCGGGCGGTTGAAGTTGTCCTTGATCCAGCAGATCGCGCGCGTGACCTGGGCCATGCGGCCTTCGCCGCGCGCGATGTGGCGCACCACGTCGGCGTGTTCGCCGGTGAGCAGGCGGTAGTGCAGCTCCTTCTGCAGCAGCGGGGCCAGGACCGGGATGTCGTCCGGGTTCTCGAGCAGGCGCACCAGGCGCGCCGCGACGTCGGCCAGGCCGGGCGTGGTCTGGCTCAGGAACAGGCCGCGCGCTGACGCCGCGCCGCGTGCGCGCGGAACGGGACGCCCCGGCAGTTCGAGGTCGATCGCGGCCAGCATGTGTGGATCGAGGTCGACCCGCAGGCACAGATAGGGTTCTTCTTCGCTGGCCTGGGTGACGCAGCCGGTCACCGGCAGGTCGACCGACACCACCAGGAACTTGGCCGGGTCGTAATGAAAATCGCTGCCGGCCAGCGACACCAGCTTGGCGCCCTGGGCGATGATGCAGACCGCCGGGGCATGCACCACCTGCAGCGGCTCGGTGGTGCGGTCGCTGCGGATCAGCCACATGCCCGGCACTCGGCTCCGGTGCATGCCTTCGTCAGGCGCATGGCGGGCAATCAGGTCGGCGAGGTCACGGATCGCTTGCATTGTCGGCCTCCTCTTGGCGTGATGTGGTGTGGTGATTGGTGCCCCTATTACACCTCAATAACCGGGTACGATGCTCCGCAAGACTTGCCCAATCCTCCGGCGAAGGCTCCGGCGATGGCGCTAGACCACGCCGCCGTTGGCGCGCAAGACCTGGCCGTTGACCCAGCCGGCATCTAGGCCGGCCAGGAAGGACACGACGCGCGCGATATCCTCCGGCTCGCCCAGGCGTTCCAGCGGCGGCAGCCCGGCGAAATGGGCGATCTGCTCGGGCGTCTTCCCGTCGAAGAACAGCTCGGTCGCCACCGGACCCGGCGCCACCACGTTGACGCGGATGCGGCGGCCGCGCAGCTCCTTGGCGAAGATCTGGCTCATCGTCTCGACGGCCGCCTTGGTGGCGCCGTAGATCGCGTAGCCGGGCGGCTTGAGGCCGACCACGCTGGTCGAGAAGTTGACGATGCTGCCGCCTTCGTTCAGGCGGGTGGCCGCTTCGCGCATGGTGTTGAAGCTGCCTTGCACATTGATGGCGAAGGTGCGCGCGAACAGCTCGTCGGAGGTGTCGGCCAGCGGCGCGGTCTTGAGGATGCCGGCATTGTTGACCAGGACGTCGACCTTGCCCAGCTCACGCTCGACCGTGTCGAACAGCGCGCGCACCTGGTCGGGCAGCGCGACGTCGGCCTGCACCGCGATGGCCGTGTGGCCGGCGGCGCGCAGGGCGGCGACCGTGCGCTCGGCTTCCTCGGTATTGCTGGCGTAGTTGATGGCGATGCGGTAGCCGTCTTCGGCCAGGCGGCGGGCGACGGCGGCGCCGATGCCGCGCGAGGCGCCGGTAACGATGGCAACTTTGGGTGGGGTCATGGAATGCTCCTCGGGTTGGTTGAGGAATCCATGATGCGCTGTTATCGCAAGAAGATCATTCCTGCAAAACCGAGATCATTGTTTCGGTACGGCTAACAATATCAGTAGCAGAACTCGTTGTTGGCGGTCATGCAGACGGTAGCGACCCGTTTGCGTTCCACGTAGTCGGGCCGTGGGACGCTGGCGTCGTCCGGGCAGGCGCCAGCGCCATTGCGATTGCAGGCGACCGACTGGATCGTATAGATGTGCTTGACGGTCGCTGCCGGCTCACCGCTGGCGCCGGGATGTTCGCCTTCGCGAAAGACGCGGTAGGAGCAGGTGACCCTGACCCGGAAACCGGTGTCGCTGACGAAATCGCCGAGGTCCGTGATGCTGCCCGTTGGTGCGCAACGGCTGCCGAGGTCCTGATAGACCCATTCGATGCCGCCCCGCGCGGCCAGGCCGGCGCGGGCGCCGAGCAGGGCCTGGTTGACCGTGGTTTGCTGGGTATTGGTCAGCTGCAGCAGGGCGACCGCGATCCCGGCGACCACCACCAGGAACACGATCGCCGCGATATAGGCGAAGCCCGATTGTGGGCGCGGTTGGCTCATGGCACGTTGTCCACGTGGGCGCCGATGGTGAGCGGGACCGACTCGCCCTTGTCGCTCAGGGTCAGCTGTAGCTGGACGAAGCCGCTTTCCTGGGTCGCGCCCTGGTTGGGGGAATAGATGAAGGCGCAATGCGATACCTTGTCCGCGACCAGCGCGGCGCCGGCCGGTGCCGCGGTCGGGCAGGTAGGGTTGAGATGGAAGGTCGCGTCGGCGAGGCGATACAGCTTGCCGGTGCCGGTGCCGGTGTTCAGCTGCGCGTCCACGCACAGGTAGGTGACGACTTTTTCGTCCTTCGGCACGACCACGAAGCGTCCGCCGTCGTAGCCCGGCGGGATCTGGATGGCGGCGTCGAGGGTGATGCTGGACACGCCGGTGGCGGGGTTCGTGGGGGCGCCTGATTCCTTGACGAAGCCGACGTTCACTTTTTTGTAGACGTCGTCCGTGTTCTGGTTGCCGATCACGATGGCATCGCCCGGCACGGGCGCATTGACGGAGTCGGTCAGCACGTCGAACCGGTTCTTGGTCTCGGTGTCGTCGAGGAAGTCGCCGGCCACAGTGTCGCCGTCGATGTGGGGACCCATGCGGTAGCGGCCGCCATCCTTGGTCGGCACCAGTTCCATGCACGTGGAAGATCCGAGCCGCAGCGAATTGGGCACCGCGCTGCGCACTTCGCCGACGATCTTGCGCAGGGCGGTGTCGGCCTGGTTGGTCAGCGCCGCGCGCTGCCCGACCAGCAGGTAGCTGCGGATCGCCGGCAGCAGTTGCAGGACCAACACGCCGCCGATGATGCCGATCAGGACGATGACGACGATCAGCTCGACCAGCGTGAAGCCACGCGCAGGCAGGCGCTTCATGGTGTTGTTGGCTGCCATGGCCTGGTCCTCCATCCGGTGAGCTGCAATTGCTGGCCGCCGCGTTCCGTCACCACCACCTGGATGCGCCGGGCATCAGCGGCATCGGCGATGTTGGTCAGCGTTGTCGGGGTGACGCTGACCGCGACGTCGTAGCGGTCCAGGCCCGCGACTGCGCTGCCGTCCACGGCCACGATGCCGCCGGCGGTCGCATACTTGTTGTAGTGGTCGATCTCGGTATAGTCGGCGCGATCTGCGGGCTGTGCGGCGCTGCCACCGTCCGTCGGATAGGGCTTGAGCATGACCTCTTCCATCATGGTCTCGGCGATCGCCAGCATCTGCTGGGTGATCAGCGGGTCGGCGCTGGCGACGTTGGCGCGGTTGTAGACCGCGACCAGGCCGGCCAGCGCCGTGCCCACGATCACGATGGCGATGATCAGTTCGACCAGGGTCATCCCGGCCATGCGCTTAATTGACAAGGCCGGTCCTCCCGTCGACGTGGATCGTGCGCCGTACGCCACTGGAATCGCTGACCGTGATGTCGAAGCCCGTGAGCGGTGCGTCGGCCGCTGCAGCGGCGATGGTGCCGTCGGGACGGAAGAACAGGGCGGGCTGCGGGTTGTTCATGCTGACCTTGTCATCGTTGCTGTCGAAGGTGCCGTCGCCGGCGCCGTCGAGCTGCAGGTTGCAACCGGCCGTGCCGGCCGTCGTGCTGATGCGCAGTTGAATGCGCCGCTCGAAAGTCGTCACGCACACGATGCGGCGCTTGGCCACCGCGCTCTTCTGGGCGGTGCGCAATGCGCTGGCCACCTGGTCGCCGAAGACGACGGCCTTGATGCTGTTCTCGCCCATCAGCCGCGGAATGCCGATCGCCGCCAGCACGCCGATCAGCACCATCACCGTGATCAGTTCGACCATCGTGAAGCCGTCCTGCGGCCTGGCGTGCTTCAATTGAACACCTCGCGCATGTGGATGATGCGGCGGCTCTCGGGCGCGAAGATGCCGAAGGTGGCGCGGCCGGATGGGTCGGTGCAGCCGCTGAGCGATTGCAGCCAGGGCAGGTTGGCGGACGATGTTTGTGGATGCAAACTCAGGCAGGATTGGTCCGATCCAAGGCCAGCGCCGGCGCCGAGGTTGAAGGCGATGTCGATCCAGCCCGCCGTATCGCCCTGGACTGGCAGTTTGGCCTTGCCACCCTTGATGTGCAGGTCGGAAAAGACCTGGGTCTTGGGCTTGGCGCCGCTGCCGTTGGGGTGGGCATGGGCGTGGGGCGTCTGCGCGATCGCCGCCGCGGAGATGACGGTGAAATCGTCCTTGCTGTTGAACAGCCAGCTGTTGCCGCTCCAGTATTCCGCCGTCACCGGCAGATCGAGCGTGGAGCCCGCGCGGCCGAACAGCGTGGCGATGCGCAGGCGGCCGCTGCGGATTTCCGGCTGCACTTTTTCATGACTATCGTCGCCGCCCGAGCCGACCGTATTGTCGGCGTCCTGCGCGCGCAGGCGCATCACGCCGGGCGCGAGTGGCAGTCGCTTGCCATTGGCGTCGGCTGGAGAGGAATAGGTGGGATCGGCGCGCGCTACGCCCTTGGCAAACGCGCTCGCCGCGATCGTCGCGGATCCCAGGACACCGCTGTTCGGGTTCGCTGTCTTGCCGTCCTTGTCGTAGGCACTGAGCGTGACACTCTGGCTGACGATGCCGTCCGAATAGTTTTCGGTCGCCTGGCCCGCGGCGTTCATTGCCGTGACCTTGACGGGAATCGGCTCGCCCGCATAGAAGAAATCGAGTAGCTTGCGTGGCTCGTTCAGTTGCTCGACCAGGAAGTACTTTGGAATGACCGGTCCGACGCTGGCGCAGGCGTCGGTTCCTTCTGCTCCCTGCGTGCTGCCTGTGGTCGTCAAGCCGGTGTCCAGGAATGCATTCGCCGTCGTCGCCGTCAGCTGCATGCCGCCGACTTCGTTCCACGACACCGGCGCGGTCGCCTCGCCCTTGCCGAATTCGAATGCGTGCGACTCGAGTTGACCGGTCCTTGCGCCGGCAGGACGCACGCAGGCCAGGGAAAGCTTCGTCGAAGTCGTGTTCGATGGCAGCATCGTCTTGTCGAAGCCCTTGGTGACCTTGTTGTTCTTGCTGAGCGCCGACACTGCAACATTGAACGTATCGCCTGCCCGGATGGGCGCTGCCGGCGCTGCCAGGCTGAACTTGTACGGTGCGACGCCGAAGGTGGCATCGCCTTTCACTTCGCCGGATTTTGCTTTCAGGCTCAGTTCGCCCGCGTCTTCGTAGGTCAGCGTCACGGTGGCATCGCCATGCTCGTTGAACCTGGTCGCAAGCGTTTTCGTTGTGCCGGTAGCGCAGGCCAGGGCAATGTTGCTTTCCCTGGTCACGTTCAGGGGTTCGCTGCCACTACTCGGCCGCAGGTAGGCACAGCTGTATTCGACATTGATGGTTTCGCCCTTGAATTTGGCCACGCAGGCATTGTTGTTCGCGTCCTTTTCTCTGGCCTTGATGACTGCTGTAATACTTTCACCTGCCCTGGCCTGTGGTTGGGACTCCAACTTGATCTCGAAACCGGCGCCGGCAAAGCTCATGTCGCAGCTGGCCGTGCTTTCCTCGCCTGGAACGCTGCGGATGCAGCGTAGCGGCGTGGTGCCACCGGACGTCAGGCGCAGCGCCTCGGTGCCCACGGTGTTGCTCGAAACGGTCGCCTTGACCGTGCCGGTGCTGCCGATGACCGCGCTCACGTTGCCGGGGAATAGCTTGACCTGCGCGCCGCCTGCGAACTTGCTGCTGCAATCGGCATTGGCGCAGGCGGCGACCGTCACCGATTCCGGCGCGCATACGGAACCGCTGCCATCGTGCGAAATCAGGAAATGATCGAGCGCCCCGGCCGGAGGCTTGGCGCCCTCGCAGCGCGGCCCGTTGGCGGTATTGACCGGGTTGCCGCTCTGGTTGTCGACGCAGTCGCAGTAGCCGGGCCGGGTGCCTGCCTTGCACACGATGGGCTGGGTGACGCGCCCATTCCAGTACAACGTGGCGAAGTTGACCTTGGCGATGCCTTCGATCATGGCATTGGAGGCATACATCGTCAGCGTCCCGGTATCGACCGTCCCCTTGACCTTGACCGAGTCGCCCATCGTCAGGAGCTTGCTGGCGGTGATGTTGCCGGTGATATTGCTCTGTGAGGCATACAGTTCGACTTCCGGCGCGACGATATTGCCGCTGACCGTGCTGCCGGAGCCGAGGGTGAACCTGCTGGTGGCGGTGATGTCGCCCTTGAGCGTGACCGGGGAATCGGCGGTGATGACCGTGCCCTTGACCGCACCGCCGATGTTGGCGTGCGAGCCGATCTGGACCGGTCCCTGCGAGGTTACCGTGCTGCTGAGCGTGGCCGGGGAATTGATCGTGATCGAGGTCGTGCCGCTGACCGGCCCGTCGATGACGGCGCCCGAGGCGATCAGCAGCGTGTCGCTGGCCTTGACCTCGCCGGTGATCTTGAAAGGCGAATTGGTCATGATCGACGTGCCGCTCACCGGCCCGATGATGGTGGCGTACGAGGCTACCGACACCGCGCCACGCGACACCATCTTGCCCGTGATCTGGATCTCGGTCCCGGTGCCCAGCGAGAGCGTGCCGGCGGTGACGTCTGCCTTGAACGGCGTCGGGCCCGCGACCGAGAAGGTCCCGCCCGCCTCGATCGAGCCTCCGTTGACGACCAGGCTGCCCGGCGCGAGGCCGGTCAGGTTGATGCTGCCGGTGCTGGTCAGGCGCGCCGTGCCGGACATCCTGAGGCCGTGGTTCCACCCGAAGCCGACGTCGGCGTTGACGTCGACGGTGTAGCCGTCGCCGATGACCATCTTGTCGTCCCACTCGGGCAACTGGAGGGTGGGGCAGGTATAGACCTTCGCCTTGTTGCTGCAGTTGAGCACCTTGCCGCCATCGAAGCTATAGGTTTTGCCGGCATGGGCTGCGTCCATGAGGCACAGGCCCAGGACGAGGAGCAGGCACGACCACAGGCGCCGCAGCGGGGCGCGTGTCGATACGGTCGAAAGAACGGGGGCAAAATGCACGAGGGATCCTGCAAAGCGTAATGGACGAAAGTGTGCATTAGTTAGACGCCATACGACAATGAATTTTTCGCTATGACAATGACTAGCTCCTTATTTACACGCAGATGTGCGTTCCCCGTACAACGGTGTGTGACTATCATGGAAACAGACTTACAATAGTTTCCACCTTACTAACGCTTGCGGACACCATGGCCCATATCCAACCTGCCGGCTGGCGCGAGATGGCCGTCACCGGCGCCGCCGCGCGCGAGATCGAAACCCTGAGCTACCTCGAGCAGCGCCTGGCCGACACGCCCTACGTGATCTACCACGGCGTGCACTGGACGAATGTCGAGCAGGGCTACTCGGTGTATGGCGACGTCGACTTCATCGTGCTCGCCCCGAACGGCCGCATGCTGGTGATCGAGCAGGTCGCCGGTTTCCTCAACGAGACCCCGGAAGGCCTCGTGAAAAGCTACCAAGGCAAGCCGCGCAAGATCCGCAGCCAGATCCTGACCACCATCGAGGGCCTGACCAGGCGCTACCACGGCACGCTGTCGGTCGACTATCTGCTGTACTGTCCCGACTACATCGTGCGCGACCAGCAGCTGGCGGGAATCGACCCGGACCACATCATCGACGCCACCAACAAGCCCAAGCTGGCGCGGGTGATCCGCGAGTCGCTGCCGGTCACCGACCGCACCGACGACTTCGACAAGGTCACGCGCTTCTTGGGCGACACGCTGAACCTGCGGCCCGACCCCAGCGCCATGATCGGCAACGCGGTAAAAATGGTGACGCGGCTGTCGGGCGGCCTGGCCACCTGGGCGCGGCGGCTGGAGTTCTCGCCGTTCCGCCTGCATGTGATCGGCACCGCCGGCAGCGGCAAGACCCAGCTGGCGCTGGCCGAATACACGGCCGCGCTCGACGCCGGCCTGCGTCCGCTCTACGTCTGCTTCAACCGGCCGCTGGCCGACCACATCGAACGGCTGGTGCCGGCCGGCGGTCGCGTCGCCACCTTCCACATGCTGTCCGATGCCTGGCTGCGCGCGCAGGACGTCACGCCCGACTACGGCGCGGCCGACGTCTGGGACCGCATCGAACACTCGATGACGGACGTCGAGCTGCCCGAGACCTGGCAGTTCGACGTGGTGATCGTCGACGAGGGCCAGGACTTCTCGGTGGCCTGGCGCGACATCGTGCTGCGCATGCTCAAGCCGAATGGGCGCGCGATCTGGATGGAAGATCCGGACCAGAACCTGTACGGCCGCGCGATGGTGCCGCTGCCGGGCTGGGTCACCCTGCATTCGCACACCAACTACCGCAGCCCGCGCCAGATCGTCGCCATGCTGACGGAGCTCGGCGCCGCGCGCCAGCCGGTGGAGGCGGGCAGCCCGTTCAAGGGGGCCGACATCGAGGAGCTGACCTATCCTGAAGGGGACGAGGAAGCGATGCTGGCCCAGACGCGGCGCGCCGTGACTTCCTGCCTGGCGGCCGGCTTCGGGCGCCAGGACATCGCGATCTGCGCGTTTCGCGGACGCGAGAAATCGGCGATCCTGAAGCTCGACCGCCTGAGCGATGCGCACACGCTGCGCTCGTTCACCGGCGCCTATGACTTGTTCGGCAACCCGGTGTTTCGCGAAGGCGGATTGCTGGCGGAATCGGTGTACCGCTTCAAGGGCCAGTCGGCGCCGGCGCTGATCTTCACCGAGATCGATTTCGAGGAACTGGACGAACGCGCGCTGCGCAAACTTTTCGTGGGCATGACGCGTGCGCGCCTGAAGCTGGTGCTGGTGATGAGCGAGCGCGCCTCGCTGCAGATGCTGGACCGGATGAGCGGGCCGGGCGCCGCGGCGTGAAGCGCGCGCCGCATGGCGCGCGCCGGCGTATAGTCGGTGCATCCGGCCACATCGGCAGGGAACAGGAGGCAGCATGCACGAAGCGACCCCGGGCACCACGTTCCACGGCCTGCCATTGACCGCCGAACAGCATAGCGAGATCCAGCACTACATCCACTGCCGGCAGCGCGCCGGCAAGGACTGGGACACGCCGGAACTGCAGGCCATGCTGGCCGACATGCTCGATCCCCCTGAAGCAGCATTCGATTCCCGCCTCGACGACGATGCATCGACCGCCACCGAACGTTTCACTGCCGGCCGCGACGACAGCGAAGAGCCGATGCCGCATTGAGACAATACGAACATTATTTTGTGCGCCGCACAAAAATGCTGTTATACTCGGCCGCTCGATCAGGCAACGCCTGTTCGACAGTCCTCCGATCCGTGACCGCGCCTGTGCAGTGCGCGACTTTCCGGGGGACGTGTTTTCGGTATGTCAGTCAGCCTGTACAGCGGACGCACCACGCAGATAGCGCGGGCGCCCACAGCTCCGGCACCACGCAGATAGCATGGGCGGGAGCGGCGATAAATCGGTAATGCTTTGAAACGAAGCCCGCAGGATGCGGGCTTTTTTTTCATCCCTCTCCTGGCGTTGCATGCCGGGCCCCAACGATCCCCCGCATCCACGACGCCCGGCGCCTGCCGGCGCCGCACCCCAGGAGAACCCGCATGGCAAAAGAAGAACTGATCGAAATGAACGGCCTCGTGTCCGAAGTGCTGCCCGAACTGCGTTTTCGCGTCGAGCTGGAAAACGGCCACAAGATGATCGCCTATACGGCCGGCCGCATGAAGAAGAACCATATCCGCATCCTGATGGGCGACCGCGTCACGCTGGAGCTCTCGCCCTACGACCTGACCAAAGGCCGCATCGTGTTCCGCCATCTCGAGTCGCGCGGACCTGCCGGCCCGCGCCGCGCGCCGCAGCGCCGCCGCTGATCGATCGGCGGAGCGTCAGGGCGTCCCGCGCCCCGCCGCACGCTCCGAACCTCAGGCCGCCAGCGCGGCCGAATTCTCTCCGCCCGCCGCCATGTGACGGTTCACCGCCGACAGCACCGACTTGAACGAGGCGGTCACGATATTGCTGTCGATGCCCACGCCGAACAAAGTCGGTCCATTCCCCACGCGCAGTTCGACATAGCAGGCCGCGCGCGCATCGGCGCCCGAGCCGATCGCGTGCTCGTGGTAATCCATCAGGCGGATGTCCAAGCCCAGCGCCGTCACGAAGGCGTCGATCGGACCGTTGCCGGTGCCACTGAAGGCTTGCTGCGCATGGTGGCGCGTCACCGTCACGTCCAGCTGCACGTCATGCTCGCTGTCCTCGACCATGCGGTGCGAGACGTAGTGATACGGCTCGTCCTGCTCCAGGTATTCGCGCGCGAACAGCGCGTGCAGGTCGCCCGCGTTGATCTCGCGGCCGCTCTCGTCGGCCACGCGCTGCACGGCGCGCGAAAATTCAATCTGCAGGCGCCGTGGCAGCTGCAGGCCGAACTCCTGTTCCAGCAGGTAGGCCATGCCGCCCTTGCCCGACTGGCTGTTGACGCGGATGACAGCGTCGTAGCTGCGGCCCAGGTCGGCCGGGTCGATCGGCAGGTACGGCACTTCCCAGATCGCGTCGGGCTGCTGCTTGGCGAAGCCCTTCTTGATCGCGTCCTGGTGCGAGCCCGAGAAGGCGGTGAACACCAGGTCGCCCGCATACGGATGACGCGGATGCACTGGCAACTGGTTGCAGTCCTCCACCAGCTGGCGCACGGCGTCGATGTCCGAGAAGTCCAGGCCTGGGTTGACGCCCTGCGTATACAGGTTCATCGCCAGGGTGACCAGGTCGACGTTGCCGGTGCGTTCGCCATTGCCGAACAGGCAGCCTTCGACGCGGTCGGCGCCGGCCATCACCGCCAGCTCTGCGGCGGCAACGGCGGTGCCGCGGTCATTGTGCGGGTGGACGCTGATGACGAGCGATTCGCGGTTGTTCAGGTTGCGGCACATCCATTCGATCTGGTCGGCATAGACGTTCGGCGTGGCCGCCTCCACTGTCGACGGCAGGTTGACGATCATCTTGTTATCCTGCGTCGGTTGCCACACGGCGCTGACCGCATCGGTGATCTGCTTCGAGAAATCGAGTTCGGTGGTCGAGAACGATTCCGGCGAATACTCCAGGCCCCACTGGGTCTGCGGGTGCTGCGCCACCAGTTCCTTGATCAGCTGGACGCCCTTGACGGCGATCTGCACGATCTCGTCGCGCTCCATATTGAACACCACGCGGCGGAACACCGGGGCCACCGAGTTGTAGACGTGGACGATGGCGCGCTTGGCGCCGACAGCCGATTCCACCGTGCGGCGGATCAGTTCATCGCGCGACTGGGTCAGCACGATGATGGTGACGTCGTCCGGAATGTGCTTGTCTTCCACCAGCATGCGCACGAAGTCGAAGTCGGTCTGCGAGGCGGACGGGAAGCCGACCTCGATCTCCTTGATGCCGATCTTGACCAGCATCTTGAAGAAGCGCAGCTTCTTCTCGACGCTCATCGGCTCGATCAATGCCTGGTTACCGTCGCGCAGGTCGGTGCTCATCCAGATCGGCGGCGTGGTGATGCTGCGGCTCGGCCACTGGCGGTCGGCCAGGGGGACGGCGGGGAAGGGACGGTATTTGGTGGCGGGGTTGTTCAGCATGATCGGGGCTCCTGATGGGGTGGTCACTGGGCGACCTTATGGGTCTGAGGGGTGGCGACAGGCTGCCGGGCGGGCCACGAAAACGCTAGGCCCGGCAACCGATCGGTAGCTTTAGCAGCAGGCGAATGCCTGCGCGCGAGCCAGTCGCCAGGACGAACCCGGTGAGGAAAATCGATGGTGTGAAAAATGGCGTGGTAGACATCGGTGCGAATCCTACTGCTGTTGGGGCCGGCGGAGCCGGGACGTACGGCGGAATTTACGCGCGTAGTAGCAGGGCAGCCAGCGATAGCGCGCCGGCGGCTGGTAGGGTGGTCGACAGATGCAGGGTGAAAGACATAATTTCGACTTTAAGGAACTCTTGGCCGTATGTCAAGCGGGCAATTGGCAATTGTGGGAAAGAAAGTACGGGAAATTCGTCGTGTTTCTTAGGCGAATTGCTCAGCGAAAGTGTCACTTCGACGCCGTAGTGGCGCCGCGGCGATGCAGTTTATGCAGCTACCATGGCTGAGAACAGGGGCAGGTAGTTGGCTGCGTGATAGCATCGAAGACGGACCTTTCTGGAGAGATTCATGACCCGCCGTTCCGTGACCGACACCGCCCTCGATACCGCCCGACTTCGCCTCAAGCTGTGCGGCGCCGCCGCCGTGATGCTGCTGTGCTCCGCCTGCGGCGACGGCATCCCGAAGGACCAGGACGACGAGGACGGCGGCGATCCCCCGCCGGCACCGGTGGCAGCGCTGTCGATCCTGGCGGGCGATCCGACGATCGAAGGCACGATGGATGGCAGCGGTACGGCTGCGCGCTTCAAATCGCCGAGAGGCATTGCGATCGATGCCGATGACAATCTGTATGTCGCCGACACCGGCAACTACGTCATTCGCAAGATCACGCCGGCAGGCGTGGTCACGACGGTGGCGGGGGCGTCCGGCACCAGCGCCTTTGCCGATGGCGATGCGGGCAATGCGCGCTTCGACAATCCGGTGGCCGTGGCGGTGAACCGGCGCGGGACAATTTATGTGGCCGATAATTTGCGCATCCGGAGCATTACTACCGCTGGGCGCGTCAGCACGACAACCTCGATCCCCATCGGAAGCAATGTCGCCGCGGGCCGCGTGGCCTCGGTAGTGCCTGGCGCGATCGCGGTCGATGCCAACGATAACCTGTTCATCACCAATAGCTACAGTACACGCAGGATTTCGGGGGGCGACACGCTGATGCTGGAAGGCCAATCCGTCGTGAACGGTCTGACCGGCGTGAGCCTGTTCGAACCGCGCGGCGTGGCGCTGGACAACAACAATAACTTGTTCGTGTTCGACCTGGATCGCGAGATCAGCCGCTGGAATCCGAATGGCTTTATCGGCGTCAACAATATGATTACGCTGGCCGGCGCGCCGAATGCCCGGGGATCGTCCAATGGCGTCGGCAACGCCGCGCGCTTCGAGCAGGTGGTGGCGCTGACGGTCGACCCGCGCGGCAATGTGTACGCGGCCGATGCGATCAATAACCTGGTGCGCAAGATCACGCCGGAAGGCGTGGTCACGACGGTCGCGGGATCGACGCGATCGACCACCTTGCGCACCGGTGACCTGCCGGGCAGCCTGGCCGACGTGCGCGGCATCGTCACGGACGGCAAGGGCAATCTGTATGTCACGTCCGGCAATGCGGTGGTCAAGATCAGGCTGCCGTAGGCGCTGAACCGCATCTTCGGATGATCGTGCAAGCTTCCCGGATGATCGAGCTAACGTGCGCCAGCGCGTGCGCTGCACACTAGCCGGAAGCGGAAGAGCCGGGATGGCCTTCCCATTCAACGATCATCAAGGAGTGCGATATGGAATTCTCTCGATCCGGTTCGGGTGCTGCGTTACGCTGGACGGCTGCCTGGGTGTTGATGGCTGCGCTGGTCTGGTCGGCGTCCCCGGCGCGTGCCGACAGCGGCTCGGCGCAGGCGCAAGGCAACAAGGAAGCGGTCGGCAAGGCATTCGCCGCCTGGGCCGCCGGCGGGCGCACCTTCTTTGACGACATGCTGGCGCCCAATGTGGTCTGGACCATCAAGGGCAGCAGCCCGACCGCCCGCGTTCTTCGCGGCAAGCAGGAGTTGATCGACGGTGCGGTCACACCGCTGTCGACCCGCCTGCAACGCCAGATCCGGCCCACGATCCGCAACCTGTGGGCCGATGGCGATTACGTCATCATCGAATGGGACGGCGAAGCGGTGGCGAAGGACGGCAAGCCCTATCGCAACAGCTATCTGTGGATTTTCCGCATGCAAGGCGGCCGCGCGACCGAGGTGACGGCTTATCTCGATCTGGCGCCGTATGACGACGTGTTGCGGCGGGTGCCGGCTTCGCAATGAACCCAGTCAGGCTGTAATGACGTCAAATTAAGGCAAATTTCTTCTCGAGTTAGCATCAAAACGTCGTTACTGCCACTGGCAGTAACGACTCCCCACGCAGGTGGGGACCTAAGTTGCAAGCGTTTCGACGACGTTTGCAGCACTTGGGTCCCCGCCTGCGCGGGGACGACGTGCGGTTAGCTCAGCAGCTAACTTGATGGCATCACACTCAGCCTGGCATTACATTCAGCTTGGCATCACGACAGCCTGCTTCCCATACTCGACCATCCGCCCGCCGTGTTCACGTTGCCATGCCGCGGCGGTGGACTGGTCCGCAAACCAGATCTGCTCATGGTCGGCGAACGCGCCAAGATCGAGCCGGAAGCGGTCCAGCACTTCCGGCGAACGGCGGTCGATGTCGCGCTTGCAGGCATCCCAGGTCGCGTAACCCAGTTCCGCCGCCAGTGTGCGGAACATGTGCTTGAGCTGCAGTGCCGTGCGTGCGTGGTAGAGCTGCGTAACGCGCGCGTCGGCCGTCTTTCCAGCCGCGTGCACACGGCGCACGATGGGCAAGGCTTTGCTGGGCTGGTCCGAATGGACGCTGCGCAGCATGCCGCGGGCGTAGCGGCGCAGGAAATCGGTATTGGTATCGGGAGGGGTGTTTCGGTGGAGGCGCATGCCAAGTCCTTTTCACATGGTATTGGCCGCTCTCGCTACGGCATCAGTGAATGAACAGGGGATGAACTCCTGAAAAACGGTCACGTCGTGGACGTTGGCAGGTGCGCTGGCTTTCGCGAGAGTGGGCGTCCTGCACAGCCCGGAGCGGATGGTAGCACGAGTTTTATGTCTTGTTGTCGCTGTGTTGCAAACATGCCATGGCAAAAAAGGCGTAACCAGTCAGTGATCGTGTTTGATACCATCCCGAAATGAACGTTACCCCTACTCACCTGGTCGCGACTTCGCGCATCCGCTACCGCCAGAATCTGGCCCTGACGCTGCTGGTCGTCACTGGCGTCATCAATTACCTGGACCGCGCCACGCTGGCCGTCGCCAATGAATTCATCCGCGCCGACCTCGGCCTCTCGCTCGGCGAGATGGGCGTGCTGTTGTCTGCCTTCTCGTGGAGCTATGCGCTGTGCCAGCTGCCGGTTGGCGCCCTGGTCGACAAGATCGGGCCGCGCTGGCTGCTTGGTGCGGGACTGGTGATCTGGTCGTTGGCCCAGGCCGCGGGAGGCCTGGTCTCCACCTTCGGCTGGTTCGTGCTCGCGCGCGTCGTGCTGGGCATCGGCGAGGCGCCGCAATTCCCGGCTGCGGCGCGGGTGGTGAGCAACTGGTTTCCGTTGCGCGCGCGCGGCACGCCGACCGGCATCTATAACTCGGCCTCGCCGCTGGGTTTCGCGCTGGCGCCTTTGTGCCTGTCGCCGCTGATCGCCGCGACCAGCTGGCACTGGGCTTTCTTCATCACCGGCGCGCTGGGCATCGTCGCGGCCATCGTCTGGGTCATGCTGTATCGCGACCCGGTGCGCGAAGAGTTGACCGATGCCGAGCGGGCCTATCTGGATGAAGGGCAGAGCATGGAGGCCGCGCCTGCGACCGGCTTTGCGTCATGGCGCGCGCTGTTCCGCCAGCGCGCCACCTGGGGCATGCTGCTCGGCTTCTTCGGATCGGTCTATTTGAACTGGGTTTTCCTTACCTGGCTGCCGGGATATCTGCGCACGGAACGTCAGATGGACGTGGCCTATGTCGGTGTGGCGGCGACGATTCCCTTCCTGTGTGGTTTCCTGGGTGCGCTGTCGGCCGGTTGGGCGTCGGACCAGATCACCCGCCGCGCAAAATCGGTCGTTGCGGGGCGTCGGACGGCGGTGGTGCTGTCGATGCTGGGGATGGTGGCGTTCACGATTCCTGCCGCACTGGTCGAGAGCAATACCGCGGCCATTGCCTGCATCTCGGTCGTGATCTTCCTGGCCAATGCGGCCTCGGCCTGTTCGTGGTCGCTGGTGACGGCGGTGGCGCCGCGCAGCCGCATTGCCTCGCTGGGTGCGATCCAGAATTTTGGCGGCTTTATTGGCGGCGCACTGGCGCCGATCTTTACCGGCTATATCGCTCAGAGCTGGTCGTTCGTGCCGGCCTTGCTGACGGGCGCCGGCATTGCCTTTCTTGGCGCGATGTCGTATCAGTTCCTGGTGGTTCGGCCGATACCCGAGCAGGATTGAGCAGCAATAAAAAACGGCCTCACGAAGAGGCCGTTTTGACTTGAAGCGCAATACGATCAGACGTCGATATTGCCCGCCCGCAGAGCATTAGCCTCAATGAAGTTCCTCCGCGGCTCCACCTCATCCCCCATCAGCGTCGTAAAGATCTGATCCGCCGCAATGGCATCCTCGATCTGCACTTTCAACAAACGACGCACGGTCGGATCCATCGTGGTCTCCCACAGCTGCTCCGGATTCATCTCGCCCAGACCTTTGTAACGCTGCTTGGACACGCCACGTTCGGCTTCTTCACGCAACCACTCCATCGCTTGATGGAAATCGCGCACCGCGAATTCCTTCATGCGCTCGCCTTCGCCGCGGCGCACGATGGCGCCTTCGCCCATCAGGCCCTGGAAGGTCGCGGCCGAATCGGCCAGCAGCGCGTAATCGGCGCCCGCGACGAAGTCGGCGTCGATCGACGTCACCTGCACGTTGCCGTGGTAGATGCGTTCGATACGCAGCGCATGCTTCTCGGACAGCTCGTCCGAACGCACCTTGACCTGCACCGCCTTGTCGCCGATCGCGCTTTCCATGGCCTTGGCCGAAGCCTCGGCGCTCTCGAGCGTCGTCAGGTCCAGCGCCACGCCGCCGCTGAAGATCGCGGTCAGCGCAGCGCGGTCGATCACCCGCGCCAGGCGCAGCATGATGGCGTTGGCCAGGTTGTACTTGCGTGCCAGCTCGCCCAGTGCTTCGCCATTCACAGGCTCCGCACCATCTCTTGGAATCAGGGACGCTGTGTTCAGCGCGAACGTCATCATGTAGCTGGCCTCTTCGACGTCATCTTTGAGGTAACGCTCGTCGCGGCCGGCCTTGACCTTGTACAGCGGCGGTTGCGCGATATAGATGTGGCCGCGCTCGACCAGCTGCGGCATCTGGCGGTAGAACAGGGTCAGCAGCAGGGTACGGATGTGGGCGCCGTCGACGTCCGCATCGGTCATGATGATGATGCGGTGGTAGCGCAGCTTGTCGACGTTGAACTCGTCCGGGCCGATCGAGGTGCCGAGGGTCGCGATCAGGGTCGTGATCTGTTCCGACGACAGCATCTTCTCGAAGCGCGCTTTTTCCACGTTCAGCACCTTGCCGCGCAGCGGCAGGATGGCCTGGAACTTGCGGTCGCGGCCCTGCTTGGCCGAACCACCTGCCGAGTCACCCTCGACGATGTACAGCTCGGCCAGCGCCGGGTCGCGTTCCTGGCAGTCGGCCAGCTTCGACGACAGGCCCAGACCGTCCATGATGCCCTTGCGGCGGGTCAGGTCGCGCGCCTTGCGCGCCGCTTCGCGGGCGCGGGCGGCTTCGACGATCTTGCCGCAGATGATTTTGGCGTCGTTCGGCTTTTCCATCAGGAAGTCGGTCAGCGTCTTGGCGACGATTTCCTCGACCGGGCCGCGCACCTCCGAGGACACCAGCTTGTCCTTGGTCTGCGACGAGAATTTAGGTTCAGGCACTTTGACGGACAGCACGCAGGTCAGGCCTTCGCGCATATCGTCGCCCGAGATCTCGACCTTGGCCTTCTTGGCGAAGTCGTGCTCGTCGATGTACTTGTTGATCACGCGCGTCATCGCCGCACGCAGGCCGGTCAGGTGGCTGCCGCCATCGCGTTGCGGGATGTTGTTGGTGAAGCACAGCACCTGTTCGTTGAACGAATCGTTCCACTGCATCGAGACGTCGACCGAGATATTCGTGTTCTGGTCCGACAAGCGGTCGCCCGTTGCCTGGAACACGCTCGGGTGCAGCACGGTCTTGGCCTTGTTGATGTACTCCACGAAGCCGCGGGTGCCGCCTTCGAAGGCGAACAGTTCTTCCTTGCCGGTGCGCTGGTCGGTCAGCTTGATGCTGACGCCATTGTTCAGGAACGATAGTTCGCGGATACGCTTGGACAGGATTTCGTAATGGAACTCCACCAGCGTGAAGATCGTTTCGTCGGCCCAGAAATGCACCTCGGTGCCGCGCTTGTCGGTCTCGCCGGTCACCTTCATCGGGGAGACTTCGAAGCCGTCGCGGATCTCGATCAGGCGATCGACCGGGACGCCGCGCGTGAATTCCATCTGGTGCACCTTGCCGTTCTGGCGCACGGTCACGCGCAGCAGCTTCGACAGTGCGTTCACGCAGGACACGCCGACGCCGTGCAGGCCGCCCGACACCTTATAGGAGTTCTGGTTGAACTTGCCGCCGGCGTGCAGTTCGGTCAGGGCGATCTCGGTTGCCGAGCGTTTTGGCTCGTGCTTGTCGTCCATCTTGACGCCGGTCGGGATGCCGCGGCCGTTGTCGGCGATCGAAATCGAGTTGTCGGAGTGGATGGTGACGTGGATCTCGGTGCAGAAACCTGCCAGCGCTTCGTCGATCGAGTTGTCGAGGACCTCGAACACCAGGTGGTGCAGGCCGGTGCCGTCCGAGGTGTCGCCGATATACATGCCCGGGCGCTTGCGCACCGCTTCGAGGCCTTCCAGGATCTGGATGGAAGACGCGCCGTAATCATCCGCGCTTGGGGCGGGCTGTTCTGCTGGGATATTCTCGGACATGGACTGCTTTCTATAAAACGGGTGGATCCGATGTATGCAGTCCGTCACGTCAGCTTCGGCCTGCAGCTCGGAAACGTCGTTCCCGCGCAGGCGGGAACCCAAGTTCGTTGGCGTTCAAGCAAACTTGGGTCCCCGCCTGCGCGGGGACGACGGTCTTGAGGCTAACTGTTGTTGGCGCGCCGTCTGCCTGCCAACCTTCTTAAATGCGCATCGGCATGACGACATACTTGAAGTCGCCATTGTCGGGAATCGAGATCAGCGCCGACGAGTTCGAGTCGCCCAGGGCGATGTTCACCTGGTCGCATTTCAGGTTGTTGAGCACGTCGAGCAGGTAGGTGACGTTGAAACCGATGTCGATCGAATCGCCGCCGTAGTCGATCTCGAGTTCTTCGACCGCTTCTTCCTGGTCGGCATTGGTCGAGCTGATCTTCATGACGCCCGGCTCGATGATGCAGCGCACGCCCTTGAACTTGTCGCTGGTCATGATCGCGGCGCGCTGCAGCGAACGCAGCAGTTCATCGCGGCTGATCGTGAAGTCGTTCTTGTAACCCTTCGGGATCACGCGGGTGTAGTCAGGGAACTTGCCCTCAACCAGTTTCGAGACCAGCTCGATGTCGGCGAAGGTGAGCTTGACCTGCGAGGCCGCGATGTCCAGGCGCACGGTTTCATCGCTTTCTTCCAGCAGGCGCTGCAGCTCGATGATGGTCTTGCGCGGGATGATGACTTCCTGGCGCTCGAACTGCTGCTCGGTCTCCACCTGGCAGAAGGCCAGGCGGTGGCCGTCCGTTGCCACGGCGATGATATTGCTGCCGTCGAGCACTAGCAGCAGGCCGTTCAGGTAGTAACGGATGTCCTGCTGGGCCATCGAGAAGTACACCATATTGAACAGGTGCTTCAGCGTTTTCTGCGGCAGGGTCACCGAGGCGTTGTAGCTGTCTGCCACCGAGACGGTCGGGAATTCCTCGGCCGCCAGGGTCTGCAGCGCGAAGCGCGACTTGCCGCTCTGGACCGCCAGGCGCTTGTTCTGCAGCGTCATCGTGACGTCGCCCGATTCCGGCAGCGCGCGCAGGATGTCGAGCAGCTTGCGTGCGGCTACCGTGGTGCCGGTCACGTCGTCGCCCGAGCCGATATTGGCGTGCGTGGTGATCTGCACTTCGGTGTCGGTCGACAGGAAGGACACGCTCTCGCCGGTCTTGCGAATGAGGATATTGGCCAGAATCGGCATAGTGTGCCGACGCTCGACAATACCACTCACGATCTGCAGTGGCCGGAGAAGCGTATCTCGGGTGGTTTTGACCAATTGCATAGTTATCCTCAGTACGTTTGAAAGGTGATGTATTACTAAAGCGATATTGTGCCATTGCCTGAGGCAAACACAAAAAAACTGCTCAAAGACAGGCGATCAGCCCTTGAGCGTCTGTTCCAGCACGTGCAGCTCGTGGTTGCATTCCGGATTCTTCTGGCGGTCGCCGGCGATCTTGCGCACCGCGTGCAGCACGGTCGTGTGGTCGCGGCCGCCGAACAGTTCGCCGATTTCCGGCAGACTCTTTTGCGTGAGCTCTTTTGCCAGGTACATGGCGATCTGGCGCGGACGGGCGATATTCGCCGGCCGGCGCTTCGAATACATGTCCGCGACCTTGATGTTGAAGAAGTCAGCCACCGTCTTCTGGATGTTTTCCACCGAGATCTGGCGGTTCTGCACCGACAGCAAATCCTTCAGGGCTTCCTTGACCACGTCGATGGTGATGTCCTTGCCGTGGAAGCGCGAGTAGGCCAGGATCTTGCGCAGCGCGCCTTCGAGTTCGCGCACGTTGGAGCGCAGGTGCTTGGCCACGAAGAAGGCGACGTCGTCCGACAGGGTCACGTCTTCGGATTGCGCTTTTTTCAGTAGGATCGCCACGCGCATTTCGAGCTCGGGCGGCTCGATCGCCACCGTCAGGCCGGAATCGAAGCGCGAGATCAGGCGGTCGTCCATGCCCGTGATTTCTTTTGGATACGTATCCGACGTGATGATGATCTGCTTCTTGGCCGCGATCAGCGCTTCGAATGCATAGAAGAACTCTTCCTGCGTCCGGCTTTTGCCACCGAAGAATTGAATATCATCGATGAGCAGCATGTCGAGCGAATGATAGTAATGCTTGAAATCGTCGAAGCCCTTGCGCTGATAGGCGGTGACGACGTCGCGCACGTACTGCTCGGCGTGGATGTAGCGGATGCGCGCGTTCGGCTGGTCGGCCATCACCTGGTTGCCGATCGCATGGATCAGGTGGGTCTTACCAAGGCCGACGCCGCCGTAGAAGAACAGCGGGTTGTACGACACGCCCGGGTTGTTGGCGACCTGGATTGCGGCGGCGCGCGCCAGCTGGTTGGCCTTACCGGTCACGAAGCTATCAAAAGTAAGCTCGGTGTTGATTCGGCTTTGCTCGCGCTTGGGCGAGTTGGCGATGTTCAGGTTCTGGGTTGGGCTCGGGCCGGCAGACGGATGCGGGTTCTCGGCGCCAGGCGCAGGGCGCGGCGCATTGAAATCGACGGTCGCCGAGTTGCCGGATGCGCTCGAGTCGCTCGCTTTGCGGGCAGGATGGTTCTTCGGGTCGAGCACGAACTGCACCTCGACCGGCGCTTCCCAGTATTGGGCGGCCAGTTCGGTGATGCGCGTGGCGAACTGCGTCTTGACCCAGTCGAGCTTGAAGCGGTTGGGCGCAGCAATGCGCAGCTTGCCGTCTTCGTAGTCGAGGGCGACCAGCGGTTTGATCCACGCGCTGAATTGCTGCGGCGTGAGCTCAAGCTCAAGCTGCGCGGATGCTGACTGCCAAAAATTTTCCATACTTCGCTTTTGATACGTAACACGCTATTTTACCTGTCTCGGCCGAAGTTATCCACAGGCGCTGCACATATTTTCCACCGAAATGGCGAGCCGGGCCGACCCCTTGCCAAGCTGGAAACGCGTACGGGCGCCGCTTGGTGAAACAACACCCGCCTTGACATGGAGGTGCGAAGTAGAGTCTAATTCAGGGTTCCCCGTCCATGCGCCATGCCAGGCTGTGATTTTTCAGCGGCTGGTGGTTGGGCGACGAAAGACTTGCTGTGGCATGACGCTGGTTTAACCTTGAGCGAAACTGTCATCGGCGCCGAATCTGACACGACGTCAGACCCGATTTTGCATCTTATTTTGCTTTAAGCGAGACCACCATGAAACGTACTTACCAACCTTCCGTCGTTCGTCGCAAGCGCACGCACGGCTTCCGCGCACGTATGGCTACCCGTGGTGGCCGTCAAGTCCTGAACGCTCGCCGCGCCAAGGGCCGCAAGCGTCTGGCTGTCTAAGTCACGCACCGCAGATCGATTGCGGTCGGTGATGACAGGCGAAGGTTCGCACGACTTCGCGCGCGCTCGGCGCATCGTTAAAACGGATGAATTTTCATCCGTTTTTCGTTTGCGGCCGACGCAAAAAACGGCGCATTTCGTGCTCTATACGCGTCCGAACGACCTGCCGCATGCGCGGCTGGGCGTCGTTGCGGCCAAGCGTTTCGCGCCGCGTGCGGTGACCCGCAATACGATCAAGCGCATGACGCGCGAGCTGTTCCGTACGAGCAGCCTGGCGCAGGTCGATTGCATCGTCCGCCTGTCGCGTCCCGTCAACGCCAAGGATGGCCCGGCCACCACGCGCGCCCTCAAGGCCGCGCTGAAGGTGGAACTGGCGCGCCTGTTCGCGTCGCAACAGCGGCCGCGTACTACCACGGCCAGCACGCCATGAAGACGCTGCTCGTCTGGTTGCTTCGCGGCTACCAGCTGCTGCTGTCCCCCATGCTCGGGCCGCGTTGCCGGTTCTATCCCAGCTGTTCCAATTACGCAATCGAAGCGCTGCGCGTCCATGGCGCCGCACGCGGCTCCTGGCTGGCCGCGCGCCGCGTGGGCCGCTGCCATCCGTGGAACGCGGGTGGCGTCGACCCGGTGCCGCCGAAAGACGGCCCCAAGGAATCCCATTCAGCCGCTTGCGGTTGCAACCACTCCTGAAGACTCCAATGGAATTCAATAAACGTACTGTCCTGTGGATCGTGTTCGCCATCTCCCTGATTGTTCTCTGGAACAATTGGATGGTGGCTAACGGCAAGCAGTCGCTGTTCTCGGCGCAACCGCCGGCGCAAGTCGCGCAGCAGAATAAACCGTCGGACGTGCCGGCTGCCGCGCAGCCGGGCAGCGCCGCCGTGCCGGGTGCTCCTGCGGCCGCCGCTACCGCCGTGCCGGGTGCGCCGGTTGCGCCAGCCGCGCCAGCGAGCCAGATCGTCACCGTCACCACCGACGTGGTGAAAGTCGACATCGACTCGGTCGGCGGCGTCATCAAGCGCCTCGAGCTGCTGCACTATCCGGATCACTTCGACAAGACCAAGAACCAGGTCCTGTTCAATGTGAACGGCCCGAACGTCTATCTGGGCCAGACCGGCCTGATCGGCACCAGCGCCGCCGGCGTGCTGCCGAACCACACCACGCCGTTCACCGTCAAGTCGGCGCAGACCACGCTGGGCGGCAACAACCAGGCGCAGGTCGTGCTGGAAGCCGAACAGGGCGGCGTGCGCCTGACCAAGACGCTGACCTTCCGCAAGGGCGATTACCTGGTCGGCGTGCGTCATGACGTCACCAATATCGGCACCGCACCGGTCCAGCCTTCGCTGTACCTGCAGCTGCAGCACGACGGCACCAAGCCGGCGACCGATTCCTGGTTCATGCCGAGCTACACCGGCCCGACCCTGTACACCGACGCCGACAAGTACCAGAAGCTGACCTTCGAGGAAATCGAAAAAGGCAAGGCGGACCACTCGACCAAGGCCGACAACGGCTGGGTCGCGATCTCGCAGCACTTCTTCGTCTCGGCCTTCATCCCGGCCGACAAGTCGCCGCGCGACATCTTCACCAAGAAGATCGCCAACAACCTGTACGCGATCGGCACCGTGCAGTCGCTGGGCACCGTGGCGCCTGGCGCGACCGTGTCGAACGACACCCGCCTGTATTCGGGTCCGCAGGACGAGCAGATCCTGGAAACCATCACCCCGGGCCTGGAGCTGGTGAAGGACTACGGCATGCTGACCGTGATCGCCAAGCCGATCTTCTGGGTGATGACCCAGCTGCACTCGATGCTGGGTAACTGGGGCTGGACCATCGTCGCCCTGACCATCCTGATCAAGCTGGCCTTCTTCCCGCTGTCGGCGGCCGGCTACCGCAGCATGGCCAAGATGCGCGTCGTGACGCCGAAGATGCAGGCGATCCGCGAACGCTACAAGAGCGATCCGGCCAAGATGCAGCAGGCCACCATGGAGCTGTACAAGACCGAGAAAATCAACCCGCTGGGCGGCTGCCTGCCGATCCTGGTGCAGATGCCGGTGTTCTTCGCCCTGTACTGGGTGCTGCAGGCATCGGTCGAGATGCGCGGCGCGCCATGGATCCTGTGGATCCAGGATCTGACCCAGCCCGACCCGTTCTACATCCTGCCGGTGATCTACGCGGTGTCGATGTACATCACGACCAAGCTCAATCCGCAGCCGACCGATCCGGTGCAGGCCAAGATGATGCTGTTCATGCCGATCGCGTTCTCGGTGGTGTTCTTCTTCTTCCCGTCCGGCCTGGTGCTGTACTGGGTGGTCAACAACATCCTGTCGATTGCCCAGCAATGGGTTATCACCCGCAAGTTCGAGACCGCCGCGGCGAAATAAGCTGCGTGGTTCTTCGCAAAAGCCCGCGCCGTGTGCGCGGGTTTTTTTTGCGTATGCGGTACGCGCAGTACTTGGGTTCCCGCCTTCGCGGGAACGACGTGCGTCGGGAGCGGGCCAAGGCATCTGCCATAGTCCGCTACCGCGAAACCGTCGTTCCCGCGAAGGCGGGAATCTAAGTTTGCCGGCAAGCCAGTAGCCCCCGCCAGGACAGTGAATCCCTTACAATCCCCCCCATGAAACTCGACACATCCTCCATCGCCGCAATCGCCACCGCCCCGGGCCGCGGCGGCATCGGCGTCGTGCGCGCCTCCGGCAAGTCGCTGGCCTTCCTGGTCGACGCCCTGTTCCCCGGCGTGACCCTGGCGCCGCGCCACGCGACCTACATCCCGTTCAAGGCCGCCAATGGCGACATCATCGACGAGGGTCTGGCCCTGTACTTCAGGGGGCCGCATTCCTATACCGGCGAGGACGTGCTCGAACTGCAGGGCCACGGCGGCCCGGTGGTGCTGCAGATGCTGCTCGCGCGGGTGCTGGAAGCCGGCGCGGCGTCCGGCCTGCGCCTGGCCGAACCGGGCGAGTTTACGCGCCGCGCTTTTCTGAACGATAAACTCGACCTGGCCCAGGCCGAGGCGGTGGCCGACCTGATCGACGCCTCCACCGAGGCTGCCGCCAAGTCGGCGTCGCAATCGCTGTCGGGTGCCTTCTCGCAAGTGGTGCACAAGCTGGTCGACGGCACGATCAATCTGCGCATGCTGGTCGAGGCCACGCTCGACTTCCCGGAAGAAGAAATCGACTTCCTGGAAAAGTCGAACGCCCGTGGCCAGCTGGCCGGCATCATCGAATCGCTCGAGAATGTGTTCCGTCAGGCGGCGCAGGGCGCGCTGCTGCGCGAAGGGCTGAACGTGGTGCTGGTCGGGCAGCCCAACGTTGGCAAGTCCTCACTCCTGAACGCGCTGGCCGGGGCCGAGGTGGCGATCGTCACGCCGATCGCCGGCACCACGCGCGACAAGGTGAGCGAGACGATCCAGATCGAGGGCATCCCGCTGAACATCATCGACACCGCGGGCATCCGCGCAGTGAGCGAAGAGATCGACGTGGTCGAGCGCATCGGCATCGAGCGCACCTGGGGAGAGGTCGGCAAGGCCGACGTGATCCTGCACCTGCTGGACGCGAATCTCGGACCGAGCGCCGCCGACGAAGCGATCGTCGCGGCCTTTCCATCGAACGTGCCGGTGGTGCGCATCTGGAACAAGATCGATCTGTCGGGGCACAAGCCATCGAAGGACGAGAGTTCGGACGCCGTTCACCTGTACCTGTCGGCGCACGAAAAGCTCGGCATCGATCTGCTGCGCGCCGAACTGCTGCGCATCGCCGGCTGGCAGCAGACCGGCGAATCGCTGTACCTGGCGCGCGAGCGTCACCTGATTGCGCTGCGCGCCGCGCGCGAACACCTGGAGCTGGCGCGCCAGCATGCGATGCAGGATGATCAGTCGCTCGACCTGTTCGCCGAGGAACTGCGCCTGGCGCAGGACCGGTTGTCGAGCATCACCGGGCAGTTTACGCCGGACGATTTGCTGGGGGTGATCTTCAGCCGCTTCTGTATCGGCAAGTAACCGTCAACAAGCGTTCAGCCAGCTCGTGCTAGGCTTTGAATATGGATAAATACACGCCACCTCATTCCTCCACGCCGATGCGGCGTACGGTCGTCAGGCTGGCCGCCATCGCGGTCGGCGCCAGCCTGCTGGCGTCCTGCTCCAGCCTGATCGGCCCGCGCCAGGTCGAGCTCCCGCTGCACAAGCTGCAGGCCGGCCTGGACAAGCGCTTCCCCGTCAACGAGCGCCTGCTGGAACTGTTCGACGTCCAGCTCACCCGTCCGCAGCTGGCGATCCAACCGGAAGACGACCGGGTCGCGCTGGCCGTCGAGGCCTCGGTCGCGCCGCCGTTCGCGCGCGCCTGGACCGGCAATATCGCGTTCTCGGGCCGCCTCTACGTCGATCCGGGTCGCGCCGCCGTCATGATGGCCGAGCCGCGCGTCGATCGCCTGCAGCTCGGCAACCCCGAAGCCGAGCGTCACCTGACCCGCGTCGCCAACGGCCTGATTGACACCGTCGCGCGCGATATGCCGGTTTACACCTTCGAGCAGAAAGACTTGCGCTATGCGGGTGTGCAATTCGTTCCTACGCGAATCCAGACCACGCGCACCGGCCTGGTCGTGACGCTCGAGCCGGCGAAATAGGCGGCGAAATAAGCTGCGCGCACACGCGTGTATGTCGATAGTTGGCATTACACTACGGTTTTTGGCGGTGCATTGAGGCTCGTGCAGCGGAAACGTTGCACGCATGTCAAATCGCTTCTCGGGAGCGGGGCAGGGGATTGCACCCGCCTGGCATTGGGCGCACACTGATACGCAACGAAAGTCGTGATGGGTTCGCCTGTCGCGGTCCGGCTTGCGCTTTCTCATGCGCACGGAGTTCCGCTGAAGTAATCTTTCTCTGACTAAAGGCTGCCGTATCAGGGGGTGGATCTTGGAAACGACACACGAGAGTCTTCCGGACAGTGGTTTGCCCGCTGAGGCCTCCACAGGCAGCATGCCGACCCGCGCCAGTCTTCCGGCCAAGGGCTCGTGCTGGTACTGCGAAAAGCCGCTCGACAGCGTGCGGCGCTTTTGCGGCAAGCCCTGCGCCGACTCCTTCGACGAAGAAGCCGAGTACACGCGCTGACGGCTAGTGCCGGCCGGCCTGCTCCATCAGCGCCAGCGCGTTTTCGAAATCGAAGCGCCTGAGCGCCGCGTCGAACGCCGCCACTTTCTCGCTCCCCATGCTCGCCAGCAGGCGTGGACGCAATTGCGCGGCCAGGTCCGGGGCGCGGCCGTCGCCGAGGTCGAGCATGTCGCGCAGGCGCGCCAGATCGTCCCGCGCGGCCGGCGGGCTTGCCGGCGCCGGTGTCGGTGTTAATGTCTGCGTTTCAGGCGCGGCCAGCAGCGCGTCGACTTCCGCCAGCACCCGCGCCAGCTCCTCGTCCAGTGACGCGATCAGCGCCAGCGGCGCCGCGCCGCCGGTCTTCATTGCCAGTTCGACGTCCAGCGCCAGCTGGCGCAGCCGGTTCGCTTCGATCATCCCGGCCGCGCCCTTGAGCGTGTGGGCGATGCGGTGGGCCAGCACGGCGTCGCCGGCATCCAGCGCCGCATGCAGGCGCGCCGCGAGGTCGCGGTAGTCGCCGGCGAAGCGTCCCAGCACGCGCAAGAACAGCGCGCGGTCATCCATCACCCTTTCCAGGCCGGCCGCGAAGTCGATGGCCACCGCTGCGCCGCTCACCGCGTCGTAAACGACCAGGCGCGCGCAACCGCCACGCCATTGACCGTACCGGTGAAGTTGACCTCGTAGGTCGTGGCCGCGCGCAGCGGGGCCACGGGGATGATGGAAGCCGCCGCCGCCGCCCCGAGCGGATCGACGCGCAGCACCTGCAGGTTGGCGCCGCCGCGCGGGCGCACCGTGAAGCTGCCGACCGCCAGCGTCGAATCCAGATTGGTGTGTACGCTGATCGGATACCCTACCTCGTTGCGGTCGGGGACGGGGTCCGGTTCCTCGGTATCGCTGAAGAAGTTGGGCGCGACCCCGGTCTGGCCGTTGAAGGGCCAGGTGACGATCGTGCCGCGCGCGATGCCGGGGCCATAGCCGTTGCGGCTGGCAAAATCGGCGGTGAAATAGTGGTAGCCGCGGCTGGCGCTGGCGGCGCCGGTGCCGATCTCGCGGAACATCGGCTCGAAGATCACGAAGCGGTGATAGATCGCCGTGATCAGTTCTTCGGTCATGAAGAAGCCCGAGCCGTTGCTGCTGCCGGAGATCACTTCGCCATAGGCGAAACCGCGCGCCCGATCCAGCGTGTAGCCGGCCGCGTTCAGGCGGTCGCCCAAGGCGGCGCCGGTAAAGCCCTGGCGGCCCGGCACCTGGTCGTGGCTCATCAGGTTGTTGATGCGCAGGTATTCGGAGTGTCCGAGCGCTGCATTGTCGATCTGCGCGTTCTGGGTGACCGTCGGCACGCCGGCCTGGGCGCGCCGGTAATTGATCCAGTTGCGGCCATCGAGGGCGATATTGCCGGTCAGGGCGGGGGCATCCACCGCCGGGGCGGGCGCAGGTGCAGCGGGGCTTGGCGTGACCGCCATGCCGCCACCGGCCTGGGGTGCCGGACTGTCGCCGCCACCGCCGCCGCATGCACTCAGGGCCAGGGCAGCACCCAGGATTGCGGCAATCGATTGCCAGCGTGGCGTATAGCTCATCTTGCAACTCCTGTCAATACATAAGCGTGGGGCATCATTCTAGGCCAAAAACGACGATCGTGACCGGCGCTGCAACCATCGCGCAACACCCTTACAGGGCTCCCTGTAGAATAAGCCAACATTTCCCTTGTCGAGTCGACCATTGAAGCTATCTAACCAGCAACGCCTCGCGCGCGCCAAGTTCGCCCTGCCCAGTTCCGTGACGCTGCTGTCGATCGCCTGCGGTTTTGCCAGCATCGTGATCTCGGTCGACAACGCACGCGTCGGCGACCCGGACGACTTCCGCCTGGCTGCGATCCTGCTGGTGCTGGCCGGCGTGTTCGACGCGCTCGACGGTTTCGTGGCGCGCGCCACCAATACCCAGTCCAGCTTCGGCGTGCAGCTCGATTCGATCGCCGACGTGATGAACTTCGGCTGCGCGCCCGGCCTGCTGCTGTACTGTTACGGCTTTACCCAGCTGGGCGACGTGCACCCGACCCTCGAACGCATGGGCGGCCTGGCCTGTTTCGTGTTCGTCACCTGCGGCGCGCTGCGCCTGGCGCGCTTCAACATCAGCCATGGCCGCACCGACCCGCGCTATTTCGTCGGCATGCCGATCACCGCCGGCGCGGCCTGCGTGGCCTCGGTGGTGGTGGCCTGGCCCGATCCCGTCGTCTCCCTGGCGCCGGCTTTCATGGTGTGCGCGCTGATGGTCTGCGTCGGCGCGCTGATGGTGTCGACCATCCGCTTCCCCAGCTCCAAGCACCCGAAAGGCAAGGTGATGCTGGCGCTGGTGGGCGTGTGCCTGGTGCTGCTGGCGCTGCTGCAGGAGCGCTTCTTCGTGCTGTTCTTCCTGATCTACGTGTGCGTGACCCTGCTGCTCAACATCGGCTGGAAGCTGGGCTGGCGCGGCGTGGCGCCGCCGAAGGTGTTCGAGGACTGATACAGTACCGTCGTTCCCGCGGAGGCGGGAACCCAAGTGTGCGTGCAGAACAGCTACGTTTGATGCTGTTAGTGTGCAAATGACTTAGGTTCCCGCCTTCGCGGGAACGACGTTTTTACGGCCGTTATTCACGCGAACTTGTCGAGCATCGCCGCCAGGTGGGCGGCGCGGGAGCGCGCGTCTTCGAGGTCGGTGGCGTCGCCGGTCTGGGTCAGGATCGATGAGGTCAGCAATTGCACGAAGGAGCGGTCGAGCGCCTTGCGCGCCGCCGCCATCTGCTGAGCCACCGCGTCGCAATCCGACGGCGAGTCGGCCAGCGCGATCAGTTTCTGCACGCCGCGCAGCTGGCCCTCGATCCGGGCCAGCCGGTTCAGCAAGTCCTTCTTTTGCTGCGCGCTGAGGGCCTTGCCCTCGACAATCCGGAGCGGGCCCTCGACCATCTCAGGCCACCTCGTGTCCGCGCGCGGCGCGCAGGATGCGGAACCAGTCCTCGCGTTCGAGCTCGAAGCTGGCGCCCAGCACCGCCTCGCGGATCGCCGCGATGCGTCCGCTGCCGGTGAGCGGGATCGGCCGGCAGGGCAGGCGCATGATCCATGCGAACACCACGCTGCAGAACGGCTTGTCCATGCGCTCGGCCACGTCCTGGATGGCCTGGCGCAGCGCGGCGCCGTGATCATCCTGCGCGCCGAACAGGCGGCCGCCGCCCAGCGGCGACCAGATCATCGGCGCGACGCCCAGGTCTTGCAGGCCGTCGAAGGTCTCGTCGAACATCGGCGCGGTGTGCAGCGGAGAGAACTCGACCTGGTTGGTGGCCAGCGGTATGCGGCGGTTCAGCGACTCGAACTGGTGGCGCGTGAAGTTCGACACGCCGAAGTGCAGGACCTTGCCGTCCTGCTTCAGGCGCGTGAAGGCGGCGGCGATCTCGTCGAATTCCATCAGCGGATCGGGACGGTGGATCAGCAGCAGGTCGAGGCGGTCGGTGCCCAGCTTGCGCAGCGATTCCTCGGCCGAGCGCATGATGTGGCTGGCGCTGGTGTCGTAATGCTGGATGGTGTGGCCCGGGTGCTTGTTCGACAAGAGCTTGATGCCGCACTTGCTCACCAGTTCCATGCGGTCGCGCAGCGACGGTTGCGCGCGCAGGGCTTCGCCGAACAGCTCCTCGACACCATAGTTGCCATAGATGTCGGCGTGGTCGAAGGTCGTCACGCCCAGCGCCAGGCACTGTTCGATGAAGTCGACGCGCGCCGCGACCGGCATATCCCATTCGATCATGCGCCACATGCCGGCCACGATGCGCGACATTTCGAGGCCGCCCTCGCGCGTTGGAATGCGGGGGAAGAGAAGTTCGGCGGGCGCTTGCGGCATCGTGGTTCTTTCGTGATGACTGGATTGCATGATTATAGCGGCCCGAAGCCTGCACCGCGTCAGCCGCAACGCATGAAAAAAGCCCGTCCGGCGTGAAGCGCGGACGGGCTTTCTGAGATCAAGCGCGGGAGATTACTGCATCCAGAGACGCATCGAATCCCAGGCGCGACCAAAAATGCTCGCTTCCTGCACTTCTTCCAGCGCCACCACCGGCAGCACCAGCAGCGGCTTGCCGTCGACGGTCATCTTGAGGGTGCCGACCTGGCCGTTCAGCGCCAGCGGCGCGACCAGCGGATCGCGGCGTTCCAGCACCGGCTTGAGCTTGCCCGCCACGCCTTTCGGCACGGTGACCAGGATGTCGCGCGTGAAGCCGATCTTGACGGTCGACTGGGCGCCCTTCCAGATCGACGGGGTCTGGATCGCCTGGCCTTTCGAGTACAGCTTGACGGTGTCGAAGTTCTGGAAGCCCCAGTTCAGGAGCTTCTGGCTTTCCTGCGTGCGCACGTCGGTCGAGCTGGTGCCCAGCACCACCGAGATCAGGCGGCGTTCGCCGGTGCTGCCGTTCGGGCGGCGCGCCGAGGTGATCATGCTGTAGCCCGACGAGGTGGTGTGGCCGGTCTTCATGCCGTCCACGGTCGGGTCCAGCCACAGCAGGCGGTTGCGGTTCTGCTGGGTGATCTTGTTATAGGTGAACTGCTTGATCGAGTCGATCTTGTACAGCTCCGGGAAGTCGCGGATCACGTGGGCGGCCAGCTGCGCCAGGTCGGCCGCGGTGGAGTAGTTGTTCGCGTCCGGCAGGCCGTGCGGGTTGGCGAAACGGGTGCCCTTCAGGCCCATGCGCTGCGCTTCGCGGTTCATCAGGGTGACGAAGGTGGCTTCGTCGCCGGCCACCGCTTCGGCGATGGCCACGGCGGCGTCGTTACCCGACTGGATCATCAGGCCGTGCAACAGGTCGTCGATCGAGACCGGCACTTTCGGATCGATGAACATCTTCGAGCTGCTCGAGTCGACCTTCCAGGCGCGCTCGGACACGTTCACCATCTGGTTCAGCGTGATGCGCTTGTCGCGGATCGCGGCAAAGGCGACATAGGCCGTCATGACCTTGGTCAGCGATGCCGGTTCGATGCGCATGTTCTGCTCTTGCGAAGCGATAACCTGGCCGCTTGTTGCGTCGAGCAGCAACCACGATTTGGCGGCAATGGCGGGCGCGGGAATGGTCTGCGCACTGGCCGAGACCATCACCAGGCTGGCGGCGAAGGCCGCTAACAGTTTTTTCATGGGGAGAATTTCGTCATTAAAAAGGTAGGGCGGTGTTAAAGCGCAAGGCAATGTCCCAAAGGAAGCATTGCCTCAAGAGAAGGGAATTATTATAGGGGAGTGTGACGACTAAATGTCACGCCGCCACAGTTGAATCACGAGATTTTTAATGTGGCCGAGCTTGCGATGGAAGAAGTGGTCGGCGCCTGTAATGACGGTGACAGGCAGGTCGAGCGGTCGCGCCCAGTCGAAAACTTCCTTCAGGGTAATAGTATCGTCCAGTTCGCCGTGGATCAGGATGGTGTCCTGCGGCACTTCCGGCATCGGCCATTTGCCGGCCGCCGTGCCAACCAGCACCAGGCGCTCGGCCGGCCGCCCCTCGGCCGCCAGGCGCAGCGCGAATTGCGCCTGCACGAAGGTGCCGAACGAGAAACCGGTCAGCGTGATCGGCAGGTCCGGGTATTGCTCGCGCATGTGCGCATACATGACGGCCATGTCGTCGACCTCTCCGCGGCCTTCGTCGTGCACGCCTTCGGATTCGCCCACGCCGCGGAAATTGAAGCGCGCCGCCGCATAGCCGAGCGTCACGAAGGTGCGCGCCAGGGTCTGGGCTACCTTGTTTTCCATGGTGCCGCCATACAGCGGATGCGGGTGCGCCACCAGGGCGACGCCGCGCGGCGCGCCGTCAGGCAGGTCGAGCAGGCATTGCATCTTGCCGGCGGGGCCGTCGAGTTCGAATTTGTGCGAATGGATGTTCATAAGGCGTCTTGTCGGATCAGATCTTGAGGCGGTCGACGACCTTGCCGCCGACCAGGTGGGTGTCGATGATGTCGTCGATGTCATCGGTGTCGACGTAGGTGTACCAGGTGCCTTCGGGGTAGACCACGAGCACCGGACCTTCCTCGCAGCGGTCGAGGCAGCCGGCCTGGTTGATGCGCACCTTGCCCTGGCCGCTCAGGTCCAGTTCCTTGATGCGTTTCTTGGCGTGCTTCTGGGCTTTTTCGGAACCGCACTTGCCGCAGCTCGGGCGCGCGTCCTTGCCCTCGCGGATGTTCATGCAGAAAAATACATGGTGCTTGTAAAACTGATCGTCGTTCACTTGGTCGTTCATGTCGTTCTCATTGGAAAGAGTGGCATGGCGTCGCGCCAAAACGCCATGATACGCGCTCTTATTGACGGTTGAGTTTATGCGAGGGCAGCAGCAAGAACCACAGGGCAACGAAGGGCCAGGCCAGCGCCAGGCCCTGGGCCGCGCCATTGAAGTTGAGGAACTTGCCTTGCACCCAGCCCTGCAGGGTGGACGAGAAATACGGGTTCACCGGGATCGTATTGACTACCACCAGCGCCAGGATCAGGGTCACGACCGCCAGCCGTCGCTGCGCCACCTGCGGCGCGAACACCAGGCCGGACAGCATGATCAGCCCGATCAAAAAGCCCCCTTCGGCGCCCGGCGTGACCCAGACGAAGGCGTTATCGGGCCGGAACAGCAGGGAGCTGGAGAAAGCCTTCACCACGAGCGCGCTCGCCAGCAGGGCCAGCATGAGCCAGAAGCGCGGGGCGCCGCGGCGCACCAGGCACATCAGGGTGAGGGCAGCGCCGGTCATGCCGCAGGCGGTGATGATGGTCTCCGACAGCCAGTACTGTTCCACACTCATGGTGTCGTCACCGGGACGCAGCAGGGCCACCAGGTCGATCTCGGTGTCGAACCAGGACGACATCCAGCCGGACAGGATCGGCAGCACCTGGCCGTGGCCGAACAGGTAGCTCTGCGGGTAGATCTGGGCCAGCGGCCACATGGCCACCAGCACCAGGCCCTGGCTGGCGTGCGGCGCGAACCAGCGCTGGCGCAGCTTGAACAGGCGGCTGCGGTCGAGCAGGCCGGGGGCCCACAGCGCGCCGAGGATGGCGCCGATGAAGCAGCCGCCGGCATTGGTGACGAAGTCGAGGTTCGACGGCACGCGGCTGGGCAGGTAGGTCTGCACCGCCTCCATCGTGCCGGTGGTGAGCAGCCCGGCGAACGTGGCCAGCAGCACCGCCCACACGCCGCGCACGCGCGGATACATCGACAGCACCAGCAGCATGCCGAACGGGATGTAGCCGGCGATGTTGACGCCGGCGTCGAAGCCGGTCCAGTAGCGCTGCTTGACCAGGTTCAGGAAGGCCAGCGGCGAGATGCCGCTGTCGCGCCAGCCGGTGAACGGGAACCAGCTGGCGTAGACGATCAGCAGCAGATAGGCCAGCAGCGCGGCGCGCACGATGGGCGAACCGCGCGAGCGGCCGGCGGCGACGTCGGCAGGGACTTCCGCTTCGGTCATTTGCCTTGCAGGTTGAGGGTGGCCAGCCAGCCGCCGATGTCGTCCGCCAGCTGGTCAGTGCTGGCCGCCAGCGCTGCCGCGCCGCCGGCTGCGTCATGGCTCGATGCCGGCGTGCTGCGCTCGAAGCTGCGCTGGTCGACCAGGCGGTGTTCGGTAAATACGGAGGCGCGCAGCATGATCCGGCCTTCGCTCCGGTCCGCGCTTGGGAACGCATGCACGAAGTCATCGAGTTCGATGCGCAGGATCGGCACGCCGGTCGCGGCGTCGGTGGCCGACAGTACCTTCATGTGCGCCTGCGACAGGCGTGTCTTGATGCGGGTGGTGAACAGGTTCACCGGTGTGGCGCTCCAGCGGCTGGTGGCATAGGTTCGCGCCTGCTGGGCGTCGGCATAGTCCAGGCGGTAGAACATGCGCTCGGTGTCGAGGCCACCTGGGCCGGTGACGTCCATCACTACGATGGCGAGCGGAGAGGCGGGTGGCGTGGCCGGGGTGAAAGGCCGCAGCGACGGCGCGCCGAAGTCGTAGACGGTATTCGACGTGCGCTCCTTGCTGGCGCAGCCGGCCAGGAACAGGGAACAGGCAAGGGCGATGACGGCAGGGATGCGCAAGGATTGACGATTCACGGTAGTCCTCATTTGGTCGGTGGCACGAAGCCCGGCTCGCCGGGGCCGGGCGCGTCGCCCGGGGTGCCGAACAGGATGCTTTGCGGGCGGTCGGAGAACGAGTTGGCGGTGCGCCGCACCGCGCGCAGCGAGGCGCGCGCCTCGTCGGTCATCTGCACCACGTGCGGCAGCGTCTCCAGTTCCAGGTGGCTGGTGGCGGCGCCCAGCGCGCCGATGGTGGTGTTCAGGCGCTCGATCGGGCCGTCCGGCGCCTGCAGGCGGGTCGCCAGCTGGTCGTAGTTGCGGGTCATCGAGGTGGCGCTGGTGGCCAGGGTGTCGACCGAGTCCATGCTGCGGTTGACCTTGTTAACAAGGCCGGGCAGCTGGTCGAGCACCGGGTCGAGGCGCTGTGGAATGGCGGCGTAGGCGTCGGCCGCGCGGTTCACGCTCTCGAAGGCGCCGACCATCTTGGCGCGGTTCTCGTCATTGAGCAGTTCGTCGAGGCTGGCGGTCACTTTCTCGGCTTTCTCGAGGATCGCCAGGCCACGGTCTTCCAGCTGGTCGAGCAGGCCCGGACGCAGCGGGATGCGGGCGATGCGATCGCTGCCGGTTGCCATGCGCGGCGAACCGGTGCGCTCGTCGTCGAGCTGGATGAAGGCGATGCCCGTGACGCCCTGGTAGCCGAGGGTGGCGAAGGTGGTGCTGGTGATCGGCGAGGCGGCATCGACCGACAGGCGGATCAGGATCTGGCCGGTGACGCGCGGGTCGAAGATGATCTCATCGACGCGGCCGATCTCCAGGCCGCGATAGCGCACCGTGGCTTGCGGGTTCAGGCCGGGGATCGACTGGGTGGTGACGATCTCGTAGGGCACCAGCTCGGTCTTGTCGCGGTTGAGCCAGAGGCCGATCAGGACGGTCGCCACCAGCAGGGCGATCGTGAAGATGCCGGTCATCAGGGCATGTGACCTGTTTTCCATAACTATCGATTCTCCGATTCATGCTGGGCGTGGCGCTCGTCGAGCACTTCGAGCGCCCGCTGGCCGCGCGGGCCCAGGAAAAAGTGTGTAATGAAGGGATGCTCGACCTGCAGCACGTCGCACGACGGTCCCACCGCCAGCACGTGCTTCTCGGCCAGCACCGCGATGCGCGAAGACAGCGCGAACAGGGTGTCCAGGTCGTGCGTGACCATCACCACCGTGAGCTTCAGTTCGCGGTGCAGGGTCTGGATCAGGGTGACGAAGGCGTCCGACAGGTCGGGGTCGAGCCCGGCGGTCGGCTCGTCCAGGAACAGCAGCTGCGGCTCGAGGGCCAGCGCACGCGCCAGCGCGGCGCGCTTGACCATCCCGCCCGACAGGTCGGCCGGCATCTTGTTGGCGTGCTCGGGGCCCAGGCCCACCATATTCATCTTGAGCAGCACCGCGTCGCGGATCACGTCCTCGGGCAGCGAGCGCAATTCGCGCATCGGCAGCGCGATGTTGTCGAACACGCTCAGCGCCGAGTACAGTGCGCCCTGCTGGAACAGCATGCCCCAGTGGTTGCGCATGCGCTGCAGCTGTTCGGGCGAGGCCGCGCTGATGTCCTCGCCGAACACGTGCACGCTGCCCTGCGATGGCCGCTCGAGGCCCAGCATCTGGCGCAGCAGCACGGTCTTGCCGGTGCCCGAGCCGCCGACGATGGTGAGGATTTCGCCGCTGTAGATCTCGAGGTTCAGGTCCTGGTGCACCACCGTGCGGCCGAATTTGGTCCACAGGTTGCGGATCTGGACCACCGGCGCGCCGACTTCCTCGTCGGGACGCAGGTTCAGCTCTTGCTTGCGGGGTTGTTTGGAATCCGGCATCTAGAAACCCGTCCCGCTGAAGATAATGGCGTACACCGCGTCGGCCAGGATCACCACCGTGATCGCGGTGACCACCGAGGTGGTGGTGCCGCGGCCCAGGCTCTCGGTATTGGGCTTGATGCGCAGGCCGTAATGGCAGGCGATCAGGGCGATCAGCACGCCGAAGGTCGCGCCTTTGAGCAGGCCGATGGTGTAGTTCACGAACGGCACCGCGTCCGGCAGCTTTTGCAGGAAGTAGCGGAACGACATGCCCATCTCGATCTTGGCCGAGACCATGCCGCCCAGCAGGGCCATGGCGTCGGTCCAGACCACCAGCAGCGGCATCGAGATCGCCAGCGCGATCACCTTGGGCATGATCAGGCGGTAGCCGTGCGAGACGCCCATGACCAGCATGGCGTCGAGTTCTTCGGTCACCCGCATCACGCCCAGTTGGGCGGTGATCGAGGAACCGGAGCGGCCGGCGACCAGGATCGCGGCCAGCAGCGGGCCCAATTCGCGGATCACCGCCATGCCCAGGATGTTGACCAGGTAGGCGTCGCCGCCGAACATGCGCAGCTGCTGCGATGACAGGTAGGACAGCACGATCCCGATCAAAAAGCCGACGATGGCCGTGATGCCCAGCGCCTGGAAGCCGGAATGGTAGATATTGGCCGAGATCTCGCGCCACGGCCCGCTTTGCGGACGGCGCAGGAAGCGGCCCAGGTCCTGGATCACGATCCCGATCAGGCCAATGAAGCTGCGCAGGTGCTCGAAGAAATTCAGGATGCCGGCGCCCAGCTTGATTACCCAGTCGAAGGGACTGGTGCGGTGGCGCGGCAGCTTGATGTGGCTGGCCTCTTCGATGCGCTTGAACAGGTCTTCCTGGCGCGGGTCGAGCCTGAGGCGCTTGGGACGCTCCTTGTTCCAGGTATTCCAGAACATCTGGGCGCCGATGTGGTCGAGGCTTTCGACGCCCGACAGGTCCCATTCGCAGGCGCCCTTGTCCTTCAGGCCCGCCAGCTGGCGCGTGATGCCCTTGAGGACGCCGCGCTGCGACAGGCCGTGGACTTGCCAGACCCCCTCGGCAATGACGGATTGGCCGGGCCCCTGGCCAGACTGTTGAATGGTTAATGTTGGCGCATTTTCAATCCGCATTGCGCCAGTGTAAAAGAGAATCGTTAGTGTTGCCAGCCACGATCCTCTTGCGTGCTTGCCCCATCAGGCAGCCAGGTGCCGGACCTGGCGCGCCGGGGCGACCGCTTTAGGCGTATCCGCCTGCTTTGCCGGGCGGGCCGGGGCGTCGACCTTGCCGGCATAGTCGCTGGCCAGCAGCGCCGCCGCCTCACCGGCATCCATGCCGCGCACCTGCAGCCACTGGGCCACCAGCTTGGCCAGGCGGTCCAGTGCGATGCGGTGGGTGGCGTCGGTATGGGCATAGATCCAGTCCGAGAAGGCCATGAAATTGTCGAACGGCGTCTCGCCCAGCAGCACCGGGATGGTGTTGGCGAAGCGGCCCGAGTTGGCCACCAGGTCCCAGTAGCGGGCAAAACGCACCAGGCGCTGCATGGTGGCGAAGTCGATCTTGTTCGTCGCCAGCACGGTATAGGGCGGGTAGGGATCGTAGACCATGCCGAATTCCTGGGTATGGCGGATGATCGGCGTGCCGCGCAGGCGCTTGAGGATGCCGAACTGGATCTCTTCGGCGCCCAGGCTCACCAGGTGGTCGAAGCCGCGCGCGAAGCTGGCCACGTCCTCGCCCGGCAGGCCGGCGATCAGGTCCACGTGCAGGTGGGCGGTGGAGTGCTGCGTCAGCCAGCGGATGTTCTCGGCCGCTTTTTCATTGTTCTGGCGGCGGCTGACCAGGGATTGCACCTCGGGGTTGAAGCTCTGGATGCCGATCTCGAACTGCAGCGCGCCGGCCGGGAACTTGGCGATCGTTTCCTTGAGCGCTTCCGGCAGGTGGTCGGGCACCAGTTCGAAGTGGGCGTAGACCGGGTCGTTCGGCGCCGCCTCGATCTTATCGAGGAAGAACTGCATGATGCGCAGGCTGGTCTTGACGTTCAGGTTGAAGGTGCGGTCGACGAACTTGAACAGGCGCGCGCCTTTCTGATACATCGTCTCCATCTCGGCCAGGAAGCTATCCAGGGGGAAGGGCCAGGCCGTTTTGTCCAGCGAGGACAGGCAGAATTCGCACTTGAACGGGCAGCCGCGCGAGGCTTCCACATATAGGGTGCGGTGGGCGATGTCCTCCTCACTATATAGAGAGTAGGGCAGGGCGATGTCTTCCATCGGCGGCTGCACGCCCGCATGCACCTTCATGATCGGCTTGGGACCGTCCAGGATTTCGCGGCACAGCTTGGGGAATGTGACGTCGCCCCAGCCGGTGACGACGTAGTCGGCCAGCTTGACGATTTCTTGCTCGCCCGTCTCGTGCGAGACTTCCGGGCCGCCCAGGATGATGGTCAGATCCGGCGCCACGCGCTTGAGCATGGCCACCAGGCGGGTGGTCTCTTCCACGTTCCAGATATAGACCCCGAAACCGACGATGCGCGGCGTGTGGGCCAGGATGCGCTCGACCAGGTCGGTGGTCTTGGCGCCGATGACGAATTCCTGGATCTTCGTCTGCTCTTGCAGCGGGCCCATATTGGCCAGCAGGTAGCGCAGGCCGAGCGAGGCGTGCGTATAGCGGGCATTGAGGGTCGAGAGCAGGATGGTCATGGCGGGGAGCAGGTGGGCGGCGGCGGGAAAGGCGGTATTTTACTTTGATCACAAGCACTTGCCTTTATATAGAAGCGTCTCTTCGGTGTGTTTTTGTGGCGTGGCGGCCAATAACGCTGGCGCTTGGAAGGATTGCTTGTTAGAATGCTCGCCGGAATTCAGGAAGCCTGTTGCCCAGTAGAGGAACAGTTTTCCAGCAAGTTATGCCTGATGACCATAGCAAGTCGGTACCACCCCTTCCCATCCCGAACAGGACCGTGAAACGACATTGCGACGATGATAGTGCTGCAACCAGTGTGAAAGTAGTTTATCGTCAGGCTATTCAATAGAGAGAAAGCCCACCAGATGTCTGGTGGGCTTTTTTGTTTTCTGGCCTTGTTTCTGGTCTTGCCTAGCGCCAGGACCTTACGACGCCGATGCTGCGGGAGTGGCGATTGCTTCCAGTCGCGCCAGGACATCCGCCGGCAGCACCAGCTGCGCCGCCGCCAGGTTTTCGCGCAGGTGGAGGAGCGACGAGGTGCCCGGGATCAGGAGGATGTTTGGCGAACGCTGCAGCAGCCAGGCAATCGCCACCTGCATGGGCGTCGCGCCGAGCTGCGCCGCGACGGCCGACAGGGCATCCGACTGCAGGGGCGAGAAGCCGCCGAGCGGGAAAAACGGCACGTAAGCGATGCCTTCGGCAGCCAGCGCATCGATGAGCGGGTCGTCATGGCGGTGCGCCAGGTTGTACATATTCTGGACGCAGGCGATCGGCACGATGCTTTGCGCTTTTTTCACCTGTTGGAGCGTGACATTGCTCAGGCCGATGTGGCGGATCAGGCCGCGCTGGCGCAGCCTGGCCAGGGCCTCGAGCTGGGCTTCGAGCGAACCTTCGGCCGGCTTGAATGGATCGAACATGGCGCGCAGGTTAACCACGTCCAGTGTCTCCAGGCCCAGGTTGCGCAAGTTGTCGTGCACGGCCTGTTCGAGCTCCTGTGCCGAGAAGGCGGGCAGCCAGCTGGCGTCATCGCCGCGGCGTGCGCCGACCTTGGTAACGATCACCAGGTCGTCGCTGTAGGGGTGGAGCGCTTCGCGGATCAGCTGGTTGGTGATGTGCGGGCCATAGTAATCCGACGTGTCGATGTGATTGACGCCGAGTTCCACGGCTTCGCGCAGCACCGCCCGCGCGGCATCGGCGTCCTTCGGCGGACCGTAGACATGCGGCCCGGCCAGTTGCATGGCGCCATAGCCGAGGCGGCGGACTGTGCGGTCGCCGAGTGTATGGGTGCCGGCTTGATCGATCGTGGTGGACATGGTGTCACTCCTTGTTGGGTTGGTGCGATCAAGATAAGGCGCAGCGATCTGTGTGACAATCGGGTGAAATCCACACGGGCTGTGCGAAAAAACGAACAATGAAAATCGAACTAGGGGATTTGTCCGCCTTTGTCGCCGTTGCACGCGCCGGCGGCTTCCGGGAAGCGGCACGCGCGACCGATGGCAGCGCTTCCGGATTGAGCGAAGCGGTCCGGCGCCTTGAAGCCCGCTTGGGCGTGCGCCTGCTGAACCGAACAACGCGCAGCGTGGTGCCGACGGAGGCGGGCAGCAGCCTGCTGGCGCGCCTGGATCCGGTGTGGAGCGAAATAGACAGCGCCCTGGATGTGGTCAATGGTTTTCGCGATACGCCCACCGGCACCTTGCGCCTGAATGTCTCGATGAGTGCGGCGCGGCTGGTGCTGCCGGCCATCGTGCCGGCGTTTCTTGCCAGATATCCGGAGATCCGCCTGGAGGTGGTGGCCGAGGAGAGCTTCGTCGATGTGCTGGCGGCGGGCTGCGACGCCGGCATCCGCTACGAGGAGCGGCTGGAGCAGGACATGATTGCCGTGCCGATCGGTCCGCGCACCCAGCGCATGGCGGCCGCGGCGTCTCCCGCGTGGCTGGCCCGCCATGGAATGCCCGGGCATCCACGCGAGCTGGCGCCCGGCGCATGCATCCGGGCGCGCTTTGCCAGCGGTGCGATGATTCACTGGGCGTTTGAGCGGGGCGGCGAGACGGTGACCATCGAGCCGGGCGGACAGTTGCTGGTGCAGGTGGGTGGGGCGCTGGACCTGGCGATCGACTCCGCCGTGCAGGGATTGGGGGTTATCTATCTGTTCGAGGATTGGTTAAAGCCATATGTCGAGCGTGGGGAGCTGGAGCCGGTGCTGCAGCCGTGGTGGCCGCAGTTCTCTGGCCCTTATCTGTACTACTCGGGCCGGCGGTTGGTGCCGGCGCCGCTGCGGGCCTTTATCGACTTCATCCGTAACGACGCGGTTTAGTCACAAAATTGAAAAATAAGGTGTTGACGAAGCTCAGCAGGACGAGCATAATCTCATTCCTCTGCTGCTGACGAACAAAACGATTCGAAGCAAACAGCAGGTGATGCAGTACCGAATAAAGTTCTTTAAAAATTAACAGTCGATAAGTGTGGGCGTTTGATGAAGGTGCCAAGAACTTCGGTTC
>NZ_JBDGJG010000011.1:0-68537 GCF_057657035.1 Massilia sp. Soil_C_3
TTTGAACTGCTTCGTGCGTTTAACCATCTACCCCTCGAAAGTGGACAATAGCTGTCCGACTTTCTTGTGGCAGTTCACTTCGCGGGAACGACGTGTCAGCTGAGCGGTGGCCTCGGGTGGACGGCGAGTTATCACCGAGACCGGTTTCAGGCCACCTCGACCCGGTCGCGTCCCGCAGCCTTGGCCCGGTACAGCGCCTTGTCGGCGCGGCTGATCGCCTCGGTGAACGGCTCGCCCGTGCGGCGTGCGGCCAGGCCGGCCGAAAAGCTGATGCGGCGCGCGGGATCGAGTCCCTCGACCCGCAGCGCGTGCACGTGGTTGGTCATGCGCTCGAGCACCTGGCGCGCGTCGTGCGGCGCGGCGTCCGGCAACAGCAGCAGGAATTCCTCGCCGCCCCAGCGCGCCAGCGTGTCGTTCGCGCGCAGCGCACCGCGCGCGGCGCTGGCGAACTCGCGCAGCACGGTGTCGCCCAGCGCGTGGCCGTGGAGATCGTTGACCTGCTTGAAGAAGTCGATGTCGAGCAGGGCCACGCAGCTGCCCGTGCCGGGCGGCTGGCGCCGCTCCTCGGCGCAGAGGAGTTCGTTCATGTGGCGGCGGTTGGCCAGGGCCGTCAGTTCGTCGATCGTGGCCAGGGTGCGGATGGTCTCGAGCGCTTTTTCCAGTTCCTGCTTCTTGCGCTTCATGCGCCGGCGCAGCTTGGTCATCTCGCTCGACAGCAGGGCGGTGGACAGCAGCGCCGCCGCCATGTAGCCGAAGTTCATCGCTTCCACCGCGGGCGGATGGCGCAGCGGGTCTCCCGCCTGCAGCCACCACATGACGCTGCCCATGCCGCCCAGCGTGACGGCCGACAGGAACATGGTCTGGCGCGGGCGCAGGGCGACGGCGCAGAAGGCGATGATCACCACGGTCATGCACAGCAGCGCGCCGCGCACCGGTCCGGCGATTGCATACCCCGCCATGCCGCAGCCGATCGCGAACAGCGACTGCAGCATCGCCAGCACCCCCGGCGCCAGGCCCAGCGCCGCGCTGAAGCGGATCAGCGAATATGAGACCAGGGTGCCGGCGGCGGCGGTCGCGCCCAGCAGCAGGGCCGGCTCGCGCGGCGTGTGGCCGGCCGCCACCTGGCAGGCCAGCAGCAGGAGGGCCGCGAGGTACAGCAGGGCGGTGGCGATCCAGTAATTGAGCATGCGCCGCAGCGTGGGCTCGGCGCCGAGCAGGACGCTGGTGGTGTCGCGCACCGGCTTCACGCGACGACTCCGTGGCTGTCGGCCAGCAGGCTTGCCAGGGCGTGGGCCTGCAGCGGGCGGCTGAACAGATAGCCCTGCATCTCGTCGCAGTCGTTGGCGCGCAGGAAGTCGCGCTGCTGCTCGGTCTCGACGCCCTCGGCGATCACGCGCAGGTTCAGTTTATGACCGAGCGAGATCACCGCCAGCGCGATCGCCTGGTCGTCGGCGCAACTGGCCAGGTCGGCGACGAAGGACTTGTCGATCTTGAGGCGGCTGATCGGGAACGATTTCAGCGCCGACAGGCTGGAGTAGCCGGTGCCGAAGTCGTCGATCGAGAGCGACACGCCCATCGCCTCCAGCTCGCGCATCTTGTCGACCGAGCGGCCCAGGTCGCGCATGATCAGGCTCTCGGTCACCTCGACCTCGAGGTCTTCGGGCGGTAGACCGCTCGCGCGCAGGGCGTCGGCGATGCGCTCGACCAGGCGCTTGTCCTCGAACTGGCGCGCCGAGACGTTGACCGACATGCTCAGCGGCGGCAGGCCGGCGGCGCGCCAGGCGACGCCCTGGGCGCAGGCGGTGCGCAGCACCCATTCGCCGATCGGGACGATCAGGCCGCTCTCTTCGGCCAGGCCGATGAAACGATCGGGCGAGACCAGGCCCTGCTCCGGATGGTGCCAGCGGATCAGCGCCTCGACGCCGAACAGGCGGCCCGAGCGCAGGTCGACCTTGGGCTGGTACAGCAGCTCGAACTGGCAAGGATCGGGATAGCCCTCCGAGCAGCTATCCACGCAGGCATCCACGCAGGTATCCAATGCGGCGCGCAAGCCTTCCAGCAGCATCAGCTTCTCGTCGATGCTGGCGTTCATCTCGCTGGCGTAGAACTGGACGTTGTCGTTGCCCAGCTCCTTGGCGCGGTACATGGCGACGTCGGCGTGCATCATGAGGGCGTTGGCGTCGAGCCCGTCGCGCGGATAGAAAGTCACGCCGATGCTGCAGCTGACCTGCACTTCCTGGCCCTCGACCAGCACCGGCTCGGTGACCGCCTGGCGTACCTGTTCCAGCAGCGGCGCAATGGCGGCAGGCTCGCCCGACAGGGCGGGCAGCAGGATCACGAATTCGTCGCCGCCGAAGCGCGCCAGCGTGTCGCCCGTGCCCAGGCAACGCGCCATGCGCGCGCCGACCACCTTCAGCAGGGCGTCGCCTGCGTTGTGGCCGAGGGCGTCGTTGACCAGCTTGAAGCCATCCAGGTCGATGAAGGCCAGGCCCACCGCGCCGCCGTCGCCGGCGGCAGTCGCGATCGCCTCGTCCAGGCGCTCGCGCAGCAGGCTGCGGTTGGGCAGGCCGGTCAGGTCGTCGTGGTGGGCCAGGTGGCGGATGCGCCCTTCGGCCAGCGTGCGCTCGGTGATGTCGCGCACGATCACCACCACGCCGTCTTCGACCGCGACCGCCTGGCGGTACAGCCAGCGTTCGCCCTGTGGCAGCGAGCGCGCCAGCCATTCGGTTTCGTGCGTGACGCCGTCCACCGCCACCGCGGCCAGGTCGGCGAAAATGCCGGCGCTGAAGGCCGCGGGCAGCATCACCGACATGCGCTGGCCGGCCAGCTGCTCCTTGCGCAGGCCGGTGAGCTGTTCGGCGCGGCTATTGGTGGTGACGATGGTGAAGTCGGCCACCCGGTCGTTCCGGACGATGCTGCGCAGGACGAAGAAGGCATCGGGGCTGGCTTCCGAGGCCGCGGCATAGGTTTCCTGGGCCTGGCGCTCGCGCCGGCGCGCCTTGGCCAGCTGCCAGGACCAGGCGCTGACCAGGATCACCACCGCCACCAGCAGCGCGCTGCCGGCGCCGGCGCCCAGCAGCCAGGCGCGCCGCTGCTGGCGAAATTGCGCCATCTGTTCGCTCTCCGACAGGCCGGCCACCGCCAGCAGCGGGAAGCCGCCCAGCGGCCGGCTGCTGGTATAGCGCGTCTCGCCATCGATGCGGCAGGCCCGCAGGCCGACCATGTCGGTGGGGCCGGGCGTGTAGGACTGGCCCCAGGAGACCTGTTCGCCGATGCGCATCGCGCGCACCACGCCATCCACCCCGACCAGGCCGAGCAGGCCCCGTTCGCCCTGGCGCGAGCGTTCGTACGAACTGGTGAAATAGGCCGGGTCGACCGCAACGATGGCCACCCCGGCGAAGCGGCCGGCGGCGTCGTCGATGCGGCGCGAGAAATGAAGATGCGGCTCGGCGGCCCGCGGGTGGACGATGGCCTGGCTCACGTAGGGCTGGTCATGCCGCATGTGGCGGTGGAACTCGAAATAACTGGCGCCGGACAGGTCGCGCGCGCCGGCAGCCGGATTGCTGGCCACCACGCGCCCGTGGCTGTCGGTGATCTCGACCTGGAACACCAGGCCGGGCGGGAGCAGCCCCTTAGCCGCCAGCGCGGGCAGCGCGCCTTGTGCGCCGTTTTGCTCGACCGCGTATTTCAGCACGCGCAGGGTCTGGTCAATATTGCTCAGGCTGCGCGCCATCTGCGCCTCGTAGGTGTCGAGCAGTTCGTGGGTGGCGTCGCGCGCCGCCGTCGCCGCGGTGCGGCGTTCCGCTTCGATCACGTGCAGGGTGCCGAACCACATGGCGCCCAGCAGGAACAGGGCAAACAGCGGCAGCGAGATATGGGTCTCAAGCGCGAGGGCGAGCCAGCGCGCGGGCATGGGGCGCGCCCGGACCGGAAACGGCGCGGCCGGCGTGGCGATGGACGCGAGCGTGTTCATCGCACCCTCACGGCAGCACCAGCACGGCGCGCACCGAGGCGTCGAGCGCGTCGCGCTCGATATAGCCGATCATCGCCGGATTCCCGGCCACCAGGCGGCGCACGCCGGCGTCGCCGGTGGCTTCGCGCGGCGGCTGGCCGCGGCCGGTGAACACCATCTTCGACCAGTGCGCCTTGAGCAGGGCCGGCGTCTTGCCGGTGAGTCCGAGGTAGAAGCTGTCGCGCTGCGGCGCGCCGAGCTGCTGGTCGACGGCGACCGCCTGGGTGCCGTCCGGGAAGCGGCTGGCATGGCCGAGGAAGATCGCGGCTACCTGGTCGGCGTTGATGGCCGCTACGGGGCTGCGGCTGGAGACCACCACCACCAGCTCGGCCGACGCGTTGGCGGCGGCCAGGCCGAGGGCGAGGGTGGCGAACATGCCCCGAGGCGAGCGAAAGAGAGCGCGCATCAGAACACGAAGTCCATGGCCACGCTGCCGACGTGCACCGCGCGGTCGGGACGCAGGCCGGGCTGGTTGTTGATCAGGGTGCCGCGCGAGCCATCGCGCGGACGCACCCGGTCGAGCTGCAGCTTGAGCGCGATATTGGTCGCCGCATCCCAGCGCAGGCCGGCGCTCCAGGTGGACTGCACCGGGATCGTCGCCAGGAAATCGTTGATGCCGGCGTTGATCTGGCCGGCCGCCGCGGCCAGCGGCGGCGGCAAGCCTTCCAGCGGTAGGCCGGGATCGCGGGTCGGGACGTCGGCGCGCACCTGGGAGTAGCCGGCGTAGGGTGTCAGTGCGCCGCGGCGCAGGCCCGCGCCGACATACATCGAGGTGCCGCCACCGAGCAGCGAATCGGTGCGGGTGCGTCCGCACTCGGCGGTCACGAACCAGGCGCCCGGATCGATGCTCATGCCGATGCTGACCATCGAGACGCGCTTGTTCCTGATCTCGTAGCGGTCGGCCAGCGTGTCGCCGGCCGGCCCGAAGCCGCGCAGCACCGTAAACAGTTCTTCGCCGATGGCGGTGTTCAGGCGTCCGCTGGCGGCCGACAGGCGCGCGCTGACGGCGCCGCGTTCGATGCTGTGCGACAGGCCGACGATGTCCTCGGCCTCGATGCGCAGCCCGTTGTGCAGGTCCTGGTTGGTGCGGCCGGCGAATACCTGGGTGGCATGCAGCACCGAACCCGTGCCCCAGCGCCAGGTGGCGTCGAGGCCGTCGCTGCTGGAGATCGGCAGGGAGCCGTAGACCTCGACCGGCGTGCGCACCCAGGGGATCGTGTAGCCGACCTTGCGCGATTCGGCGCCGAGGAAGACGGGCAGGGCGATACGGCCAGCGCGCACGGCCAGGTCGGGCGTGAGCTGGTATTTCACATTGGCCCATTCGAGCTGGGGCGCATAGCTGCCGTCCAGCCGCTGCTCGCTGATCACCTGCAGCACGCCCGACCAGGCGCCAAGATCGAGGTCGAGCTGGGCGCCGAGGCGGCTGTCGACGTCCGGACTCCAGGCCCGCGTATGGCCGGCGCCGTCGGCGCGCAGCACCGAGGCGGTGAAGTCGGCGCTGCGCGAGTCTGCATACACCGCGCCCAGCGTGCCGAAGCCGGACAGCTTCAGGACGGGCGTGGACGTGGCCGGCTCGCCCGGCGCGTCGGCGCCGCTGGCGTGGGAGGACAGGAAAGCGAGCGCGCACGTAGCGAACGCGGCCGACAGGCGCCTGGTATGTTGCTGAACCATGTGATGTGTGAGTGGCCGGAGGCGAGGGAGGCCTCGGTATGACGGCAATTCCGAGTGTGCAGACTGTAGCGGAGCCGGTGCGCGAAGTCGAGTGACAGCCGGTTAGAAATTTACTTTGACGAAACGTTCGTTGTTGTTTGGCAACGATGGCGACCGGCTGCGATCGCCATGGCCTTCAGGGAGCCGTGGTGTTTGAAAACAGGCTAGGATGACAGGATGGCATGCCGCCACGTTTTCCTGAAAGGTTGGAATGAATCGTTTAGCCTTGATCGTCCTTGCTACCCTGGCCGCCACCGTGTCGGTGGCAAGGCCCGCGCTGGCCGCGGACCCGGCGTTCTGCACCTCGATGTGCGCCTCCGAACAGCGCGAATGCCGCGCCGGCGCCCAGGCGCTGCCGCTGGAACAGCGCTTGACCGGTTCTACCGCCGAATACCGCAACCCCCTGGCGCGCACGGCCCAGAGCGCGGTGCCGGGCCAGGCGACCCGCGCGCTCGATGCCGCCGGCGACAACGGACGCCGGATGGCGCGCCTCGGCGCCTGCGACACGGCGCTGCAGCGCTGCACCCGCGCTTGCGCGGCGCAGCCGGATGGCGCGGGACGGTCGCCGCTGCACCAGCCGCCAGCGTCACCCGCGGTGTCAGCGCAGTCGAGCTAGTCGCCGCCCCACAAGCGCTCGCCGGACAGGTCGAGCCAGGTCAGGTACAGGCGTACGTCGAACTCGAGCTGGTGGTAATCCGGCTCCATCCAGCAGCACAATTTATAGAACGCCTTGTCGTGTTCCTTTTCCTTCAGGTGCGCCAGTTCGTGCACGGCGATCATGCGCAGGAAGGGCAGCGGCGCATCGCGAAACAGGCTGGCGATGCGGATCTCGTGCTTGGCCTTCAGGCGTGAACCCTGGACCCGCGAAATGGCGGTGTGCAGGCCCAGCGCGTGCTGGATGATCTGGATCTTGCTGTCGAAGGCGACCTTCGAGACAGGCGCGGCCTGGCGCAGGTAGTCGTCCTTGAGATCTTGCACATAGTCGTAGAGGGCGCGGTCGGTGCGGATGCCGTGCGGCTCGGGATAGCGGCGGCGCAAGGTGTCGCCAAGGCGGTTCTGTTCGATCAGCCCGCTCACCTGGGCTCGCAGGGTGTCCGGGTAGGCGGTCAGGTATTTCAGGGTAGGCATAAGCCCGGCAATGTACCACAGGGGCAGGCCCGCCGCGCGGGCCGCGCCGGGACCACCCCGTGGACAGCCAACAGCCAGGCAGCGCTAGCTGTCTTCGCCCTGGCGGTTGCCCTTCTGCGAGGCCGCGGCGGCTGCCGCGCGCTGCGCCGATTGCCGGCTTTCGCCGCCCTTGCGGCCGATGTCGGCCATATGGGCACGGTTGCGGCTCACGGCCTCGCCGCCTTTCTGGCCTGCGCGGCGCGCTTCTTCGGAATCGAATTCGTGCGCCGTGCCTTTCTGGTGGGCCGCCTGGCCGCCCTTGCTGGCGATTTCACGCTGCTGGTTCTGGTCCATTGCCGCGAAGCCGCGCTTGGCGGGCGGCCCGCTCTTCTGGGCGTTGCCCTGACTGCTGCTGCTCTTTCCTCCGTTCTCCTTGCTGGTCGCCATGTCGATCTCCTTGTGCCCTTGGGGCTGTCGGTTGTAGAGGCCGTACGCTATGCATGATTGAGCGATCTCGGGCTGCGCTCGTGCGTTTAGAGAAACGTGGTGAGCGTTAGTTCCGCCCCGTCGCCACACGGCGCCCAGGCCCGCTCAGGCGGGACGTTTCGCGGGCGCCGGCGCCAGCGCGGCTGCGTGGCCGAGGCCGGTCTGGGCTTCGGCCATCACGCCCATCAGGCCCTGCTGCCAGGCGCGCACGTGTTCGCCCAGCGGCTGCCAGCCGCGCATCGCGGTGGGGGCCAGCTGCAGGGGATCAGTGCAGGCGGCGAGCTGGCGGCCGGTGTCGAGCGCGGTCTCGACGACGTGGCGCGCCATCTGCAGGTTCAGGTCGGTCAGGCGCGCCAGCAGCTCATGGCTGCGCTGCGACAGCGTGGCCAGCTGGTTCGCTTGCGCGCCCAACTGGGTGGCCAATTGCGCGTTGAGCGGTGCGCCCGCCGGCGTGCCGAACTGGCCCTGCAGCGCCGGGTTGGCGGAGAATTGTTCGAAAAGGGACAGCATGGCGGCTCCATGAAGGCAGGGCGAGGCGCCCTGACCTGTACGACCATGGAGCCGGCGACAAGTTCTAGGCGTCCGCCACTTTCAGCACCAGCTTGCCGAGGTTGCGGCCTTCGAACAGCATCAGCAGCGCTTGCGGGAACTGCTCGAAGCCATCGACCACGTATTCATGGCTCTGGATCGCGCCCTCCTTGAGCCATTCGCCGAGCTGGGCCACGGCTTCGGGATAGCGCGCCGCATAGTCGAACACGATCATGCCTTCCATGCGCGCGCGGTTGACCAGCAGCGCCAGGTAGTTGGCCGGACCCTTGACCGGTTCGGTCACGTTGTACTGCGAGATCGCGCCGCAGATCACGATGCGCGCCTTCATATTGATGCGGGTGAGGACGGTGTCGAGGATCTCGCCGCCGACGTTGTCGAAATAGACGTCGACGCCCTGCGGGCAATGCTGCTTGAGCGCGGCGCCGACGTTGCCGGCCTTGTAGTCGATGCAGGCATCGAAGCCGAGGCGGTCGACGACGAAAGCGCATTTCTCGGCCCCGCCGGCGATGCCGACCACGCGGCAGCCCATCTGTTTCGCAACCTGACCCACGGTCATGCCGACCGCGCCGGCCGCGCCCGACACCACCACCGTCTCGCCGGCCCTGGCCTGGCCGACTTCGCGCAGGCCAAAATAGGCCGTCATGCCGGGCATGCCCAGCAGGTTCAACCAGGCGGTCAGGGGGCCCACTTGCGGATCGATCTTGGCCAGGTTGGCGGTCTTGTCGTCGGCCGGCCCGGACCAGTAGCGCTGCACGCCGGTGCCGCCCATCACGTGGTCGCCCACCTTGAGGCGCGCCGAACGCGAAGCCACCACCACGCCCACGCCGCCGGCGCGCATGACTTCGCCGATCGCCACCGGGCGGATATACGATTTGCCCTCGTTCATCCAGCCGCGCATGGCCGGGTCGAGCGACAGGTACAGCACCTTGACCACCACCTCGCCTTCGCCCGGTTCAGGCACGGCCTGTTCGTGGAACTGCCAGTCTTCGCGCTTGGGCAGCCCGACCGGGCGGGCGGCGAGCAGGAACTGCTGGTTCGGAGGAAAAGCATTGGTCATCGCGGTCTCCATATTCGGTAAGACGGCTAGTCTATACCGGCAGGGAACCCGGCAGTCGCCGCGCATGCGACAATAGCGGGTTTTCATCTACCAGCCCCTACAAGCGCACGCAACAATGGCTATCAAAGCGACCATCTACAAGGCCGACCTGTCGATCGCCGACATGGACCGAAACTATTATCAGGAACATGCCCTGACCATCGCCCGGCATCCGTCCGAGACCGAAGAGCGCGTGATGATCCGTGTGCTGGCCTTCGCCATGCACGCCGATCCGGCGCTCGCCTATGGCAAGGATTTGTTCGACGTCGAGGAACCGGCGCTGTGGCTGAAGGACCTGACCGGCGCCATCCAGACCTGGATCGAGGTCGGCCAGCCGGACGAGAAGCGCCTGCTGAAGGCGGCCGGCCGCGCCGAGAAGGTGGTGGTGTATAGCTATAGCGCGACCAGCAGCATCTGGTTCAAGGGCCTGGCCAACAAGATCGAGCGCGCGAAAAACGTCAGCGTGATCAATATCCCGTCCGAGATCAGCGCGCAGCTGGAAAAGATGGCGCAACGCTCGATGCAACTGCAGTGCACGATCCAGGACGGCCAGGTGTGGCTGACCGACGGCACGGACACGGTGCAGGTCGAGCGCGAAGTGCTGCGCGGCGCCCTGTAAGAGACGCCGCTACCGAATCAGTTCGGCGCGTCGCCCAGGCGGCGCGACTTGCCCGAACCGGCGACCGAGCTGCGCAGCTTCGGGTCGCCATAGTACTTGACGTCGCCCGAGCCGGCGATCGACATGCTCAATTCGTTCCTGGCCCAGACCGTCACATCGCCCGAACCGGCCACGCTGATGCTGGCGCTGTCGGCCGCGACCTTGCCCAGGTCGACATTGCCCGAACCCCCGATCGACACCGACACGTCGCGCGCCTTGCCGCCGTTGGCGCGGAAGTCGCCGCTGCCGCCGACGCTGACCGAGACTTTATCGGCGTCCAGGCTGGCGACCCGGATCTTGCCGGAGCCACCCAGGTTGATCCGCAGGCTCTGGGCACGCAGCGCCTCGGCATCGATGGTGCCCGAGCCGCCCAGCGACAGGCGCTCGATCTGGCGCGCGTTGACGACGATCTTCATGGTGCGCGCGCGCAGGTTCATATTGCGCTTGGTGGGACGGATGCGCAGCACGCCGTCGTCGACCTCGGTCTCGATCAGGCGCTGCAGATTGTCGTCGATCTCGATCGTGATGCCTTCGGTATTGCCCATGCGTAGTTCGAGCTGGGCCGGCAATTCGAGCGCGATGCCGGTGAAGCGCTCGACCTGGCGCGCCTGGCGCGTCACGCTGCCGCTGCCTTCGACTTTTTCGCCGCCAAAGGGCCAGGCCATGGCGGGCGTCGGCGCGGCGACGCAGGCAAGAGTGGCGGCCAGCAGCAGGGTGCGCACGGCGAAGGATGGCTTGAAGGCTGGCATGGGTGGACTCCGCGATTTGTTGGTATGGCAGCCATCGTAGCCAGCCGGGCGTGTCCGGGAGAGCCGTTTGCGACGAATTGCAGCCTTTCGGGGATGAAATGCACGAGCACGCGACGGGGCGCGCCCACGCGCCGGCCCGGAATGCACTAGAATCGTGCGTTTTTTGCCTGGACGTACTGAGATGAACCTGATTTTATTGGCGGCGGCATTCTGCATCGGCATCGCGATGTCGGCGCAGGCCGCGGTGAACAGCCAGCTGGCCCATTCGATCGGGGCCAATTCGATCATGGCCGCGCTGATCTCCTTCAGCTGCGGCACGGTGGCGCTGCTGGTGATGGCGCTGGCCAAGGGCGGCATGTCCGGCCTGGGGACGACCCTGGCGGCGCTGCCGTCGCAGCCGGCCTGGAAATTCCTGGGCGGTTTCATGGGCGCGGCTTTCGTACTCGGCACCGTGTTCCTGGCGCCGCGCATCGGCCTGTTGACCCTGGTGGTGCTGGTGATCGCCGGTCAGTTGCTCAGTTCGATCGCGATCGATCATTTTGGTTTGATCAATATGGTGAAGCGTGAAGTATCACCGGTACGATTGACCGGTGCGCTGGTGGTGGCCCTGGGCGTGAGCATCACGGTGTTCGGCGACCGCATTGTTGCGAGTTTGTCACGCTGACGATATTTTTACTCTGGTGCAACATTCCAGTTCTATAATGACTGGAACGCGTCTTTTCTTTGCCACCAGATGGAATACCACCAGTCCTCGCAGATCCCGACCCTCTCGTACATCGAAAACGAAGACCATCCGGTGTTCGAGACCCTGGTGCAGCAGATCCTGCACCTGCTCAATTCGAAGCTGGTGTTCTCGGACATCATCATCCACCAGAACAGCCCGCTGATGCTGCGCCAGCCGAAAGGCCTGGTGGCGGTGACCGATTCGCCGATCACGAAGGAAGAGCTGGAAGAATTCTTCGACGTGATCGAGCCGAACTGGCCGCAGCGCATCGCCTCGCGCGCCTTCGACCGATCGATCGATTTGCATACGGCGCGCATTCGCGCCAACTGCTTCCGCTTCCAGGGCGGCAAGCGCATCGGCTGCGTGATCAGGCGCTTTCCGAAGGAACCGATTGCGCTGGGTGATCTTGGCCTGTGGGATGACGAGCGCGAGTTTGCGCAGTTGACCAGCGGGCTGGTGCTGATCATTGGCGATACCTGCCAGGGCAAGTCGACCACCATTGCGTCGATCCTGGACGAGATCAATCGCCAGCGTTCAGGGCATATCATCACCATCGAAGATCCCGTTGAAACCCTGATCCCTCAGCGCAAGTGCATCATTACCCAGCGCGAGGTGGGGGAGGATGGGGACGTCGAGAGCTATTACCTGGGGGCGCTGGATGCGCTGCGCGAGCGGCCGGATGTCATCGTGATCGGCGAGATCCGCGACGCGCAGACGGCGCAGGAGGCGCTGGCGCTGGCCGAGTCGGGACCGTTGGTGCTGGCGACCCTGCATGCGCGGTCGACCGAGCTCGGGCTGCAAAAGATGCTGCGCTTGCTGGGTAATTCGGACGCACAGGCGCAGGCATTGGCGCATGCGCTGCGGGGCATCCTGTGCCAGGCCTTGCTGCCGTCGGTCGAGGGCAATCGCTACTACCTGGCGACCGAGTGCCTGACGCCGAGCCCGGCGGTCGTGCGGATGCTCGAGGCGGGGGACCTGGGTGGTATCCGCGCTCATATGAACAAGGGCATTGATGCCGGTTGCCACACGATGAATTCATCGCTTGAGGCGCTGCTGGCTTCGCATAAGGTGCGGGTCGAGGATGCGCGTAATGCCACCACGGATCGGGTTGCGTTCGCAGACATGGTTTGATCGGCCCGCCAAGAAATATTGTTCGACGGCGTGTCGATTGCGCGCGCTGTCATTCGTCGTAGGGGTGATGCACCGGTTGCCCATTCCACCTTCTAGAAGGAAACACGATGAACAAGCAGATCATCCTCAACTTGCCGGTGAAGGACCTGGACAAATCCAAGGCCTTCTTTTCCGCGCTCGGCTTCACGTTCAATGCCCGCTTCAGCGGCGAGCACTCGGCATTCATGCACATCGTCGGCGACACCATCCAGGCCATGCTGACGACCGAACCTTTTTTCAGGTCCCTGATCGACAAGCCTGTCGCGCAGGCGAAGGAAGCCAATGAGATCGTTATCTGCCTGAGCTGCGAAAGCCGGGCGGAAGTCGATGCCCTCATCGCCAAAGCCGTCGCGGCCGGCGGCCGGATCCCACACCCGCCGGAGGACCATGGCTTCATGTATAACCAGGGGTTCGAGGATATCGACGGCCACTTGTGGAACCTCGTCTGGGTGGCCTCCGAAGCTTGATTGACGTTGCGCCGCCAGCGCCGGATGCCGGGCTTACTGCGGCGGCTGTCCGTTCGACGCCATCAGTCCGGCATCCACTGGCAGGTTGACCCCGGTAATCAGGCGCGCATCGTCGCTCGCCAAAAATGCCATCGCCGCCGCCACGCCTTCCGGATCCTCCGGCGCGCCGAGCGGCATGCGTTCCCTGAACTTGGCGACCAGCTCAGGATCACTCACCATATCCTCGGTCATCCCGGTTTTCGTGAAGCTCGGATTGACGGCGTTTACGCGCACGCCATGCTTTCCCATATCCATTGCCATCGCCCGCACCATATTGCTGACGGCGCCTTTCGAGGTGTTATAGGCAAACAGATTCCAGTCGCCCCCAAGTCCGGAAACCGAGGAGGTCATGACGATCGAGCCGCGCACTTTAATCAGCTCGGGCATCGCCGCCTTGGCCATGTGATAGTAGCCGCCGACATTGACCGCCATGACGCGCTCGAAGTCTTCTTCGCTCGTCTGCGTGATGTCGCCCTCGGTGGCCATGCCGGCATTGTTGATGAGGATATGCAAGCCGCCGAAGCGCTCGACCGCTGCCTTGACGGCGGCGGTCGCGGTGCCCTTGTCGGCGGTATCGCCGACCTGCACGAGGACGCGGTCCTGGGGCAGGCTGGAAGCAGCCTTCTTCAGCTTGTCGCCATCGATATCGAGCATCACCACGCGCGCGCCTTCGTCGAGGAAGAGGCGGGCGACTGCCAGGCCGATGCCGGAAGCGGCACCGGTGACCAGTACGGTTTTTTCATTGAAACGGGTCATACTTATCCTTTCGGGCCGGCTCAGGGCGGCGCGACTGCGCGCAGGCCGCCAACGTGAGCCTGATCGGTTCACGGGAGTTTGGTCACGACGATAGCATGGCCATACCTGCACAGCCGTACGGTTCTGGCAGGCAAGGGTAGGGCACGGCGCCACCCGCTTTTAGTCTCCCGCAATCGCCCGGTACCGGTTCACCTCGACCGCAGTCACAGGCGGCGCCGCATTGCCCCAACTGGTTCGGATCCAACTGAGCACTGCCGCCACCTGGGCATCGTCCAGCTCATGGCCGAACGGCGGCATGCCGAACGGGCGGGGATTGCCCTTCGTCCCGGGCGGGAAGCCACCATTGACCGTCATGCGGATCGCATTCACGGCCGGCGTCAGGGTCACCGCGCGATTGCCGGCCAGCGGAGGATAAGCCGGCAGCTTGCCCCGTCCATCGTCGCCATGGCACTGCGCGCATCTGGCTTCATAGATGCGGCGGCCTTCGACCAACACCTGCTCGCTCGCCGGCGGCACGCGATCCGGCCGCTGCGCGGGCGTCGCCGGCAACGATTGCAGATAGCTCGCCATCGCCCCCAGGTCGTCGGTCGTCAGGTGCTGCAGGCTGCGCGCCACCACTTCGGCCATCGGCCCCGTTGCCGAGCCGCGCGGCGAGATGCCGGTGCCGAGCAGCGCCACGATGTGTTCCTTGTCCCAGTCGCCCAGGCCAGCCTCGCTGCCGGACGTCAGCGACGGCGCATACCAGCCCAGCGTGGGAATCAGGCCACCGTCGAGTCCTTCCTTGTTGGCGCCGAACTGGTTGCGTGTGCTGTGACAGGCGCTGCAATGACCGAGCCCCTCGACCAGGTAGACGCCGCGATTCCACTCGGCGCCGCGCGCTGACTGCTCCTCATGCACGCCGGGCTGGAAGTACAGCAGGCGCCAGCCGGCCAGCAGTGCCTGGCTGTTATAGGGGAAGCCGAGTTCGTGCGGCCGGTTCGGCTGGCGCTGCGGCGCCAGGCTGCGAAAGTAGGCGAACAGGGCGTCCGAATCGGCGCGCGTGACCTTGGTGTAGTTCGTGTAGGGGAAGGCCGGGTAAAGCAGGCGGCCATCTTTGGCGATGCCGTTGTGCAGGGCGTTCCAGAAGTCGTCCGCACTCCACTGGCCGATCCCGGTCTCCTTGTCGGGCGTGAGATTCGGCCCATAGAAACGCCCGAACGGCGTCTCGAGCGCGCGCCCACCGGCATACGCCACGCCGCCGCGCGCCGTGTGACAGGCGATGCAGTCCCCGGCCCGCGCCAGGTAGGCGCCGCGCGCGATATTGGCGGCAGATGGAGCGTAGGCCTGCGGCGAAGCCGACGGAATATGCTCGGCGCGCGGCCAGGCCAATGCCGCCGTGGCCAGCGCGACAACGATGAGGACAAGGAGGGCTATCCGTAACGTTTTCACCGCGCCTCCGGATCGCTGCCGCAGGCCAGCGGCAAGGGGCGCGCGATGGATTCGGCCGGGCGCGGGTCAAGCGGCATTGGCTGCGCCGCCAGCCAGCCAGAAACGGCGGCCACGTCCTCCAGCGACAGGCGCGCCGTGATGTCGGCCATGCAGTCCGGCGCATGCGCGCGCCGCACCTTGTTGCGCCAGGCGCCGAATTGCGCGTTGACGTAGTCGCGCGGCAGGCCGAGCAGGCCCGGGATGTTCGGCTGCACGCCGGTCAGGCGCGCGCCATGACAGGCGATGCAGGCAGGGATCTTGCGCGCCGCGTCGCCGTCGAGCACGAGCCGGCGCCCGCGTTCGAGCGCCGCGACTGACAAGCCAGAAGCCTGGGGCGGCAACACGGTCGGCGGCAGGGCCGCGAAGTGCTGGGCGATCTCGCGCAGGTAAGCGTCGGGCAAGTGGTCGACCAGGTAGGTCATCAGCGGATACTGGCGCCTGCCGTCACGGAAGTTCAGCAGCTGGTGATACAGGTAACCTGCCGGCTTGCCCTGCAAACGCGGATAGAAACTGTCGTTGACCGGATTGCCGCCCGCATCGACCCGCGCATGGCAGGTGGCGCAAGCGAGCAGGCGCTGGTCGAGCGTGTCGGGAACGGTTTGCGGCGCCGCCGTGGCTGCACAGGCCAGCGCGCCGAACAGGGAGGCGAAGAAGAGGCGAAGGCTTCGTGAACTCATGTGCTCCCACCGGCATCGAAGATGGTGGGAATGATAACGCGAATAGTTGAGGTTTCGCTCTTTCTTTGGGGGCAGGGCAGGTGCCGGTGGACGCGTGGACGGCGAGCCGTCCACCCTACTGGCTTATAGAGACGGCGGATTCGCCTTCCAATGGCGGTAGATCTTCAAGGCCGCATGCGCATCGTCGGCCGCATACTGCAGCTGTTTGTCCGACAGCCGGGGCAGGGCCCAGTTGGTGGTGGTGATGCGCTTGGACTTTTGCAGGCGCTGGCCGAAAAAGCGCTCGACGGCGCTCTTCGCGCCAAGCGGATTGCGTTCTCCGCGCCGGCGCAAGGCCGTCGACAGGTCGAGCACATTGCGCAGCTCGATGCCGAACTTGGATTTCAGGCGCCGCACGTCGTCGCCCAGGCCAAAGCCGACCTTCAGCACGCGCTCGTCCTCGAGCACGGGTTTCAGGACGGTGATGGCCAGCGCATTGCCGGCCGGGGTCGCGGTCTGGAACAGCCAAGCCGTTTCCAGGGTCGCCAGCTGCACCAGGTGCGGCCCGGTCGAGACTTCTCCCTTGGCGAAGGTCGGCTTGGATTCGGTATCGAAGCCGATCGCGTCGCTACCCAGCAAGTCGGCCAGCGCCTCGCGCGCGTCCTGCTCGCTGCGCACCAGGCGCACATTGGCCAGGTCGATGCCGACGTAGGCCGGCAAATCGTCCTCGATGATCTCGGGCTCTGCGCTCAATTCTTGGCGAATTTGGAGGCCAGCGCCTGCAGTTTTTCCTGGCGCTTGCGGTTGTTTTCTTCTTCTTGCGCGGCGTCGCGCTCGGCCTTCTTGCGCTCTGCTTCTTTCTTGAAGCGCTGTTGCAGCTGCTCCTTGGCGTGCAGGCGGTGCGCCTCGGGCACTTCGGCGCCGGCGGTGCCGTCCAGGTCATGGCGCACTTTCGCCTTTTCCATCGCGCGCAGGTAGCGCATCGAACCGGTGTGGATGCCGAGTGCGGCGCGCATGACCTTCTTGTCCAGGCCGGGCATGCGGGCCAGCAGCTGCTTGTCGATACCGATCGACAGCGGCAGGCAGTCGCGGAAGGCTGGATACTCCTGCTGGAGCTGCTTGAGCAGTGCGCGCGCCGACAGGCCTTGCGCCGGCGCGGCGCTTGGCGCCGGTGCGGCCGGTGCTGCTGCTTGCGGCTGCTGCGCCTCCGGCGCGGTGGCGTTGGTGTCGACGGACTCTGCAGGGGTATTGGTATTCATTGACTTCATGGTAAGAACAAGATTGCGAAGGATAGCACGGCGCTCGGGCGCGCATTGTACTAGTTCCAATTATAAATGTTGGGAAACTTACAGCGGGGAGAAGCGTCGGCGCATGAAATCGTGTATCATCCGCCTCTTGCCTTGAGACCGGCTTGCGCCGGCGCAGACCTTCCCGGAAGCTTGTCGGGAGGGCATGTCAGGGCGGCGCTATGTGAATTGTGTATATCCCTTATCGGATCTATCAATTATCACCAAAACTTGCATTGGGGCATAATAGCCCCTTCCCCTATTCTTCTAGAAAAATAGATGCAAGCCCGTGTTAGCGGGCTTTTTTTCGTTCCGACATGCACAGCACGATTTTGAACATCGACCATCGCCTATCTGTCCGCAGCCCAGAATCGAGTTGGCGCGCGCAAAAACCGGTAAGTCGTGCTTGAAACCTAGCATGTCCGCCCCTAGGTAGGGCCACTTCCGTTCCCCCTTTCCCAGGACCCGTACGCGGGTCCCGCTGGATTATTGACTTCGCAGGCGCGCAACAGGCCTCGACTGGAGAGTTTTAAGTATGAAAAACACCGCCAAGACATTGACACTGACAGCGAAAAAAGCGCCGGCCAAGGCTTCGGCGCCGCTGGCAGTGCCGAAAACCGCGACCTCCTACTTCCTCGAAACGGAAGCGGCGGCCAAGGTGACGGTGGTCAAGACCCGTTCGCGCCTAGCCACGCTCAAGGCCCAGGCCGACGCCATCCTGGCCGCCGGCGGCCCGGTGGCGGCCGAGCCGGTCGCTGCGCCAGTCGTGGAGGAGGCGCCTGTTGCTGTTGCTGCGCCGGTCGTGGCCCCGATCGCCGCCGCGGTCGAAGAAGTCGTGGCCGAAGCCGCCGCCCCGGTGGTCGACGAATCTGCTCCTGACTCTGTCGCTGCCGACGTGGACGCCGGCATCGACCTGGCCGCCGAATACCAGCAGGCGCAGGGCAAGCCGGCCGTGGCGCCGGTCATCGTGCGCAAGCGCGGCAAGCTGGCCGCCCTGAAGACGGCCGAGCCGGAAGCCGCGGTCGCCGCCCCTGCTCCGACCGCGGCGCCGGTGGCCGAGGCCGCCGCCGAGGAAGCGCCGAAAGTCGTGCGCACCCGCGCCGTGCGCCGCGTCGACGCCAGCGCCAGCGTTCCCGTGAGCGCCGTCGGCGCCGTCAGCAAGACCACCGACGCCGCCGCGCTGGCCGCGATCGACACTTCGGGCTACCTGCTGCCGCAGGTGAAGGTTCCGGGCCGCCGCGGCCGCAAGCCAAGCGAATTCGTGCCGGAGAACGACGAAGTCGCGGCGTTGAACGCCGTCGAACGCGCCGAATTGAAGGCCGCCTCGAAAGCGCGCGAGCGCAAGGCCAAGGGCATCGGCATGCTGAGCGAAGCCGGCTTCTCGGAAACCGAACTCGAAAAACGCCGCCAGCAGCTGAAGAACCTGATCAATATGGGCAAGGAGCGCGGCTACCTGACCCATGCCGAGATCAACGACCACCTGCCTGAAAACATCATCGATCCGGAAGCGATCGAAGGCATCATCGCGACCTTCAACGACATGGGCATCGCCGTCTACGAGCGCGCCCCTGAAGCCGAGATGATGCTGCTGTCGGACCAGGCCGTGACCCCGACCAGCGAAGATGAAGTCGAAGCCGCCGCCGCCACCGCCTTGTCGACCGCCGACTCCGACTTTGGCCGCACCACCGACCCGGTCCGCATGTATATGCGGGAAATGGGCGCGGTGTCGCTGCTGACCCGCGAAGGCGAGATCGAGATCGCCAAGCGCATCGAGCAGGGCCTGAAGGACATGGTGCAGGCCATCTCGGCGTGCCCGATCACGATTTCGGAAATCATCGCGCTGTCGCACAAGATCGCCAGCGACGAGATGAAGATCGACGATGTGGTGGACGGCTTCGTCGACCTGAACGACACCCCGGCGCCCGCCGCTTCGGTGGCCCACGCGGCTGCCGCGGCCGAAGAGGACGACGAGGAAGAGGAAGAAGTCGAGGAAGAAGAAGAGGAAGGCGAGGGCGGTAACGCCGGCGGCGCCGCGGCCGGCTATTCGGCCGAGCAACTGGCCCAGCTGCGCAAGAGCGCGCTGGAGAAGTTCACCCTGATCGAGCAGCAGTTCGACCTGATGGGCCACGCATTCAAGAACGAAGGCTACGGTTCGCCGGCCTACGAAGAAGCGCAGGCCGTCATCTCGTACGAGCTGCTGGGCATCCGCTTCACCGCCAAGGTCGTGGAAAAGCTGTGCGACACCCTGCGCCGCCAGATGGACGAGGTGCGTTCGATCGAGCGCGCAGTGCTGGACATCTGCGTGAACCGCTGCGGCATGCCGCGCGCCCACTTCATCAAGGTCTTCCCGGGCAACGAGACCGACCTGCAATGGGGCGACCGCGAAGTCGACTGCGCCTATCCGTACAGCGCGGTGCTGAGCCGGAATCTGCCGGCAATCAAAGAGCTGCAGCAGCGCATGATCGACCTGCAGGCGCGCGTGGCGCTGCCGCTGGCCGACCTGCGCAAGATCAACAAGCAGATGGCGGCCGGCGAGAAGCGCGCACGCCAGGCCAAGCGCGAAATGACGGTGGCCAACCTGCGTCTGGTGATCTCGATCGCAAAGAAATACATCAACCGCGGCCTGCAGTTCCTGGACCTGATCCAGGAAGGCAATATCGGCCTGCTGAAGGCGGTCGACAAGTTCGAATACCGTCGCGGTTATAAATTCTCGACCTATGCGACCTGGTGGATCCGCCAGGCGATCACGCGCTCGATCGCCGACATGGCGCGCACCATCCGCGTGCCGGTGCACATGATCGAGACGATCAACAAGATGAACCGCATCTCGCGCCAGATCATGCAGGAAACCGGCAGCGAGCCAGATCTGCCGACCCTGGCCGCCAAGATGGAGATGCCGGAGAATAAGGTTCGCGAGATCATGAAGATCGCGAAGGAACCGATTTCGATGGAAACCCCGATGGGCGAGGACGGCGATTCGCAGCTGGGCGACTTCATCGAAGACAACGCGACCCTGGCCCCGCTGGACGCCGCGCTGCACGCCTCGATGCGCAACGTGATCAAGGAAGTGCTGGACTCGCTGACCCCGCGCGAAGCCAAGGTGCTGCGCATGCGCTACGGCGTCGAGATGTCGAACGACCACACGCTGGAAGAAGTGGGCAAGCAGTTCGACGTGACCCGCGAGCGTATCCGCCAGATCGAAGCCAAGGCGATGAGCAAGCTGCGCCAGCCTTCGCGTTCGGACAAGCTCAAGACTTTCCTGCACAACCACTAATTCATTGGTGGTGTGGATGTAAAAAAGCCGCCCGGTTTGCGCCGGGCGGCTTTTTTTTGCGCTGAAGATGTGCTGCGAACTTGGGTTCCCGCCTGCGCGGTAACGACGTGCATAAGCTATTTGCCAACAGTCGCTAACTCGGGCCACGAGCCTGGGCACGTCGTCCCCGCGCAGGCGGGGACCCAAGCTTGCACGAACAGCGTTACCCCCGAATCACCCCGTATTCCGCAACCCCGCCGCCACCCCATTGATCGACAAATGAATCCCCCGATGCACGCGCGGATCGGCATTGTCGGCCAGCTTGCGGCGCCGATGGATCAGCTCCACCTGCAAGTGGTTCAGCGGGTCGAGATAGGCGAAGCGGTTCTGGATCGAACGGGCCAATAGCGGGTTGCCGGCCAGCCGTTCGCTGGCGCCGGTGATCGCCTCCAGGGTGCGGATCGTCTCGCCATGCTCGGCCGAGATGCGGCGGAAGATGCGTTCGCGCAGGCCCGCGTCGCTCACTAGGCCGGCGTAGCGCGAGGCGATCGCCAGGTCGGTCTTGGCCAGCACCATGTCCATATTCGACAGCAGGGTGGCGAAGAACGGCCAGTCGCGGTACATCGCGCGCAGCTCTTCCAGTTTCGCTTCGCGCTCGCCCCCGACGCTGGCGTCTTCGAGCCAGCTGGTCACGCTCGACGCGAAGCCGAACCAGCCCGGCAGCAGCAGGCGGCACTGGCCCCACGAGAAGCCCCAGGGAATCGCGCGCAAGTCTTCGATGCGGCGGGTCGACTTGCGCGAGGCGGGACGCGAACCGAGGTTCAGTTCCGCGATTTCGGCGATCGGCGTGCCTTCGAAGAAGTAGTCGGTGAAGCCCGGCGTTTCGTACACGAGGTTGCGGTAGGCCTTGTAGGCGCGGTTGGACAGCTCGGCCATCACGGACTCGAATCGCTGCAGGCGTTCGGCATCGACGCCGTCGACGTCATGCGGCATCAGGCTCGCTTCCAGTGTCGCCGCCACCAGCAGCTCCAGGTTGCGGCGGCCGATCTCGGGATTCGAGAACTTCGAGGCGATGATCTCGCCCTGTTCGGTGAGGCGGATCTGGCCGTTGACGGTGCCGGGCGGCTGGGCGCGGATCGCGTCGTAGCTCGGGCCGCCGCCGCGGCCGACGGTGCCGCCGCGGCCGTGGAACAGGCGCAGCTTGACCTGGCGTTGCGCGAACACCTCGACCAGTTTCAACTCGGCCTGGTACAGCTCCCAGTTCGAGGTCAGGAAGCCGCCGTCCTTGTTCGAGTCGGAGTAGCCGAGCATGACTTCCTGCAGTTGGCCCTGTTTCTCGATGATGCCGGCCACCAGCGGAATCGCCATCCATTCGTCCATGATGCCGGCCGCGCGCTGCAGGTCAGGGATGGTCTCGAACAACGGGATCACCATCGCGTCGCTCATCCCGCTGCTCACCCGCATCAGGCCCGTCTCTTTCTGCAGCAGCAGCACTTCGAGCAGGTCGGACACGGTCTCGGTGTGCGAGATGATGTAGTTGCGGATCGCGCGCGGGCCGTAGCGCAGGCGGATCTCGCGCGCGCAGCGCAAAATCGCCAGCTCCGAATTGGTCTCGTCGCCATAGCTTTCGTACGGCGAGAACAGGGGCCGCGATTGGGCCAGCTCGCGCAGGATCAGCGCGCGCTTGTCTTCTTCTTTCATCCCCGCATAGTCGGCTTCGACGCCGGCGCGCGCGAACAGCTCGGCCAGCACGCGCTCGTGGATGTCCGAGCTCTGGCGCATGTCGAGAGAGGCGAGGTGGAAGCCGAAGATGCGGGCGGCGCGCAGCAGGCCGGCCAGGCGCGGCTGGATCAGCATGGCGCCGTGGTTCTGGCGCAGCGAGTCGGCCAGCACCTCGAGGTCGGCTGCGAACAGTTCCGGGTCGAGATAGGGCGCGGCATGGCCGACTTCCTTGCGCAGGATGTGGCCCACGCCCAGCTCGCGCGCGGTGGCGGCCAGGCGCGCGTAGATGCCGATCAGCGCGCGGCGGTAGGGTTCGTCGCTGCGGTGCGGCGAGGCGTCGGGCGAGGCGTCGGCCAGCTGCTCCAGCGCGGGCGAGACCTTGACCAGCAGGGTGGAGGCCGACAGCTCGGCGCCCAGCGCGTGCACCTCGTCGAGGTAGAAGTCGAGGATGGTGGTCGACTGCCGCGTCAGCGCGTGCCGCATGGTGTCGGCGTTGACGTTCGGATTGCCGTCGCGGTCGCCGCCGATCCAGCTGCCCATCTGCAGGAACGAGGCGTGAGCGGCAGCCGAGCCATCGCCGCCATACTGTTCGGCGACTTCCAGTTCGATGTCGTCGTACAGCGCCGGGACTTCGCGCAGGAAGGTGATGCGGTAGTAGGACAGCGCGTTCTCGATCTCGTCAGCCACGGTCAGCTTGGAATAGCGCAGCATGCGCGTCTGCCACAGGGTGGCGATGCGGGCGTGCAGGAGCTGCTCGTTGCGGCGGCGTTCCTTCGGCGTCTGCGGAGCGTCGCGCTCGGCCAGCAGGCGCGCGATGTCGTGCTCGGCGTCGAGGATGCTCTTGCGCTGGACTTCGGTCGGGTGGGCGGTGAGCACCGGCGAGATCAGGGCGTTGCGGAAGAATTCATCGACCGTCTCGCGCCCGATGCCGGCATCAAACAGCTTGCCCAGCGCGTAGCCGATGCTGCCCGAGCGCGGCGAGGACCCCTTGAGCAGGTGCGCGCGGCGGCGGCGGTTGTGGTGCTGGTCTTCGGCGATATTGGCCAGGTGCGAGAAGTACGAGAAGGCGCGCACCACGGAAATCGTCTGGTCGCGGGTGAGCTTGTGCAGCAAGGTGGCCAGCTCTTCGCCGGCGTCCGGATCGTCGTCGCGGCGGAAACGCACCGCGGTCTGGCGGATGGTTTCGACGATGTCGAACACCGCGTCGCCTTCCTGGTCGCGCAGCACGTCGCCCAGCAGGCGGCCGAGCAGGCGAATGTCTTCCTTGAGCGGGGCGTCCTTGTCGGCGCCGGTTTGTACTACGGGTGCAGCAGGATTGTCCATATCGACCACAAGTAATAGATTGTGCGATGGCGGTTGGCCACGATCTGCAAGATGCCCCATGATAAAATTTATGATCTTATGCAGGGAACGGCTACTGACATCGTCCGGGTCGGCCCAATGACAGTGAAAGAACTCGAGTGTTAAACGCTATACAGCAGGTAGTTACCGTGGCGCCCCAGGCGCCAGCCAGACTGATTATCGCATCCCGCGAGAGCCGCCTCGCCATGTGGCAGGCAGAGCACGTGCGGGACCGGCTCGCCGCATTATATCCAGAATGTAGCGTCGAAATTCTCGGAATGACAACACGCGGCGACCAGATCCTCGACCGTACGCTGTCCAAGGTCGGCGGCAAGGGCCTGTTCGTCAAGGAGCTCGAGGTCGCGATGGCCGAAGGCCGCGCCGACCTGGCCGTGCACTCGCTCAAGGACATGCCGATGGAGCTGCCGGAGGGCTTCGAGTTGAGTGCCGTGCTGGAAAGGGAAGACCCGCGCGACGCCTTCGTCTCGAACGACTTTTCCAGCCTCGATGAGCTGCCGCCAGGGGCGGTGGTGGGCACCAGCAGCCTGCGCCGCCAGTCGCTGATCGCGGCGCGCTACCCGCACCTGGTGATCTTGCCGTTGCGCGGCAACCTCGATACCCGGTTGGCGAAGCTCGATCGCGGCGAGTACGCGGCCATCATCCTGGCCGCCGCCGGCCTCAATCGCCTGGGGCTCGAGCAGCGCATCCGCGCGCTGCTCGAGCCCGAACTCTCCCTGCCGGCGGCCGGCCAGGGCGCGATGGCGATCGAGATCCTGAGCGGGCAGCGCAGCGACGGCGTCGACCTGCGCGCCGTGCTGGCGCCGCTCAACCATGTCGTCACCGCCCAGGCGGTGCTGGCCGAACGCAAGGTGTCGCGCATCTTTGGCGGCAGCTGCCAGATCCCGCTGGCGGCCTATGCCACCGTGCAGGACGGCCAGATGCGCCTGCGCGCCATGGTCGCGACCCCGGATGGCAAGCGCAGCGCGCACGCCGAAGTGCTCGGCTCGGCCGAGCAGCCGGAATACCTGGGCGAACAGGTGTCCGAGCTGCTGGCGCAGCAGGACGCCAACGCGATCCTGGCCGCCTGCCGCGTCGATGCGGCCGAGGATGCCTGAGCTGGAGCCAAAGCCGAGCGATCGCGTGGTCGTGGTCACCCGGCCGCGCGCCCAGGCCGACGGCCTGGCAGAGGCGCTGCGCGCGATCGGCCGCGCGGTCGAGGTCTTGCCGCTGCTTCAGATCGCCCCGGTCGACGATTCGGCGCCCCTGCGTGCGGCGCTGGCCGTCGTGCATGACTACGCGCTGGCGGTCTTCGTGTCGCCGAATGCGGTCGATGCGGCGTTTGCCCACCTCGATGCCTGGCCGACGGCGGTGCCGCTGGCGGTCGTGGGCGAGGGCAGCCGCGCCGCGCTGGCGCGCCATGGCGTTGCCGAACCCGGTTATACGATCCACAGTCCGCTCGACCCCGCCCACAGCGATTCGGAACACCTGCTCCAGAATCTGGACGTTGTCGCTTTGGCCGGCCGGCGCGTGCTGATCGTGCGCGGCGACGGTGGGCGCGAGCTGCTGGCCGACGCCCTGCGCGCGGCTGGCGCCACGGTCGAGGCGGTGGCGGCCTACCGCCGCAGCACCCCTGTATTGACGTCCGGGCTGGCCGCACGATTGCGCGCCTTGCTGGCGCAGCCAAACGACTGGATAATCACGAGCTCGGAAGCCCTGCGTGGCTTGGCCGGCCTGCTGGAGGCGCTGGGACCCGAGTTCCAGGCACGGTTCCAGCAGCAGCGCCTGGTCGTGCCCCACGCGCGGATTGCCGAGACGGCGCATGCCCTGGGCCTGCGCCACGTGACCCTGACGGGATCCGGAGATGCACGCCTACTAGCAGCGTTACAATCACAATAATGAACGAATTGCCGAACAATCCAGATCAGCCGCAGGCCAATGTGCCCGCACCGAGTCTCCACAAGCCCGATGGCGTCCAGGGCGGCGCGCCGTCGGGCGCGGCCGGCGGCGCAACCGGCACGCCCCCGCCGGGTGGCGTGCCGCCAGTCGGCGGCGTCCCCGTCCTGCCGCGCATGGGCGAGCCGGGCGGCCCCGGCCTGTTCGACCGCCTGGCGCGCCCGCTGCCGCTGGCCGTGATCGCCCTGGCGGTGCTGCTGGCGCTGCAGACCTATTCGTCGCACAACCGCATCAATGCGCTGCGCCAGGACATGGCGCGCAGCCTCCAGAAGGGCAATGCGGTCAATGCCGAGACGGCGGCGCTGGCGCGCGATGTGGCGGACCAGTCGAAGGAGCTGCAGATCAAGGTCGGCGTGCTCGAAAGCCGCCAGAGCGAGGCCCAGAGCCAGCAGGTGGCGCTCGAGCAGCTTTATAAAGACCTGTCGCAGAACCGCGACGAGTGGGCGCTGACCGAGATCGAGCAGGTGCTGTCGACCGCCAGCCAGCAGCTGCAGCTGGCCGGCAACGTGCAGGGCGCCCTGATCGCGCTGCAGAACGCCGACCGTGCGGTGTCGCGCTCCGACACGCCACAATTTCTCACCATCCGGCGCGCGATCGCCGGCGACATCGAGAAGCTCAAGGCCTTGCCGGCAGTGGACCTGGCCGGCGTCGCCGTGCGCCTGGACCACGTGATCGGCCAGGTCGATTCGCTGCCGATGCTGTCCAATGAAAAACCGCTGCTGCCGGTGGCGCCGCTGCGTACCGGCCGCAAGGGCGAGGCTGCGGGCGCGCCGGCGCCGGCCGCCGGCCCGGCGCAGCCGCTGGGCGTGGGCCAGCGCATGCTCGACACCTGGAGCCTCTGGAGCCAGGAGATGTGGGACGACGTGCGCCAGCTGATCCGGGTGCGCAGCGTCGAGTCGCCCGAGGCGCTGATGCTGTCGCCGAGCGAATCGTTCTTCGTGCGCGAGAATCTCAAACTGCGCCTGCTGAACGCGCGCCTGGCGCTGTTGTCGCGCAACGAGGCGACCTTCCGCGACGACCTGGCCACGGCTCAGGCCATGCTGCTCAAATATTTCGACACGCGTGCGCGCGTGACGCAGTCGGCCCAGGCCGGGCTGCGCCAGGTCCAGGCCAATAACCTGACGATCGAGATGCCGACGCTGGCCGACAGCCTGAACTCCGTGCGCAACTACAAAGCGAAACAATAAGCCATGCACAAAGCGAAGCGATAATAATGCGTTTACTTCTCTGGTTAGTCGCGCTGATGGCCGCCGCCATCGGCATCGCCGTGACGGCGCGCTTCAATCCGGGCAATGTGGTGCTGTTCTATCCGCCGCACCGGATCGACATGTCCCTCAACCTGTTCGTGGTGCTGCTGGTAGTGTCCTTCCTGGCGCTGTACGGCCTGGTGCGCGCCGCCAACGCCACCCTCAAGATGCCTCAGCGCGTGGCCGCCTATCGCCAGCGCCGCGCCGAACGCGAAGGCAACAAGGGCATGCGCGACGCGCTCAAGGCCTTGTTCGAAGGCCGCTTCGGCCACGCCGAGAAGGCCGCGATGCGCGCCGCCGAGCTGCCCGAGAACGCGGGCCTGGCCGCTTTGGTCGGCGCACGCGCCGCGCACCGCATGCGCGAGCCGGCGCGACGCGACGCCTGGCTGGCCGGGATCGCCCACGACAATACCCTCAAGACCGCGCGCCTGATGACGGTCACCGAATTGCTGGTCGACGACCACCAGCCCGAGGCCGCGCTCGAAGCGGTGGCCGAACTCAATGCCAGCGGCCAGCGCCACATCCACGCGCTGCAGTGGGCGATGAAGGCCAACCAGCAGGCGCGCAACTGGCCCGAGGTGCTGCGCCTGGTGCGCATCCTGGATAAGCGCCGCGCGCTGCATCCGGCCCTGTCGAGCCGCCTGCGCGAGCTGTCCTACGAGGCGCTGCTGGGCGGCGAGGGACACGACGCCGAATCGCTGCGCCGTACCTGGGCCACGGTGCCGCCGCAAGACCGCACCGTGCCCTATATCGCGGCGCGCGCGGCCAGCGCCTTCAATGTGCGCGGCCTGCACGACGAGGCGCGTGCGATCGCCGAAGAGTCGCTCAAGGCCGGCTGGGACGAGCGCGTGGTGCGCGCCTACCGCGACGCCGCCAGCCCATTCGGCTCGCCTTCGCTCCTGGCCCAGATCGAGGCCTGCGAGACCTGGCGCCGCGAGCGCCCGATGGACGCCAATCTGGCCCTGACCCTCGGTTCGCTGTGCCTGAAACAGAAATTGTGGGGCAAGGCCCAGCGCTACCTCGAGCAGGCGCTGTCGGAGGCCAGCGAGCCGTCGATGGTGCGCGAGGCCCACCTCAAGCTGGCCCAGATGCACGAGGCGCTGGGGCAGGAGCAGGAGGCGGCGAGCCATTACCGGCAGTGCGCATTGGCCAGCATTCTTTGAACCGTGCGCGCACGCCAGGCTTGCCACACCATTGCCGGATGTTGCGCCGCACAGGCCATGCCTGTTTCGCTATAATGACGGCCTATTATTGACTCTCCAGCAACCAAGGACCATCCATGAGCCTGAATAACGTCCCAGCCGGCAAAGACGTGCCGAACGACTTCAACGTCATCATCGAAATCCCGATGAACGCCGATCCGGTCAAGTACGAGGTCGACAAGGACAGCGGCGCGATCTTCGTCGACCGTTTCATGGGTACGGCCATGCACTATCCGTGCAACTACGGCTACGTGCCGCAGACCATCGCCGACGACGGCGATCCATGCGACGTGCTGGTCATCACCCCGTTCCCGCTGCCGCCGGGCGTGGTGGTGCGTTGCCGCGCGCTGGGCGTGCTGAAGATGACCGACGACGGCGGCGGCGACGCCAAGGTGATCGCGGTGCCGGTCGAAAAAGTGCTGCCGATGTACAAGAAAATCCAGTCGCTGGAAGATCTGGAAGAGCTGCGCCTGAAGCAGATCCAGCATTTCTTCGAGCACTACAAGGATCTGGAACCGGGCAAATGGGTCAAGATCGAAGGCTGGGCCGGCATCGATGAGGCCAAGGCCGAGCTGGTGCGCGGCGTGGAAGCGTACAAGAAGGGCGCCCAGGCGTAATCGCCCAGGCCTGTTCTTTCGCCGAATGAGCCGGCGCCCGCGAGGGCGCCGGCTCTTTTTTTGCCGGTGGCGACCGCGACGCGTGGCGCGTGGCGCCGCCGCTGCCGCCTTGTCAGCCGCTTACCAGCCGAGATCCCACAGCAGCGGCAGCGTCAGGTCGCGCGGCGGCATGAGCACGTAGCGCAGGTCGCTGTTGATCGACGGTTCCATCAGCAGGTTGCGCGTGGCCTCGGTGGTGAAGTGCGAAACCGAGGAGCCGGGTGCGTTGACGCCCGGCGTGTACATGAGCATGCGCCGGCGGGCGTCGGTGCCGGCCAGCCGCACCGGATCGGACTGCAGCCGCGCCACCACGCCGGAACGGTTGGACGAGCGGTTCTGCAGGGCCAGCTTGAGCGCCCATCCGTCGGCGCGCGTGATGCGGGCCGAGGGAATCGCGATGCTCGCATCGAGCCCCGGCATGCCCGCCACTTCGCCCGCCGCGCTGTCGGCCACGATCATGCCAAGCGCGCCGGCGGCCTGCACATTGCGCGCCTTGACTACGTAGTCGCAGCTGCCGCGGTCGACCAGGGCGATATTGCCGCGTACCGCCAGCGCATTGACGGCGCTCAGGCGAGAGCATGCAAGGCCATTGCCGTTCAGCTGGTCGACCACCGGCATCAGCTGCGCGCTGACCGGCGCATTGCGGATCGGCGGGCCGAAGCTGGCGTCGCCCACCGCGTATTCTCCCGCGGCGGCGCCGGCATTCTCGCCGCCGATCGTCAGCACTGAGGCCGGGCTCAGCACGGACGGCGTGGAGCGGGTGACATGCCAGCCATTCCACGACAGGCCACGCCAGGTGGTGGCGCTGGCGACCCGTTCGGTCTCCGACATGATGACCCACAAGCGCTCCCTGCGGTTGTCGACCAGGTTGAAATCCCAGATCGAGGGCCGGCCGAGTAAAAAGGCGCCGGTCTCGTCGTCGGTAAAGGTCTGGAAGCCGAGGCCGTGGGCGATTTCGTGCAGCAGGGTGGCCACCAGGTCGATCTGGCTGCCGGCCTTGCGGTCGAGCCCCAGGTAGAAGGTGAGGCCGGGAACGCAGTCCGGGAACAGGCCAAGCCGCGAATTGAAGCGCGCGATGATGTGCGGGTCGCCCGGTGCGGCGAAATCGACACCGGCCAGTTTGCCGGCCAGGGCGGTCGGATACCAGGTGCCGTTGATCTGCGCGCCCGGGAAATTGGCGACCACCTGGTAGGCGCCGGCCGCGCCGAGCACGGCGCCGGTGGCGTTGCAGTCGAGCGGCAGGAAGGCGGCGCCGATGCGGATCGGCACGTTGCTGACCAGGTGCGAGGCCCAGATGTCGGCGGCAAGGCGGAAGGCGTGCAGGCGCTGCTCGCCCAGGGTGGTGCCGGGATTGCCGCCGACCGGGGTGGCCGGGGTTGGATCGTTGAAGCCGACGCCGGGGGCATTCTCGTTGATGATGTGGATAGTGGCCGCGCGCGCGTCGCCGATGGCTACAAGGCTTGCCAGGGCCAGCAGGGCGATGGCGGCGATGCGGGCCAGATGGCCAAGACGGCCAGGACGGGCGCCGGCAGCGAAGCCGGCATGGCGTTCAATGATGGTCATGGCGGGATGCTCCCTGCGCGGCCGGCGCGGATTGGTCGAGGATGCGGGCGGCGGTGTGGGCGCCGTCGACGCAGTGGTGGTCGAGCTTGCCATCGGCGCCGCGCTTGACGACGGCGTACACGAGGCCGCGCTCGCCCAGCACCGCGCTGCTTTCGCCGCGTGCGCCGGTCACCGCCTGCGGCTGTGCCGGCGCCTCGCGGGTGGTGGTGGCCGGAGAGGCGCGCAGGGCGCGCAGTTCTGTCGCGGTCGGCGCGCGCAGTTCGCCGGTCTCGGCGTCGCGCACGACGGTCAGGCCCTGGGCGGCCGGCGCCTGGGGAGCGGCGCTGGCGATGCCGCACAGCGCCATGAGCGCGGTGGCAAGGGTGGGAGCGAGGGTGGGAGCAAAGGAGGAAAGTGTGGTTCGCATGGAATTCTCCGGGTTTCAATAGCGCTCGCGGCGCTGCATCAGGCCAATCACGCCCAGGCTGCTGGTCAGTACCAGCACGCCGGCCGGCTCGGGCACGGCGGTGGCCACGCGCACGGTGTCAAGGCCGATGTCGCCGAGGGTGGCGGCGTCGCCCAGGTAGCGGAAGGCGAAGCGTCCTTCTTCTTGGACCGTCAGGTCGGTGCTCCATTGCCGCCATTCGGCGGGAAAGGCGTCGTCGCCGATGGTGGTGAACAAGGTGTCGACGCCGGATGCGTCGGCGCCGGGCGGGAAGCCGTGATTGAGGCGATCCCGACCGGACAGTCCGGCCGGGTTGTCTAAGCCCTCATTGAGTACCTCGACCTCGGCTCCAGCGGCCGGGGACGAAGATGCGGCGGCGGTGACCGCCGCTGTCGCAATCAGGAATGTGAGTCTTTTCATGGTGTATGTGCATGGGCCAGAAGGATGGAATTCCTCGCGCTGGCTGACGACGAGGCCATTTGCCTATTCATGATAAAAATGGCAACCTCGGCGTTATTGATATGCATTCAGGGTGGCGAGCAGGACGTGTCGTGTCCCTCAAACACAGCAACGGAACTTGACGAATGCGCTTGCATTCGCGCAAGTCTATGCTGCGAGGCAATCGCGACAGGGAAAGCGGGACGGGGCAGGAAGGCTGTCCGGCACCGCGGGCGCCGGGTAGGGAAGAGGAAGTCAGGATCGCGCGGGGCGAGAACCCGGCGGCGCTAGGACGCGCCCGGCCTACAGCGGGGCGAGCAGCGGCGCATAGCTGCGCCGGTACAGCTTGTCGCCGAAGAGACCGAAGATGGCGGCGCGCGCCAGCGCGGGCAGGGCGCGCATCTTGTCCCTGGCCGCGCACTGGCGCTGTACCCAGCGGATCCGGTGCTGGCGCCGGCGCGTGTACGACGCCAGCGCAATATCGAGGTCTTGACCCGTAGCGAGATCCTGGCCCGCGGCGAGGACATCGGCCAGCACCGCAGCATCCTCGATGGCCAGGGCCGCTCCCTGCGCCATATTGGGCGAGGCGGCGTGGGCGGCATCGCCGATGAAGACGACCCTTCCCTGCACCCAGTCGTCCATCACGACCTGGCCAAGGCGGCCGAAATGGACCGCCGCCTCATCCTGGTGTCCGCGCTCGAGCAGCAGCGATACGGGCGCGGCGAATTTCTGGAACAGTTCCGGCAGGCAGGCGTGGCGGTAGGGCTCGGGATCCGCACCCGGCGGCAAGGTCAGGTCGGCGTACACATAGACCTCGCTGCCGCTCACGGGAATTGCGAGCAGCGTGCTGCCATTGCCCAGCAAGGCGGTCCAGCCCGCGACGCCGGCGATGTTCTGGGTAATGAAACGCCAGCACACCTGGCGGCCGTATTGCGGATTGACGTCGGGGCGGACGATCCGGCGCACGCCCGAATGGATGCCGTCGGCGCCCACCACCAAGTCATAGGTGGCCGAGCGGCCGTCGGTGAAGGCGACCTCGCAGCGTCCGCTGGACTGGTCGATGGCCTCGACCGACACGTCGTGGCGCACCCTGGATTCGCCGAAGGCGGCGCCCAGGATGGCGTGCAGCCGCGCATGCGGCAGCGACAGGCAGGGGCCGCAGCGGGACCAGACGTCGCCGGTGCGGGTCTCGGTCAGTTCCCAGCCGCGGTGGTCCAGGATCTTCTGGCTGCGCACGGCCACGGCGTTGGCGCGTACCCGGTCGAGCAGGCCCAGGCTGGCGATGGCGCGCGTGGCATTGCCAGGCAGGTAGAGCCCGGTGCCGGACGGCGCTGGCGTGGCATGGCGCTCCACGACGTCGGCCGCGATGCCGCGCTGTTCAAGGGCTAGGCCCAGCGAAAGGCCGGCGATGCCGCCGCCCACGATCAAGATTTTCCGTTGCATGATGTCTGCCGCCCGTTCATTCGTTCAGCATGAAGATACGCGGCGCGCCGCATTTCGGATGCGGCGCGCCGGAAAGGACGGGAGACGGGAACGGGGGGTATCAGGAAGCGGGCACGCGCCGCCGCGCCAGCCAGGCCCGCACGCGCAGCTTGCCGACGATCCCGATCGGGAAGAAGTAGATCGACAGGATGAACAGCACGCCCAGCCACAGCAGCCAGCGGTCCGGATGCAGGGCCGCCGCCAGCAGCGGCACGCCTTCGAGCGCGGTCGAACCGTGCGCCATCAGTTCCTTCAGGTAGTTCTGGGCCAGGATGAACAGGGCGGCGCCGATCACCGCGCCATACATGGTGCCCATGCCGCCGATGACGACGATCAGGAGGATGTCGGTCATCACTTCGAAGCCGAGCGAGGTCTTGGGCCCCACGTAGCGCAGCCACAGCGCCATCAGGGCGCCGGCCAGCGCCGCCACCAGCGCGGCCAGGCAGTTGGCCCAGATCCGATAAACCATGGTGCGGTAGCCGAGCGCCTCGGCGCGGAACTCGTTCTCGCGGATCGCCTGCAGCACGCGGCCGAACGGCGAGTTCACCAGCCGCAGCAGGAACAGGAACAGCAGCAGGCAGCCGGCGAACACCAGGTAATAGGTGATCACCTTGCCGTCGACGTAGCGGCCGAACACCTCGTTCTCGAACAGCAGGTAGCTGGGCGACAGCACCTCCGGCACGCTGAAGGTCACGCCATCCTCGCCGCCGGTGAGGTCGGACAGCTGCGAGGCCAGCACGGCGAAGGACGATGCAACGGCCAGCGTGATCATGGCGTAGAAGATGGCGCGTACGCGCAGCGCGAACAGGCCGACCACCAGGGCCAGGGACAGCGCCAGCAGCAGCGCCAGCACCAGGCCGGTGACCATGACGCCCCAGGTCGGTTCGTCGACGCGGGCCAGGGCCAGGCCGATGCCATAGGCGCCGATGCCATAGAACATGGTGTGGGCAAACGAGACGATGCCGGTATAACCCAGCAGCAGGTCGTAGGACGCCACCAGCACGATGTAGACGCAGATCGTGGCCGCCGTGTTGAGCGGACGGGCGCCGGAAAACAGGAAAGGCGCCAGCGCCAGTCCCAGCACGATCACGAGCAGCAGCGCGGTGAGGATGCGGCTGCGCGGCAGGTCGCCGGAGAGAAGTCGGTGCAACATAAGTTCAGTTCCTCGACGTCGAATACAGGCCGGCCGGGCGCCACAGCAGGACCGAGATCATCAGGATGATGCTCGACACCAGGGCGATCTTCGGCGCCAGGAAGCCGGCGAAGTTGGCCACCAGCGCCATGAGCAGGGCGCCGATGAAGCAGCCGCCCACCGAACCCAGGCCGCCGATGATGATGACGATGAAGATCATCACCATGATCTCGCTGCCCATCGCGGCGGTGAGCGTTTCCTTGTACAGGCCCCACATCACGCCGCCCAGGCCGGCGAGGCTTGATCCGGCCGCGAACACGGCCACGAACAGGCGCCGGATGCGGTAGCCGAGCGCCTCGACCATCTCGCCGTTCTCGACCCCGGCGCGCACCAGCAGGCCGACCTTGGTCCGATTGAGCACCAGGAACATGGCGACGAACACCACCAGCCCGACCACCACCGCCACCAGGCGATACTTCTCCACCGCCGCGTCGCCCATCAGGATGGCGCCGCGCAGCGCGGTCGGCAGCGGCAGGGCGATCGTCTCGGCGCCCCAGATCACGTGGATCAGCTGTTCGGCCACGATCATGCCGCCCATCGTGATCAGGATCTGCTTGAGGTGCTGGCCATAGACCGGCTTGACGATGATGCGCTCGAAGGCCCAGCCCAAGAGGCCCGTGACGACCATCGCCAGCGTGACGGCCAGCGCCAGCACGCCAAGGTTGATCAGGAGCGAGTCCATCTCGAGCCAGCCGCGCATGGGCAGCAGGACCAGCGTGGCGGAAAACGCCCCGACGGCGACGAAGGCGCCGTGGCCGAAGTTCAGCACGCTCATCAGGCCGAACACGAGGGTCAGGCCGCTGGCCATGATGAAGATCATCATGCCCATCGCCAGGCCGGCGACGGTGAGCGTGAGCCAGGTGGGGAAGCTGCCGACCAGCGGCAGCATGGCCAGCATCAGGGCCGGCACCAGCAGCAGCGGCGCGATATCGCGCTTCGCCGCCGGCAGGGGCGCGTCGGTAGCTGCCTCGGTCTTGGAAACAGGAAGGATTGCACTCATGTCGGGTCCTATTGGTGGGAGTCGAGCGACAGCCCGAGCAGGCGTTGCTGCAGCGCGGCGTCTTCGGCCAGCGCCGCCATCTTGCCGGCATGGGCCACGCGGCCGTCATCCATCACGGCCACGCTGTCGCCCAGCGAGCGCACGAAATTGAAATTCTGCTCGACCAGCAGGATCGTGGTCTGCTGCTGCTTGAGTTCGCGAAAGGCGGCAATCAGGCTTTGCACGATGCTTGGCGCCAGGCCCTTGGTCGGTTCGTCGACCAGCAAGAGCTTCCTCGGTTCGGCGATCGCGCGCGCGATCGCCACCATCTGCTTCTGGCCGCCCGACAGGTTCCCGGCCGGCTGGTTCCAGAACTTGCGCAGGGCCGGGAAGAAGCCGCAGATCCAGTCCACGCGGGCCGCGTCCAGCGGGCCGTTGCGGGCGGCCAGCACCATGTTTTCGCGCACCGTCAGTTCCGAGAACACGGCCATGTTCTCGGGCACGTAGGCGATGCCGGCGCGGGCGATGTCGGGCGTGGCCATCGTCGTGATGTCGCGGCCGTCGAAGTGGATGCTGCCGGCGCTGGCACGCCAACAGCCCATGATCGTGCGCAGGGTGGTGGTCTTGCCGGCGCCGTTGCGGCCAAGGAGCACGGCAAGCTCGCCGCGCCGCACCGCCAGGTCGACGCCCTGCAGGATGTGGTATTGGCCGATGTGGGTGTGCACGCCGGCCAGCCGCAGCAGCGGCGCCTCGTGCGTCGGATCAGGCGTGAGCATGTTCGGGTTCGGGTGTTCCAAGATAGGCTTCCTGTACGATCTTCGATTGCATCACTTCGCGCGGATCGCCGTCCGCCACCAGCGTGCCGTTGTGCAGCACGACGATGCGGTCGGCCAGCTGGCGCACCACGTCCATCTTGTGCTCGACCAGCAGCACGGTCTTGTCGCGTTCCTGCTTCACCTGGCGGATCAGGTCGAGCACCACGGGCACCTCGTCCACGCTCATGCCGGCCGTGGGTTCGTCGAACATCATCACGGACGGCTCGAGCGCCAGCAGGATCGCTACTTCGAGCTTGCGCTGGTCGCCGTGCGACAGCGCGCCCACGAACATGTCGCGCCGGGCCATGAGGGCAACGCGCTCCAGGTAGTGCTCGGCGCGCGCGATCAGCTCCTTGTGGCTCGACCAGATCGAGAAGAAGTTCAGGCCCATGCCGGCGCGGCTCTGCACCGCCAGGCGCACGTTCTCGACCACGGTCAGGTGCGGGAACAGGTTCGTCAGCTGGAAGGCGCGGCCGATGCCGAGGCGCGTGCGGCGCGCGGCGCCATCGCGGGTGATGTCGCGGCCGTGCAGCGCGACCTTGCCGCTCGTTGCCGCCAGCTGGCCCGAGACCAGGTTGAAATAGGTGGTCTTGCCGGCGCCGTTGGGGCCGACGATCACGGTCAGGGTGCCGGGGTAGAAGTCCGCCGTCACCGCGTTGACCGCGACGTGGCCGCCGAAGCGGATGGTCAGGTCGCGGGTCGACAGCGCCGGCTGGCGCGGGTCAAGAGTAGGGGGCGCCGTCATGTCAGCGCTTGTTCTTCACCGGCAGCGGCATCTCGCTGGCCGGGATCTCACGCACCAGCTCCAGCAAGTCCCATTCGTGCTTCTGGTCCTTCTTGATGCGGAAGTGGTACATCGGCTGGATCGCCTGGTGGTCTTCCTTGCGGAAGGTCATCAATCCCTTCGGGGTCTCGAAGCTCATGCCCTCCATCGCCGCGACCATCTTGTCGCCATTGCCGTCCGGGACCTTGGAGAGCGCCGCCACCACCGCGCCCGCCGCCGCCATGCCGCCGGCGGTGAACATGTCGGGCGGGGCCTTGAAGCGCCTGGTGTGCTCCTTGACGAACCAGTCGTTCATTTTATTTTTCGGGAAATCGTAGTAGTAATAGATAGTGCCTTGGGTGCCGGCGAAGTTCTTCCAGGTCTTCATCACCGGAAGGATGTTGCCGCCCGGGGAAAGCACGATGCCATGGCGTTCCGGCCGGAGGTCGGCGATCTTGTTCATCGGATTGGGGCCGGCCCAGACGATCTGCAGGATGCGCGGCTGCGGCTTGTCCTTCAGTGCGTCGAACAGACGCTGCGACGATGCGGTGAAGTCGGTCGTCGCCAGCGGCGCGTACTCTTCATGCACCACCTTGGCTCCGCTGCCGGTAGCCGCCAGCGCCTCCTTGCCGGCCTTGATCGCATCGCGCCCGAAGGCGTAGTCCTGGGTCAGGAAACCGATGCTGCCGCCCTTCAGGGTGCTGGCGGCGGCTAATGCATCCTGCATCGAGCTGCGCGCGGTGCGGAAGATGTACTTGTTCCACTTGTCGCCGGTGATGGCGTCGGCCACCGCCGGTTCGATGATCAGGACCTTCTTGTATTCCTTGGCCACCGGCAGCATCGCCAGCGCCGAGCCGGATGACGTGGTGCCCACGGCGACGTCGACCCGGTCGTCGCCATAGGCCTCGGCCAGCAGGGTGCGACCCAGGTCTGGCTTGCTTTGATCGTCCTTGACGATGACCTTGATCTTGCGGCCGTTGATGGCCATGGTGCCATTGGTCAGGTATTCGAGGCCGAGCATGAAGCCGGCCTCGGTCTCGCGCGCATACGATTCCATGATGCCGGTCTTGCCGGCGATCAGGGCGACCTTGAAGTCCTTGCCCTGGGCCAGCGCACCGGGAGTAGCGCCGGCGGCGAAGGCGAAGGTAAGGGACAGGGCCAGAGGTTTGATCAGGTGTTGCATCGTGTGTCTCCTTGTAATTATTAAGGGATCCGCGCCAGGAAAGCGCCGATCGCCTCGAAGGCTTCCGGTTCGGTGAGCATCGGCGCATGGCCAACGTTCGGCACTTCGGTATAGGCCAGGCTGGGGGCCGCCTTGCGCATCCAGGCCGCCTGTTCGGCTTCGACCAGGTCGGACAGCGCGCCCCGGATCATCAGGGTGGGGCGATGCCGCGTCAGGCGCCGGAAGGCCATGCGCAAGGCCAGCGAGGTTGGAGGAAGTCTACCGTTTTGCAGGCTGTGGGCAATACCGGGATCGTAGCGGGCGCACAACAGACCATCATCGCGTTGTTCGAAGGCGCGTTGGGCCCACTTGTTCCATTCCGTATCCGGATTGGCGGGGAAGGCGCAGGCATTGATGTCGCGAACATAGCAGGTCGCCTCGTCCCAGTTGGCGAACGTGGCCGGCTTGCCGACGTAGCCGGCGATCCGCTCCAGCCCGCGCGGGGACAGCACCGGGCCGATGTCGTTCAGCACCGCGCCGGCCACCAGGTCGAGACGCTGGGCGGCCAGGGTCATTGTGATCAGGCCGCCCATCGAGGTGCCGATGAAGACGGCGCGCGCGATGCCCAGCGCATGCATCAGGGCCACCACGTCGGCGGCGTACACCATCGGCGTGTAGTTGGCCGGGTTCGGGTCGCGCGCCGAGTGGCCGCGGCCGCGCACATCGATCGCCAGCACGCGGCGCCCCAGGCCCGCTACCTGCGGGGCCAGTTCGTCGAAGTCGAGCGAGTTGCGGGTGAGGCCGTGGATGCAGATCACGGGCAGGCGGGCCGGGCCGCCGGCGCCGTGGTAGTCGCGTGCGTAGAGGGCGAGGCCGTCGCTGCTGGTGTAGGTGATGGGGGAGCTGGTTGGCACGCGGCGGTTCCTGTTCAGTGTTCGATCTGCTTGATGCTTCAACTTCGGTGGGAAACTTGGGTCCCCGCCTTCGCGGGGACGACGTTCAGGTGCCAGCTCTTAGAAGCGCAGCTCCAGGGTGGCGGAGACCGTGCGCGGGTTGCCGTAGAAGGCGGTAAGCGTGCCTTCGTTGCCCAGGGTCGGGAACAGGTAGCCGGCGGTCTTGTAGTGCTCGTCGCCCAGGTTCTTGCCGTGCAGGCCGGCGCGCACCTTGCCATCTAGACGGGTCCAGACGATCGACGCGTCCCAGATCTTGTACGACTCCTGGTCGAGGATCGACGGCGTCTCGAACTGGGCGGTGGCGCCCTTGTACGAATAGCTGCCGATCAGCGAGATGCGGCCGTTGTGGCCCATCAGCGGCAGCGGAATATCGTAGTTGGCGCGCAGGTTGGCCGAGTTCTTCGGCGTGTTCTGGAAGATGCGCTGGTCGGCCACGTTCACGCCCGCCACGATGTATTCCTTGTACTTGGCGTCGATGTAGCTGTACATGCCGGCGATCATGAAGTTGGGCGTGATGTTGGCGATCGCTTCCAGCTCGGCGCCCTTGATCTCGGCCTTGCCGGCATTGGTGGTAACGCCGGCGAAGCTGTCGTCGCGGCCGTCGCCGTTGGTGTCGACCGCGATCGAGCCGGGAATCTGCACGTCCTGGTAGTCGCTGTAGAACAGGGCGGCGTTGGTGGTGATGCGCCCGCCGTTGAAGGCCGACTTGAGGCCCAGTTCATAGGTCTCGATGGTCTCGGGCGCATAGCCGGCGCGGGCGACGTCGAGCGGGATGCGGGTGCCGACGACGTTCAGGCGCGGATCGAAGCCGCCGCCCTTGAAGCCTTCGGAATACGAGGCGTAGATGTTATGGGCGGGGTTCATCTTCCAGTTGATGGCCACGCGCGGCGTGAATTTCTTGTCTTCGCGCTCCAGCAGGCCGTTACGCAGGTCGGTGTCGGTGCGGAACAGGATCGCGGCCGGGTTACCCATGTCGGGCGTGCCGGCCAGGCCGAAGTAGATCTGGCGCAGCACGTCAGCTTCGCGCTTGTCCACCGTGTAGCGCCCGCCCAGCGACAGGCTCACGGTATCCGTGAGGTTGTAGCTGCCATCGAAGTAGGCGGCCCAGGCCTTGGTGTCGATGTCGCCCATGGTGTAGGTGGACGTCGGCACGGCGCCGGCCAGGATGGTGTCGAACTTGTTGAAGGCGTTGGCGTCCATATAGTAGACGCCGGCCACGCCCTGCAGGCGCGGGCCGTTGTAGCTGACCTGGAACTCCTGGCTGAACTGGCGGTTGGTGTACAGCGCCGGCACTTCCATGTCGACCACCGGCAGGGCGTCGAAGTCGATCGGCGCATACGATTTGTCGCGGCGAGCGGCGGTGATCGATTTCACGCTCCACTCGCTATTGAGCACGTATTCGATGGTGGCCGAGCCGCCGTAGGCGCGTACTTCCTGGTCGTGGCCGAGGGCCTTGGTCAGGTTGCCCTGCGTGTCGAACACGTCCGGCAGGATCGGCGCCCCGCTGGTGCGGCCGACGATCAGGCGATGGCCGTTCTTGGGATTGGAGTCGTCTTGCGTGAAGTCGCCGGCCAGGCGGATGAACAGGTCCTGGTTGGGCGTAAACTCGGCCGACACGCGGCCGGCGGTGACGTCCTTGTCATAGTTGCCCTTGCCGGTGAACAGGTTGTCGCCGAAGCCGTCGCGCTTGAAGCGGGCGAATGTGGCGCCTACGCGGGCGGTGTCGGTGAGCGGCGTGCTGGCGGTGATCACGGCTTCTTTCTGGCCGTATTCGCCGACGGTGGCGCGCACCCGCACGTCGCGCTGCGGCCCGAGTTTGCGGGTCACGTACTTGACGGCGCCGCCGATGGTGTTGCGGCCGTACAGCGTGCCCTGCGGGCCGCGCAGCACCTCGATGCGTTCGACGTCGTAGATGTCGGCCACCGCGGCCTGCGGGCGGGCCAGGTAGATGTCGTCGATATAGATGCCGACGCCGGATTCGAAGCCGGCCAGCGGGTCGGCCTGGCCGACGCCGCGGATGAAGGCGGTCAGCGTGCTATTGGTGGCGCGCGAAGCCTTGAGGGTGGTGTTCGGCAGCGCCAGGGCCAGGGCGGTCACGTCGGGCACGGCCTGCTTGGACAGCTGGTCGGCGCTGAACGCGGTGACCGAGACCGGGACGTCCTGCAGGGTCTCTTCGCGCCGGCGCGCGGTGACGACCACCTTCGAGACGTTTTCCTCGGCAGAAGCCACCGGCGCGGCTCCGGCATCCTGGGCCTGGGCCATCCCGACCGATCCGCCGGACAGCACCAGCAGGGCGGCGGCGGACTGGTTCAGCAGCTTCATCTTCTTCCTGGTCAGACGCATTCTAGTCTCCTCATTTTTGGTATGGCATGCAATCGAGCATGCGTGCGATCGAGCGCATGCCAAGCAGTGTGCCAAGGTCGGGTTTGGTTGAATAGTCAACAATCGCCCACCCCGTTGTGCACGAATGCACAGCCTGCTTGCTGGCCTTCGTTGTGAGCTTTCCTAGGGACAGATGCCGCATCGCACCATTTCTGTGGCACTGCAGACATCGTCGGTAAATTGCTTGCAGAGGGAATGTGCACGAGTGCACAATGTGTCATCTTGATATCTGACAAGCGATCTCATGAATGCGCTCCCGGAGTGGACGGACTTACGATTTTTTCTCGAGCTGGCCCGCGCCGGCACCCTGTCGGGCGCCTCGCGCCGCCTCGACGTCGAGCACACGACCGTCGCGCGCCGCATCGACCGGCTCGAGACCCAGCTCGGCGCGACCCTGTTCGACCGCTCGCGCGAAGGCTATGAGCTGACCGAGGTCGGCCTGGCCCTGCTGCCGCACGCCGAGGCGATGGAAGGGGCGGCGCTTGCGGCGGCCGAGCAGATCGGCGGAGCCGAAGTGGCGGCCCACGGCGTGGTGCGGCTCGGGGTGCCCGAAGTCTTCGGGGTGAAGGTCGTGGCGCCGCTGCTGGTCGGCTTGCTGGACCAGCACCCGGACCTGCAGATCGACTTGCTGGCGCTGCCGCGCTTTGCCAACCTGGCCAACCGCGAGGCCGATCTGGGCGTGATGCTCGATCCGCCCACCACCGGCCGCTACGTGGTCACGCGCCTGGCCTCGTTCCGCTTCTATTTGTACGCGTCGCCCGCCTACCTGGCGCGGCATCCGACGATCCGCACCCAGGCCGACCTGGCGCGCCACGACTTCGTCGACTACGTGCAGGACCGCCTGGCCAGCCGCGAGCTGTCGTACCTGAACGAGCTGGGTTTCACGCCGCGCCGGCGCATGTGCTGCTCGGGCATGACGGCGCAGATCGAGGCGGCGTCGCTGGGTATGGGCCTCATGATGGCGCCGCCCTATGCGGTGCCGGACGACGGCCGGCTGGTGCCAGTGCTGCCGGGCTTTTCGGCCGAGCGCTCGTTCTGGCTGGCGGCGCCGACCGACCTGTATCGCCTGCGCCGCGTGAAGGTGGTGTGGGACGTGCTGCGCGAGTATGCCGACAGCTCTCCCGGCCTGTTCGTCCAGGATGGTATGCAGCCCGCATTGGCGCCGGATTGAAGAGCGCGGTATCCTCGCACGGTTCAACTTTGTAAAGGCCACCATGCGCAGCCAGATCAGCGACGACATCACCTTCCGCAAACTCGAGATCCTGCTGGCCTATATGGAGGGCGGCAACCTGAACGCCGCCGCCCGCATGCTCGACATCAGCGCGGTGAGCGTGCACCGCGCGCTGCATTCGCTCGAGGAAGGCATGAGCTGCCAGCTGTTCAGCCTCCAGGGCCGCAACCTGATCCCGAACGAGGCGGCCCAGGTGCTGGCCGAAGTGAGCCGCGAAGTGGTCAAGCTGATGGCCGACGGGATCGCCGCCACGCGCTCGGCGGCCGGCTATTCGGCCGACCACCTCAGGATCGGCTCGTTGTATTCATTGACGACCGGTGCGATCCCCGAGGTCATCATCGGCATCAAGCTGCGCAAGCAGGAAATCGAGACCGAGCTGGTGCTGGGTTCGAACGCCGAGCTGCTGCATAAACTGAAGCAGAACGCAATCGACGCGGCGCTGATGGGGATGCCCGATCCCGACCCCGAGATCGAATCGATCCCGCTGTTCGAGGATGAGGTATTCTTCGCCGCGCCGGCCGGCTCGCCCTACGCGGCTCTGCCCGAAGTCGACCTGCGCGCCTGCGCGGCCGAGAAATTCGTATGCCTGAAGGATGGCTTCGTGACCCTCACGGGCTTCCAGGAAGCCTTCCGCATCGCCGGCTACGCGCCGACCATCGTCACCCGCGTGGGCGATATCTTCTCGCTGATGAACCTGGTGGCGGCCGGCATCGGCTACACCTTGCTGCCGGGCCGGGTGCGCAACGCCTTCGGCGACAAGGTGCAGCTGATCCCCCTGAAAGCCGACTACCACATGCAGCAGACCATCGGCCTGAGCTTCTTGCGGGTGCGCGAACGCGACCCCAATCTGCTGGCGCTGGCGGCCGTATGCCGCATGCTCAAGCACAGGACCGCCTGATACCGCAGCGCAGCATCCAGGCCGCCTTCCAGGTCGACAGTTTCGCTGACAGTAAACGTTGCCGACCGAGCCTAATTGATCTCCACTCCAAACGCGGTTAATTTGGCGTCACGAACAGCATAAAAAAGAGCATGGTCCGGCCCGCCGCAGATTCCGAGGGTGGCGCACGGCACGGAGCATGTATTGGAGACGTACCACCCGCGGTCACCCGGTTGGAGCCGGCCCGCACCTCGAAGGAGCCTTGCCGTGTCCTCTCATGTCATTGCAATCTGCGTGCTGGCGCTGATGTTCATCGTCGCCACCGCCATGCCCATCAATATGGGTGTCATCGCCTTCGTCGGCGCCTTCCTCGTCGGCACACTGGTCGCCGGCATGGAAACCAAGACCATCATGTCCGGCTACCCGGCCGAACTGTTCCTGACCCTGGTCGGCATCACCTTCCTGTTCGCCCAGGCCCAGAACAACGGCACCATCGACTGGCTGGTGCGGCTCGCGGTGCGCGCCGTCGGCGGTCGCATCGCAGCCATCCCGTGGGTGATGTTCTTCATCACCGCCTTGCTCACTTCGGTGGGCGCGGTCAGCCCGGCGGCGGTGGCGATCATCGCCCCGATCGCGCTCGGCTTCGCGGCCAAGTACAAGATCAATCCCCTCATGATGGGCCTCTTGGTGATCCACGGCGCCCAGGGCGGCGGCTTCTCGCCGATCAGCATCTACGGGGGCATCACCAACAAGGTCGTGATGGAAGCGGGGCTGCCGATTTCGCCGCTGACCACTGCCTTCACCAGCCTGGGCGTCAACCTGGCGGTGTCGGTGCTGCTGTTCTTCGTGTTTGGCGGCGCCAAGCTGATGCGCCAGCAAGTGCCGAAGGCCGAGCGCTCGGGCAAGGGGCTCCCGGTCTCGCGCTTCGGTCCGCCGGTGGCGGTGGCGGCCCAGGGCCCGCAGATCTACGGCGACGCCGAGAATGAATCGGCCAGCGAAGAACGCCTGACCAAGGAACGTTCGAGCGCCGCCGTCGGCGCGGTGGGCGCCACCGGCTCGGGCAGCGCTGCCGGCCACGCCGCGGTCGACCTGAACGAAGGCCCGACCTTCCACCAGATGTTCACCGTGGTCGGCCTGGTCGCATTGGCCGTGCTGACCCTGCTGTACAAGCTCGACATCGGTTTTGTGGCCATCACCATCGGCCTGTTGATCTCGATCCTGTCGCCGCAGGTGCAGAAACGCGCCATCGGCCAGGTGTCGTGGCCAGAGATCATGCTGATCGTCGGCGTGTCGACCTATGTCGGCGTGATGCAGAAGATGGGCACCATCACCTGGGTCGGCGACAGCGCCGCCAGCCTGGCTTCGCCGCTGACCGTGGCCTTGCTGCTGCTGTTCGTCGGCGCCGTTGTCTCGGCCTTCGCTTCCTCGACCGCGGTGCTCGGCTCCCTGATCCCGCTGGCCGTGCCGTTCCTGGCCTCGGGCACCGGCGTCGACCCGATCGGCTTCATCGCCGCCATGGCGGTCGCCTCGACCATCGTCGACGTCAGCCCGTTCTCGACCAACGGTGCGCTCGTGCTGGCCAGCGCGCAGGGCATCGACCGCGACGTCTTCTTGCGGCAGCTGATGATCTATGGCGGCATCGTCACCCTGGTGGCGCCGGTCGTGCTGTGGGTGCTGTTCGTGGTGTTCTAAGGACAGACAAACTTTTGCAACAACGGGAAATCTCATGACTCACAGTGAAGGCCGCTGGACTACCCAGCAACGCAACCGCGGCGATCGCCTGGCACGGGTCCAGGCGGCGCTCGGCGGGGCGCTGGACGGCAAGATCGTCCAGGCCGCGCACATCGTCGACCTGCTCAATGCCGTGCTGGAGCCGGGCGACCGGGTCTGCCTGGAGGGGAACAACCAGAAGCAGGCCGATTTCCTGGGCAAGGCGCTCACGAAAGTCGACACCAGCCGCGTGCATGACCTGCACATGCTGCTGTCGGTGCTGTCGCTGCCCGAGCACCTGGACGTGTTCGACAAGGGGATCGCCTCAAAGCTGGACTTCTCGTTCTCCGGCCCGCAGGCCGGCCGCCTGGCCAAGCTGGCGCAGGCCGGCAAGCTCAATATCGGCGCCATCCACACTTACCTGGAGCTGTTCGCGCGCTACTTCATCGACCTGACGCCGCGCGTGGCGCTGGTGGCGGCCGAGATGGCCGACCGCGAGGGCAATCTGTACACCGGCCCGAACACCGAGGACACGCCGGCCATCGCCGAGGCGACCGCCTTCAAGAGCGGCATCGTGATCGCCCAGGTCAACCAGATCGTCGACAAGCTGCCGCGCGTGGACATCCCGGGCGACTGGGTCGGCTACGTGGTCCAGTCGCCCACCCCGTACTACATCGAGCCGCTGTTTACGCGTGATCCGGCCCAGATCTCCGAGATCCAGGTCTTGATGGCGATGATGGCGATCAAGGGCATCTATGCCGAGTACGAAATCGAGCGCCTGAACCACGGCATCGGCTTCGACACCGCCGCCATCGAACTGTTATTGCCGACCTATGCGGCCAGCCTCGGGCTGAAAGGGAAGATCGCGCGCCACTGGGCCCTGAACCCGCACCCGGCGCTGATCCCCGCGATCGAGGCCGGCTTCGTGGAATCGGTGCATTCCTTCGGATCCGAACTGGGCATGGAAAAATACATCAGCGCGCGGCCGGACGTGTTCTTCGTCGGGCCGGACGGTTCGATGCGCAGCAATCGCGCGTTCTCGCAGGCGGCCGGCCACTATGCCTGCGATATGTTCATCGGCTCGACCCTGCAGATCGACTTGCAGGGCAATTCGTCGACCGCGACCCTGGGCCGGATCGCCGGTTTCGGCGGCGCACCGAATATGGGCGCCGATGCGCGCGGCCGGCGTCACCCGAGCAAGGCTTGGCTCAAGGCCGGCGAACAGGCGCGGCAGGGGCGCAACGTGATCCCGCGCGGGCAGAAGCTGGTGGTGCAGATGGTCGAGACCTTCCGCGAGCACATGGCCCCGGCCTTCGTCGAAAAGCTCGACGCCTGGCAGCTCGCCGAGCAGGCCAATATGGCGATCCCGCCGGTGATGATCTATGGCGACGACGTCACCCACATCCTGACCGAAGAGGGCATCGCCAACCTGCTGCTGTGCCGCACCGAAGAAGAACGCGAGCAGGCGATCCGCGGCGTGGCCGGCTACACGCCGGTGGGCATGGCGCGCGACAAGCGCATGGTCGAGAACCTGCGCGACCGCGGCATCGTCCAGCGCCCCGAAGACCTTGGCATCGACAAACGGATGGCGACCCGCGACCTGCTGGCCGCCAAGAACATGAAGGGCCTGGTGCGCGCATCCGGCGGCCTGTACGATCCGCCGAAGCGCTTCAGGAACTGGTGAGGAAACAACCATGGAAACGTTGAAATACCGTTTCGAGCAGGGCAGGCGTTCGCTGGCCGGCATGCCGCAGCTGGTGGGCGTGGTCGGCTCGGGCAATCTCGAAGTATTGATCGAGCCGTCACCCTTGCAGGGTGCGTGCGAGATCGAGGTGCGCACCGCGGCCGTCGGCTTCGGCGCCACCTGGCAGGCCGTGATGGCCGATTTTCACGATCGCTGGAGTCTCGCCGACGCGCGCATCAGCATCAACGATATGGGCGCCACACCGGCCGTGGTCAGCCTGCGGCTGGACCAGGCGGTGGAGTCCCTGACTGGAGGGGCAGTATGAGCAGCTACCAGGAATTGACGGCGCGCCAGCGCATTCCGGCGCTGTTCGACGCCGGCAGCTTCGAGGAATTCCTGCCGCCGAGCGAACGGGTGGCGAGCCCGCACCTGGCCCAGCTCGACGCGCCGGTGTCGTTCGACGACGGCGTCGTCGTCGGCCGCGGCAAGCTCAATGGCAAGCTGGTGTTCGGCGCCGCGCAAGAGGGCGGTTTCATGGGCGGCGCGGTGGGCGAGGTCCACGGCGCCAAGCTGGTGGGCATGCTGCGCCGCGCGATCGACGAGAACGCGCACGCGGTGCTGTTGCTGCTGGAATCGGGCGGGGTGCGCCTGCACGAGGCCAATGCCGGCCTGATCGCGGTGTCGGAAGTGATGCGCGCCATGCTCGACGTGCGTGCGGCCGGCATCCCGGTGGTGGCGGTGGTGGGCGGCGCCAATGGCTGCTTCGGCGGCATGGGCATCGCGGCGCGCTGCGCCAACACCGTCATCATGTCCGAGGAGGGACGGCTTGCGATGTCCGGCCCCGAGGTGATCGAGACCGCGAATGGGGTCGAGGAATTCGATTCGCGCGACCGCGCGCTGGTGTGGCGCACTACGGGCGGCAAGCACCGCTACCTGCTGGGCGATTGCCAGGTGCTGGTGGCGGACGAGTCGGACGCCTTCCGCACGGCCGCTATCGCGGCGATCGCCGAGCTGCGGGGCGGAGAAGTGCGCCTGACGCTCGAGGGCTTGCTGGCCGAGCAGGCCATGCTGGCGCGGCGCCTGGACGACAGCGCGGGTCTGGCCGAACCGATGGACGTGTGGCAGAAACTGGGCGTGCCGGAGCCGGCCAGGGTGCCGATGCTGGAGGCCGACGCCTTCCTCGACATGGCGGCGCAATACCGCGCCACAACGGGAGATTGACGATGGATTGGCAGCTACTTACGACCCAGCTTTTCCCCGGCGGTCACGACATCGTCGAACGCGACAATTTTTTATCGGGCACGGCGCAGGTCGACGGCAAGCCGGTCGCCGTGATCGGCACCACCGGCCACACGCCGATCGGTATCGAGATCGCGCTGGCCCAGGCGCAGGCGATCCTCAGGACGGTGCAGGAGCATCCGGGACGGCCGATCCTGATCCTGGTCGACACGCAAGGCCAGCGCCTGCGCCACCGCGACGAGATGTTGGGCATCAACAGCTATATGGCCCATCTGGGCAAGTGCGTCGACCTGGCGCGCCGCCAGGGCCATACCGTGATCGGCCTGGTGTACGACCAGGCGCTGTCGGGCGGCTTCATCACCAGCGGCCTGATTGCGAGCGCCTGCTATGCGCTGCCGCAGTCGACCATCCGCGTGATGGGCCTGCCGGCGATGGCGCGCATCACCAAGGTGCCCGAGGAACGCCTGACCGAGCTGGCCAGGGACAATCCGGTATTCGCGCCGGGCCCCGAAAACTATCTGCGCATGGGCGGCCTGCACGGCATCTGGGAAGACGATCTCGCCGGGCAGCTGGTGCGCGCGCTGGGCGATGCCACGGATGAAGACCGGCGCATGGCGCTGGGCCTTGAGCGGGGCGGGCGTCTGCTGGCGCAGCCGGTCGCCGAAGCGGTGCGGAGCGGCGGCCATGTTCGCGCGGCATGACCTGGTGTGGCTGACGCGCCGCGGCTGGCAGCGCGTGCGCGCCGGCGCGCCCGAGGCGGCGCTGGCCGCGCTCGACCGTTGGCGCGACGGCGGCTGGCCGGCCGTGGTGCGGCGCGCCGAAGCCGAGATGGCGGCGAACGAGGTTGCGATCGGTTTTCCACTGCCGCCGCGGCCCGAGGACGGCGGTAAGCTGAAGTTCGGCTGCCGGGTCGAGCTGTCCGATATCGGCCGCCGCACGCGCGCCTTGCCGCTGGTCGCGGCCCTGGACGCGGTGCCGGAGCAGTGGCGCGAGAGCCTGGCCCTGCTCGAAAGCCAGGCCGCCGAAGCCGGCGTCGGCCTGGCGACGTATGGCTCGGTGGCGCTGGCGGCGCTGACCGGCCAGTACTACCTGACGCCGCATTCCGACATCGACGTGCTGCTGCAGCCCACCAGCCGGCGCCAGTTGATGAAGGGGCTGGACCTGCTGGCCTGGCACGCGGGCATCCTGCCGCTCGATGGCGAAGTGGTGTTTCCCGACGGGCGCGCGGTGGCGTGGAAGGAGTTGCGCGCGGCCTTTGCCGGCGCGCCGGGCACGCGCGTGCTGACCAAGGGACTGCACCGGATCGCGCTGGTGCTGCCCGAAGAACTGATCGCGACGCTGGAGGAAGAGACGTGCCCGAACTGATTTCCCTGCACACGACGGCGGCGTCACGCCTGCCGGCCGCCATCGCCGAGCGTGCGTTCTGCCAACGCATTGCGCGCCTGGCCGTGCGCAGCCTGTACGCTGAACTGGTCTTGTATCCGAAGCCGGGCCTGGTCTCGCTGGTCGACAACGGCAGTCATGCCGACATGACTGCCACGACCTTCTTGCGCAGCATGTTCGCACTGCGCCGCTTTTTTCTGGAGATTACCCACGCCGGCATGCGCGACGCGCCGTTCCACGTGCTCAAGCGGCTCGGCATCGATGCCGAAGCGCGCATGCTGCGCGCCACCGCCGGCATCAACACCCACCGTGGCGCGATCTTCTGCCTCGGCATGCTGTGCGCCGCGATCGGGCGCTGCCACGCCAGTGGCGCGGCGCTGACGGCAGGCAGGGTGCACGCCATGCTCCTCGATGGCTGGGGGCGCGAACTCGGCGCGCACAGTGTCGCTCCCGAGATGCAATCGAACGGGGCCCGGGCGCGGTCGGCCTACGCGGCGAGCGGCGCACGCGAAGAGGGCGCGCGCGGCTTTCCGTCGGTCTTTCATATCGGCCTGCCGGCCCTGCGCCGCACTCTTGCCGCTGGCCGCGGCATACGGGAGGCGCGCATCGATGCGCTGTTCGCCCTGATGGCCCACATCAGCGACACCAATGTCTATCATCGGGGCGGCCCTGACGGCGCCGCGACGGTGCGGCGCCAGGCGCGCGCCTTCGTTGCACGCGGCGGCACCGCGAGCCCGGACTGGGAAGCGCGGGCGCGGGCCTGTCACCGCGACTTTGTCGCCGCACGCCTGTCGCCGGGCGGCGCGGCCGACTTGCTGGGCGCGGCCTGCCTGCTGCAGGCCGTGACGGTCGATTAGCATGGCGGGACGGCTCGCCATCTTGTGCCCCGGGCAGGGCGCCCAGCATGCCGGCATGTTCGACCTGGCGCGCATGGACCTTGGCGCCAGCGGGCTGCTGGACGAATGGTTCAGCGACCCGCAACTGGCGCCGATGCTGCGCGCTTCAGTGGAGGGCGAAGAGCGTTTTGCGAACCGCATCGCGCAGCCGTCCATCGTCGCGGCGACCCTGGCGATGTGGACCGCCTTGCGCGCCCGGCTGCCAGAACCGGCGCTGGTCGCAGGCTACAGCATCGGCGAATTGTCGGCCTATGGCGTCGCCGGCGCCCTCGATCCGGACGATGCGGTGAGGCTGGCCATCGAACGCGCGCGGCTGATGGATGCGTGCCTGGAAGGCGGGCCGGCGCAGGCGATGGTCGCGCTGTCCGGCATGCCCGATGGGAGCGTGGGGGCGCTGCTGGCGCGCTTCGGCTACTACGCCGCCATCGTTACCGGCGACGACGCGCTGGTGGCCGGCGGTCCTGCCGCCCAGGGCGAGGCGCTGGCGCAAGCGGCGCTGGCGGCCGGCGGACGCGCGACGCTGCTGCCGGTCGCCGTGGCCTCGCACACGCCGCTGCTGCAGGCCGCCGTGGCGCCGTTCGCGGCGCTACTGGAACGCCAGCGCTGGTCGGCGCCGGCCTTCCCGGTCCTGTCCGGCATCTCGGCCGAGCCGGTCATCGATGCGAAGAAGGCGATGCGCGAGCTGCCGCGCCAGATCGCCGAGCCGATCCGTTGGCGCGAATGCATGGACGCGTGTGTCGAAGCCGGCGTCACGGTCGCGCTCGAACTGGGGCCGGGCGCTGCCCTGGCGCGCATGTTGCAAGCGCGCCACCCTGGAATCGCCTGCCGCTCCGTGTCCGAATTCCGTTCCCTTGAAGGGATCCATAGCTGGCTAGGGAGGCAGCTCGATTAACATTCACGAAGCTGATGTCTGATATTGTTACTCGGAATTGGAAGTTCGTCCGGGTCGCCTATATAACGGTTGCATAGCAGTCGTTATCGTAGGCGCCGCCATTGTTGGCGGTGCAATCAAGGAGTCGAAAGTGAAGAAGATCGTCATTGCCCTGGTCGCTGCCGCCGGCAGCCGCGCCAAGAGCATCATCCGCAAGCAGGCCGAGGCCGGCAAGCCGTTCCAGGAGAATTTCCGCAGCAATGCGGGCGGCTGGAACTAAGCATGTCTGCCGCCAAATCGTCGGCGGCAATGAATAAAAAGCTGGATCCGTCTCGCGGACCAGCTTTTTTTTTTCGTCGGTATCGCCTGTCGCAACTCAGGCATATTTGTATAGATGAATATGCATCGTATTGGAATACTTTCGCCGTCAGACGACACAGGTAGCGCACTGCCATAGTGCGTTTTACGCGAAAAAGCGCCGAAACGGTTTGGCACGGTTGTTGCTGTTTAGCAGTCTCCTGCTAAACAGTTCTACATCGGAGCCATCATGAAGTTTCGCACCATCCCTCTGCTGACCGCACTCGCCATTGCAGGCATGGCCCCGCTTGCCGCATCCGCCTAAGCGGCCGATGCCGGCTTCCCCTTGCAACCGCTGGCCGACAAGCCCGGCCGCATCGTCCTGCCCGGCACGCAGCATGAGGTCTATTACGTGCCGTCGACCGTGGACACGATCCAGTGGGGCTACCTGCCGAACGCGGCCACCAAGCCGGTGCTGTCGATTCCATCGGGCGCCACCATCGTGTTCGACACGCTGTCGCACGAAGGCATGGTGGAAGACCAGGGGCGCAATCCGGTCAAGTACTTTGGCAGCAAGGGCATCCCGGCGAATATGGTGCTCAAGGACGCGATCGCCATCACCGGCTCGAACATGGCCCACGATTTCGCCAAGGACGGCCCGCACATCGTGACCGGTCCGGTCGAGATCCAGGGCGCGGAACCAGGCGACGTGCTGAAAGTCGAGTTGCTGTCGGCCGTGCCGCGCGTGCCGTATGGCGTCGTGTCGAACCGCCACGGCAAGGGCGCGCTGCCGGGCGAATTCCCCGAAACGCCAAAACCGCTGGCGCACGCCTCGGCGGCCAACCCGGAGGCCTATCACAACGTATCGGTGTTCACGCCGATCCGCCGCGGCAAGGACGGCAAATGGGAAGGTGTGATGAAGACGAAGGACGGCACCGAGGTGATCTTCCCGACCGCGCCGTTCATGGGCACGATGGGCGTGGCGGCGGCCACCACCGCCAAGGTTCATTCGGTCCCGCCTGGTCTCTATGGCGGCAATATGGACATCAACGACCTGGGCGTGGGCACCACCGTGTACTTCCCGGTGCTGGTCAAGGGCGCCAATTTCTATATGGGCGACCCGCACATGGCGCAGGGCGACGGCGAGGTCGCGCTGACCGCGCTCGAGCATTCGATGCGCCCGACCTTCCGCATCACCTTGCTCAAGAAGGGCGACAAGGCCATCCCATCGAGTTCCGGCAGCCTTGGCCGCCCGATGGGAGAGACCCCGGACCATTGGGTGACGATCGGCCTGAATCCCGACCTCGATGAAGCGATGAAGGATGCGGTGCGCGAATCGATCCGCTTCCTGACCGAGGTGCTGGGCATGGACCGCGCCACCGCCTATGCCTACCTGAGCGCAGCCTCCGATTTCCAGGTGAGCCAGGTCGTCGACGGCACCAAGGGCGTGCACGGGATGATCCGCAAGGCCGATTTCGAACAGGTCACCAGCAAGAAGAAGTAAGCGGCATCCGATCCGGGATGGCGACTGAACGCCGTCCCGGAGACCTTCAGCTGCGCCCCCGGAACGGGTTGCGCTCGTTCAGCTCGTCCATGTAATCGTCGATCCCGCCCGCCTCGCGCTCCAGGAAGCGCTCGACCGCGTCCGCGAACGACGGGTGCGCCAGCCAGTGCGCCGACCAGGTCCGGGTCGGCAAGAAGCCACGCGCCATCTTGTGCTCGCCCTGGGCGCCGCCTTCGAAGGTGGCGATGCCCTGCTCGATGCAGAATTCCAGCGGCTGATAGTAGGCCGCCTCGAAGTGCAGACAGGGCACGTGCTCGAGCGCGCCCCAGTAGCGGCCGTACAGCGTGTGTTCATCGTGGATCACCAGCGAGGCCGCGATCGGCCGGCCTTCCTGTTCCGCGATCACCAGCAGGATATTCTCCGGCATCGTTTCTCCGATGCGCAGGAAAAAATCGAGGTTGAGGTAGGGCGTCGAGTGGTGTTCGCGGTAGGTGTTGCGATAGCAGCGGTTGAACAGCACCCAATCCTCGCGCGTGGCGTCCACGCCGCGCACCCTGCGCATGGTCACGCCGGCTTCCTTCACCTTGCGCCGCTCGGCGCGGATGTTCTTGCGCTTCTTCTGCTCGAGCGTGGCCAGGAATTCGTCGAAGCTGCGGTAGCCCCCGTTGAGCCAGTGGAACTGCACCCCGCTGCGCAGCAGGAAGCCGGCCTCGCGCAGCTGCTGCGCCTCGTCCTCGGGCGGGAACAGCACATGGGTCGAGGAGACCTCGGTCGCCCGCTGGGTGGCGCACAGTACATCGACCAGGGCGGCGCGCGCCTGGGCATCGCGCGCCATCAGGCGCGCCCCTGCCACCGGCGTGAACGGGATCGCGCTCAGGAGCTTCGGGTAATAGTCGAGCCCATGGCGTTGATAAGCGTCGGCCCAGGCCCAGTCGAACACGTATTCCCCATACGAATGGCCCTTGACGTACAGGGGCAGGGCGGCGGCCAGCACGTTCTGTTCGTCATACAGCAGCAGGAATTGCGGCTGCCAGCCCGTCTCGGGCGAGGCGCTGCCCGAGGCGTGCAGCGCGTGCAGGAAGGCGTAGCAGAGAAACGGCGTCGGCGCCGCCTGGGCCTGGACCAGTGCGTCCCAGGAGGCCTGGCCGACTTCGGACAGATCGGAAACGATATGCGTGCGATAATTCAAAATTGCTTCCATTGACGAGGTGAGTGACGACAGGCAGCGATGCGGCCTCGACCTGTCTCACTGCGAAGATCATTTTATGAACAGCCCATTCTTCAATCTCTATTCGCACCATTTCGCCCGCGTCGCGGTGGCCATCCCGCGCGTGCGGATCGCCGACCCGGCGTATAACGCCCTGCAGACCATCCTGCTCGCGCGCCAGGCTGCCGGACAGGGCGCCGCCCTGGTCGCATTCCCCGAACTGGGCCTGTCCGCCTACACCTGCGACGACCTGTTCCACCAGCGCGCGCTGCTCGACGCCACGCTCGAGGGCCTGGCGGCCATCGTCGATGAGTCAAAAACGCTGCCGCTGGCTATGGTGATCGGCATGCCGCTGCGGGTCAACCACATGCTGTTCAATTGCGGCGTGGTGATCGCGAACGGCAAAGTGCTGGGCGTGGTGCCAAAGAGTTTCTTGCCTAATTATGGCGAGTTTTACGAATCCCGGCAGTTCACCCCCGCGGATTGCGCGGCGGTGGACCAGATCGACCTGTTCGGCGCGCTCGTTCCCTTCGGCGCGAACCTGCTGTTCGAGGTCGCCAACCTGCCGCTGCTGCGCTTCCACGTCGAGATCTGCGAGGACGTCTGGGTGCCGGTGCCGCCATCCTCGTTCGCCGCGCTGGCCGGCGCCACGGTGCTGGTCAACCTGTCGGCCTCGAACGTCGTGGTGGGCAAGAGCGGCTACCGCCACCAGCTGGTCGGCCAGCAGTCGGCGCGCTGCATGGCGGCCTATCTGTACACCTCGGCCGGCCGCGGCGAATCGACCACCGATATGGCCTGGGACGGCCAGTCGCTGATCTACGAGAAGGGCGAGCTGCTGGCCGAGTCCGAGCGCTTCGCCGACGATTCGCACATCATTTGTGCCGACGTCGACCTGGACCGCTTGTCGACCGAGCGCATGAAGGCGACCACCTTCGCCCAGTCGGTGCGGCGCCATGCCGATGAGGTGTCGAACTTCCGCGTGATCGGCTTCGAGCTGGATTTGCCTTTCGCGCGCACCCTGCCGCTCGAGCGGAAGATCGAGCGATTCCCCTACGTGCCTGCCGACCGCGCGCGGCGCGACGAGCGTTGCACTGAGGTCTACAACATCCAGGTGCAGGCCCTGATCCAGCGCCTGTCGTCGAGCGGCATCGAGAAAGTGGTGATCGGCGTGTCGGGCGGCCTCGACTCGACCCATGCGCTGCTGGTGTGTGCGAAAGTCATGGACCGTCTCGGCCTGCCGCGCACCAACATCCTGGCCTATACGATGCCGGGCTTCGCCACCAGCGGCCGCACGCTCAGGCAGGCGCGTGACCTGATGGCGGCGGTCGGCTGCAGCGCGCAAGAGATCGACATCCGCCCGAGCTGCATCCAGATGCTGAAGGACCTCGGCCACCCCTATGTCGAGGGCAAGGCCGAATACGACATCACCTTCGAGAACGTGCAGGCGGGCGAGCGCACCAATCACCTGTTCCGCCTGGCGAACTTCCACAACGGGATCGTGATCGGCACCGGCGACCTGTCCGAGCTGGCGCTGGGCTGGTGCACCTACGGCGTGGGCGACCATATGTCGCACTACAATGTGAACGCCAGCGTGCCCAAGACCCTGATCTCCTACCTGGTGCGCTGGGTGGCCGAGACCGGGGCCGTGGTCGGCGGCGACGCCCAGGTGCTGCTCGACATCCTCGACACCGAGATCAGCCCCGAGCTGGTGCCAGGCGGCGAAAACGACGACAAGCCTGCGCAAAGCACACAGGACCGGATCGGCCCCTACGAGCTGCAGGATTTCAACTTGTTCTACACGCTGCGCTACGGCTACAAGCCGAGCAAGACGGCTTTCCTCGCATACTCGGCCTGGCAGGATCGCGAACTTGGCCGCTGGCCCGAGGAGCTGGGCACGCGCAACCAGTATGACATGAAAGCCATCAAGCGCAACCTGTCGATCTTCCTGTTCCGCTTCTTCAAGACCAGCCAGTTCAAGCGCTCCTGCGTGCCCAACGGACCGAAGGTCGGCAATGGCGGCTCGCTGTCCCCGCGCGGCGACTGGCGCGCGCCGTCCGACTCCGAGGCCACCGTGTGGCTGGACGACCTGGCGAACATCCCCGATTAACTTTGGTACATGAAAGGACCAACACCATGAAACAGATTACCTGCGTGATCAAGCCGTTCAAGCTCGACGAAGTGCGCGAAGCGCTGGCCGAGGTGAACGTGACCGGCCTGACCGTGACCGAAGTGAAGGGCTTCGGCCGCCAGAAGGGCCACACCGAGCTGTATCGCGGCGCGGAATACGTGGTCGACTTCCTGCCGAAGGTGAAGATCGAGGTGGTGGTGGACGATCCGATGGCCGAGCAGGTGGTCGACGCTATCATCAAGGCCGCCCGCACCGGCAAGATCGGCGACGGCAAGATTTTTGTGCAGAACGTGGAGCAGGTGATTCGTATTCGTACCGGCGAGACCGGGGCGGACGCGGTGTAAGCACGCTCGGGGCGGCATTCACCGCCCCATCCTTACCGGCCCATCCGCATATCGAACTTCCACGTCAGCAGCCGCAGCCCGCTGATGAACAGGCAGCTCGACCACAGCGCGAAGTCGTGCGACACGCCGTACTTGCCCATCAACAGGAACAGCCAGTTGCCGAGGAAGGCGCAGATCGCATACGGTTTGCCGTCCCGGAACACCATCGGCACCTCGTTGCAGACGATGTCGCGCAGCACGCCGCCGAAGATCCCGGTGATCACGCCCATCATCGAGGCGATAAAGATCGGCATTTCGGCCGCCAGCGCGGCCGAGGTCCCGGCGATCGAAAACAGTCCCAGTCCCACCGCGTCGGCCACCACGATCAGGCGTTCCGACACGATCTGGCGCAGCGTGCGGATCAGGGGCGAGGCCACCAGCGCCAGCACGAAGATCGCGATCGCGTATTCCTGGTGGGTGACCCAGAACAGGGGGCGCTTGTCGAGCAGGATGTCGCGCAGGGTGCCGCCGCCGAAGGCGGTGATGAAAGCCACCGTGAAGACCCCGACCAGATCCATGCGTTTGCGCCGCGCCTCGATGAAGCCGGAAAACGCGCCGACCAGGATCGCCATGATTTCGATGAACTTGATGAGGGTCATGCAGCAGCAGGAAGCGGGAAGTGTTGTTAGACTACCATGCGCCTGCAGACTTACGTTAGGTAAATCTGCGGCGCCACCAACGACGAGAGAAAGCCCATTCACGCATGCGTATCGCCACCATCCTGTTGGCCTCCCTGGCCGCCGCCAACCCCGCCAATCCACTGTGGGCCACCGAGTTGCCCAAGCTGTCTTTCCAGCACCACGACTGGGAACTTGCCTGCGACAACACCCGTACCTGCCGCGCAGCCGGCTACCATGCCGAGGACGGCCGCAACCGGCCGCTGTCGGTCCTGCTGGAGCGCAGGGCAGGGCCGGGCCAGGCTTTCGATGTGAAGCTGCGGCTGGGCGACGCCGACGATGGCATCGACCTGCCCGCGACGCTCGCGATGCAGGTCGACGGCCGCGGGCTCGGCACGGTCGAGCTGAAAGGCGAGGAGTCGATCGGCAACCTGAGCGCTTCCCAGTCCCAGGCGCTGCTGCGTGCGGTAGCCGGCGCCGGCAAGGTGAGTTGGCATGCCGGAGGCCTCGCCTGGTCCCTGTCGGGCAAGGGCGCCTCGGCGGTCCTGCTCAAGATGGACGAGTTCCAGGGACGCCTCGGCACGCCGGGCGCCGCCATGCGCAAGGGATCAAGGCCAGAGCAGGATGTGTTGCCGCCGCTGCCGGCGCCGCTCGTCACGGCAGCCCCGGTGCCGGCTGGCGAACTGGCGCCGCTGGGCAAGCAAGAAGAACGGATCCTGCTGGCGACCCTGCGCAAGACTGCCGGCAATGAGGACTGCGGCGACCTGGAGGCGATCGCCATCGGCGAGAGCCAATTCGCCTATGCGCCGCTCACGTCAACGACGATGCTGGTCTCGGCGCGCTGCTGGCGCGGCGCCTATAACGAGGGGCACGGCTACTGGGTCGCCAACCGCAAGCCGCCGTTCGCGCCGGCACTGGTGACCCAGTCCGGCACCGACTACGACAAGGGCGTCATCGGCGCGGCGCACAAGGGCCGCGGCATCGGCGACTGCTGGGGGCACGACGAATGGGTATGGGATGGCCGGCGCTTCGTGCACACGGCATCGGGCACGACCGGCATGTGCCGCGGGATCGCCCTAGGGGGCGGCTGGAGTTTGCCGACCCTGGTCAGCCGTCGACCAGCGGCAGGCGCAAAGTAAACACCACCTGCTCGTTGTCGTAACGGTAGGCGATCTCGCCGCTGTGCTCGCGCACGATCTGCTGCGCGATGTACAGCCCCAGGCCCATGCCGGTGCGGTTGCGTGGATTGTTCAGCGATGCGCGCTTGAAAGGATTGAACAGGGTCGCCACCGTCTCCGGTGGGATCGGCGCGCCCGCGTTCGACACGGCAACCGAGGCCTCGCTGCCTTGCGTGCGCAGGCAGACCGTGACCGGCTGGCCCGGCTCGCCGTGGTGACGCGCATTGCTCAACAGGTTCGACAGCACCTGGGCCAGGCGGCCGCTGTCGGCCCGCACCGTGGCTGGGTCGTCGCACACTAGTTCCAGCGGGATCGACGGATAGGCCATGCGCGCCTCGTCCATCAGGTCGACCAGCAATGCCTTCAGGTCAACCGGCTCGAGCGCCACGCCCAAGCCCATGCCGCGGTCGATGCGGCTCATGTCCAGCACCTGGCTGATCATGCGCTGCATGCGGTTGGTGGAAGACTGGATGCGTTTGCCGATGGTCGGCTGGCCGCTGCCGCCGCCGCTGGCGTTGCCGGTGCGTTCCAGCACCATGCCGGCCATATTGATGGAATGTAGCGGGTCGCGCAGGTCGTGGCCCAGCATCGCCAGCAGCTGGGCGCGGGTGGCCTCGGTCTGCGAGCGGTGCGCGTTCACGGCCCGCACCAGTTCGGCGAGGGTCAGGCGGGCATTGGCCAGCACGCTGTGCTCCCATGGGTGGGCGCAGCCGCGCACCGTTTCGTGCCAGGCGTCGAACGAGCCGCGCGGCGTCAGGCGCGCGCCCAGCGGGCCGAGGGCTTCGATCTTGTCCGGGCGGCCGCCCCAGGCCACGGTCTCGATCTGCTCGACGCGCAGCAGGATGCACCAGCCGTGGCCGAGCGGGTCGAAGGGCAGAGCCAGCAGGCCGACCCACTTGCCAAGTTGTTCGCGCAAAGCCTCGGGCCAGTCGGCGCGCATCTCGCGCACCACCAGATCGTGCTGGTTGTCGGGCAGCGAGGCGACGATCGCGTCGGCCAGGCCGGCCGGCAGGTCGCCATGGGCGGCGATCTTGCCGTGCTGGGTCGCCACCATCGCCTGCGCGCCGCTGGCCGCCATTAGCGCCCGGGCGTGTTCGCCCAGCGCGTCGAGCGGGTCGTCGTCGAGCAGCAGCGATTCGACCAGCGCGGTGCGCACTCGCGCCGACTGCTCGGCCAGCGACGCCTCATGGCGCGCTTCGATGCTGTGAATGGTCGAGGCCATTACCTGGGCCAGTACGTCGGCCGCCATGCGGACCGCATGCGGCACCAGCTTGCGTGACATGTGATGGCAGGCGATCAGGCCCCACAAGCGGCCATTGATGACGATCGACACGCTCATCGAGGCGTACACGTGCATGTTCTTGAGGTATTCGACGTGCACCGGCGAAACGCTGCGCAGCACCGCGAAGCTCATGTCCAGCGGCGCCGCACCCGGCGCGCCATACAGCGGCACCGCCTCGTAGTCCATGTCGGCGATCATGCGCAGGGTGTTGAGCGTGTACAGGCGGCGCGCCTGGGCCGGGATATCTCCAGCAGGGTATCTTTGTCCGAGATAGGGCACCAGGTCGTCGCGACGGCTTTCGGCGACCACGTCGCCGCTGTCGTCGGCGCGGAAGCAATAGGCCATCACGCGATCGAAGCCGGTGAACTCGCGCACCTGCTGCACCGCCGAGGCGAGCAGGGCATCGATGGTCTTCTGGCGCCGCAGGCGGTCGATCGAGCCGTGGGCCTTGATGGCGAAGCGCGACACTTCCTCGCTCGACGTCTGGCGCAACTCGAATTCGGCGACGATGCGGCCGGCTTCGGCGTGCACCACGCAGTCGTAATCGATGTCACCGACACGCAGGCTGACCACCAGCGGCGCCGCATCGTCGTCGTCGCGCACGGCGATGCAGTCGGCGATGGCGTCGACTGCGTCAGCCGGCAGGCCGAGATCGGCATAGGGCAGGCCGAGCGTGGGCGCGATGCCGAGCATCGCCGGCGCATTCATGCTCCAGCCTTCGAGCTGGCCGTTCTCCTGGAAGAACAGCAGGGCGCCGTGCGGCTGGATGGAACCCGGGACGTGGATCGGTTCGTCGGCGCAGGATTGCAGGTCGACCTGCCGTCCGTGTTCCATTGGAACTGCTTGCGTCGCGTTCAATTCACACATCCCCTTTGCGGTCAATCCGGAAACGTCCGGGTACGAGACATTCTACAGTTAACAGACAAATCCCGGCGGAATTGCCAGATTGAAATGGGTGATTGTCACACGAGAACGCGCATATCGTCCACCGCGCGCAACATCAATCGTGCAGGGCGGGGCGCAGCAGGGCGATGAGGGCGCCATGACCGCCGTCGGAGCGTCCCGCGGCGCAGAAGGCGATGACTTCGTTCTTTTGCACCAGCCAGCTGTGCACGATGCTGCGCAGCACCGGCTCGCCCTTGGGCGAACCGTAGCCGATGCCGTGGATGATGCGCACGCAGCGCATCCCGCGCCGGTTGGCGCGGTGGAGAAAATCGGTGAGGGCGTCGCGCGCGCCGTCGCGGGTCAGGCCGTGCAGGTCGAGCTCGTCCTGGATCGGCCAGTGGCGCTTGCGCAGCTTTTTCACGACGTCGGGGCCGACGCCGTCGCGGGCATAGCTCATGGACGGGTCTTCGTCGAGCATGCCCTCGACGTCGAACAGGTCGGACAGTTCATCCGACATCGAGGCGCGCAGCACGTCCGCCGTTTCGTCCTCGGGACTGAGCTGCGCGCGCGCCCGGGCGGCGCTGGGCGCTACGTACACCGGGCGATGCACGTAGCGGTCCGACTCTGGCATCTTGGTGATGCCTTCCATCGAGGTGCGAAATTCCACCGCCCGCTCGCGCGCGATGCGCTCGCGCTTCTCGCCTTCGGCCTGTTCGATGGCGCGCACGCGCTCGTCTTCCTTGAGCTGGTCGCGCAAGCCTTTCAGCTGCGCGAAGTCTTTCATGCCCGCCATCGCTTGCTACCTTTTTAGTGCGTTGATTACTTTGGATCGCTTATTTAGGATCGTCTTCCAGCGCTTCCAGGTAGCGCTGGGCGTCGAGCGCGGCCATGCAGCCGGTGCCCGAGCTGGTGATCGCCTGGCGATAGATGTGGTCCTGCACGTCGCCGGCGGCGAACACGCCCGGCACGCTGGTGGCGGTCGCCATGCCTTCCAGGCCCGACTTGGTCACCAGGTAGCCGCCGCTATGCATTTCGAGCTGGCCTTCGAAGATGCCGGTGTTCGGCTTGTGGCCGATTGCCACGAACAGGCCGTGCACGGTCAGTTCCTTGGTTTCGTCGCTGTTGGCCGATTTCAGGCGCAGCGAGGTCACGCCGCTCTGGTCGCCCAGGACTTCGTCCAGGGTCTGGTTCAGTTCAAGCACGATCTTGCCTTCGCTGACTTTGTGCATCAGGCGGTCGACCAGGATCGGCTCGGCGCGGAACTTGTCGCGGCGGTGGATCAGGGTGACTTTCGAGGCGATGCCGGCCAGGTACAGGGCTTCCTCGACCGCGGTATTGCCGCCGCCGATGACCGCGACTTCCTGGTTGCGGTAGAAGAAGCCGTCGCAGGTGGCGCAGGCCGACACGCCGCGGCCCATGAAGGCCTGTTCCGACGGCAGGCCCAGGTACTGGGCCGAGGCGCCGGTGGCGATGATCAGGGCGTCGCAAGTGAAGGTGTGGCTGTCGCCCACCAGGCGAATCGGTTTTTCGTTCAGGTAGGTCGTGTGGATATGGTCGAACACGATCTCGGTGTTGAAGCGCTCGGCATGCTGCAGCAGGCGCTGCATCAGTTCCGGACCCTGCACGCCCAGCGGATCGCCCGGCCAGTTCTCGACGTCGGTGGTGGTCATCAGCTGGCCGCCCTGCTCGACGCCGGTCACCAGCATCGGCTTCAGGTTGGCGCGGGCGGCGTACACCGCGGCGCTGTAGCCGGCTGGCCCGGAACCGAGGATGAGGACTTTGGCGTGTTTGGTAGTAGTCATGGCGGCGCTCTTTGCTTCACGTGGTTGTTATGTGGACACACGGCAATTGGGGGCGGCCTGACAGGAATCAAGGGCCACCGAAGCCAGCCAGAGGGGTGTCCAGAGAGCGCCGATTATAGTCGATGATGCAGATGTGCATGAATCGAGGGGGCAACGCGACCGTATATCGCTTAGAATGAGCGGATCGTCGATAGTACTTACTTCCGCAGTACCTGTAATGAGCAAGAATAGCCAAGCCAGCACCTCCGGATACACCCGCACCCAGGCCAGCGCCGCCGCCCGTCGTCCGCTGCCGGGCCGCCTCGCGCGCCTGCTGTCCGAGGCGCGCTGGATCGCCGGCGCCGTCGCCTTCCTGTATTTCGTCCTGATCCTGCTCAGTTACAGCAAGCTCGATCCGGGCTGGTCGCACGCCAATGTGGTGCCGCGCATCGCCAACCTGGGCGGGCGCGCCGGCGCCTGGCTGTCCGACCTGCTGCTGTTCATTTTCGGTTTCTCGGCCTGGTGGTGGGGCGTGATCTTCCTGCGCCAGGTCTGGCGCGGCTGGCGCCGGCTCACCGACAAGCTCGGCACCAAGGTGGAGGAACCGCACCACGGCGAGATGTACGTGCGCTGGATCGGTTTCGCCCTGATGTTCGCCGGCAGCGTCGGCCTGGAATACCTGCGCATGTGGTCGTGGGACGTCGAGCTGCCGCGCGCGCCGGGTGGGGTGCTGGGCCAGCTGATCGGCCATGCGAGCCACGTCACGTTCGGCTCGACCGGCGCGACCCTGCTGCTGCTGCTGCTGTTCTTCCTGGGCTTTTCGCTGTTCTTCCAGGTGTCGTGGCTGGCCGTGGCCGAGCGTATCGGCGCCGTGGTCGACGGCAGCTTCGACTGGTTCCGCTTGCGCATGGAAGACATCGAGGACCGCCGCCATGGCGAGGCCGCCGCCGTCAAGCGCGACGAAGTGGTGGTCCACGAGCGCGCCAAGTTCACCGAGAAGCATGCGGACAAGCCGATCCCGGTGGTGAAGGCCGAGCCGTCGCTCGAGTTGGCGCAGCCGGCGCCAAAAGCCGCCCCATCGTCGGCGTCCTTGCCGTCGGCCCAGGCGGTGGCGCCCACGATCAAGATCGAGCCGCAGATGGTCAGCGTGCCAAAGTCAGAGCGCGCCGAGAAGGAGCGCCAGTCGCCGCTGTTCCAGGACTTGAACGGCGATTCCGGCCTGCCGCCGCTGGGCCTGCTGGACGATGCGCCGGCCGCCCAGGAAACGGTATCCATCGAGACGCTGGAATTCACCAGCCGCCTGATCGAGAAGAAGCTGTCCGACTTCGGCGTCGAAGCCAAGGTCGTGGCCGCCTATCCGGGCCCGGTCGTCACCCGCTACGAGATCGAGCCGGCCACCGGCGTCAAGGGCAGCCAGATCGTCAACCTGGCGCGCGACCTGGCGCGTTCGCTGTCGCTGACCTCGATCCGCGTGGTCGAGACCATCCCCGGCAAGAACTATATGGCGCTGGAGCTGCCGAATCCGAAGCGGCAGATCGTGCGCCTGACCGAGATCGTCGGTTCCAAGGTGTATGGCGACAGCCCGTCCAGCCTGACCGTGGCGCTGGGCAAGGACATCGCCGGCAAGCCAGTGGTGGCCGACCTGGCCAAGATGCCGCACCTGCTGGTGGCGGGTACCACCGGCTCGGGTAAATCGGTCGGCATCAACGCCACCATCCTGTCGCTGCTGTACAAATCCGATCCGGCCGACGTGCGCCTGATCCTGATCGACCCGAAGATGCTGGAGATGTCGGTCTACGAAGGCATTCCGCACCTGCTGGCGCCGGTCGTGACCGATATGCGCCAGGCCGGCCATGCGCTGAACTGGGCGGTCAACGAGATGGAGCGCCGCTACAAGCTCATGAGTAAGCTGGGCGTGCGTAACCTGGCCGGCTACAACGCCAAGATCCTTGACGCCGCCAAGCGCGAGGAACACATCCCGAACCCGTTCTCGATCACGCCGGACGCGCCCGAGCCGCTGGAAAAACTGCCGACCATCGTCATCATCATCGACGAGCTGGCCGACCTGATGATGGTCGTCGGCAAGAAGGTGGAAGAACTGATCGCGCGTATCGCCCAGAAGGCGCGCGCGGCCGGGATCCACCTGATTCTTGCGACCCAGCGTCCGTCGGTCGACGTGATCACCGGCCTGATCAAGGCCAACATCCCGACCCGTATTGCGTTCCAGGTCTCGTCCAAGATCGACTCGCGCACGATTCTCGACCAGATGGGCGCCGAGACCCTGCTGGGCATGGGTGACATGCTGTACATGCCGCCCGGCACCGGCCTGCCGGTGCGGGTCCACGGCGCTTTCGTGTCGGACGAGGAAGTGCATCGAGTTGTAAAACATCTGCAAGAGCAGGGCGCGCCCAATTATATTGAGGGCATCCTCGAAGGCGGCACGCTGGAAGAAGGTGGCGCCGACGGTGCGGTGGCGGGCGAGGGCGGCGGCGAATCCGACGCCATGTACGACCAGGCGGTGCAGGTCGTGCTCAAGAACCGCAAGGCCTCGATCTCGCTGGTGCAGCGTCATCTGCGCATCGGCTACAACCGGGCCGCCCGCCTGATCGAGCAAATGGAGCAGAACGGCATGGTGTCGCCGATGCAGTCGAACGGCAACCGCGACATCCTGGTGCCGACTGCAAGCGCCGAATAACAATAAAGGAACCCTGGATGCAAGCAATGACCAAATTCACTGTCGCCGCTCTAGTGGCCGCGAGCGCCTTCGCTTTCCCGGGCATGGCGAGCGCCGCCGCCCTCGACCAGTTCAAATCCTTCGTCGCCTCGACCCAGTCGGCCAAGGGCGAATTTACCCAACAGCAACTGGGTAAATCGAAAAGCGGGAAGGCCACGCCTGCATCGAGCGGCAGCTTCGTGTTCGCCCGTCCCGGCAAGTTCATCTGGACCTACCAGAAGCCCTATGAACAGGTGCTGCAGGCCGACGGCGAAACCCTGTACATCTACGACAAGGACCTGAACCAGGTCACTACCCGCAAGCTGGGTAATGCGCTGGGCAGCTCGCCGGCCGCGATCCTGTTCGGCAGCAACAAGCTGGAAGAAAACTTCACGCTGAGCGAAGCCGGTGCGCGGGACGGCATGGAGTGGCTGAACGCCACGCCGAAGGCCAAGGACACCTCGTTCGAGCAGATCAGCATCGGCCTGAAGGATGGCGTGCCGATGGCGATGGAATTGAAGGACACCTTCGGCCAGACCTCGCGCCTGAGCTTCACCAACTTCCAGCGCAACCCGCAACTGGGTGCGCAGCAGTTCAAGTTCACGGCGCCGCAGGGCGCCGACGTCGTGAGCCAGTAAGCCACCAACGGGGCGCGCGCGCCGCGCGGCCCCGTCGTGCATCGGCTACACTACGTCCATGCACAACCATTCGCCTTTCCGCATTCATGTCCACGGATGACCTGTTCAAGACCGCGCCGGCCGCGCCGCTGGCCGAAGCCCTGCGTCCGCGCACCATCGACGAGGTGGTCGGCCAGAGCCACCTGCTGGGGCCCGGCAAGCCGCTGAACCTGGTCTTCAAATCCGGCAAGCCGCATTCGATGATCCTTTGGGGGCCGCCGGGCGTCGGCAAGACCACGCTGGCGCGCCTGACTGCGTACGCCTTCGACTGCGAGTTCATCGCGCTGTCGGCGGTGTTGTCGGGCGTTAAGGACATCCGCGCGTCGATCGAGCAGGCCGAGCAGTACCTGGCGCGGGGCAAGCACACGATCCTGTTCATCGACGAGATCCACCGCTTCAATAAATCGCAGCAGGACGCCTTGCTGCCGTTCGTCGAAAGCGGCCTGGTGACCCTGATCGGCGCCACCACCGAGAACCCGTCGTTCGAAGTCAATTCGGCGTTGCTGTCGCGCTCGCAGGTGTATGTGCTGAAGGCCTTGACCGATGTCGAGATGCGCCAGCTCCTGGCGCGCGCCCGCAAGGAAGCGCTGCAGCACCTGGAATTCGACGAACTGGCGATCGACACCCTGGTCGGCTACGCCGACGGCGATGCACGCCGCTTCCTGAACCTGCTCGAGCAGACCAGCACCTCGGCCAATACCGCCGCCACCAATCGCATCACTGCCGAGTTCGTCGAGAACGCACTGACGCTCAATGCGCGCCGCTTCGACAAGGGCGGCGACAATTTCTACGACCAGATCTCGGCCCTGCACAAGTCGGTGCGCGGCTCGCACCCCGATGCCGCCCTGTACTGGCTGTGCCGTATGCTCGACGGCGGCGCCGACGCCAAGTACCTGTCCCGCCGCATCGTGCGCATGGCCTGGGAAGACATCGGCATCGCCGATCCGCGCGCAATCCAGCTGGCCAACGACGCCGCCGCGACCTATGAGCGGCTCGGCTCGCCCGAAGGCGAGCTGGCGCTGGGCCAGGCCGTGATCTATCTGGCGATCGCCTCCAAGAGCAATGCCGGCTACAACGCCTTCAATGCGGCGATGGCCTTCGTGCGCAAGGACAAGTCGCGCGAGGTGCCGGTGCACCTGCGCAATGCGCCGACCAAGCTCATGAAAGAGCTGGGCTACGGCCACGAATACCGCTATGCGCACGACGAGCCGAACGCGTATGCGGCCGGCGAGACCTATCTGCCGGATGGGATGCCAGAGCCCGGCTGGTATCAGCCGGTACCGCGCGGGATCGAATCCAAGATCGCCGAGAAGCTGGCGTGGCTGCGCAGCCTCGACGACGAGGCGCGCAACGGTTCGTAGGGTCGGCGGCTATGCCGCCGACGCGTGGATTGTTATCGGCTCCGCTCTCGCGCCGGATGATTTCGCTGCCAACCATCACCGCGTCGGCGGCACAGCCGCCAACCCTACGCACGGCGCCGGCGAGCCCGGCGCCTGTCCTTCTTCCTTCAACGGCGCGCAATGCGCCGGCATCTCGCGCTTGATCCCGCATTGATGCATTCTGCGCCGCGTTTCATGCGCTTCGTCGCAAGTCGATGGCGATCCACGGGGCTGGTGGCTAAAGTACCACCATCGCAAAGCAATTCGCGAATCACCCAACCCCTGAAGGAGCCATCATGAACATCCGTAAAAACTTCGAAGCCCTGTTCCTCGCCGTCGCCGCCCTGGGCCTGGTCGCCAGTTTCGCTACCGCCAACGAGCGTCCGATCGAGATCGCCGCATCGACCGTCCCGGCCATCGACATGGCCAGCATCCAGACCGTGATCGTCAGCGCACCGCGCCTGGCAGTCCGCTAAAACCGGCGCAAGCCGGTTTTAGGGGCAGCAGGGCGAGGCCCCGGCAGCATGGTTGCCGAATCTCGCAAATAATGTCGGTCGGCTTGGTACAATTGTGTTTTCGATATACAGCCCAGTCCAACCAGACATGATTGACATCCAACTTCTCCGCAAAGACATCGACAACGTCGCCGCCCGCCTGGCGACCCGCAAGTACCAGCTCGATGTGGCCAGTTTCAACGCGCTGGAGGCCGAACGCAAGGCGAACCAGACGCGCACCGAAGAACTGCAAGGCAAGCGCAATTCGCTGTCGAAGCAGATCGGCATGCTCAAGGGCAAAGGCGAAGACACGACCGCCGTGATGGCTGAAGTCGCCGGACTGGGCGACGAGCTCAAGGCTAATGAAGTGGCGCTGGCCGACGTCCAGGCCAAGCTGACGAACTTCATCGCCGCACTGCCCAACCTGCCGCACGAGAGCACGCCCGAAGGCAAGGACGAAAGCGCCAACGTCGAAGTGCGCAAGGTCGGTACGCCAGCCGCGTTCGACTTCGAGGTGCGCGATCACGTCGACATCGGCGAGCGCCTGGGCCTGGATTTCGAGACCGCGACCAAGATCACGGGCTCGCGCTTCTCGATGATGAAGGGCGGCATGGCGCGCCTGCACCGCGCACTGGCGCAGTTCATGCTCGACACCCACACCGGCCAGCACGGCTATACCGAGTGCTACACCCCGTACCTGGTCAACGCCGATTCGCTGCGCGGCACCGGCCAGCTGCCGAAGTTCGAGGCCGACCTGTTCTCGGTCAAGAAGGGCGGCGCCGAAGGCGAGGGCGAGAGCTTCTACCTGATCCCGACCTCGGAAGTCTCGCTGACCAATGTGGTGCGCGACGAGATCGTGGCGCTGGACGAACTGCCGATCAAGATGACCGCGCATACCCCGTGCTTCCGTTCCGAAGCCGGCAGCTATGGCCGCGACACCCGCGGCATGATCCGCCAGCACCAGTTCGACAAGGTCGAGCTGGTCCAGGTGGTGCATCCGGAGCAGTCGTATGCGGCGCTCGAAGAGATGGTCGGCCAGGCCGAATTCATCCTGACCTCGCTCGGCCTGCCATACCGCGTGATGCAGCTGTGCACCGGCGACATGGGCTTTTCCGCCGCCAAGACCTACGACCTCGAGGTGTGGCTGCCGGCGCAGAACACCTACCGCGAGATCTCGTCGCTGTCGAACTGCGAAGCCTTCCAGGCGCGGCGCATGCAGGCGCGCTTTCGCAATGTGGCCGGCAAGCCGGAGCTGGTGCATACCCTGAACGGCTCGGGCCTGGCCGTGGGCCGCACCCTGGTGGCGGTGCTGGAGAACTACCAGCAGGCCGACGGCAGCGTGATCGTGCCGGAAGTGCTGCGTCCGTATATGGGCGGGCTGGAGCGTCTGGCGCCGGCTGCCTGAGTGGTGGTGTAGGGAAATCGTGCTTCCACGCACATTTCCCCCTTCCATTTTTCTCGAATGCGTCTATAATGGCGGTCTCTTGCAGCTCACTGCAGGGATCGACCAAAGCCGGAGAGGTGGCAGAGTGGTCGAATGTACCTGACTCGAAATCAGGCGTACGGGTGACCGTACCGTGGGTTCGAATCCCACCCTCTCCGCCAAGTATCATGAAAGAAGCCACCGCAAGGTGGCTTTTTTCATTCCGGAACGTCACAGAA
>NZ_JBDGJG010000011.1:68633-167956 GCF_057657035.1 Massilia sp. Soil_C_3
CGGCCTGCAGAATGTAGGCGAATCCCACCCTCTCCGCCAAGTATCATGAAAGAAGCCACCGCAAGGTGGCTTTTTTCATTCCGGAACGTCACAGAGGAGTAGGGCGCCTGCGCGCCCTACGTGTGGGGATTCGAAGGGCATCGCGTACTCGCGATGCCGCGGCCTGCAGAATGTAGGCGAATCCCACCCTCTCCGCCAAGTATCATGAAAGAAGCCACCGCAAGGTGGCTTTTTTCATTTCAAGGTCGCTGGCGTGGTCTGCGTGGCGGTTGAAGCGCAACGCCCAATTCGGTACAATCCTGGCATGGCGTGTGCTGCGTGCGCCCGGGGCTATCCCCGAATACGGAGAACGACAAAAACTTCGTTTTCCGTACAAGGAGAAGCCCTCATGAGCGTCAACGCGTCCCATCTTTCCGCCTTCCAGCGCTTCCTCGCCAGCGAATCCGCCGGCGGCATCCTGCTGATGTTCGCCGCCATTGCCGCGCTGCTGGTCGCCAACAGCCCGCTTGCCGACAGTTACCACCACCTGCTGCACCTGCCCACCGGCCCCATACTGAGCGACAAGCTGGGCCCGATGACGCCGCACCTGTGGATCAACGACGGCCTGATGGCCCTGTTCTTCCTGCTGGTGGGCCTGGAGATCCGGCGCGAGCTGGTTGACGGGCGCCTGGCCACCTGGAAGGCGCGCCGCCTGCCGGCCCTGCCGGCCTTGATGGGCATGGCGGTGCCGGCCGTGATCTATACGGTGCTGACGCGCAGCGATCCGCTGCTGGCCAATGGCTGGGCGATCCCGTCGGCCACCGACATTGCCTTCGCCATGGGCGCGCTGGCCCTGCTCGGACGCCATGCGCCGCTGTCGCTCAAGCTGCTGCTGGTGGCAATCGCCATCCTCGACGATATGGGCGCGGTCGTCATCATCGCCATCTTCTATACGTCGAGCATCGACGGCGGCGCGCTGGCCGCGGCCGGCGCCATCGTCGCGGCCCTGGTCGTGTTGAACCGGCTGCGCGTGATGTCGCTGTGGCCTTACCTGATCGGCCTGGCCCTGCTGTGGTACGCGACCTTGCTGTCCGGCGTGCACGCCACCATCGCCGGCGTCGTCGGCGCCTTCCTGATTCCGTATATCCCATCCACCGGCGAGCAGGATGCGTCGGATTCGCCCGATTCGCCGCTGCACCGGCTCGAGCACGCGCTGGCGCCATGGGTGGGCTTCCTGATCGTGCCGCTGTTCGGCTTCGTGAACGCCGGCGTCTCGTTCGCGGGGCTGTCGCTGTCGAGCGTCCTGGCGCCGCTCCCGCTGGGCATCGCGGCGGGCCTGTTCGTTGGCAAGCAGCTGGGGGTGTTCGGCGGCGTCCTGATCGCGGTGAAGACCGGCCTGGCGGCCAAGCCGGCCGGCGCCAGCTGGCTGCAGATCTATGCGATGGCCATGCTGTGCGGGATCGGCTTCACCATGAGCCTGTTCATCAGCGGGCTGGCCTTCCCGGGACATCCCGAATTCGTCGAAGAGGCCAAGATCGGCATCCTGCTGGGGTCATTGGTGTCGGCGGCTGTCGCCTGCCTGATCCTGCGTTTCGCGCCGAAGACGGGCGATCAGGCCGCGGCCTGATCCGGCGCGGCTGATACGATGCCGGCTTGCAGCGGCAGTTGCCAGTAGCCGACGTCGATCCAGCGGTCGAACTTGAAGCCAACTTCGGCGAAGTGGGCGACCTTGCGAAAGCCCAGGCGCTCGTGCAGCGCGACGCTGCGCGCGTTGGGCTGGGCAATGCCGCCGATGACCGTATGCAGTCCGCGGATACGCAGTTCGTCGAGCAGGCGCGCGTAGATGCGCTGGCCGTGCCCGCGGCCCGCCAGTGCGACATCCAGATAGACGCTGCTTTCCACCGCATGCCGGTAGGCCGGCCGGGCGCGCCATTTGGTAGCGTAGGCATAGCCGGCCACCACGCCGTCGATTTCCAGCACCAGCCATGGCAAGCCGCCCTCCGTCACGTCCGCAATGCGCCCGGCCATGTCGGGCTCTAGCACCGGCGTTTCCTCGAACGAGATCGTCGTGGTGGCGACGTAGTGGTTGTAGATGGCGCAGATGCGCGCGGCGTCCAGGCTGGAGGCGGGGCGGATGTCGGTCATGGTTTCATGGTGGCAGCTCATGGAATTGCACCTTACAGCTGCGCGATCTGGCGGTCGATCGCCCGGTTCGCGCGCTCGCTGCGTTCGCTGTAGCGGTCCGTCAGGTAGGCGCTGCTGCCGCGCATCAGGAGCGTGATCTTGACCAGTTCTTCCATGACGTCGACCACGCGCTCGTAGTAGGCGGAGGGGCGCATGCGGTCGTCGTCGCCGAATTCCTTGTAGGCCATCGGCACCGACGACTGGTTCGGAATCGTGAACATGCGCATCCAGCGGCCCAGCAGGCGCAGGGCATTGACCACGTTGAACGACTGCGAGCCACCGCAGACCTGCATCACGGCCAGCGTCTTGCCCTGGCTTGGCCGCACCGAACCCTGTTCGAGCGGAATCCAGTCGATCTGGTTCTTGAATACCGACGTCACGGCGCCGTGGCGCTCCGGGCTGCACCATACCTGACCCTCGGACCAGATGCACAGCTCGCGCAACTCGGCCACCTTCGGATGGGTCTCGGGCACGCTGCCCACCATCGGCAGCCCGGTGGGATCGAAGATCTTCACTTCGGCGCCGAAGTGGCGCAGGATGCGCGCCGCTTCTTCGGTCAGCAGGCGGCTGAATGCGCGCTCGCGCAGCGAGCCATACAGCATCAGGATGCGCGGCGGATGGTCGATGCCGTCGGCGGGAGCGAGCCGCTCGGCGGCAGGCAGGTCGAGGCGCGCCGGATCGAGGTTGGGAAGGTCGGGAATCTGGTCCATGGTAGTGAGAGTCAGGGTTTAGCTTAGGCGCAGCGCGAGCGCGCACAGCGTGAGCAGGAGGATCGGCAAGGTCAACACCAGGCCGACGCGGAAATAGTAGCCCCACGAGATGCGGATGCCCTTGGCCGCCAGCACGTGCAGCCAGAGCAGGGTGGCGAGGCTGCCGATCGGTGTGATCTTCGGCCCCAGGTCGCTGCCGATCACGTTCGCATAGATCATCGCCTCGCGCACCGCGCCGGTCGTGGCGGTGGCGTCGATCGCCAGCGCGCCGACCAGCACCGTCGGCATATTGTTCATGATGGACGACAGGGCCGCGGCGATGAAGCCGGTGCCCAGCGCCGCGCCCCAGACGCCGTAGGCGGCGCAGCGCTCGAGCAGGGCGCTCAGGCCATCGGTCAGGCCCGCGTTGCGCAGGCCGTACACCACCAGGTACATCCCGAGCGAGAACACCACGACCTGCCACGGCGCGCCGCGCAGTACCTCGCGCGTCGGAATGCGGTGGCCGCGTGCGGCGACGGCGAGCAGGATGATGGCGCCGCCGGCCGCGACGGCGCTGATCGGCACGCCGGCATCGTCCAGCCAGAAGAAGCCGGCCAGCAGCAGCGCCAGCACCCACCAGCCGGCGATGAAGGTCGCGCGGTCGTGGATCGCATCGGCCGGCCGGCGCAGTTGGGCGAGATCGTAGTGGCGCGGGATATCCTTGCGAAAGAACAGGTAGAGAATGGCCAGGGTCGCCGCCACCGACACCAGGTTAACCGGCACCATGACGGCGGCGTAGCGCGCGAAGCCGATGCCGAAATAGTCGGCCGAGACGATGTTGACCAGGTTCGACACCACCAGCGGCAGGCTGGCGGTGTCGGCGACGAAGCCGGCCGCCATCACGAAGGCCAGCGTCGCGCGCGGCGGGAAGCGCAGCGCGGCCAGCATGGCGATCACGATCGGCGTCAGGATCAGCGCCGCGCCGTCGTTCGCGAACAGGGCCGCCACCACGGCGCCGAGCAGCACCAGCAGGACGAACAGGCGCCGCCCATCGCCCTTGCCCCAGCGCGCCACGTACAGCGCGGCCCACTCGAACGAGCCGGCGCGATCGAGCAGCAGGCTGATGACGATCACGGCGACGAAGGCGCCGGTGGCGTTCCAGACGATGTTCCAGACCACTGGGATGTCGGACGGCTGGACTACGCCGAGGAGCAGGGCGGCGACGGCGCCGCCAGCGGCGCTGTAACCGATGCCCAGGCCGCGCGGCTGCCAGATCACCAGCGCCAGCGTGGCGACGAAGATAAGCGAGGCGGTCAGCATGCGCCGATGCGGTCCAGCGCTGCCTTCAGCGCTGCACGGTCGCCCGCCAGTTCGGCCAGCGGCAACGCGAACAGCGCCCCGATGCGGGCCAGTACGATCGCGTAGGTCGCCTCGAAGGCTGCCGCGATTTGCGCAGGCGTTCCCTGAACCTCGCTCGGGTCGCTCAGCCCCCAGTGCGTGCGTACAACGTCGCCCAGGTAGGCCGGGCAGGTCTCTCCGGCGGCATTGCCGCATACCGTCACCACCACATCCGGCGTGAGCGGCAGGTCTTGCCAGGATTTGCTGGTATAGCCGTCGACCGCGATGCCGTGACGGCGCAGCAGGTCGAGCGCATCCGGGTTGAGGCGGCCGGTCGGCTTGCTGCCGGCGCTGATGGCCTTGAAGCCGTGCGGGGCGAAATGGTTAAACACGGCTTCGCTCAGGATCGAGCGGCAGGAGTTGCCGGTGCAGAGGAACAGGAAGTTCATGGGTAAAAAGGTATCGGGTTAATCTCAATATTTCAATAGATATTGAGATGATAGGGCGACTATAATCGAGGCACTGAAATTCTTCAACTGGAACATCGAGGATGGAAACCAAACAGGTACTGGCAGCGCTCGCCGCCCTGGCCCAGGAATCGCGGCTGGCGATCTTCCGCCTGCTGATCCAGGCTGGCCCAGCGGGACTGCCGGCCGGGAAGATCGGCGAGGAATTGGGCATCGCCTCGTCGGCACTGTCCTTCCACCTGAAGGAGCTGGTTCACGCCGGCCTGGTGACGGCGCGCCAGGAAGGGCGATTCGTCATCTACACGGCGCAGTTCGACACCATGAGCGAGCTGGTCGGTTTCCTCACCGAGAATTGCTGCGCCGGCGTACCCTGCGGGATCGATGCGGCAGGCGGGGCGTGCCCGCCGCCGGTTGCCAGGCGCTGAGCACCCTGGAAGTTCCTGACCATCTCAACCAACTCGGCGTCATCGCCTGGGCCTCGAATGGCATGCGCGACGCCATCGCCGGCAGTGGCATGGGTGGGGCGCGGCGGCGACCGTGCTGGTGCTGGCTTTCGTGTTCTCGCACTACCTGTTCGCCAGCACCACGGCCCACATCAGCGCCATGATGTTCGCCCTTCTTTCGGTGGGCGCCGCGCTGGTGCCGGGGCGAGTACCTGGTCCTGCTCATGCTGACGGCCGCCTCGGCAATCATGATGACGCTCGCCCACTACGCCACCGGCACCTCGCCTATCATATTCGGCAGCGGCTACGTGACGATGGTGGCGCATCGGCTTGATCATGTGCGTGTTCGAGCTGGCGGTGTTCGCGATCGTCGGCGCGGCGTGGTGGAAGGTCCTCGGCTACTGGTGAGCGGGTACTGGCGCCACGGGTTCGGACTTGACCAGCGCCAGCACCTCGCGAAAGCGCGGATGGCGGCAATCGTGCAGCCACTCGAACAGCACCATCTCGTGGCTCACGATCGTCGCGCCGGCATGCTGCAGGCGGCGCATGGCGGCGCCGTGGTCCGACGGGCGGCGCGAGCCGCTGGCGTTCTCCACCACATACACGTCGCGGCCAGCGCGCAGCAGGCCGAGCGCCGTTTGCAGCAGGCAGACGTGGGCTTCGCAGCCGGCGATCACCACTTGCCGGCGACCCGGGGCTTGCGCGTCGAGCGCCGCCAGCAGGCCATCTTCGCAGGCATCGAAATGCGTCTTTGCCACCGTCTGTACGCACAGCCGGGCCAGCGCGTCGGTATTCGGACCGAGCCGTTCGTGGTTCTGCACCGTCCCCAGCACCGGCACCTCGAGCAATGCGGCGGCGCGCGTCAGCACCAGCGCCTTGGCGATGACGTCGTCCGCGCCGTGGATCGCCGGCATCATCCGGGCCTGGTAGTCGACCAGCACCAGGCTGCTGGCCCGGGCATCGATAGCGTTTATCGTCATTCGGCCTCGAATTTCTTAAACCAGTTTAAGTTTTGTTGCGATGCAGCATAAAACCGTTGCTTTGCTACCATCTAATGCTACCATCTTGCGGTCACAGCACGAGGAGACAGGCATGGAACCGGTGAACACGACGCATCCCTATTATGACCGCCTGATCGCCGCCGCGCGCACAGAGGGGCCGGTCACGGTGGCGGTGGCGCATGCCTGCGATCGCTATGCGATCGAAGCGGCGCTCGACGCCGCCCGGATCGGCCTGATCGAGCCGCTGCTGGTCGGCCCGCAAGCGCGCATCCACGCCGCCGCCGACGCGGCCGGCCTCGACATCGGCGCGCTGGCGCTGTTCGACACGGAGCACAGCCACGCCTCGGCCGCGCGCGCGGTGCAGCTGGTGCGCGAAGGCAGGGCGTCGGTCCTGATGAAGGGCAGCCTGCACACCGACGAGTTGATGGGCGCCGTGGTGTCCGGCGCCACCGGCCTGCGCACGGCGCGGCGTCTCTCCCACTGCTTCGTGATGGACGTCCCGGGCCGCGGCGAACCGCTGATCATCACCGATGCCGCCATCAACATCATTCCCGACCTGGCGGCCAAGCGCGACATCGTGCAGAACGCGATCGACCTGGCCCGGGTGCTCGGCTTCGACGGCGTGCGGGTGGCGATCCTGGCGGCGGTGGAAACCGTGAGCGACAAGATGCCGTCGACGATCGACGCCGCAGCCCTGTGCAAGATGGCCGACCGCGGCCAGATCACGGACGCGGTGCTTGACGGCCCGCTGGCGATGGACAATGCGATCGACCTGCAGGCCGCCGCCATCAAGGGCCTGGTGTCGCCAGTGGCGGGCCGCGCCAACGTGCTGGTGGCGCCGGACCTCGAAGCCGGCAATATGCTGGCCAAGAGCCTGAGCTTCATGGCCGGCGCGGCGGCGGCCGGCATCGTGCTCGGCGCGCGCGTGCCGCTGATTTTGACCAGCCGCGCCGATACGGTCGCAGCGCGCCTGGCCTCGTGCGCGGTGGCGGTGCTGCTGGCGCGCCATCAACTGGCCAGCGCCAGGCTGGCGGGGCGCTGAGATGGGAGTCAGCGACTGCGTCGCCGTCATCAACGCCGGCTCGTCCAGCATCAAGTTCTCGGTGCACCGCCTGCCGGACCTGGCGCTGGCCTTCAAGGGCCGGATCGAGAACCTGTATCGCGGAGCGACGCGCTTCATTGCCCAGGACGCCGACGGCGCCACGGTCGGCGAGCAAAGCTGGCCGGACGCGCTCGACCACCATGCCGGCATGGCCTTCCTGATCGACTTCGCCGAGCGCGAACTCGATGGCTACCGCGTGCGCGCGGTGGGCCACCGCATCGTGCACGGCGGCGTCGACTACAGCGGCCCGCAACGCCTGGACGAGACCGTGCTCGAACGCCTGGAGCGGCTGGTGCCGCTCGCGCCGCTGCACCTGCCGCACAACCTGGCGCCAGTGCGCGCCCTGATGGCGCTGGCGCCCGGCATGATGCAGGTAGGCTGCTTCGACACCGCCTTTCATACGGCGCAGCCGGCGCTGGCCCAGGCCTTCGCGCTGCCGCCGGAGATTACCGATCTCGGGATCCGCCGCTACGGTTTCCATGGTCTTTCGTACGAATACATCGCGGCCACCTTGCCGCAGCATGACCCCGCGCTGGCCGGGGCGCGGGTGGTCGCCGCCCACCTCGGCAACGGCGCCAGCATGTGCGCCATGCGCGGCGGGCGCAGCGTGGCCAGCACCATGGGCTTCACCGCCGTCGACGGCCTGCCGATGGGCACGCGCTGCGGCGCCCTCGATCCGGGCGTGGTGATCTACCTGATCGAGGAACTGGGCATGAAGGTGTCGAGCGTGCAGCGCCTGATGTACCAGGAGTCGGGGCTGCTGGGCGTGTCCGGCCTGTCGTCCGACATGCGCACGCTGGAGGCGAGCAGCGATCCGCGCGCGCAACTGGCGATCGATCTACTGGTCTACCGGATTGGCCGCGAGCTCGGTTCGCTGGCGGCCTCGCTGGGCGGCCTGGACGCGCTGGTGTTCTCGGGCGGGATCGGCGAGAACAGCGCGCGCCTGCGCGCCGCCGTCTGCCGCGACGCCGCCTGGCTCGGGGCCGAACTCGATGAAGGCCTGAACGCCGCGCCGCCGCCCGGCGTCGCCCGCATCAGCGCGCCCGGCAGCCGGGTCTCCGTGTGGCTGGTGCCGGCCAACGAAGAACTCATGATCGCCCGTCATACCCTCGATTTGCTGGAGGTAGCATGAACCATCATCCCATCCTGGAAGGCAAGCGCGCGCTGGTGGTCGGCGTCGCCAACGAGCACTCGATCGCCTGGGGCTGCGCCAAAGTCTTCCATGCGCTGGGCGCCGAACTGGTGCTCACTTACCTGAACGACAAGGCGCGCCCGCACGTCGAACCGCTGGCCGCGCACATCGGCGCGCGCTTGCTGCCGCTGGACGTGCGAGAACCGGGACAACTGGAAGCGTTGTTCGCCGACCTCACGCAACTTGGCCGGCTCGACATCCTCGTGCATTCGATCGCCTTCGCGCCCAAGGCCGACCTGCAGGGCGGCCTGCTCGACTGCTCGCTGGATGGCTTCCTGCAGGCGATGGACGTGTCGTGTCACTCCTTCGTGCGCATGGCGAAGCTGGCCGCGCCCTTGATGACGCAGGGCGGCAGCATGTTCGCGATGAGCTACCACGGCGCCGACAAGGTGGTGCCGAACTATAACGTGATGGGACCGGTGAAGGCGGCGCTCGAATCGAGCTGCCGCTACCTGGCCCATGAACTCGGACCGCGCGACATCCGCGTGCACGCCATCTCGCCGGGGCCGCTCAAGACGCGCGCCGCCTCGGGCCTGAAGGACTTCGACCTGCTGCTGAGCGATGCGGTGGCGCGTTCGCCGTTGGGAGAACTGGTCGACATCGACGACGTCGGCCAGGTGTGCGCCTATCTCGCCTCGGACTTCGCGCGCCGCCTGACCGGCAGCACCGTCTATGTGGACGGTGGCCTGAACATCATCGCCTGAACCCTGGAGCAACCATGAAAGTCATCCTGTCCGGCCTGCACGGCGACGCCTGCGAGACCGCCATCGTCGAAAGCTTCGCGCCTTACTTCCACATTCGCCACGTCGAAATGATCCGCGAAGGCTCGCCCGACAGCCCATGGGCCGTGCTGCACATCGCCGATTCCTACGAGCGTGCCTGGGAAGCGTGCAATACGCTGCGCGGCGTCTTCCACCGCGGAAAACGCCTGCACATGTACATTCCGCTGCACCAGAGAGACATCTACCACGAGTTCGAGCCGCACCAGCGGGTGGACATCCGCTAGTCTTTCAGCTGTGGGGTGCGTTCGGCCACGAGCGCGTCGAACCAGTCGAGCGCCGCATCCCACAAGGCTTGGGCCTGCGGCCTGAAGTAACCCATGTGGCCGAGCCGCAGGTCGGCCACGTTCACCGTCTTCACGGGCGCAGCGCCATAGCCGGCCATGAAGGCGTCGCGCGAGGCCGGCGGCGCCCAGCGGTCGTCGAGCGCATTGTAGGCGACGATCGGCGTGGTCACGCGGGCAAAGCCCAGCGCGGTCTCGCGCATCGACGGATCGTCGAAGAAGTAGCGCGGGAAGCGGCACCAGCCCTTCCACTGCCGGTAGACGCCGCGCGGCACGTCGGCGCCCATGCCGATCCGGCTCCAGGCCAGGTAGCCGTGGCGCCAAACCAGCCAGGGGCCGGCGATGCGCCACAGGAAGTGCACCTTGAGCCGCTCCAGCGGCGGCATCCAGCCATGCCAGCCTGCACCGGTGCCGAAGGCGGCCAGGCCGGCGATCCGCTCGTGGTTTGGCAGCAGGCCGAGCGCCTGGCCGCCGAAGGAGTGCCCGGCCAGCAGCAGCGGCGTGGCGCCGTGCGGCACCGAATCGATGATCGCCGCCAGGTCGAGCCGGGCCCAGTCCAGGAAATCGCCGGGAAAGCCCGCCAGCGACGGCGGGGCCGAGCGGCCAATGCCGCGGTAGTCGAAGGTGGTGACTGCATAGCCGCGCGCCGCCGCATGTTCGGCGAAGCGCCGGTAAAAGCCCTGCGGCACGGCGGTGGCGCCGGCCACGACCAGGTGCCCGCGCAGTTCGCCCTGGGGCTCGAAGCGGTGCGCTTCGAGCAGGTACCCATCGCTAGCGCGGACGGTAATCGGGGTGGCCATTCTGTTTTCCTTTGGATTAAGGGTCCGAATCATAGTTCAATCCCGGACCCTGTCAAGCCCGCGTCTCGGGCGCGGTGTCGCGCGCGAGCAGGGTGTCCAGCTGCGCGAACAGCTGGGCGAACTGGCGCGACGCCACCTGGCAGGCGGCGCATCCGGCCAGGTGCGTTACCAGCGGACGCGCTTCATGCGGTGTGAGCGGCTGGTCGCGCGCATTGGAAACGAGCCAGGTGGTGTCGCGGCAGGTGATCGGGGTGGTGGTGGTGTCGGTCATTCGGGTTCTCCCCAGCTGCGCACCGTGCATTCGCGCAGGCGCATGCGCGCGCGGTACAGCACCACACGCAGGTTGGCATTGGTGAGCATGCAGTGCTCTTCGATTTCCTTCAGTTCCATGCCCAGGTATTCGCGCATCAGGAACAGGCGCGCCGTGTCCTCGGGCAGGCGGCGCATGCACAGCTCGACGATGTCGAGCAGCTGGCGCTGGGCGGCGAGGGTGGCGCCGCACATGGTCTCGACGAAGGTGTCGGGATGCCAGGCGCCGTCGGGCGTGAACAGCCCGTCGAATTCGGCCTCGCCATCCGGGACGAGCACGGGCGCGTCCGGCCCCGGCCTTCGGCTGCGAATCAGATCCACGATCTTGTGGCGCAGGATCCCGGTCAGCCAGCTGCGCAGCGTGGCGCGGCCGGCGTAGCCGTTCCAGCCGCGCGCCGCGCCGACCAGGGTGTCCTGCACGGCGTCTTCGGCATCGGCCTGGCTGCCCAACTGCAGGCGCGCGAGGCGCAGCAGGAAAGGGCGCTCGCCGGCCAGGGCCTGCCACGGGTCGCGCGCCCCGTCCATCATTGCTTGAGGCGGCGCGACAGCGAGACCGCGTAGGCGGCGCCGCGCGCGTGCAGGATCGGATCGTCGCTGGCCGAGATCCCGGTGGGCAGCGCCAGCGGCATATAAACCACGCCGTTGCAGGCATCCTGCGGCGCTTGACCCTTGACCAGCAGGCGGCCCAGCTCGACTTTGCCGGCGCCCTGCCACACGGTGCTCGGATCGAGCAGAGAATCGCCGGCAGCCGGCAATTGGGCATACAGCGTGAAGCCGACGGGGCCTGCACCCAGCCGCTTGGCCAATTCGTCCTGCAGGAACAGGTCGGGCAGGGTCTTTTCTTCGTCGGCGCTCAAGAACTGCACGGGCGCGAACGGTTCGGCGATGATGCGCGCATGCTGCGTCTTCTTGCCGCGGCCGCTGAACACGAAGGCGTTGTTCGAGAAGTAGGGCGTGCTGGCATACGAGCCTGGCGCCGGATGCGCGGCCAGCAGGGCCGGCTGGCGCGTGCCGTCCGGATGGGCGGCGTTGTGGGCGGCGACCTTTGCCGGATCGGGCTTGCCGGTGGCCGGATCCGGCACGCGCGCCTGCAGGAAGCTGACGAAGGACTCCGGCGTGGCGGCGAAGAAGGCCGGCTCCGAGATCAACAGCAGGTCCCAGGTCTCGCCGCCGCTGGCCAGGCGCATCGACAGGCCGCGCACGCTGCGGCTCTTGTCCGACGCCTTCGGATTGCCGCCGCCGACCGAGAAGCGCACATTGGCCGGCACGTTTTTCTGCCCGAACAGTGGACCGTCGGCGAAGTCGCGCGCGCTCTTCGCGGGCTGGAATTGCCCGACCGCGCAGAAGCCCTTGGCGTGCGAGGCGCGCATGCCGGGGTGCGATCCGAAGGTGCCGTTGAGGGCGTCGACCAGGCCGGCGGGGCTGGTGTCCTGGGCTTGTGCGAGAGGGGCGCCGGCGGCGCCGATGGCCAGCACGGCTGCGGCGAGTGTGTTGTTCATGATGGACTCCTGTTTGAATAGTGGGTAGCGATAAGTCGGCGCATCCGCCGTTTCGTTACAGCGCCGCGTCGTTTTTTTCGCAGGCCTGTGCCTCTACGCCGGCTGATCGATATTCCCAATCACGTCCAGAGGAATTTCCAATTTCTCATTTTAACTTAGGTGTCCTAACATTCGTCTCGGCTTACCGCAACATGAACAAGACGCAAACCCCACTACTACTGAAGGAGACCGCGATGAACAAGCTGACCACCGCCGCAGGCGCACCCGTCGTCGACAACCAGAACACCTTGAGCGCCGGGCCGCGCGGCCCTCTGTTGCTGCAGGACGTCTGGTTCCTCGAAAAACTGGCCCATTTCGACCGCGAAGTGATCCCCGAGCGCCGCATGCACGCCAAGGGCGCCGGCGCCTATGGCAGCTTCACCGTGACCCACGACATCACGGGTTATACCAAGGCGCGGCTGTTCTCGGAAATCGGCAAGAAGACAGAGCTCTTCATGCGCTTTTCGACGGTAGCGGGCGAGCGCGGCGCGGCCGACGCCGAACGCGACATCCGCGGCTTCGCCATGAAGTTCTATACGGAGCAGGGCAACTGGGACCTGGTCGGCAACAACACGCCGATCTTCTTCCTGCGCGACCCGCTCAAGTTCCCCGACCTGAACCACGCGGTAAAACGCGACCCGCGCACCGGCATGCGCAGCGCCGACAACAACTGGGATTTCTGGACCAGCCTGCCCGAGGCCCTGCACCAGGTCACCATCATCATGAGCGAGCGCGGCATCCCCAAGAGCTACCGCCACATGCACGGCTTCGGCAGCCACGCCTTCAGCTTCATCAACGCCGACAACGAGCGCTTCTGGGTCAAGTTCACCTTCAAGACGCAGCAGGGCATCGCCAACCTGGACGATGCGCACGCCGCGGCCTTGATCGGCCGCGACCGCGAAAGCCACCTGCGCGACCTGTATGACAGCATCGAGGCCGGCGACTTCCCGCGCTGGACCATGTACGTGCAAATCATGCCGGAGAAAGAGGCGGCCACGTATCGCTACAACCCGTTCGACCTGACCAAGGTATGGCTGCACGAAGACTATCCTTTGACCGAGGTCGGCGTGCTGGAACTGAACCGCAACCCCGAGAACCACTTCGCGGAAGTGGAGCAGGCCGCATTCAGCCCGGCCCACGTGGTGCCCGGCATCGGCTTCTCGCCCGACAAGATGCTGCAGGGCCGCCTGTTCTCATATGGCGACGCCCAGCGCTACCGGCTGGGCGTGAACCACCACCAGATCCCGGTGAACGCGCCGCGCTGCCCGGTGCACAGCTATCACCGCGACGGCGCCATGCGGGTCGACGGCAATCGTGGCGGCACGCCGGCGTATGAGCCGAACCGCCATGGACAATGGCAGGAGCAGCCGGATTTTCGCGAGCCGCCGCTGTCGCTCGAAGGCGCGGCCGATCACTGGAACCACCGCGTCGACGACGACTATTATTCGCAGCCGGCGCTGCTGTTCAGGAAAATGTCGCCGGCCCAGCAAGACCTGCTGTTCGAGAACACTGCGCGCGCCATCGCGGGCGCCTCGGACGAGGTCAAGGCGCGCCATATCGCCAACTGCACCCTGTGCGACCCGGCCTATGGCGAAGGCGTGGCCCTGGCCATCGCACGCCACGATGAAGGTATCTGAAGATATTTAATTAGGAGTCCTTGACATTATCCCGACAGCTGCTATCCTGTGTTCTCGGGCAGTCAGGCAGCCGACACCGCAGCATTCAGGCAGTAGAGAAGCAAGACGTCCCCGCGCATGCCGCCGCATGCCGGGCGTCGCGAGGGTCGGCAGCATGACTGCCTCTTTTTACAGGATTAATAGTTAGGACTCCTCTATATAATGGGTGATGTGGCCGCACCCTTCGACCCGGCCACTCGACTGAAAGGAAACATCATGTCCCGTATCGAACTCGTCAACCCGACCACCGCCCAAGGAACCAGCGGCGAACTGCTGCAACAGATCAAGGGCGCCTTCGGCGTCGTGCCGAATATGTTCCGCGGCGTGGCCAACTCGCCGGCAGCGCTGACCAGCATGTGGGGCTCGTTCGGCGCCCTCGGCGGCGGCACCATCGGCGCCCGCCTGGGCGAGCAGATCGCCGTCGCGATCGCCGACCGTAACGACTGCCATTACTGCCTCGCGGCCCACACGGCACTCGGCCAGAAAGCCGGCGCCACGCTTGAGGAGATGGCGCAAGCCCAGGCCGGCCAGTCGAGCGACCCGCAGACCGCCGCCGCCCTGCGCTTCGCGCTGGCCGTGGTCGAGAAGCGCGGCCACGTCGAGGCGACCGAGGTGCAGGCCCTGCGCAACGCCGGTTTCGACGACGGTGCGATCGTCGAGATCATGGCCCACGTGGCGCTGAACCTGTTCACCAACTACGTGAACGTGGCCTTCGACGTGCCGGTCGACTTCCCTGGCGTGAAGCTGCGCGCAAAATGAACGCGCCTCTTTACCACGCCGCCGCGCCCGAGTTCGAGGTCAGCGGCTGGCTGAACGCCACGCAGGCGCCGACCCTGGCGTCCCTGCGCGGCAGGGTGGTGGCGGTGTACGCCTTCCAGATGCTGTGCCCGGGCTGCGTCTCGCACGGCATCCCGCAGGCTAAGGGCATCCGCCAGCTGTTCGGACAGGACGAGGTCGCAGTGCTGGGCCTGCACACGGTGTTCGAACACCATGAGGCCATGAACGAGGGTGCCCTGAAGGCCTTCGTCCATGAGTACCGCATCGGCTTCCCGGTCGGCATCGACCGCGCCAGCGAGACCGGCCCGGTACCGCGCACGATGGAGCGCTATGGCTTGCGCGGCACGCCGACCTTGCTGCTGTTCGACCGCCAGGGCGTGCTGCGTCACAGCTTGTTCGGCCGGGCCGAGGATATGCAGGTCGGCGCGCTGATCGGCCGGCTGCTGGCCGAACCCGTCGAGGCCACCGGCTGCGACGGCGACGCCTGCAGCGTGCGTTAGCAACAGCGCTGGCCCGGCGCGTCCCTGGGAGCGGGGCGCCGCCGGCCACCATCGAACGATTCGATTCACTCGCAAAACAAGAAAGAGAACCTGATATGAAACTGATCCAGACCACCATCGCCGCGGCCCTGTCGCTGACCATGCTCGGCGCCCATGCCCACCAGGGTGCACACAAGGGTGGCATCAAGAGTGCGCCCGCCAAGGCGGTGAAAGCGCCGTTCGACATCCACCACACCAAGATCGCGACCGAAGGCAATATCGCGACCTTCCACGTGTCGGTGTCGGGCAAGGCCGGCGCCTCCAAGCCAGCCAAGACCGGCAAGCTGGCCGGCAGCAAGGTGTTTTCGTACGTGTGGCCGACCACGATGGATCCGTCGACCGTGGGCTTCGAGCGCGGCGCCGGCATCCTGGCCTTCGCCGTCACCTCACACCCGGATTTCGACGACACTCCGCTGTACGACGAAAACGGCGACGGCAAGCTCGATAACGACGGCGACCTGTGGCACTCGCACTGGGTGGTGCTGACCAAGGACGCCGCCTGCGGCAAGGACGCGCTCAAGATCGTCGACATCCCGGAAGGCGCCAAGCCGAAGCTGCCCAAGACCTGGCCGGGCCTCCCGATCCTGATCGACAGCCCGGCCTACAGCCCGGTCTTCAAGGGCGACACGCTCGAAGTGAAGGTGCCGTTCGACGACATCACGGTGCTCGACAACGCCGGCTTCGACGGCGTGACCGCGGCGCTGCGCATCAACGAGAGCGTGCACAATCCGCTGGTCTGCGTGGCCGACGTGTTCAAGGTCGCCTCCGGTAACCTGAGCCTGCCGGGCATGGTCAACCAGTAAGGCCGTTGGCATGGATGCGCGGCGCCAGCGGTTTTTGCAGGCGCAGCGCATCCATGCCGTCGTGGTAATAGGCGGCCTGGCGGCCGAATTCGCGGTAGCCGCGGCCGCGAAACAGCGCCAGCGAGGCCGCATTGTCGGCGCGGATCTCGAGCCGCAGGCAGGTGTAGCCGTGTGCGCGCGCCTGCCGTTCGGCGGCATCGACCAGCCTCGCGCCGACGCCCCGGCCCAGGTGCTCGGGGTGGGTCGCGATCGAATACAAGCGCGCGATCGTCGAGTTGGCGCGAAACAGCAGCAGGACGTAGCCGCGCAAGAAGGTGTCGTTGCGGGCGTCGACCAGCAGGGCGCCGTGCGCGCTGGCGAGCAGGTAGCGAAAGCGCCGCCGGTCGAGCCGGTTGCCGGGAAAGCAGGCGTCCTCGATGCCGACCAGCGCCGCGACATCGTCCAGGGTGGCGCGCCGGATAGGGTTGGCCTTCATCCCCATAATGCATGGGCCGCGCCGAGCTGCGCCACCGGCAATGTCGACAGCTTCGGCAAGGTGGCGTACACCTCGTCGTACAGCGCGTGCATCTCGCCGGCGGACTCGGGGTCGCAGGTCTCGGCGTCGCTCACGCAGCGTCCGGGACCATAGTCATGCGCGGCCGGCTGGTGCAGGACGACGTTGGCCAGGCTGGCGTCGTGCACACGCGCCACGTGTGCCAGCACGGCCGCGCGTTCTTCCATGCGGGGACCGTCGGCGCCGCACACCGCGACGAACAGCACCCGCATGCCGGGATTGAAGGCGCGCGCCGCGTTCAGTCGCGCCAGCAGCCGGTACTGGCAATCGAGGTCGATCTCGGCGCCGCGCACCGGCACCACCACCAGCCGCGCCGAGGCCAGCACGCAACGGCACTCCTCGGTGTCGCGCGCGCCGGCGTCGACCAGGATGTCGTTGAACAGCGGGCGCAGGGCGGCCAGCCGCGTCTTGACCGCGCGGCTGCCCACCTGGCGCGTGTCGATCCAGGGACGCACCGCCGCTGCGCCGCGCTCGGCGCCCCAGCCATCGTCGCGTGAGGTATGCATCAGGCACACCCGGCGCCCGCTGCGCGCGCGCAGCACCGCGAGATTGCGCGCGATGACGCTGCGGTCGGGATTGCCGTGCTGGTTGACGATGGCGATGATCATGATGGCCTCCAGTGCAGGTTCGATGACCATAAGCGTAGCGAGACGGCCGTAAAAACCGGGAAAAAGACAGGGGGGCGGATATCAATGCCGTGTAAACGTGCGCTGACGCCATCGGCCGTGTCGGGATAAGGTGCCGGTCCCCGATCACTCCAGGAGCTGTCATGTCCGACCTTCTTTTCAATGTGCTTTCCACCGAGCGCCTGCGCCTGCGGGCACTGCGCCCTGGCGATGCGCCTGAGCTGCTGGCGCTGTATGCCGATGCCGAAGTGATGCGCCACTGGATCCACCCGCCCTGGACCGCGCTGGCCCAGGCGCAGGCGGCGATCGACGAGGCGCAGCGCGACCTGGCCAACGGGTGCGCGCTCCACCTCGCGATCGAGGCGCGGCCAGAGGGCCATCTGGCCGGCAGCTGCGCGCTGTACGATATCGCCCCCGACCACCGGCGCGCCGCGCTCGGCTACCTGCTGGCCGCGCCGTACTGGGGGAAGGGCATGGCGCGCGAGGCGTTGCAGGCCCTGCTGGGACATGGCATCGGCACGCTGGGACTGGAGCGCATCGAGGCCGAGGTGACGCCGCATAACTTCGCGTCGCAGTCGCTGCTGGCCCGCCTCGGTTTTCGCCGCGAAGGACGCCTGCATGCGCGCTGGCGCGTCGGCGGCGCGACCCGCGACGTCGATCTGTGGGCGCTCTTGCGCCAGGACTGGACAGCGTGAAGCAGGGCGTTTACACCTGCTTGCCAAGAGGGTGGCAGTTCTTTATACGGTCTTTATGGCCGCGCCGGTAGAGTGGCGACCAACCCAACTCCGGCATCGCCACCATGACCACGCTTTCCACGATTTCTTCCGATCCTGAGCCGCGAACGCGCCGCCTGCTCGTCGTCGACCACGCCCGCGACTGGCGCGCGCCCGACACCGATTGCACCGTGATCGAGGCCGACGACTTCCTGGCGGCGTGCGAATCCGACCAGGGCGCCCTGGTGATCAACCTGTGCGGCAGCTACAAATACCTGTCGGTCGGCTACTACTGCTCGCTGATGGCGCAGGCCAGGGGGCAGCAGGTGCTGCCGTCCGTGAAGACCATCAACGACCTGTCGCGCAAGGCGATCTATACGCTCGACACGGGTGAACTCGACCGCGCGCTGAACGAGGCGCTCGGCGGCGCCGGCGGCGTGCCGATGCCGGTCGCGTTCTCGCTCGATATTCGTTTCGGCACGACCGACTACACGCCGCTGGCCGCCCTGGCGCGCAGCATCTTCGACACCTTTCCGGCGCCGCTGCTGCGGGTCGACTTCGCACGCGGCGACGCATGGCACATCGTCGCGATCCGGATGCAGGGCGCCGGCAGCCTGGGCGACACGGAACGCAGCGCCTGCGTCGCACTGGCGGGGGCCTGGGAGGGTTTGCCGCAACGCGCGCCGGTCGTACGCCGCTACCGCTATCGGATCGCCATGCTGCATGACGCGCACGAGGAGCTGGCGCCGAGCAATCCGGGCGCACTGGCGCGCTTTGCCGCCGTGGGCCGCGAACTGGGCGTCGAGGTCGCGCCGGTTTCACGCCAGGATTTCTCGCGCCTGGCCGAATTCGACGCCTTGTTCATCCGCGAGACCACCGCCATCAACCACCACACCTATCTGTTCGCGAAGAAGGCCGAAAGCGAGGGACTGGCGGTGATCGACGATCCATCCTCGATCCTGCGCTGCACCAACAAGGTCTATCTGGCCGACCTGCTGCGCCGGCACGGCATCCCCACGCCGCTGACCTTGACCCTGCAAAAGGCCGATGCCGGCGCGCTGGCTACCATCGAGGCCAGGATCGCCTATCCGATGGTGCTCAAAATCCCGGACGGCGCCTTTTCGCGCGGCGTCGTGAAGGTGGCGAATGCGGATGAATTCCGGCGCGTGGCGCAGGAACTGCTGCGGCAGTCGGCGCTGATCCTGGTGCAGGAATACCTGTACACCGATTTCGACTGGCGCATCGGGGTGCTGAACCGGCAAGCCATCTTCGCCAGCAAATACTTCATGTCGAAAGGCCACTGGCAGGTCGCCAAGCGCGACGCCAGCGGCAAGGCTGAATTCGGCATGGCGGCCGCCGTGCCGCTGGGCGAGGCGCCGCCCGAGTTGCTGGACTACGCGTTGCGGGCGGCCAACCTGATCGGCGACGGCCTGTATGGCGTGGACATGAAGATGACGCCGCGCGGGCCGGTGGTGATCGAGGTGAACGACAATCCGAACATCGATGCCGGCGCCGAGGACAGCGTGCTGGGCGACGAACTGTACCGGATCGTGCTGCGCGACTTCGTGCGGCGCCTGGATCTGCTGCACGGGGTGAATCTCTAATTAGGACTCCTTGACAAACCCGCGTGCTTTGCTATCCTGAAGCACATGGACATCCAACCCGAAACCCCCTGGGACAGCACGCCCGACGTCTCCGCCCGCATCGTCACCGCCATCGGCCGCATCGCGACCGTGCTGCGTGCCGGCATGTGGGAAGTCTCGACCAGCGAAGGCCTCAATCCGGCCCAGGCCGAGATACTGCATCTGCTGCAGCACCGCACGCGCGGCGTGCGCCTGTCGTGGCTGGCCAAGCAGTTGTCGATCTCGGCGGCCAGCGCCAGCGATTCGGTCGCCGCGCTGGTGGGCAAGGGCCTGGTGCGCAAGGCGCGCGCCGAGGACGATGGCCGCGCCACCGCGCTGCACCTCACGCCCGACGGCGAGCGGGTGGCCGAGCGCCTGGGCCACGCGCTGTCGTTCGCCGACAATGCTGCGTCGCGGCTGGCGTCAAGCCAGCAGGTGCAGATGCTCACCGGCCTGTTCAAGCTGATCGCCGAACTGCAGAAGACCGACCGCTTTCCCGAACTGCGCGCCTGCCTGTCGTGCCGCCACTTCGAGGCCAATAAATACCCGGGCGCCGAGGTGCCGCACCACTGCGCGCTGGTGGGCGCGCCGCTGCCGATTTCCTTCCTGCGCATCGATTGCGCGGAGCACGAGCCGACCGATCCTGTCATCCAGCAGCGCAACTGGGCCATCTTCGCCTGACGAGGAAAACCATGAGTTCATTTCAAGCGAGCCCGATCGACGCGCTGCTGACCGGCCATGCGCGTCCAATCAATGCGGCCGGCACACCCGAGGTCTTGAGCGGCATCGGCAAGCAGGCGCGCCAGGGCGCCTTGTGGCTGGGATTGAACGGCCTCGAAGGCGACGAGCAGGGAGATCGCGTCTACCACGGCGGTCCCGAGAAAGCGCTGCACCATTACGCCGCCGAGCATTACCCGCACTGGCGCGACTGGTATCCGGACAGCCCGGTGCCGTATGCCGCCGGCGCCTTTGGCGAGAACGTATCCACGACCGGCATGAGCGAACGCGAGGTGCACGTGGGTGACGTGTTCCGCGTCGGTGAAACGCTGGTGCAGGTGTCGCAGGGGCGGCAGCCGTGCTTTCGCGTGAACCTGCGTTTCGGGCGGCGCGATGCGGCGCTGGCGCTGCAGGCCAGCGGCTACACGGGCTGGTATTATCGCGTGCTGCGCGAAGGCTGGCTGGCGGCGGGCGATGCGTTCGAACTGGTCGACCGGCCATGTCCCGACTGGCCGCTGGCGCGCGCGATCGCGGCCATGTTCCCGGACGATGTCCAGGCGCCTGGCTTGCGCGACGAGTGGCTGGCTGCGTCGACGCTGGAGCCCCTGGTGCCGCGCTGGCGCACGACCTTCGAGCGGCGCCTGGCGAGCGGGCAGGTCGAGGACTGGAGTTTGCGGCTGAACGGTCCGCCGGCGTAAAAATTTACCTGGCACGTGTGCCTTGCAGTTTACATTAGGCGTCCGCTATAATGCGGCCTCGCTTACGCGACCACGCAACACCGATTCAGGAGAGGTGGCAGAGTGGTCGAATGTACCTGACTCGAAATCAGGCGTACGGGCGACCGTACCGTGGGTTCGAATCCCACCCTCTCCGCCAAGCAGCATGAAAAAAGCCACCGCAAGGTGGCTTTTTTCATTTCGGGACTTCACTGCAGATTGTTCGATATTGATCTATCATTATCAATAGCGGCGGCATCTTGCCGTCATCGCTCACCCTGCATGAAGGTACCGTTTTGCTCAAGAATTTCCGACGTCCAGCCATCTCGCTTCTTTTCCTCTTCACCTGTACAGCCGCATTTGCCGCAGCGCCCCTCGACGTGCTTCCCGCCGCGCCAGCCTGGAACGGCAAGAGCGAGCGCCTGATCGTGCCTGCCGGCAACCGCTGGGCCACGGTGGCCGAGAAATCGGATTTCCGCGAGTCGCCGTCATATGCCGACACCATGACCTACCTGCGCGCGCTGGACGCCGCATCCGACCTGATATCCCTGCATGGTTTCGGCAAGAGCTACCAAGGCCGCGAGCTGTTCTACGTGCACGCCAAAAAACCTGGCACGGGCAAGCCGGTGGTGATGGTGCAGGCAGGCATCCACGCCGGCGAGATCGACGGCAAGGATGCGGGCCTGATGCTGCTGCGCGATATCGCCGTGCGCGGACGCGACGACTTGCTGGACAAGGTCGACCTGGTCTTCATCCCGATCCTGAACGTGGATGCCCACGAAAACGCGAGTGCGCTCGGCCGGCCGCACCAGCGCGGCCCGCACACGAAGGGCAGCCGCACCAGCGCCCAGGGACTGGATCTGAACCGCGATTACGCGCGCCTGCAGTCGCCCGAGATCGCCGCCGTCGTCAAGCTGCTGCAGCAATTCGATCCCGCCCTCTACGTCGACCTGCACGTCAGCGACGGCATCGACTACCAGTACGACGTCACGTATGCCTTCCCCGGCTGGGGCACCTATGCGCGCTCGCGCGCGACGGCCGATTGGCTGATGACCACCTACACGGGCGACGTCGATGCCGCGCTGGCCAGCCAGGGCCACGTGCCGGCCGTCTACCCGAGCTGGGTCGACGAGAACACGCCCGAGCGGGGCCTGCGCATCAGCGCCGAAGGTCCGCGCTACTCGACCGGCTACGGCGACTTCGTCGGCATCCCGACGGTGCTGGTCGAGAACCACACCATGAAGCCGTACAAGCGCCGCGTGCTCGGCACCTACGTCTTCCTCGAGCAATCCCTGAAGACGGTCGGGCGCGAAGGCGCGCGCATCGCCGGGGCCAAGGCGCAGGACCGCGCGGCGCGACCGGATAGGCTGATGGTGCGCTGGGAGCGCGAAGTGGCGCCGCTCGCGACCCGGCAGTTCAAGGGTATCCGCTACGACTCCTATGCGTCGCCGGCATCGGGCGCCAGGGAGCTGCGCTGGACCGGCGAGCCGGCGACGATCGCCATGCCGGTGTTCGGCGTCCGGTCGATGAAAGAGGTCAGCCTGCCGCGCGCCTGGTGGATCGGAGCGCACGACCAGGACCTGATCGCGGCGTTGCGCACGCACGGCATCCGCATGGAAGTGCTGGACGCGCCGCGCTCCATCACGCTCGAAGCGGTGCAGATGGTGTCGGGCAGGGAGCGCGCCGGGATGCGCCGCACGATCAGGGAAGTGAGCTTGCCGGCGGGGTCGGTGCGGATCCCTGCGGACCAGCCTTTCCACCTGCTGGCCGCCGCCTTGCTGGAACCGGAAAGCGACGATTCCTTCCTGGCCCACGGCCGCTACGACGCGGCGCTGCCGCTGGAATCGCGGATGGCGCGCCACCTGCTGGCGCCATTGGCCGACCGCATGATGGAAGCCAGCCCGGAACTTCGCGTGCAGTTCCAGGCCGCGCTGGCCCAGGATGCCGCATTGGCGGCCGATCCGCAGGCGCGCCTGCGCTGGTGGCTGGCGCGCTCGCCGTACCTGGATCGCGCGCAGTGGACCTATCCGGTGTTCGCCGAGCCGCGCCGATAGCGGCTCACCTGCCTGGGCTTCGATGCGTCAGCCCAGGCTCCATTTGTTGATCCGCGTCTTGTAGCGATAGCTCGGCACGTAGCGCATCTCGCAGTACTCGATCGGCTGGCGCCGGTCCGACAGGGTGATGCGTTCGCAGGCCAGCAGCGGACTGCCCTCCACCACGCCGAGCAGGGCGCTTTCTTCCGTCTGCGCCGTCACCGCGCTCAGGCTCTCCAGGCATTCCGACGGGCGCACGCCCAGGTCTTCGACCAGCAGGCGATAAAGCGAACCCTTGGCCTCGAGTTGCTGGCGGCGCAGGAAGGCCCCTTCCGGCAGGTTGAGGAAGGAATCCTGGAGGCCGACCGCCGTCCCGTTCAGCAGGCGCAGGCGGCGCAGGCGCACCAGCGGGGCGCCAGCCTCGATCTGCAGCAGGCTTGCCAGCGCCATGTCCGCCGTCACCGGCTCCAGCGCCAGGATGCGCTGCCCGGGAATGCCGCCGCGCTTGAGGGCGTCGTCGCTGAAGCTGTCGAGGAAGCGCGACATCTGGCGCACCGCTTCGGGCGCGGCGAAGGTGCCGCGGCCATGGTCGCTGTACACCACGCCTTGCTCCTCGAGCAGGCGGATTGCCTTGCGCACCGTGTCGCGGCTCATATTGAACGTGGCCGCCAGTTCGCGTTCGGCCGGCAGCGGCGCATTGGCCGGGTAGCGGCCGCTCTCCAGCTCCTGCTGCAGGGTGGCCGCCAGCTGCCGGTACAGCGGCGCGTCGCCGGCGCCGCGCTTGTCGTCGATTGCTTGTCCCATTGTTCTACCTTTTTCGAACCCGGCATCGTACCACGCGCCACCCTCGGGCGCCCGGCGACGCCTTTGCTTTATTCAATTATAGGTACGTACCAATTGTGACGTGCTGATGACGAGCGACCCCGATCCGGCACTATTTTTTCCTCCTGTTGCGTCATGCGATTTATTTGCCCATTTCACAAAAACCTTGTTGAGTAGTGGTACGTACCAGTGTATTCTTTCTCGAAAATAAAGATAAGCGGGACCAGGAGAGCATTGCGCGGCGCAGCCGCTTCGGTCATCCAAAAACAAGGGGAATAATCGTGTACAAGCATGTGGGCTTATCGGCAGCGGTATCACTCGCGCTGCTGCAGTGGAATAGCGCGATGGCGCAGGAGGCGCAGGCGGAGACGACGGCCCAGTCGCCGGTGACGCTGGTCGAAGTCACCGGCAAGCTGCTGGGCAAGGGCGAGACGCGCGCCAACAGCGTGATCGACGTCGAAACCATCCAGGCCCAGCCGGCTGGCCTGGATCCGCTCAAGCTGCTGGCCCGGGTACCCGGCCTGCAGGTGGGTTCGAGCGACGCGCTCACCGGTTCGTTCTCGATGCGCCTCGGCATGCGCGGCCTGAACAAGGAGCAGATCGGCATCTCGGTGGACGGCGTCCCGAACGGTTCCACGCTGTCGAACGGCGGCACCATGCCCACGCGCCTGCTGGACAGCGCCAACCTGGTGCGCATCGACGCCAGCCAGACCGCGGGCGATCTCGGCACCCCGTCCGACCAGGCGCTGGGCGGCTATATCAATTTCCAGACGCGCGATCCGGGCAAGGAAGCCGGCGCCGAGATCGAACTCACTGGCGGCAACTACGGCTACAAGCGCGGCTACGCGCGCATCGAGACCGGCAAGTCGGCGGCCGGCACCAGCGCCTATCTCAGCCTGTCGCAGTCGAGCGTGAATACCTGGCCGGGCGAGGAATCCGGCGCCAACCACCGCCGCAACGCCAGCGTGCGCGTGATGCAGGACCTGGGCGGCGGCTCCAGCCTGCGCGCCACCGTCAGCTCCAACGATTTCCATGACAACGACTACGACGCCGTGGCCCTGCGCTCGGTGGTCGGCACCGGCTACAAGGCGGTGTTCGAGATCGACCCCGACACCGACGGCCTGCTCGACCGCTGGACCGGCAATCCGGCCATCGACCAGAACAACCGCAGCACGCGCGGCATCAACAGCAAGGACATCCTGGCGCACGTCGACTGGACCCAGCGCTTCGGCGGCAACGGCAAGTTGGTCCTCAAGCCCTATATCCACACCCAGGAGGGCAATGGCTGGTTCTACGTGCCGTACCGCGCGCTGCCGGCCAACGGCAAGGTGTTCAGCGCCGTCGCGCCCGGTGGCCGTCCGACCGCCACCGTCCAGGAATGCTATGCCAACCAGTACCGGCGCGACGCCGGCGGCGCCCTGATCCCGGTCGCGGCCGGCACCCTGCCGGCGGGCGTGACGGCCGCCTCGCTGCGCGCGGCCGGCTGCCCGGCGGCCGCCAACTATGCGATGAACCCGCAGGACGCCTGGGGCGAGCGCGAAGCCACCACCCGCCGCAGCGACAACAGCATCAACCGCCGTGGCGCGCTGGGCGAAGTGTCGTACACCATCGCCGACGGCCACCGCCTGCGCCTGGGCGGCTGGTACGAGCACACCCGCCGCAAGAAGATCCGCAACTGGTTCGGCGCCAGCGACCCGACCGTCGGCTCGGCCTACGACGAGGGCGACCTGTATTCGATCACCCAGGACCGCCACTACACCCAGAACACGGCGATGGCCTACATCCAGGACAAGATGACGCTGCTGGACGGCCGCCTCGAACTCGACGTCGGCGCCACTTACCAGCGCTTCCGCGCCTCGTACAATTCAGCGGTCGAATTCGCCGGCGAGCGTTCGCTGGAGGTGTCCTCGGGCCTGCTGCCGAAGCTGGCGGCCCTGTACCGCATCAGCGACGAGCTGGAAGTGTTTGCCAGCGGCTCGAAGAATTTCAGCGCGATCCCCGATTCGGTATTCGAAGGCTCGGCGGCGATCGATGCGAAAAAAGGCATCGAGCCGGAGACATCGGTCAACAAGGACATCGGCCTGCGCTGGCAGAAGGACGGCGCCGGCTTCGCCATCACCGTCTACGATATCGACTTCCGCGACCGCATCTCGACCCAGAACGGCAATCCGAACGGCGACATCTTCGAGCGCGACGCCACCACCAGCTTCATCAACCAGGGCGGGATCAGCTCGCGCGGCGTGGAACTGAGCGGGCGCCTGGCCGGCACGCGCTACGAGCTATACGCGAACTATGCCCACAACCGGGCCAAATACGCCGACGACACCCCGTTCGAAGGCATCCGCGCCGGCGACCCGGTGCTGGGCGCCGCCAAACATACGGCGTTCGTCGAGGCGGTCTGGAAACCGGCGGGCGCCTGGCGCCTGGCGGCCAACGCCAAGTACACGGGCGAGGCGGCCGGCACCTACGGCGACGTGCGCAACACCCTCAACAACGGCGGCCCGGTCTTCTATCCGCGCGAGTACATGCCGGCCTATACGCTGGTGGGGCTGTCGGCGCGTTATTCGCCGCAGCTCGGCCTGGCCTGGCTGCGCAATGCCGAACTGTCGTTCAACGTCGACAACCTGTTCGACAAGCGCTACCTGGGCGGCCTGGGTTCGGAGCTGACCACCTCCAATCCCCTGACCTCGGGCCGCTACTTCCTGGGCAGCCCGCGCGCGATGTACCTGACCCTGCGCGGTCGCTTCTGAGCCCGGCCCGATGACAGGACTGCGCGCAGTTTGCAGGCGGCTGGCGGCCATGGCGGCGAGGGCGCTGCTGCTGCTCGCCTGCCTGGCCGGCCTGAACGCGCTCGCGCATCGCCTCGGCCAGCCGGCCGCCGGCGATGCGCGTCTGCGCGTGGCCCTGTTCGTCAACGGCACGCTGGGCGACAAGTCGTTCTTCGACGCCGCCGCGCGCGGCGTGCGCCAGGCCGCGGCCAGCCTGCCGCTGCGCGCGCGGGTAGTGGAGGGCGGCGTCGACCCGACCCGCTGGCAGGCCGCGCTGGCCGACCTGGCCGACAGCGGAGAGCACGACGTGATCGTGGCCGGCACCTTCACCATGGCGCCGGCGATCGAAGACCTGGCGCGGCGCTATCCGGCGCTGCGCTTCATCCTGTTCGACGCCAGCGTCGACCATGCGCGCTGCGCCTGTCCGAACGTGTATTCGATGCGCTTTCGCCAGAACGAGGGCGCTTATCTCGCCGGCTTTCTGGCGGCCGGCCTGGTCCGCGACCAGCCCGGCGCCGGTCTGGGCGTGGTCGGCGGGATGCAGTTGCCGGTGATCGAGGATTTCATCGTCGGTTTCACGGCGGGCGCCCGCGCGGCGGCTCCCGGCATCGCCGTGCAGGTGCAGTATGCGAACGCGTTTTCCGATCCGGCCGCCGGCAAGGAGATCGCCCGCCTGCAGTACGCGCGCGGCGCCGGCATCGTGTTCCACGCGGCCGGGGCCACCGGCCAGGGCGTGAACGAGGCGGCCGAGGAAGCAGGGCGCTACGCGATCGGCGTCGACCTCGACCAGGCCGCGCTGTACCGCGAGCGGCAGCCGGCGCGCGCGGCCGCCATCGTCACCTCGGTGATGAAGGAAGTCGACGTCGGCCTGGTGCGCGCGCTGGGGCTGGCGCTGGACGGCAGGCTGCCGTATGGCAGCCTGGAGTCGCTCGGACTGGCCGAGGGCGGTGTGCGCCTGGCGCCGGGGTCGAAGGTCATGGATGCGCTGCCGCCGGCGCTGGCGGCGCAGCTCGAACGGCAGCGCGCCGCCATCGTCGCCGGCCGCTTGCGCGTGCCCAGCGCCTTTACTGGCGATGCGCCATGAGCGGCCCGGCGGCGCGGCTGGAATTGCGCGGGATCGGCAAGCGCTATGCGAACGGCGTGCTGGCCAACGATGCGATCGACCTGCGCGTCGCGCGCGGCGAGATCCACGCGCTGATCGGCGAGAATGGCGCCGGCAAGTCGACCCTGGTCAAGATGTTGTACGGGCTGGAGCAGCCGACGGCGGGCACGCTCCTGCTCGACGGCCGCGCGGCGCGCCTGGATGCGCCGGCCGACGCCATCGCGGCCGGCATCGGCCTGGTGCCGCAGCACGTGCAGCTGGTGCCGTCGTTCTCGGTGGCGCGCAATGTGGTGCTGGGCGCGGAGCCGAGCCGCTGGGGATGGCTGCGCCACGGCGCGGCGGCGCGCGCGGTCGAGGCGCTGGCGCAGCGCTATGGCCTGGCGGCCGATCCAATGGCGCTGGCCTCGACCCTGTCGCTGGGTGGACAGCAGCGCGTCGAAATCCTCAAGGCCCTGTACCGCGGCGCCGACCTGCTGTTGCTGGACGAACCGGGCGCGGTGCTCAGTCCCCATGAAGCGGCCTCGCTCTACGGTGCGCTGCGCGCGCTGGCCGACGCCGGCATGAGCGTCCTGCTGATCACCCACAAGATCGCCGACGTGCTGGAAGTGGCCGACCGCTATACCGTGCTGCGCGGCGGACGGGTGGTGGGCGGCGGCCGTTCGCAGGATGCCAGCGCCGCCGGCCTGGCCGCGCAGATCGTCGGCCGTCCGCTGCCGCCGGCGGCGCGTCCGGCGCCGGCAGTGCGCGGCGCGGTGCTGTTGCGGGTACGCGGTCTGGCGCACGCCAGCGGCAGCGCCGAATGTCTGGACGGCGTCGATCTCGACGTCGCGGCCGGCGAGATCCTTGGCATCGCCGGAGTCGAGGGCAATGGCCAGGGCCTGCTGGCGCGCACGCTGGCGGCGCTGCATGGGGCCGCGCTGGTGCCGGAAGACCGCCTGCGAGATGGCGTGGCGCCGACCCTGAGCATCGCCGAGAACGCGATCGCCTCGACCTATCGCAGGGCGCCGTTGTCGCGCCATGGCTGGCTGCGGCGCGCTGCGATCGATGCCGCGGCGCGCGCCATGATCGCCGATTACCGGGTTGCGGCGGCGGGACCGGGGCAGCCGATCGGCGCGCTCTCGGGCGGCAATATGCAGAAGATCGTGCTGGCGCGCGCGCTGGCGACGCAGCCGCGCGTGCTGGTGGCCTGCCAGCCGACCCGCGGCGTCGACATCGGCGCCGCGCGCTTCCTGCGCGAACGCTTGCTGGCCCTGCGCGACGGCGGCGCGGCAATCGTGCTGGTGTCGGCCGACCTCGACGAGATCCTCGAACTGTCGGACCGCATCGCGGTGATGTTCCGTGGCCGCATCGTCGGCCATTTCCGCGGCCATGAGCAGGATCCGCCGTCGCTGGGCGCTTACATGACCGGCGCCCAGCGCCAGCCGGATGCCGCCGCCTGCATGGACTCCCCATTCGCCCCATTCGCCCCGGAGGCCGCATGAAACGGATTGCCGACTTCCTCCTGCCGTCGCAATCGCGTCGCACTGTCGGGGCGGTATGCGTCGCGCTGCTGGCCGGCCTGCTGCTGATCGCCTGCGTCAGCGACGAGCCGCTGCGCGCCTGGCTGATCCTGCTTACCGGCGCCTTGCCGGAATTGCGCCAGGCGCCCGACGGCGGCTGGCACTGGCACCGGCTGGTGCGCTTCGGCACGGTGCTGGAAGACACGGTCAACCTGACGCTGCTCGGCCTGGCGGTCGCGATCCCGTTCCGGGCGCGCCAGTTCGCGCTGGGCGCCGACGGCCAGCTATTCCTTGGTGCGCTGGCCGCGAGCGTCGCCGCGCTGTGCTGGCCTGGGCCGGCCTGGCTGGCGCTGCCGCTGGCCTGCGGCGCGGCGATGCTGGCCGGCGGCGCCTGGGGCGGCGTCACCGGTGTGCTCAAATGGCGCTGCGGCGCCAACGAGATGGTGGTCAGCCTGATGCTCAACCTGGTCGCGATCGAGTTCTACCGGCTGGCGATCACGCGCTGGCTGCGCGATCCCGGCGCCGGCTTTCCGGCCACGCCTTTCCTCCCGCCCGAGGCGGCATTGACGCCGTTGATCGCGCATACCGGCGTGAGCTGGATGCTGCTGGCGGCACCACTGGTGGTGGCGGCCGTGGCGCTGCTGCTGGGCCGCACGACCCTGGGCTACGAGATCCGCGTCACCGGCGCCGCCCCGGCCTTCGCCCTGCAGGCGGGATTACCCGTGGGGCGCGCGACGGTGCTATCGATGGCGCTCGGCGGCATGCTGGCCGGGCTGGCGGGCTTTCATATCGGCCACGCCGTGCTCAAGCGCTTGCCGGTCGACCTGGCGCCGGGCCTGGGCTTCGAGGGTTTGCTGGTGGCCCTGTTGGCGCGCCACCAGCCGCGCGCGATCCTGGGCGCTGCCTTCTTCTATGCCTGGTTGCGCGCCGGCGGCCAGGCCATGGAGCGCGGCACCGACGTCTCGCGCGAGATCGCGCTGGTGCTGCAGGCGCTGGTGATCGTGCTAGTGATGGCCGAACGCTGGCCGTGGCGGCCAGGCCGCGGGAGGCGCCATGACACCTGAACTCGCCGTACTGGCGCTGCTCGCGCTACTGCGCGCGGCCACCCCGATCCTGTACGCGGCATTGGGCGGCCTGCTGTCCGAACTGGGCGGCAAGATCAACGTCGCGCTGGAAGGGCTGATGCTGGTGGCCGCCTTTACTGGCGTGATCGCCGCTATCCACCCGCCGCCCGGCCTGCCGCCGATGCTGCTGCCGTGGTGGGGCCTGCTGGCCGGCCTGCTGGCGGCGCTGCTGCTGGCGGCGGTGCTGGCGGTGCTGCACCTGGAATGCGGGGCCGACCTGATCGTTGCCGGCATCGCCCTCAACCTGCTGGCGGCCGGCCTCACCGTGTTCCTGCTGGCCGAACTGGTGGGCGACAAGGGCTCGACCGCGGCATTTGCCACCCCTGCATTGCCGTCGCTGCGCATTCCCGGCCTGGCCGGCTGGCCGCTGCTCGACCTGCTGCTCAATGGCGAGGGCGGGCGCGGCCACCACGTGCTGATGCTGGGCGCGCCGCTGCTGGCCGGCGCCGCCTGGCTGTTCCTGTGCCATACGCGCCTGGGCGCCTGGCTGCGCGCGGCCGGTGAAAACCCGGCTGCGGCCCACGCCGCCGGCATTCCGGTGCGCCGCATGCACTACATGGCGCTGCTGGGCAGCGGTCTGCTGGCGGGCGTGGGCGGCGTCTACCTGAGCATGGGCTACCTGACCCTGTTCCAGGCCGATATGAGCGCCGGGCGCGGCTTCCTGGCGCTGGCCGCCGTGTTCGTCGGCCAGCGCAGCCTGGCCGGCACCTGCGGCGCCGCCTTGCTGTTCGGTGCGGCCGGCGTCGTCGCCACCCGCCTCGGCGCGCTCGAGGTGGCGCCGCAACTGCTGGCGATGCTGCCACCGGCGCTCACGATCGCCGCGCTGGCCTTGCCGGGATGGTGCCGGCGCCGCAAGCAACCACTTTCATGAAAGAGAACCCACGCGTGACACCCGAACGACTGCAAGACCGGATCTTCGCCTCGCTGGCGCTGGCCGGCATGGGCGACGCCCTCGGCGCGCCGACCGAGCAATGGACCATCTCCGAGATCTTCGCCGCCCATGGCGGCCTGGTCGCGCGCTTCGTGGATCCGCCGCCCGACACCTTCGCCGGCGCCAATGGCGGCCTGCGCGCCGAGGTCACCGACGACGCCAGCCAGATGTACTACCTGGCCCAGGCCCTGCTGCGTGCCGGCGGCGCCCTCGACGAAGCGGGCTGGATCGCCTGCCTGCTCGACTGGGCCGCGCACAGTCCCAAGGCCGGTTTCATGGGTCCCAGCACCGCCGGCATCGTGCAAGCCCTGCGCGAAGGCCGCGACACCGGGGCGGTGGGCACGATCGGTGGTTCGCGCCGCAAGATGACGACCGTCGGCACCACCAACGGCGCCGCGATGCGGGTGGCGCCGGCCGGCCTGCTGCATCCGGGCGATCCGCTGGCGGCCTGCGGCCAGGCGCTGGCCACCTGCCTGCCGTCGCACGACACCGAGGTCGCCGTCTCGGCCGCCTGCGCGATCGCGGCCGCCACCGCAGCGGCGGTCGATGGCGCCGTGCTGTCCGAGGTGATCGAGGCCGCGCTGGCCGGTGGCGCCCATGGCGAAACGCTGGCGCGCCGGCACGCGCGGCTGGCGGCCGGCCCAAATTTCCTGGCGCGCACCCGCATGGCGCTCGACATCGCGCGGGTGGCCCGCGCCAGGGGCGACGACCGTGGGTTCCTGGAGCGGCTCGAGGGCGAGGTCGGCAACTCGGTGCTGGCCGCCGAATCGGTGCCGAGCGCGCTGGCGATCCTGGCCTATGCCGACGCCGATCCGCTGCGCACCATCGCGCTGGCGGCATCCTGCGGCAACGACACCGACTCGATCGCCACCATGGCGGGCGCGATCGCGGGCGCCATGCATGGACGCGCCGCCCTGCCGCAGGATATGCTGGCGGAGTTTTGCGCAGTCAACGCCGCCTATGGGCTGGAGGCGCTATCCGCCGGCCTGGCCGGCCTGGCCTGGCGCAATCGCCGATTGACTTGAGGGAGCAGGGAAAACCATGGTGATCGTATTCGGATCCGTCAACCTGGACCTGAGCGTGCGGGTGGAACATGCGCCGGCCGCCGGAGAAACGGTGCTGGGCGGGGCGTTGTTGATGGGCGGCGGCGGCAAGGGCGCCAACCAGGCGCACGCGGCGCGCCGTCATGGCGCGCAGGTGGCGCTGTTCGGCGCGGTGGGCGACGATGAACTGGCGGCGACGGCGACGGCGCTGGCCGGGCTGGCGCAGGCGGGCGTCGGCCTGGAGGGCGTGCGGCGCGCGCCGGGCCAGGCCACCGGCAGCGCGCTGATCACGATCGACGCCTACGGCGAGAACCGCATCGTGGTCGCGCCGGGCGCCAACGGCGCGGCCTGCGCGGACGACGTGCGCGACGCCGACCTGGCGCAGGCGCGTGTGCTGTTGCTGCAGCTCGAGGTGCCGGTCGAGGACTCGCTGCGCCTGGCGCGCCGAGCGCGCGCCCTGGGCTGCCGGGTGATGCTCAATGCCGCGCCGATGCCGGCCGGCCTGCGGCCCGACCTGGCGGCGGTCGACATCGTGATCGCCAACCGCATCGAGTTGAACGGCCTGGCCGACGCTTTCGGGGTGGCTCCAGGCGCGCCCGCCACGCGCGCGCCGGCGCTGGCCCGCGCCGCCGGCTGCGAGGTGCTGCTCACACTCGGCGCGCACGGGGCGCTGCTGGCGGCGCCGGACGGTAACGTGCGCACGCTGAACGGCCACGCGGTCGAGGTGATCGACACCACCGGCGCCGGCGACACCTTCGCCGGCGTGTTCGCGGCCGCCTGCGCCGAAGGGCAGCCGGTGATGCAGGCCCTGGCGGCGGCCAATGCCGCCGCCGCGCTGTGCTGCGGCGCGCGCGGCGTGCAGGCGGCGCAGCCGGATCGCGCCGCGATCGCGGCCTTCCTGGAGGGCGCCGCATGAGCAGGCACGTCATCATCGACTGCGATCCGGGGATCGACGACGCCCTGGCCCTGCTGCTGGCGGCCGGCCTGCCCGGGATCGAACTGCTGGCGGTGACGGCGGTGGCCGGCAACCGCCCGGTCGACGTCACCGCACGCAATGCGCGTCGCGTGCTCGACCTGGCCGGCCAGGCCGCGGTACCGGTGTATGCCGGCGCCGCGCGGCCGTTCGGCTATGCCGGAGCGCGCTGCAACCTGGTGCACGGCGCCGACGGCCTGGGCGGCGTCGAGCTGCCTGCACGTGGGTCGGTGGCGCCGGGACATGCCGCGACGCACCTGGCGCAGCTGCTGGCCGAGGCGCCGGCGCGCAGCATCGACCTGGTCGCCATCGGCCCGCTCACCAACCTCGCACTGTGCGAAATGCTGGCGCCGGGCAGCCTGGCGCGGGCGCGCCGGGTGCTGGTCATGGGCGGCGCGCTGCGGGTGCCGGGCAATATCACGCCGGCCGCCGAGTTCAACTTTCATGCCGATCCGACAGCCGCGCGCATGGTCCTGGACGCCGGCGCCGAGCTGCTGCTGTTCCCGCTCGACGTCACTGGCCAGGCCGTGATGCATCCGGACTGGATCGCCGGCTTCGCCCGGGCCACCAATGCCTGCGGCCAGGCGGCGGGCGAAATGCTCGCCGCCTATGCCTTGCTCGATCCGCTGCTGCATGACGCCTGCCCGGTGGCCTGGCTGGCGCGGCCCGAACTGTTCGGCGCCGAGGATTGCCACGTGCAGGTCGACTGGCGCGACGGCCCCAGCGCCGGCCACGCCCAGGCCTGGTTCGAAGAGCGTGGGGACGCCCCCGGCCCGGCCAATGCGCGCGTCATGACCTCGGTCGACAACGACGCCTTGCTGGCGCTGGTGGCGCAGGCGATCGGGAGGCTGCCATGAGCCGGCGCTACCTCATTGCCGTACTGGCCCTGCTGGCCGGCTGCGCGGGCGTGCCGTCCGCTGTCACGCTCATTACGGTCAGCGACTTGCGCCTGGTCGGCATGCAACAGCTGGCGCCCGACCTGCGCGTCGACGCGACGCTGGTCGGCGGTATCTCGGGCATCGATTACGACGCCGCCAGCGGCGAGTGGCTGCTGGCCAGCGACGACCGCGGCGCGCACGGGCCGGCGCGCATCTACGCCGCCCGCATCGACCTGGACGGCGGCGCGGTGGGGCCGGTCGAGGTCACGCGCACCGTGGTGCTGCGCCAGGCCGACGGCGAACCGTATCCGGCCTGGGGCCAGCCTGGCGTCTCCGCCGACGTCGAAGCCCTGCGCATCGACCCGCGCGGCGGCGGCATCTGGTATGCCAGCGAAGGGGACCGCGCGGCCGGAGTACCGTCCTTCGTGCGCCGCGCCGGCTTCGATGGCCGCCATGCGGGCGAGCTGCCTTATCTGGCGGCGCTGCAGATCCGGCCCGACTGCGCGTGCGGTGGCCGCAGCAACCTCGGGATGGAGGGGATGAGCTTTTCGCATGACGGCGCCAGGCTGTGGCTGGCGATGGAGGCGCCGCCAATCCAGGACGGTCCGGCGCCGGCGCCGGGCCAGGGCGCGCTGAGCCGCATCAGCCTGGTGGAACGCGATGGCCGGATCGTGGCCCAGTATGCCTATCCGCTGGACCCGGCGCCGGCCCCGGCCTTCGAGGGAGGCTTCGTCGATAACGGCATCTCCGAGATCCTCGCCCTCGGTCCGCGGCGCCTGCTGGCGATCGAGCGCGCCGGACGGCAGCTCGCCGGCAAGCGCTTCGAGTTCGCGGTGCGGCTGTACGAGGTCGACCTGGCGCAGGCAGAGGCGCTCGACCCTGACGCGCCTCTGGCCGGCCTTGCGCGCCAGCCAAGGGCGGCCGTGAAGCGCTTGCTGTTCGACAGCGCCAGCCTGCCTGCGGGCTGGGCCGCCAACTACGAGGCGATGGCCTGGGGCCCGGCGCTGGCGGGCGGGCGCCGCTCGCTGGTGCTCGCCTCGGACAACAACTTCGACGGGGGGCCGACCCGCTTCCTGGTGTTCGACGCGGGGCCGGCGCGATGACCGGCATGCGAGATACCGCCCTGGCGCGGGTGCTGGACGGCGCGGGGCTCGACCTGGGCCGCCCGTTCCGCCTGCTCGCCTATGGCGACCCGAACGTCGATCTGGTGTTCGCCGTGCAGCGCGCGCCGGCAGCCGACGAAAAAGCGCTCGGGCGCCGGCTCGGCCGCTTCGCCGGGGGGACGGTCGCCAATGCCGGCTGCGCCGCCGCCACCCTGGGCTGCAGCACGCAAGCCTTCGGCCGGGTCGGCGACGACGCCGATGGCCGCTTCCTGCTGGACGCCTATGCGCGGCACCGGGTCGCGACCGGCCACGTTCGCACGGTGGCGGGGGCGCCGTCGGCCTGCGCCATGATCATGCTCGAGCCAAACGGCGAGAAGGCGCTGGTCTATGCGCCGCTGCCCGGCGCGCCCTTCGATGCGCCGGCCCTGGGACAGGCGCTGGCGGCGAGCACGCTGCTGTATGCGATGCCCTACGATCCCGGGGAGTTCGCCGGCGTACTGGCCCTGGCGCGGGCGGCCGGCACGGTGGTGGCCATCGACGTCGAAGCCGCGATGGCGCCGCGCGCCGGCGACATCGAGCGCCTGCTGGGGCAAGCCGCCGTGGTGTTCATGAATGCGGCGACCTACCGCCGCCTGTTCGGCCGCGAGCCGGAGCCCGGCTATCTGCGCAGCCTGCTGGCGCATGGTCCGGCGCTGATGGTGATCACCTGCGGCGCCGCCGGCGCACTGGCGGCGACCCGCGACGAGGCGGCGTCCCAGCCGGCCTTCCGGGTGGACGCGGTCGACAGCACCGGCGCCGGCGACTGCTTCAACGGCGCCTTCCTGGCCGCGCTGTTCGAGGGCCGGCAGCTGGCGGACTGCCTGCGCTTCGCCTGCGCGGCGGCCAGTTTCGCGGTGGCGCGACTGGGCGCACGCGAGGGGATTCCCTCGCGTGCGCAGGTCGATGCGCTGACGGCGCTGGACTGAAACGGCGCGGCCTCAGTCGAGCATCCCGCGCCGCAGTGCGATCACCACCGCGTGCGTGCGGTCGCTGGCCTGCAGCTTTTGCAGCACATTGCTCAGGTAACCCTTGACCGTCTCTTCGGCGATGCCGAGCTCGCGCGCCACTTCGCGGTTGCCAAGGCCCTGGGCGACCAGGGCCAGCACGTCGCGTTCGCGCGCGGTCAGTTGTTCCGGCCTGGCCTGGGTGAGGCGCTGGGCCAGGTCCGGCGCCAGCACCCGGCGTCCGGCGTGGGCCGCGCGCACCAGATCGGCCACGCCCGTGCCCAGCGAACTTTTGAGCACATAGCCCGAGGCGCCGGCTTCGAGCGCGCGCTGCACCTGGCCGTCGCCGGCATAGGTGGTGACAGCGATGATGCAGGCTTGCGGGTCCCTGGCGCGGATCGCGCGGATCGCCTCGATGCCGCCGCAGCGCGGCATCGCCAGGTCCATCAGGGTCACGTCCGGCAGCAGGTCGAAATAGCGTTCCTGGGCCTTGAAGCCGTCGTCGGCCTCGGCCACGATCGCGATGTCCGGTTCGTCCTCGAGCACGCCGGCGATCCCGCGCCGCATCAGCGGATGGTCGTCGACCAGCAGCACCCGGATGGGCGGCGTCGGCGCGCCGCTCATCGCGGCATGCCCGGCGTGAAGATGGCGGTAGTTCTTGCCATGAAATCCCTGAAAGATGGTTATTGATGGTGATTCGCGCGACGTTCACCCCCGATCGGGCCTGCTGAAGGATGGATGTGACCGCTATCCTCCCATTATGACGCCTCCCGGTTACAAATCAATACAAGTCGCCGGGCGGCCCAGGGCGCCATGCCGGCGTCGTCGGGGAGAGTGCGAAGGAGCGGAACATGAGCATGAACATGAAAGGCAGGGCGGGATACGAAACGCTGGCGTTCCTGGATTTCGAGCTGGTGCCGGCGGCGCGGCGCCTGCGGCGCGGCGGGCAGGCGGTCGCGATCGGAGGCCGGGCCTTCGACCTGCTGGTGCTGCTGGCCACCCACGCCGGCGAGGTGCTGAGCAAGCGCGCGCTGATGCAGGCCGTGTGGCCGAACACGGTGGTGGAAGACGTCAACCTGCGGGCGCAGGTCGTCAATCTGCGCAAGGTCCTCGGCGGTGGCGGCGACTGTCCCTGGCTGGTCAACGTCGCCGGCCAGGGCTACTGCTTCACCGCGCCGGTGCTGCGGCCCTTGACGCTGTACGGCGCCGACGATGGCTGGCAGGAGGAGGCGCGGGAGGTGAGGGAGGCGCGCGCGCCGGGCTGCGCCGAGGTGGCGGCGCTCAGCGCTTGACCGCGTACAGCCATACCGCCGCTATTCGCCCGCCGCCGCGCACACCGGGGACCCGTTGATATAGCGCCAGCCCTGGCCCATCACCACCACGTCGCGCTCGTCGAGCTTGCGTCCCGGCCCGCACAGGGTCTCATGCGCTGTTGGATTGCGCACGTTGTACAAGGTCTTGAGCGGCTGTTCGGCGTTCGGATAGGCGATCACGCCGTTCACGTTGAACGAGCCGTCCTGGTGGTTGGTGCGTTCGTAGAAGATCTCCGGATCCGGGTTGTACCACGATGGCGCCGTCTCGAGCACCCACTGGCCCAGCGGGCTGAAGTCGGTGTAGCCGTAGCGTTTGGCGTGCCACATGGCGCCGAACTGCAGCACCAGCACCGCCGTGATCAGGGCCAGCGGCCAACGCCGCTGCAGGGCCAGCCAGGCCAGCGCCAGGTACAGCAGCGGCGAGGCGCCCCACACCACGTAGCGCATCGGGCCCGAGGCGCCGGAATTCCAGTTGACGGTGGACAGCGCCGGAATCGCCAGCGCCAGCATCAGGCCGAAGGTCGCGGCCAGGTGCCACAGCGGGCGCTGCGCACGCCGCTGCCACAGCAGCCACGCCAGCAGCAGGGCGACGGTCGGGAAGGCGATGATGGCGCCCTGGTTCGGGTCGAAGAAGAACGAGCCCAGGCGGCCTGGAGTGACCAGCGCCGGGTCGGTCGAGAACTTGGCGATCAGGCTCGGTTCGTGGAACTCCCACAGGCTGAACAGCATCGGCACCACCGACAGCCCGATCTGCAGCGCGCAGGCGACGGCATTGCGCCAGTTGACGACACGGTGCAGCGCGCTTTGCCACGCCAGGTCTTCCGAGACGATCAGCCAGCCCATGCGGATGAAGGGTGCGAACAGGCCGAAGGACACCAGCGGCGGATTTTGCGTCGCAGCCAGGCCGACCAGGATCGCGCCCGCGATCGGGCGTCCGATGGTGAACAGGATCAGGCCCGCCAGGAGCGAGCCCATGGTGAACACTTCCGGGCTGGTCCAGTTGAGGTAGGGCAGCGCGCCGCACAGCACGAACAGCATGATGCCGACCCAGGCGCGCAGGGCCGAGCCGAGCAGCAGGTAGCAGGCCGCGGCCAGCGCCAGCACCGGCAGGTAGTTCATCACCTGGTAGGCCTTCCACGGATTGACGCCGATGCCGTCGAGGATGACGAACGGGATCGCCGTCAGCATCGAATAGCCGACGAAGTGGATCGACATGTAGTGGCCACGCTCGGACAGCAGCAGGCCGGGGATCGGGACTTGCTCGCCGGCGCTGATCCTGTCGCGGATCGTGCCGAGCACGGCGCGGAACTCGACCTCGTTCTGCGGCGTGAGTTCGATCATGCGCTCGACGTCGCTGGCCACGATGTAGGGCGTGCCGTGTTCGGCGACGGCGACCGTGGTCAGGCCGTATTCGAGGAAGTCGCCATAGCGCTTGACTTCGGTGGTGCTGAACACCACCACCAGGACCAGGAACACCGACAGGAGAAAACGCAGCAAGGCTTGCTTGCGGGGAGGCGTGGCGTGCATGAATGGCGGGCGCGCGATATCCGCGCTGTATTTGCAGTAGTTGCCAGATTGTAATGCTTTGTCATGGCGAGTACCAGCATTCGCCCGCCATTCCGGGCTGTTTCGATGTCGATTATTCGCCTGGCATAAATCGGATACGAACTGGTCACAAGCCAGCCGTCAATCCAGCCTCAGCGCTTGACCGCGTGCAGCCACACTGCTGCGATCCGCTCCACGTCCTCATAGCCCGGTTCGCCCAGCTGGCCGCCGAAGATGTCGGGATCGAGCTCTTGATAGGTCCAGGTGTCGCATTGCGCCGACAGGGTCGGGCGCAGGCTTTCCAGGAAGTGGTCGCCCGGGCCGGACAGGGCCACGCCGGTGTAGAGCATCAGGCTGCCGCCGCGGCGCAGGCGGCCCAGGCTTTGCTCGACGATGCGGCGCGATAGTTCGGCGCCGCGTTCGCCGCCGCCATGGCGGTAGCGGCGCTCGTCGGGATCGACCACGAAGGGCGGGTTCGACACCACCAGGTCGAAGTCGCCCTGCAGGCCGTCGAACAGGTCGCTTTGGGCGAGCGCGAAGTTAGCCGCCCCGTTCAGGCGGCCGTTGACCATCGCCAGCTCGAGCGCCTTCGGGTTGATGTCGGCGCCGATCACCTCGGCGTGCGGGAATGCGCGCGCGATCGTGAGCGCGCCGGCGCCCCCGCCGCAGCCGATGTCCACCGCGCGCACCGGCCCGGCGCCGACGAAGGCGAAGCCGCGCCGCATGGCGGTCACGAAGCGGTAGGTGTCGGGGCCGAAGAACACGCTGTCGTCGTCGCGCGTCGGCCAGGCCGAGTGGAACAGCAGCATGTCGTCGAGGGTCGATACCCGGACCAGTGAACGCAATCCATCCTCTTTCTCTTCCAGCATGCCGGCATCGACCATCAGCGCGAGCACGCTCGCCGGCAGCAGATCACGGTCGAACGGCCGGCTCCAGCCGAACACGCCGCGCAGGTCGTGCGCGCGCTCGTTGCCGGGCCGGCTGTTGATGCGGCGGTGGGTCGAGGGCGTGACGGTCATGAAGCGGTAACCGGCCTGGCGCAGGGCTTTGCCGAGGGCGAGGAGGGCGTTGGCGTTGGATGAGTTCATGGCGCCAGCCTGGCACAGGCGCGGCGTTCGCTCCGTGCGCGCACGCACGCAGGATGTATGCGTGCGCGGGCCGGATTTGGTGCATTATGTGATCAACCGGAAGGCGATGGAAATCGACCGGAAAATTAAAAGTGGGAGAGAAATCATGACGAGCCTGGAACTGGACGACGTGCCGCGCAGCCGCATGGCGCGCGAGATCGCACGCGAGCGCCGCGAGCGCGCGCTGCATGACGAGCTGCGCGCCGGATTGGGCGCGCTGGACGACCTGCGCGGAAAGGACGCGCGCGAGCGCGCCGACACCTGCAACTTGCGCCGCGGCGGCAACTAAAAGGAGCATCGATGCGTTGGGAAGGCGACCGTGAAAGCGACAATGTAGAAGACCGGCGTGGCGATGGCGGCGGGGGCGGTGGAGGCTTCGGCTTCGGTGGCCGCTCGATCGGCATCGGCACCATCGTTGTCGCCCTTGTCGCTTCGTATTTCCTTGGCGTCTCGCCTGCCACCATCCTCGGCCTGCTGTCGGGCGGCGCGCCGCCACAGCAGCAGGCACAGGTCGAGCAGCCGCGCGCCGAGCGCGCCGACGACCGCGAAACCCGCTTCGTGCGCACCACCCTCGCCTATACCGAGGATGCCTGGGCCCAGCTGTTCAGCGAGCAGGGCGCGCAGTACACGCCGGCCCGGCTGGTGTTGTTCGACGGCCGCACGAACACCGCCTGCGGCGTCGGCCAGAGCGCGACCGGCCCGTTCTACTGCCCAGCCGACAGCAAGGTCTATATCGACCTGGGCTTTTTCCGCACCATGCAGCAGCGCTTCAACGTCGAGGGCGAGTTCGCCCAGGCCTACGTCATCGCGCACGAGGTCGGGCACCACGTGCAGAACCTGCTGGGCATCTCCAATAAAGTGCACGCAGCGCAGCAGCGCGCCAGCGAGACCCAGGGCAATGCCTTGTCGGTGCGCCTGGAACTGCAGGCCGATTGCTTCGCCGGCGTGTGGGCCAATCGCACGAACCAGCGCGCCAAAATCCTGGAGCAGGGCGACATCGAGACGGCCCTCAATGCGGCCAGCGCCATCGGCGACGATGCCTTGCAAAAGCAGGCGCGCGGCGTGGTCGTGCCAGATTCGTTTACCCACGGCAGCTCGGCCCAGCGGGTACGCTGGTTCCAGCGTGGGCTGGAAAGCGGACAGGTCGAAGCTTGCAATACATTCGATGAAAAAAAGCTATAAACAGCATCAATTAATTGCCTAGCACACATAATTACTTGATTTTATTAGATAAAATCGCTGGAAAGGTGCGTTCGTTTCCGTGCGCCTATCGCAATTCGTGACGGTTTGACATAAGTTTGTGTCACATCAGCTCGTCCTCGCACGAGCCGTCACCAACCGAATTGTGAAGGAGCCTCCATGCTGGCAATGAATTACCGTGGGCCATACCGGGTCCGCGCCGAGCACAAGCCCGATCCCGTCATCGAGCACCCCGGCGACGCCATCGTGCGCGTCACCCGGGCCTGCATTTGCGGATCCGACCTGCACCTGTACCACGGCCTGGTGCCCGACACCCGGGTCGGCCACACCTTCGGCCACGAGTTCATCGGCGTCGTGGAAGAGGTCGGGTCGGGCGTGCACAAGCTGAAAGTCGGCGACAAGGTGCTGGTGCCGTTCAATGTGTTTTGCGGCTCCTGCTTCTTTTGCCAACACGAGTTGTATGGCAATTGCCACAACACGAATGCGCAAGCGACGGCGGTCGGCGCCATCTACGGCTACTCGCACACGGCGGGCGGCTACGATGGCGGCCAGGCCGAATACGTGCGTGTGCCGATGGCCGACGTCGGCCCGATGGTCATTCCCGACGACATCCACGACGACGATGCGGTCCTGCTGACCGATGCGCTGCCCACCGGCTACCAGGCGGCCGAGATGGGCGACATCCAGGAAGGCGACACGGTGGTTGTGTTCGGCGCCGGCCCGGTCGGCATCTTCGCCGCCAAGTCGGCCTGGCTGATGGGGGCGGGGCGGGTGATCGTGGTCGACCACGTCGAGTACCGCCTCGAATTCGTCAAGCGCTACGCCCAGTGCGAGGTCGTCAACTTCAAGGACGTGAAGGACATGGCGCTGCACATCAAGAAGATGACCGACTGGATGGGCGCCGACGTCTGCATCGATGCGGTGGGCTGTGAAGCGGCCGGCAACACCATGCAGACCATCACCGGCGTCTACACCATGATGCAGGCCGGTGCGGCGACCGTGCTGCACTGGTGCATCAACTCGGTGCGCAAGGGCGGCAACGTCTCGATCGTTGGCGTGTACGGCCCGACCTTCAACGCGGTTCCGATCGGCAATGCGCTGAACAAAGGCTTGACCCTGCGCATGAACCAGGCCAGCGTGCGGCGCCATCTGCCGCGCCTGATCGAGCACATCCGTGCAGGCCGGATCGATCCGAAGCAGATCATCACCCACCGCATCCCGCTGGAAGAGGTGTCGGATGCATATCACATCTTCTCGAGCAAGCTGGACAACTGCATCAAGCCGATCCTGATCCCGCCGCGCGCCAACGAGGTGAAGGCGGTCAAGGCCAGCGTCCAGCAGTGAACACACGATCGAGCACAGGAGAAAATATGGAAACACGCAACGATATCGTCACCGCCAACGACCAGCACGACGGCCACCATGCGCCGGGCGAGCATGACGGCGAAGGCCATGTGGGCCACGTGCACGGCGCCATTGCGCCGCGCCGCCCGACCCGCGACCAGCTGCAGCACATCCAGGGCTGGGGCGCCGACCTCGATCGCAAGAACCGTCCCGGCGTGCCGATGGAGCGCACACCGCCGCGCTTCATCAACGTCCCCGACGGCGACCCGGTGCCGCAGGAACAGCACGTCGAAGTACTGGTCTCGACCGAGCGTCCGGGCCGCACGCCGCTATTCGGGACGGTGCAGCCGCCGTCGGGCCTGTCCGGCGCGATCCGGCGCCTGGCTTTCAAGAGCACCGAAAACGACGTGCGCCACTGGCTGCTGTTGCTGCTGGCCGACCGCGTCAACGTGGTCGAAGGCATCGGCGACGACCTGGCCAAGGGCAAGGTGCCGAACATCCTGGCTGAAATGGGCATCAAGTCCGAGTTCAAGCACAATCCGGCGGGTCTGGCCAAGAAAGTGGCGATCGGCGCGGCCGTGATCGGCGCCGCCTGCTACCTGATGAAACGGCGCGACCGCCGCTATCGCTGATTGCCCGCTGAGTTGTCCGCCGTACTACCTTGATGACCGTGTTGCCGAATTGTGGCAACACGGTCATTGTTCTTGAGCAAACCCACCTTTACAAGCTCGTCCATCATGGTCGATGACCGGCGCCCCCCGGCCCGGCATACCGGATGGAGACGAGATGATCCCGCAACCGCTTCTCAAGGCAGCCCTGCTGGCGGCTGCCGTCCTGTTCGCGCCCGTGTTTGCGCCCACTGCGCTGGCTGCGCCGATGATGGGGCCGCCGCTCAAGCTGGACGGCAAGGCCCAGGCCCAGGTCGTCAGCCAGCTGGCGGCGCGCCGCCCGGCGGTCGGCCTCGACGCCGACCACGGCTACAAGGTGATGGCCCAACACCCGGGCGTGCAGGGCACCCACGTGGTACGCGTCGCCCACCTGTACAAGGGTCTCAGGATTTTTGGCTCGGAATCCGTGGTGGTGCTCGACGCGCGGCGCCAGATCGTGTCCGAAAGCGCCTCGCCGCGCCGCCTGCACCTGGGGCGCGGCGCCGCCAACCGCATGCGAGGCGCCACCGCCGGTTTCAATGTAAAACCCACCATCAACCGCAAGGCCGCGATCGCCGCCGCGCTGCGCGACATGCCGGACGGCGTCGTCAACGTGGTGGCGCCGACCGCCGAACTGCTGATCTACGCGATGATGCGCGACGAACGCGCGCCCGGCGCCGAGGGCAAGCTCGAGTCCGAACTGAACGCGGTCGACTTGGTCGAGACGGTGGAGCGCTATGAGCTGGCCTGGCTGGTCCGCCTAAGGATGCGCAGCGGCGCGCAGCCTCTGTATTACGACGTCGTCGTCAACGCGCGTGACGGCGAGATCATCGACCGCTGGAACATGCTGCAGACGGTGGAAGGCATCGGCAAGAGCCAGTACAACGGCGATGTCCCCTTGAGCACCACCTTCGCCAACAACGTCTACCAGATGCTCGACCCCGAGCGCGGCAAGGGCGGATCGTTCGGCGCGATGGCGATCACCAACGCCAATCACGGCACGGCGAGCGGCCGGGTGTACAGCAACACCGTCAACACCTGGGGCGACGGCAAGCAGTTCGTCGAGGGCGGCAGCACCACGGGAGCGAACGGCCAGACCGCCGCCGTCAACGCCATGTGGGGCCTGAAGAACACCTATGACATGCACAAGAATGTGCTGGGCTGGCTGGCGCTGGACGGCCAGGACACGGCCACCCACATCGCGGTGCACGTCAACCGCGGCTATGACAATGCCTATTACAGCGATACCTGCCGCTGCATGTTCATCGGCGATGGCACGTTTTTCACCAACCTGGGTTCGATCGACGTGGTCGGCCACGAGATGGGCCACGGCATCACGGCCGCCTCGTCGAACCTGGTGTACTCGGGCGAGCCGGGCGGCCTGAACGAATCGAGTTCGGACATCGCGGGCGAGGTGGTCGAAGCCTATGCGCGCGGCGGCGGCACCGGCGACGTAATCCCCGAGACCGGCAACGACTGGATGCTGGGCAGCGAGATCAGCCGCACCGGCACGCCGCTGCGCTGGATGATCAAGCCGAGCAAGGATGGCAATAGCATTGATGCCTGGAGCACGGGCCTGCGCCGGCTGGACGTCCATTACAGCAGCGGCCCGAACAACCGCATGTTCTACTTCCTGGCGAAAGGCTCGAGCGCGGAGAGTGGCAACGATGCCTGGAGCCGCTACCTGGTCAAGCAGCCGCTGGCGATGACGGGCATCGGCATCGACAAGGCCTTCCGCATCTGGTTCCGCGCCAACACGACCAAGTTCACGTCCAGCACCAATTACGCCGATGCGCGCACCAAGATGATCGAGGCGGCCGGCGACCTGTATGGCGCCGGCGGACGCGAGGCGATCGCGGTGCAGCGCGCCTATGCCGCGATCAATGTGGGGCTGGACGTCGACGAGCCGGTGCCCGCGCCGTCGAGTGCCTCGGCTACTGGTCGGACATTAGTGGAAACGGATTGAGCGGGGTGCCTTTCCACCACTGCTTCTCGGCCGTCAGCGCGACGACGGCAAAGTGCAGGTGCGGCGCGGCCGGGTCGGCATTACCGGTCGCGCCGACGTAGCCAACGATGTCGCCGCGCTTGACGTCCATGCCTTCCTTGATATTGTCGGCATAGCGGTCGAGGTGGGCGTAGTAATAGGCATACTGCTCGCTCGGATCGAACTGGTAGACCGTCAGGCCGCCCGGTTTGCTCTGAAACAGCTTGACCACCTTGCCGTCGGCCGCGGCGAGCACCGGCGTGCCGGTCGGCGCCATGATGTCGAGCGCCTCGTGCTGGCGCTGTTCGCCGCGTGGCTGATAAAAGGTGTCGGTCAGCTGATCCGACTTGATGCCCTGGACCGGCACCAGCAGCTTGCCGGGTACGGTGGCAGGAGCCATGGGCGCGGCGCCTTCCGCGACTTCAGGCCGCAGCGGCAGGTCGGCCTCGAGCAGGTTCGGCTCGACCACCGGCGCGGGCGGCAGCTGGCCCTCGATCTGCGCCGCCGGCACGCCGGCCGGGTTCGAGGCCGGCGGCGCGGTGGCGACGACCTCCGGCGCCGGCGAGTCCGATCCGTCGCTCAGCAACACGAACAGCACCCCGGCGCCCAGTAGCGCGCCAACGATCAAGGTCATCAGCCATTTCATCGCGTTCTCCGTCCGGCGCCTCTCGCCGGGGTTGATCTAAAGATTATTTGACGAGTTCGACTTCGGTGCCTTCGCCGACCGCCGCGCCCACTTCGGCAGCGCTCCAGTTGGTCAGGCGGATGCAGCCATGCGATTCGGTCTTGCCCACATGGCCGGGCACCGGGGTGCCGTGGATGCCGTAGTGCGGCTTGGACAGGTCGATCCACATCACGCCGACCGGGTTGTTCGGCCCCGGCTTGATTTGCGTCTTGCTGTCGCCTGGCTTGGCGTCCCAGAACAGTTTCGGGTTGTAGTTGTAGACCGGGTTGGCGTGCACGCCGTTGATCTTCCAATTGCCGATCGGCAGCGGGTCGCGCTTGCTGCCGGTCGAGACCGGATACTGGGCCAGCAACTGGCCGCCGGCGTCAAACAACTGCAGGGTCTTGGTCGAATCGCGCACCACGACCCTGGCGGCCTGCGCCAGTGGCTGCTTGCCGCTCACGTGCGGCACCACGATCTTTTCGCCGGCCTGCGACAGCGACTTGCCGGGATTGAGACGTTGCAGCAGGGCCGGGCTGGCGTGGAATTTCTCGCCCAAGCCTTCGAGCGCCGTGGCGTAGCCAAGCGCGGGCAGCTTGGCCTTGCCCATCATCGTGTCCGGGATCGGCTGGAAGGGGCCGGCCACGTCTTCCGCGGCGATCGTGTATTCGGCCAGGGTCGGGCTGGGGTCGGTGTTCAGTGCGTTCCAGGTGGCTTCGTCGAGCTTGCCCGTGACCGGCAGATTGCGCTGGGCCTGGAAGGTGTTCAGGGCCTGGCGCAGGTTGGAGCCATAGGCGCCGTCGATCTCGCCTGGCGACAGGTATTGGCGCTCGAGCAGCACCTGGGCCCGCAACAGGCGTTCGAATTCGGCCTGCTCGGCGATGGCGGGATCCTGCACCGCGCCAGGCGCGGCTTGCATGGGTGTTCCCGCTGTAGTTTGCTGCTGCTGGACAGGAGCTAGCTGGCCGGCTGGCTGTTGCGCGAAGGCAGAAGGGAAAACGCCTCCAAGGGCGACGATCAGGGTCAGTGCGGTGGCTTTTTTCATATGGTCTCCTGCAATATGCTTCTGGAAACCTTAGCGTAATGACATGAATCAACCGGGTCTGTGCGTGAACGAACCCTTCAAACTTGTCCGCTTTGTTCCAGCCGGCGCTACAATCGACGGACCATGCCGACCATCAGCCATACCGTCACCCTGGTTCCCCTTGGCGCCAGTTTTTCTGCGCAGGAAGATACGACCCTGCTGCAGGCCCTTGAGGCGGCAGGGCTCGATGCGCCCAGTTCTTGCCGCAACGGCACTTGCCGCACCTGCATCTGCCGCCTGCGCGACGGCACGGTGGCCTATACCGTCGAGTGGCCCGGCCTGTCGTTCGACGAGAAACGTGAAAAGTATATTTTGCCTTGTGTGGCGCTGGCGCGCAGCGATTTGGTAGTCGATTTGCCGCTGGCGCGGCGGCTGCGGTTCGACTGAGGTGCTCAGGTAGCGCTCAGTTGGCGCTCTCGAGCCCGGTCGTGGCAAACCGTTCGCGGTACAGCTTCGGCGTGATGCCCAGCTTCTTCATGAACACCCGCCGCATATGCGCCTCGTCGCTGAAGCAAGCGCGCGCCGCCACCGTCTTCAATGGCAAGCCGAGGTCGGCCAGCAGGTGGGTGGCCCGCTCGAAGCGGCTGGCCTCGATGAATTCCTGGGCGCTCAAGCCCACCTCTTGCTGAAACACCCGGGCAAAGTGGCGCTCGCTCATCATCGCCCTGGCGGCCAGTTGCGCCGTCGTGAAGCGCTCGTGCAGATTGTCCAGTATCCAGTTTTGCAATTCGCGGATGTTCGGGCGCGCCGTGCGTTCGCTCTTGAGGTAGGAGCTGAACTGCGACTGGCCGCCGGGCCGCTTCAGGTAGACCACCATTTCGGTGGCCACCTCGAGCGCCAGGTCGCGGCCGAAGTCTTCCTCGACCAGGGCCAGCGCCAGGTCCATGCCGGCAGTGACGCCGGCCGAGGTCCATAGCTTGCCGTCGCGGATGAAGATCGCGTCGGCCTCGACCGCGATGGCGGGGTGAAAGGCCTGCAGGCGCTCTGCGACGCTCCAGTGCGTGGTGGCGCGCTTGCCGTCGAGCACCCCGGCGGCGGCGAGAAAAAAGGCGCCCGAGCAGAGCGACGCCAGACGTTCGATGCGAGGGCAGGCGGCCGCTATCCAGTCGACGATCGCGGCGCCGTCCGCCAGCGCGGCATCGATGTGGCGGGCGCCGACCACGATCGCGCTGTCGGGCAGCGTCAGCGTGTTCAAGACCTTGGTCGCCTCGAGCGACATCAGGGTATCCGACGCTACCGGGCCGAGACGGCTCGACGCAATGCGCACGTCGTAGCCGGGCTGGTGCCCGCGCCGGGCGAGGTGCAGGTTGGCGTACTCGAACACCGACATCGGCCCGATCGCCTCCATCGCCTTGAAGCCGGGGTAGACCACGATGTCGACGGTCCGGGTGCGCTCCGTGCGGGCGTCGATGGCGGGTGGGGGCGTGCTGGTCATGCGCCATTGTCGCCGCCGCAGGCGGCAAAATCCAGTCTTCATGCGGCAAAATCCTGCCATTCTCGCGCCCAAGCATGCAAACCGCTCGCCGGGGAGCGCATACTGCGCGCTATTCAAACAATGCAAGCAAGGATCACCATGAAAACCAAAGCAGCCGTCGCATGGCAGGCGGGCCAGCCGCTGACGATCGAAGAAGTGGACCTGCAAGGCCCGCGCGAAGGCGAGGTGCTGGTCGAACTGAAGGCCACCGGCATCTGCCACACCGATTACTACACGCTGTCGGGCGCCGATCCGGAAGGCCTGTTCCCGGCCATCCTGGGTCACGAGGGCGCCGGCGTCGTGGTCGACGTCGGCCCGGGCGTGACCACCCTGAAAAAGGACGACCACGTCATCCCGCTGTACACGCCGGAGTGCCGCCAGTGCAAATTCTGCCTGTCGCAGAAGACCAATCTGTGCCAGGCGATCCGCTCGACCCAGGGGCGCGGCCTGATGCCCGACGCGACCTCGCGCTTCTCGCTGGACGGCAAGCCGCTGTTCCACTACATGGGGACATCGACCTTCTCGAACTACATCGTGGTGCCCGAGATCGCGCTGGCGAAGATCCGCAGCGATGCGCCGTTCGACAAGGTCTGCTACATCGGCTGCGGCGTCACCACCGGCGTCGGCGCGGTGCTGTTCTCGGCCAAGGTGGAAGCCGGGGCCAATGTGGTCGTGTTCGGGCTTGGCGGCATCGGCCTGAACGTGATCCAGGCCGCGAAGATGGTCGGCGCCGACAAGATCATCGGCGTCGACATCAATCCGGCCCGCGAAGCCATGGCCCGCAAGTTCGGCATGACCGATTTCATCAATCCGAACGAGGTGGCGAACGTGGTGGATCACATCGTGCAGCTGACCGACGGCGGCGCCGACTACAGTTTCGAATGCGTCGGCAACACCACGCTGATGCGCCAGGCGCTGGAGTGCACCCATAAAGGCTGGGGCCAGTCCTTCATCATCGGCGTGGCCGCCGCCGGCCAGGAAATCGCGACCCGTCCGTTCCAGCTGGTGACCGGGCGCGAGTGGAAAGGCTCGGCCTTCGGCGGCGCGCGTGGCCGCACCGACGTGCCGAAGATCGTCGACTGGTACATGGAGGGCAAGTTGAATATCGACGACCTGATCACCCACCGCCTGCCGCTCGAGCGCATCAACGAAGGTTTCGACCTGATGAAGAGCGGCGAATCGATCCGCTCGGTGGTGCTTTACTGACGGCGGTGCCGGCTGAAGAACTGCCACATCGTCTCGTTGGCATCGATGTCGCGGGTCGTTGAGCCGATCGGCAGGCCGACGTTGAACGGGTCGGCGCCGGGCCAGGTATGGCCGCCTTCGGCGATCGTCGCCAGCGCCACGCTTTGCTGGCCGTTGCCGGCCTCGATCCAGGTGACGGTTGTGCCGTCGCCGGGATCGGCGTCGATCGTGCGCTCCGTCTGCGCGTCGGTGGCGATCCCATTCTGCTTGAGCCAATAGCGATAGCTATCCTGCGCCGACAGGTAGCCGCCCGGCTTGCCGTTGTAGGCCACCACCTTGTCGGCCGTGCCGTGCATGAGCAGCACGCCGACCCTGGAGTTTCTGGCGTGGTGTTGTATCACCGGCTCCGGCATCGGCGCGCCGACTGCGGCCACGGCGGCGAACAGCTGCGGTAGTTCGGCGGCGAGGCGTAGCGCGAAGAAGCCGCCGCGCGACAGGCCCGTAGCGTACACGCGTCTCGCGTCGACCCGGTAGTCCTGCTTCAGTTTGGCGAGCAGCGTTTCGGTGAAGCCGATGTCGTTCGTGCCTTCGCGGTAGGACTGGCCGAAGCCGACGTTCCAGTCCTGCTTGACGCCCAGCGGATAGACGACGATGAAGCCGTGGCGGTCGGCCGCGCGGTTCATCTGCGTGTACAGCATCTGCTCGGCCATGCTCATGCCGCTGCCGTGGAAGTTGAACACGAGCGGGTAGGGCTTGTGCGGCGCGGCTGCGTACGAGGCCGGCGTGTAGACGAGGTAGCGCCGTTTTTCTTCCTTGTGCTGCAGGGACTGGACCTGCGCCAGGGCGGGAAGGGCACTGCAGGCGAGAAGAAGAACACTGAACAGGATTTTCATTGTGCGTACGCGGTGAGTGGAGGAGTACACAGGGTAGAAAACTGCCGGTGAAACCGTGGTGAAATCCCCCGGCTTTTACACGGGGCGCAGCGGAACGATGTCGACCCGGTAGGCCGCGCCGCCCGCATGGAAGTCGAGTGTCCAGTCCATGGCTGCGGCGATCCGCCCCAGCAGGTTCTGGCCGTGCAGGAAGCCCTGCACCTGGCCGGTCCGGTCCGCGTCGACCGTATTGGCGATGCCCAGTACCCCATCCGCAAACGTCAGCCGCAGTCGCGTTTCCGGTCCGCCGTGGAACAGGGCGTTGCCCAGGCAGTTGTTCAGCAATAGCAGCGCCAGGTGGCGGTTGCCGACCACTTCCAATCGGTCCGGCAGGTCCAGCACCAGACAATCGTCGGCCAGGTCCTGGCCATCCACCAGGCGCAGCAGGCTCTCTTCGATGCAGGCGCGCAGGTCGAACGGCGCATGCGCCACTTGCTCTGCGCGCGCGAGCGCGAACAGCACCTCGATGGTGGCGCTCATTTGCGCAATCTCCGCCTGCAATTGCGCCACGTCCGGATGGGGGGCGGCCCGCGCCAGCGTGTTCTTCATCACCGTCAGCGGCGTGCGCAATTCGTGGCTGACGTCGCGCGTAAACGCGTGTTCGCGCGCAAGCGCCGCATGCAGTTCCTCGAAGGTGGCGCCCAGCCGCTCGGCCAGGTAGCCGATCTCGTCGCGGCGCTCGCGTGCGCCGAGTGCGACCTGCGCACCGGGCCTGACCTGCCTGACCTCGTGCGCCAGGGTCTGCAAGGGCGACACCAGGCGCCTGGCCAGCAGCCACGCCAGCAGCAGCGCCAGGCCGATCAGGCCAAGGGCGACGAAGATCAGCACGCCGCCGACGTCCTGGATGAGTTTCGAGACCACCAGCAGCGGCGCGAAGTCGGCCAGAAGCCAGACGCGCTGCGCGCCCGGCCCCGCGCCAAGGTCGAGCGCGCGCAGGTGATAGTGCTGGCCCGTCTGCGTGAAGATCTCGGCGCGACTGGCGCCAGCCATCGCGTGCGGACGCGCCGCCGGTGGCAGCGTCTCGATGCGGGTGTGGACGCGAATCAGGTCGTCGGCCGGCGGTTTGATTTCGCCATGGCGGTCGAAATGGGCGCTGACCGCGGCGGCTTCGCGCTGCAGCAGGCGCTCGACCAGCATGTCTTCGGTCACGTAGGCGATGACCAGGGCCAGGCCCGTATAGCAGATGCAGATCAGGACCGCGAACCCGGCCAGCGCGGCGAACAGGCCGTGCCGGATCGACCTAAACATCGGCCGCATCGTCCGGCACCAGCCGGTAGCCGAGCTGCGGGATCGTCACGATCATCTTCCCGCCGCCGGCCAGTTCGAGCTGCTTGCGCAGGGCGTAGACATGCGATTTCAGGGCGTCGCTGTCGGGCGGATCGGCGCCCCACAGCGCGTGCATCAGCGCCGAGCGCGAGACCGCGTGCGGATGGGCGTTGCACAGCGCGGACAGGATGGTGACGCCGGACTGGGTCAGCGCCAGCGGCGCGCCCCGGTACAGGCAGCGCTTCTCGCGCACCAGCACGGTCAGCGGGCCGACCTGCAAGGCCTGCTCGAGGTGCAGCTGCGAACGGCGCGCCAGCGCTTCGCAGCGCAGCGCCAGTTCGCGCAGGTCGAACGGCTTGGTCAGATAGTCGTCGGTGCCATCCCGAAAGCCGCGCGCCTTGTCTTCGAAGGCATCGCGCGCGGTCAGCATCAGCACCGGCACATTGCGCGGCGCGCGCGCCTTGATCGCGCGGCATACTTCCAGGCCGTCGAGGTCGGGCAGGTTCAGGTCGAGCAAGACCACGTCGTAGGGCTCGCGCGTGGCCAGGTCGATGGCCAGCGCGCCGGTGGCGGCGTGGTCGGGATGCCACCCCAACCCGTCCAGGAAGTCGACTACCTGGCGCGCGATGGTCGGATGGTCTTCCACGACCAGGACGCTCAGGGGGCGCTGCGCCATGCGTGGGCCTTGTCTTTCAGCGGGACGGCAGCGCGAGCGCTTCATGTGCGGCGCTGGCCGCGACCCCGACCTTCTCGCCGCCGCCCATCAGGAAGATGCGGTTGCCGACCACCGCCGCGCCGTGCCCATGGCGCGGCGTCGGCATGGCCGGCAGGGCCGACCAGCGATCGGTGGCCGGGTCGTAGACCCAGGATTCGGCGAACACCTTGGCTTGCGGGACGAACTGCTCGCCGCCGAACACATACAGTTTTCCATCGTGGGCACCCGCCGCCAGGCCGCCCTGGGCCAGCGGCATCGGCGCCCGGGTCTCCCAGCGATCAAGGGCAGGGTCATACACCTCCAGCGTCGCCACATTGACCGGCCGCGACCTGCCGTCGGCCTGCGCGACCATCTGGCGCCCGCCCACGACATAGATCTTGTCGCCGATCACGGCGCCGGCCGCGCTATTGCGCGCGCTGGGGGCGTCCGCGATGCGGGACCAGCGGCCCGTGCGGACGTCCAGGGCCTCGGCCCGATTGGTGTCGGCGTGTTCGCTGATGTGCTTTGCTGCAGGGCTGGTCGGAATGCGGCCGCCGATGAAGTAGATGTTTTCGCCAACGGTGGCCACCACGCCTTCGGCCCGGGCTTGCGGCAGGGCGGGGCCGTTCGACCAGCGGTCGGCTTTCGGATCGTAGATGAAGACCGAGGCGTGGGCGCGCCACTCCGGAATCGCGCCGGAGAAGCCGCCGATGCCGTAGATCTTGCCGCCGGATGCGGCCAGGGCGATGTGGTGGCGGGATTCGGGCAGCGGCGCCAGCCTGGTCCAGCGATCCGCTCCTGCGTCATAGGCTTCGAAGAGATCGGTAAAGCCCGGCGCCGCACTCAGGATGCCGCCGGCCACGTAGATCTTGTCGTCCAGGACGGTCGGATAGATTTCCTGGCGCGCCAGCGAGGCGTCGGCCACGCGCGCCCAGGATTGCGCCAGGACGGCGCCGGAAGTGGCGAGCAAGCTCACCGCCAGCAGTGCCGGCACGATCGGTTTCAAGATAGGGACTCCCTGGCTTATCGTTGGATGGCGAGCGCCTGTTCGATCACCCGCAGCACGTGTGGCCAGGCGTGGGAGGTCGCGGCGACTTCGTCGTAGTGGCTGGCCTCCGGCAGGATCACGACCTCGGCCACGTCGCCGGCCGCTTTTGCCCGCGCCGCGTAGTCGTGGGCCACGCGCGGCGGCGAAATGGTGTCGAGCGCGCCCGTCACGAGCCAGGTACGGCTGCCATTGGGCATCAGGTCGGCGGCGTTGGTGTCGGCCAGTACCTCGGGCCGTCCGGCGCTCGGCGTGCCGGCCAGTTGCGCGAGGTCGCGGTCGCAGCTGGACTTGATCAGTGCCGCCTCGTGGCGCAGGTCGGCCAGGCCGCCTAGGCTGACGATACGGTCGACCTTGACGCCATCGGCGCGGTACAGAGGGCTGCCGGCCGGAATGCGCGACCGGCCCGCGATCCACTGCACCAGCTGGCCGCCGGCCGAGTGGCCGACCGCGACGATGCGTTCCAGGTCCAGCTTGTGGGCCGCCGCATTGGCCGCGAGCAGGTCGAGCGCCGCATGCATGTCGAGGTACATGCCGGGATAGCCGCCGCCTTCCTCGTCCACGCGCCGGTATTCGACGTTCCAGACGGCGATGCCGCGCGCGGCCAGGGCGCCGGCCATATTGCGCAACTGCGTGATGCCGCCGAACTTGCTGGTCCAGCAGCCCCCATGCACCAGCACCGCGACCGGAAACGGTCCGGCGCCCTGCGGCACGAACAGTTCGGCGTATTGCGAGGGGGCGGGGCCGTAGGCAAGCTTGGCCGTGGGGGAGGGGCCGGTCAGGGCCAGGTAGGCGTCGAGTTTCATCGGGGCGGCGGCGTGGGCGTTCAGGAGCGCGCCGAGCAGGAGGGCAGGAAGCAGGCTGGCCAAGCGCATGGGAAGTATTGCCTAAGTGGGTAAAACGCCACTATAGCCGAGTTGTTATTGCTGAAGGACATTGCATTGGTGCTAGCTCAATCGAAAAACCGGGCTGCTTGATCCGTGCTAGTCTGCGCACGAATGCACCACAGGCAACCGCGTTGCCTTCCATGTCATCGCGCGCCCGTCGGCATCGCCGCGGCGCGCGTCCAACCTGAGAGGCCCATATGAGCGAACTACAGTCGTACGAATCCTGGCGCGAGCGCGTCAATCAGCACCTCCATTCCACGCCAGACCCGGAATATCCGGGCGAACCGCCGGCGCCGCCAGCGCCGCCGCCGGTGCCGGACGACGTCCCCGACCCGGTGAATGCCCCGGTCGAGGAACCACGCCTGCCCGAACCGCCGATCCGGGCGAACTAAGTAGTCCGGGGCTCAGACCCCGGGCGTTCCCTGGCGGTTGCCTTCCGGCGCACCGCCGCCTTCATTGCCTTCCTTGCCGCCATGCGGCACGCCGTCTTCGGCCTGCCGGTTCGATGGCAATGGAGGAATTTCGCGAATCATTTCATCGGTTTCATGCTGTCCCGGAGAACGTTCGCCGCTGCCGATGTCCGCCTCGTCGTACATCGTGCGGCCCTTGTTCTTGGGATCGATACTGGGCGTCGGGTCGTTCATGCTGTGCTCCGCTAAAGTTGTCAATGTCGTACGATCCTAACAGGCTGCCCACGGTCCCGGCGCGCGGCACGAAGCCGCCCATGGTGTTGCTTTTTCGTCGTCCGCAACGTGGGGTGTGCCCGCTGTCACACTGCGGCAACGATGGGGTTTCTATAATGAGCTTGTAACAATAAAAAAACAGGAGGAGATGATGGGTTCGACCTTGTACAACAAGATTTACCTGGGCCGCCGCCCGCTGCTGGGTTCCGACCGTGGCCGGCTAGCACTGCTGCTGGGGGTGATTGCCGGCGCCGGGATCGGCTGGTACGCGCTGCGTTCGCTGCGCTGAAGGTTGCCGCGATGGGCCGGGGCGCGTACCATGCGCCCTTTGCTTAATTGAATGCGGTAATGAAAAACGAAAAGCTGACAACGGACGAATACGACGCGCTGGAACTGGTGCGCCGTGGTGGCAAGCAGGATCTGGCGACGGCCTGCGTCGGGCGCAACACCAAGCGCCTGTGCGGCATCAAGCTCATGTCCTTTGGCCGCGACAAGCGGCTGACGCTCACCGAAAAGGGCGAAGAAGTGCTGTTCCTGCGCCGCTGCGTACTGGGCCTGCGCGCGCTCGCGGCCGACCCGATGGCGGCGGTCGACGAAGACGTGCTGCGCTTCCTGGGCCGCAAATCGCACATCCTGCCGCTCGAGGCGGGCGGCCATGCGCTCAGCGAGCGCGGCCGCGAATCGCTGGCCGACATCGACCAGCAGGAAGAACGCCGCTGATCCTGGCGTCTAGCGCCGGCACCTGGGGTCTGTCTGATTGAGGGTGCAGGTGAGGGTGCAGGATTAGCAAAATGTTTTTCACGTCAGTCTCGCGACCCTGGCACGTCATTCCCGCGCAGTCGGGAATCCAAGTCTTATGCTTCACTGCTGCCCCTCCACGAAGTGGCTGCGCGACGAACTTAGATTCCCACCTGCGCAGGAATGACGTGCTGAGGCTGCGGGACTGGGGTGTTCAGGCTGCGGGACTGGCGTACAAACGAACGCTGCGACTCCGGATTCAGTCAGACCCTAGCTGGCGCGCCGCAGCTTCGGATAGACCAGCGCCCGCACCGCCACCTCGGCCGGCACGTTCATCGTGGCCAGGAATTCCGCAGCGCGCGCCAGGCCGAGCGTCGGGATCGACGCTATCGCCTGGTTCACCAGGTCGCGCGTGCGACTGTCCACACGCTGCCTGCGGCCGGCCTGCACGCCGGACTCGCTTGCCGCGTCGGGCGTCTCGTTGATCATCATGGTTCGTACTCCATCAGTGCAAGATAGGCACGAGTATTGTACGTCTACCGATGATCAAATGGCTATGGAAATGTTTTCGAGAAAGCAATTTTGATGCTGCGTGGATAAAGGCGTTGCGGCGCCGCCTCGGGTGCGATGCCACGCACGTATTTAGACGGGTAGCGACGCTTCCTGCTCGACGATCTGCGCCGGCAGCGCGCGGCGCTGGCGCAGCATCTGTTCGAATTCATGGGCCACCAGCGGCTTGCTGAAGTAATAGCCCTGCATCTCGTCGCAGCCGCGGCTGCGCAGGTAATCGAGCTGTTCCGCCGTTTCCACGCCCTCGGCGATCACCGCCAGTTTCAGGTTGTGGGCCAGGGCGATGATCGAGGTCACGATCGCGGCGTCGTTGGCGTCATGCGTGATGTCGGCCACGAAGGAGCGGTCGATCTTGAGCACGTCGATCGGGAAGCGCGACAGGTAGGAGAAGCTCGAGTAGCCGGTGCCGAAATCGTCGATCGACAGGTTCACCCCGAGCGCCTTCATCCGGTGCAGCAACTCCACCGCCGGCGTGACGTCGCTCATGAACAGGCTTTCGGTCAGCTCGATCTCGAGGCAGGCCGGGTCCAGGCCGGTGTCGTTCAGGGCCGATTCCAGGCTTTGCAGCAGGTCGGGGGCGCCGAACTGGCGTGCCGACAGGTTCACCGCCACCCGCAGGCGCGGCAAGCCGGCGTCCTGCCAGGCCTTGTTCTGGGCGCAGGCGGTGCGCATCACCCATGCCCCGATCTGGACGATCAGGCCGGTCTCCTCGGCCACGCCGACGAAGCGGCTCGGCGGCACCATGCCCAGCTCCGGATGGTTCCAGCGGATCAGCGCTTCCATGCCCACGATCTGGCCGCTCTTGAGGTCGACCTGCGGCTGGTAGTGCAGCACGAATTCATCGCGTTCGAGGGCATTGTGCAGCGCGCTTTCGATGCGCACCCGCTCCAGCGATTCCTCGTTCATGGCCGGGGTATAGAACTGGAAGTTATTGCGGCCCAGTTTCTTGGCGCGGTACATGGCGATGTCGGCATGTTCGATCAGGTTGTCGCTCGACGTGCCTTCGCTTGGATACACCGCCACGCCGATCGAGCAGGTGACGAAGAACTCCTTGTTGCCGAGCATGACTGGCTGCGCCACGGCATCCATCACCCGCTGCACGATGGCCGGATTGAGCGGCTCGTCGGCGTGCTCGTTGAGGATCACCACGAATTCGTCGCCCGACAGGCGCGCCACGGTGTCGGCGTCGCGCAGCGACGAGCGCAGGCGCGCCGCCACCGTCACCAGCAGCACGTCGCCGGCCTTGTGGCCCATGCTGTCGTTGACGAACTTGAAGCGGTCGAGGTCGATCAGCATCACCCATACCGGACGTCCGCTGCGATTGGCGTAGGCGATCGCCTGGCCCAGGCGGTCTTGCAGCAGCGAGCGGTTGGGCAGGCCGGTCAGCACGTCGTGCTGGGCCACGTGGTGCACGCGCTGCTCGGTCAGCTTGCGTTCGGTGATGTCGCTGCCAGTGCCGCGGTAGCCCTGCAACACGCCATCGTCATCGAAGACGGGCTGGCCGTTCACGCAGAACCAGCGGGTGTCGCCGCGGTCGTCGACGATCTGGTATTCGAGGTTCGCGAAGGCTTCATGGGCCTGCATCCTGGCCAGGTGTTCGCGCCCGCTCTCGCTGTCGAGCAGGCCCTGCACGTATTCCCAGCGGGTCTTGCCGAGCAGGCCCTGGACCGCCACGCCCGACTTCTCGGTGAAGCCGCCGGTGATCATCGTGAAGCGGAAATCCTGGTCCTGCTCCCAGTACCAGTCGGACGACATCGCGACCAGCTGGCGGAAGCGCTGCTCGCTTTGCAGCAGCGCTTTTTCGGCGCGCTCGCGCGCAGCCATGTCCTCGATCAGGTGACGGTTGCTGCGGCGCAGGTCCGAGGTGCGCTGGCGCACCAGCTGCTGGACCTTGCGCGCGCGCATGCCCGCCGACTGGACGAAGGCGGTGCCGAGCAGGGTCACCAGGATGCCGCCCACCAGCAACGCCACCGAGGCCATGTGGTCGGCCAGGAAGGGGCGCGGCGCGGCGGCGACCTCGACCCGCCAAGGGCGTCCGCCGGCCTGCAGCACGGTGGCGCGCTCGCCATGGTCCGGCCGCAGCCAGCTGGCGAGCGCCGGGCGCGCCCGGGGCCCGGTGGGACCGGTCGACATCAGCAGCGCCGCCGGATCGGCCCGTTCGCCGGCATACACCGACACGAAGATATCGGTGCGGTCCAGCAGGCCGGTCTCGAGCAGCGATTGGTGGATCAGTTCCTTGCCCCGAACGACGACCGCGGTATTGCCGAGCAGTTCGCCGCGCTTGCCGAGCACCGGCATGACCAGGTCGAAGACCGTGGTCCCCGTCCGCCTGAGCGTAAACAGGCTGGTGGCGGTAGGCTGGCCGCTGTTCTTCGCTTCGTCGAGCGCGGTCATGAGCGATGCATCGCGGCCCAGGTCCAGGCCGAAGGCGCCCTCGTTGCCGGCCATCGGCTCGACGTACTCGATCACGTGGTAGCGGCCGCGCGCCGGCGCCGGCGCCAGGCCGTTCGGTGTCATTTCCGTCAGGACGGCGCCCGGCCGCACGCGCTGCAGCTCGGCCTCGACCGCCGCGCGCTCTTGGGCCGGCACCACCCGGTGGTAATGGAAGGCCTGGATGAAGCGGTGCCGCTCCAGCAGGCGCGAGGTGAAGTCGGCGAAGCGTTCGCGGCTGACCGGCTCGCCATTCGAGAACAGCTGGTTGGTCACCGCCAGCACTTCGATCGCCCCGTCCATCCCCTGGCGCACCGCCGCCACCCGCTCGTCGGCGCGCTGGGCGAAGGCCAGCGCCATATTGTCGTACTCGAGGTGGCTGACGCCCACGAACAGGCCGAAGGAAGCGGCCAGGCCGCCGCCCAGGGTGAGGGCCGCCGCGAGTGTCAGTGAACGGATCGGTCGGCGCGGCATCGGGTCGTGTTCCTGGGTGTGACAGTGTAGGTGTTAAACGAAAACTGCTTGCCGGTAGGCATTAATCCGCGCAAGTGTGTCATAAACCCGATTAGCTCGCAAACGAATCGTATCGTGCGAGACAATTCGTCCACACGCTCACATCCGGCGCCGCGCCAGCCAGGCCACCAGCAGGCGCGCCAGCAAGCGGTTGCTCCAGCCCAGGCCGCGGTCTTCCTTGCATGCCATGCGGGTAAGCAGGCGTTCGCCGCGCCCCGGCGTCGCGCCCGGGTGGGCGGGGCGGATCGCGAACAGGATGCGGTTATTGCCGGCGATGCGGGCAAACCAGGCCAAGCGGCCGTCGAAGGCGGCGCGCAGTCGCTGCAGCGCGCCCGCATACTGGGGATCGTAGGTAAACACGTTCGCCACCAGCACGCCGCCCGGATGCAGGGCGCGCCGGCAGGCGGCATAAAAGGCGCTGCCTGCGAGGGCTGACGGCAGGCCCTGGCTGTCGAAGCCATCGACCAGCAGCACGTCGCAGCAGCCCGGCATGCGCGCCAGGTAGTCGGCCGCATCGCAGTGCAGGACGCGCAGGCGGGCGTCGTCGGGCGGCAGGCAGAACTGGTCGCGCAGGGCGATCACGTCATCGCGAATCTCGAGCACGGTGATGCGGGCGCGCGGAAAATGGCGGTGGCAGAATTTGGCCAGCGAGCCGCCGCCCAGGCCGACCATCACGATGTGGCGTGGATCGGGCACGAACAGCGCGAAGCACATCATGGCGCGCGTGTATTCGAGCACCAGCGCGTCGGGGCGCGAGAGCAGCATTTCGCTCTGGACGTCGCCTGGGGTGAACTCGAGGGTGCGGCGGTCGCCCTCGGTGCGTACCAGGGGAGGACGGGTGTCGTCGGTGGCGGGGCGGTCGAGGGGAGCGGGCATGCGGCAAAGTATATGCGAGCGGGGCGCCCGGTTGGCGCCGCCCGCATCGTGGTGTCAGGCGCCCGGCCCCATCAGCGGCACCACGCCGAAGATGACGGCGGCCACCAGCATTACCAGCGAGGCCGAGATCGACCAGATCAGGGTATAGCGCTGGTGGTCGCCGAATTCGACCTTGCACATGCCGACCAGCAGGTAAGTCGAAGCGACCAGGGGGCTGAGCAGGTGGACCGGCTGGCCGATCACCGAGGCACGGCCGATTTCCGCCGCCGTGATGCCATACACCTCGGCCGCCTTGGCCAGCACCGGCACCACGCCGAAATAGAAGGCGTCGTTCGAGATAAAGAAGGTGAACGGGATGCTGAGAAGGCCGGTGACGATCGCCATATAAGGCCCCATCCAGTCCGGCACCGCGGCGATCACGCTCAGGGCGATGGCGTCGACCATTTTCGTGCCCTGCAGGATGCCGACAAAGATGCCGGCCGCGAAGATCAGCGAGACCACCGGCAGCACATTGGCCGCATGCGCCTCGATACGCGCCTTCTGCGCTTCCAGGCCCGGATAGTTCACGGTGATGGCGATTGCGAAGAAGATCATGAACAGCACCGGCAGCGGCAGGGCGCCCAGCACCAGCAGCACCAGCAGCGCCACCGTCAACAGGAAGTTCACCCAGATCAGCTTGGGACGCGCGGTGTCGGGCGAGGATACGCCGACCGGCGGCTCGTCGCCACCGCCGGAATTGCCCGAGCCGCCCGACCCGCCGACCGGGCCGGCATCCGCCTCGATGCGGCCGGCCGAGAAGGCGTGCACATTGCCTTCGCGCGCGGCGGCTGGCGCAGGGCTCCATTGGCCGGTGGTGCCGTTCATGCTGCCGGCTACGGCGAGTTCAGCGAAGGCCGGCTGCAGGACGGGCGCCGGCGCCGCTTTCCTGACCTCGGCCCTGGCCTGGCCCGGCAGGCTCACGGTGCCCAGGCGCTTGCGTTCCTTCATACCCAGCATATAGGCCACGAACAGCACCCATACGGCGGTCACCGCCATCGCCGGGATCATCGGCACGAAGATGTCGCTCACGTCCACGCCCAGCGCGGTGGCGGCGCGTGCCGTCGGACCGCCCCAGGGCAGGATGTTGAAGACGCCGCCGGCCAGCATGATGACGCAGGCCATCACCAGGCGGCTCATCCCCAGGCGCATGTACAGCGGCAACATGGCCGACACCGTGATCATATAGGTGGTGGCGCCGTCGCCGTCGAGCGAGATGAACATCGCCAGCGCAGCGGTGCCGACCACGATCTTCATCGGGTCGCCCTGCACCAGTTTCAGGATGATGCGCACGATCGGATCGAACAGGCCGGCGTCGATCATGACGCCGAAATACAGGATGGCGAACATCAGCATGACGCCGGTCGGCGCCAGGGAGCGGATCCCGTCCAGCATCATCGGCCCCAGGCCGGCGCCGAAGCCGCCGATCAGGCCGAAGGCGATCGGCACGACGATCAGCGCCACCAGCGCCGGCAGGCGCTTGGTCATGATCAGGAACATGAAGACGACGACCATCGAATAGGCGAGGATGGTCAGCATGTCATGCTCCGCGAGGGATAAGGGATGGCGTGGCCAGGACGGCGCGCGCGAAAGCCGGCTGCTTCATGATGTCTCCGATCGTTGTCGTTGTGGGGTAGGCCCCCGTTTTCGCCAACTATAGGCCGCGCAAGCTTTCAATCAGCTTTCAGCGCGCGGCGCATCGAAGATCACTTCCACCTTAAGGCCGCCGGCCTCCGCGCGGCTGAGCGCCAGGGTGGCGCCGTGCAGGCTGGCGACGTCGCGCACGATGGCCAGCCCCAGCCCGGTGCCGCCGGGATTGGCTTCCAGCGTGGACTGGGCGCGGTAGAAGGGCATCACCACCTTGTCGATCTCGGCCTCGGTGATGCCGGGACCGCTGTCGCTCACCGCCAGAACGATACGATCGTCGCGCCGACTCACCCACAGCAGCACGCTGCCGCCCGCCGGTGTGTAGCGGATCGCGTTGTCGACCAGGTTGGCCACCAGTTCGTGCAGCAGCAATTCCTGGCCGACGACCGTGGTGTCGGCGTTGGCCTCTGCCTCGAGCGCCAGGTCGATGCCCTTTTGCACCGCCGGCAGGGCCAGTTCCAGGCCCACCTGGCGCGCAATGGCCGCCAGCGCCACCGGCCGCGCCAGCTCCGAGCCGCCGCCGTGCTCGATGCGCGCCAGCACCAGCAGGCGGTTGGCCAGGTGGATGGCCGAGTCGGTGGTGCCGGCGATCGAGGCGACGATGGCGCGCATCGCCGCCGGATCGTTTTCGCGCAGGGCCAGCGCGGCCTGGGTCTTGAGCACCGCGAGCGGGGTGCGCAGCTGGTGCGAGGCATCGGCGATGAAGCGGCGCTGGCTGGCGATCAGGTCCTGCATGCGCGCCATGGTGCCGTTCATGGCGGCCACCAGCGGCCGCACCTCCTTGTGCACCAGGGCCTGGTCGATGGTCGACAGGTCGGACAGCGGGCGCGTCTCGACCTCGTTCTTGAGCCGCATCAGCGGCCGCAGCACCAGGCGCACCGCGAACCACACCAGCGCCGCCACCGCCAGCACCAGCAAGGCCTGGCGCCACAGGGTGTTGAGGAGGATGTCGCGCGACAGGGCGTTGCGGGCGTCGAGCGTCTCGCCGACCTGGATCAGGGCGATGCCGCGCATCGAATCGTCGTAGACCGGCTGCAGCAAGGCCGCGATGCGCACCGGCTCGCCGTTGTAGCTGGCGTGGTAGAAGCGCACCAGGGCCGGGTACAGGTCGCTGCGCGGCACGTCGGCCGGCACCGGCGGCAGGTCGCCGTAGCCGCTGACGGTCTCGCCATCCAGGCCGGTGACCTTGTAGTAGATGCGGCCCAGGGTGTCGGTCTCAAAACTGTCCAGCGCCACATAAGGCACGTTGGCCACCACTTTGCCGTCTCTCACCGTCACGCGTTCGGCCAGCGCGCGCGTGGACGACAGCAGCGAGCGGTCGTAGGCCACGTCGGCCGCTTCCAGCGCGTCGCGGTACAGTGACACGGCATTCGCCGCGACCAGCGCCACCAGCGGCAAGATCAGCCAGCGCAGCAGCTGCTGGCGCAGGCTGCCGAGCGGCCGGGCCGCCGCGCGTTGCAGCAGGGAGATGCGCTGGGCCATGGCCTCAGGCGGGTTTTTCTTGCATCAGGTAGCCGATGCCGCGCAGGGTGACGATGGCGGCGTCGCCGCCGGGGCGTTCGAGCTTTTTGCGGATGCGGTGGATGTACAGCTCGATGGCGTCCAGATTGGCGTCGTCGCTCAACGCGAACACTTCCTGGAACAGCTTTTCCTTCGACAGCGCGCGGCCCGGCCTCGCGATCAGCGCTTCGAGCACGGCGTGTTCGCGCGGCGTCAGCGCCAGCGGCTCGCCGCAATAGGAAAACATCCGCGAGACGGTGTCGAAGGCGAGCTGGCCGCAGCGGTGCACCAGCGCCTCGTTGCCGCTGCGCCGGCGCAGCAGCGCTTTGACGCGCGCTTCGAGCTCGGCCAGCTCGAACGGTTTGGCCAGGTAGTCGTCGGCGCCCAGGTTCAGGCCCTGCACCTTGTCTTCCAGGCCGCCGCGCGCGGTCAGGATCAGCACCGGCGTGCCGCCGCGCGCGCCGCCGCGGGCGCGCAGGCGGCGCAGCACGTCCAGGCCATCCATGCGCGGCAGGGTCAGGTCCAGGATCACCAGCGCGTAGTCCTGGGTGTGCAGCAGGGCGTCGGCATCGGCGCCGGTGCTCGCGCATTCGACGGTCAGGTGGGCGTCGCGCAGCGCCTTCGACACCCAGTGCGACAGCTCGACGTGGTCTTCAACTAGCAGGATTCTCATCGCGCCAGTGTAAGCGGAAAGGGCGGACGGCGGTAGGGTGGACGGCTCCGCCGTCCACGCGGTGATGGTTGGCAGCCAATTCATCCGGCACGAAAGTGGAGCCAATATTGAAAGCAAACTGAAAGGTAGCCGCGCATATAGTCGAGCGATAAAGCAGCACAACCATAACAAAATCCGGAGACATCATGAAGCAGTCGGCCCTCGCGCTCGCCGTCCTGGCAGCGCTTTCCCTGAACCATTCCGCCCACGCCCAGAGCAATGTACAGGTCTATGGCCTGATCGATGCCGGCGTCGAATACGTCAACCACGCCGGCGAGGACGGCGGCAACATGGTGCGCGTGATCTCGGGCGGCAAGAACACCTCGCGCTGGGGCTTTCGCGGCAGCGAAGACCTCGGTGGCGGCCTCAAGGCGATCTGGCAGCTCGAGGGCGGCATCCTGATGGATACCGGTGAAAGCGACGGCGCCGTGTTCAAGCGCCAGGCTTGGGTCGGCCTGGACGGTTCGCTCGGGCGCCTCGTCATCGGCCGCTCGTTCACTACCACCTATGAACTGGTGATCAAGTTCGATCCGCTGGGCTTCGCCCCCAATTATTCCTGGGCCACCGGCGCCAGCGCCACCGGGCCATCGAAGTACGGCATGACGACCCAGTTCGACAACCTGGTCAAGTACACCGGCAAGAGCGGCGGCTTCACCTATGGCGCCACGGTCGGCCTGGGCGAGCGCTCGGGCAGCCTGGCCGAAGGCCGCAAGCTGGCGGTGGGCGGCTCGTGGTTCAACGAGCGCGGCCTGGGCCTGATGGCCTCGTATGAGCAGATCAATGGTAACGCCGTTGCCGGCGTGCCCGCGCGCGACGAGACCACCGCCTACCATCTGGCGGCGGATTATCAGACGGGCAAATGGCGCTACACCGCCGGCATGCGCGGCTTCAAGCTCGAAGCGGCCCGCGCCGGCGCCGACCTGCGCGCCGACACCTATTGGGGCGGCATCTCGCGCACGATCGACAACGTAACCCTGACCGGCGCCGTTTATCACGTCAATACGAAGGACGTACCCGTGCTGGAAGACGCCGACCCTACGATGTTCGTCGTGCGCGGCATGCTCGCGCTGTCAAAACGGACGACGCTCTACGTGTCGGCCGCGCATGCAAAAGCCGACCACGGCCAGCTGGTCGGCCTGTCGCGCGACGAGCCGGGCTTCGGCTCGACCCAGACCGGCATCACGGCTGGCATGCAGCATCGTTTCTGAGGCGGACCGTCACTGCGGCCGGCATGGCGCTATCATGCGTCCCATGAGATTCGTGCACATCCTCCTCGCCATCCTGGGCCTGGCGCTGGCCGCGCCAGGCGGCGCCCAGCCGCGCGCCGAATGCCTGATCCCATCCAAGCCCGGCGGCGGGATGGACCTGACCTGCAAGCTGGCCCAGAAAGCCCTGCACGGCCAGCCCGGGGCGCGCGAGCTGCAGCTGAGCTACTTGCCTGGCGGGGTGGGCGCCGTGGCCTGGCACACGATCGTGTCGCAGCGCCGCGCCGAAGCCAATACCCTGGTCACCTTTTCCGGCGGTTCGGTGCTCAATCTCGCCCTCGGTAAATTCGGCGACGCCGACGTCGACGACGTGCGTTGGGTGGCGGCCTTCGGCGCCGACTACGGCATGATCGCGGTGCGCGCCGATTCGCCCTGGCAGTCGCTCGACGACCTGCTGAACGCCCTGAAGCGCGATCCCAAAAAAGTCTTGATCGGCATGTCAGGCACGGTCGGCAGCCAGGACTGGATCAAGATGGCGCTGCTCGCGCAGATGGCCGGCATCGACCCGCGCAAGATGCGTTTCGTCGCCCTCGAGGGCGGCGGCGAGCAATTCATCGCGATGCAGGAAAATCACGTGCAGGCGGTGTCGGGCGACACCTCCGAGGCCTTGCTGTACACGGGCGGTGGCAAGGTGAGGGTGCTGGCGGTGCTGTCCGAACAGCGCCTGCCGGGGGCATTGGCCGGTGTGAAGACCGCGCGCGAGCAGGGCTACGACGTGGTCTGGCCCGTGATCCGCGGCGTGTGGATGGGGCCGGACGTGCGCGAGGCCGATTACCGGCGCTGGGTGAAGGCTTTCGATAATATGGAGGCCAGCCCGGAATTTGCCGACAAAAGGGCCCGCGCCGGCCTGTATCCGTTCTCGCTCACCGGCGACGCGCTGACGCGGTATATCAAGCAGTCGGTCGCCGGCCACCACCGCCAGGCCCGGCAGTTCAAGCTGCTGCGCGAACGCTAATTGGCCGACGATGCGCGGCGGCGCACGCCGAGCAGGCCGGCCAGGCCGATGCCGATCAGGCCCAGGCTGGCTGGCTCGGGCACTTCGCCCGGCCCTTCACCGGTCCAGGCGCCAACCGTCAGGTTGTCGAGGCTGGCGAAATTCTCCCGGCCCATGCTGCTGAGGGTGACCGAGGCGATGGCGACGTCCGACGTGAAGCCGCGGTAGCTGTCCTCGACCGAGCTGGGTGTGAAGCGCGTGATCGTGCCGTCGCTGAGCGCGATGATGATCTCGGTCGCGCGGAAGGCCAGATCGATGCCGGTATTGTAGAAATTGGCGCCGAAGGCGGTGACGGCGGCGCCCGTGAACGAGATGGTCAGCGAACTGGGGGAAGTCGACGTGCTCAGGAAGTTACCGTCCCCGTACAGGCCGCGACCGGCAAACGCCGTATAGGCGTAATCTCCTTGCGCGAAGTCCAGCGCGCGCGGAGCATCCGAGAGGGCGGTGTCGAAGGTCTCGGTATAGGCGCCTCCCGCCACCTGCGACAGGAAGGCGGCGGACGAGGTATGGACGACGGCGGCATGGGCGGGTGCAAGTAAGGCACAGGCAAGTGCGACCAATGCAAAAGCATATTTCATGGCGATCCTTTCGGGTTGGGAGAGTTGCAGTTCAGTAAACACAATGCCGCGGTTTGGCATGTATTGACAACAACGTCGGCCCAACGCAAATGGATGCGGATTCGCATGCGGTGTGACGGCGCGGCGCGGTGCACAATGACGATTGCCCCGCAATCGGCGGTGCCAGCGCCGGGTAACGCGTATACTGTCGCTCCGTCATTGACACCAGGAATAGAAACGCAATGAACAGTGCCCCGATTTCCCAGACGCTCCGCTCGCTCGTCCGTTCCCTGCCGCGCACCGGCATCACCCTCAGCGAACTGATACAGCGCGTCGGTAACGATGGCCTGCTGATCCTGGTCACCCTGCTGACGCTGGTGTTCCTGATCCCGGTGTCGATCCCGGGCGTGAGCACCGTGTTCGGCGCCGCCATCCTGCTCATCAGCGTCAGCCGCCTGTTCGGCCGCAACCTGTGGATTCCGTCGAAGATCGAGCACCGCATCATCGGCACCCGCAAGCTGCGCCCGCTGCTGCGCAAGGCCTTGTCGTGGCTGAAAAAGCTCGAACGGGTCAGCCGTCCAAACCGCATCCAGTGGCTGGTGGCCGACGGCACCATGGCGTTCATTAACAACCTGGCCCTGATCCTCGGCGCCGTGCTGCTGATGATGCCCTTCGGTCTGATTCCATTCAGCAATACCTTCCCGGCGGTGGCGATCCTGTTCCTGGCCATCGGCCTGCTGCAGCGCGACGGCCTGTGCATCCTGCTGGGCCACGTCAGCAATGTCGTGACGATCCTGTATTTTGCCGTCCTGATCGGCGGCGGCGGCCTGGCCATCCGCGAGGTGTTCAACCGCTTCGCCGGCTGAGGTTGATGTCCGGGAGCAACGTCGAGGCGGAAGAGTTGGCTTGTTGCAAAGCATCTTCTTCTGATAAGCTGGCTGCTGCGACGAAAGAGCCCATGTTCCTGGACCATCCCACCATGACCGCGACCAATGCCGTGGCCGAGCCGGACCGCCTGGAGCGGCTGCAGCGCGTGTACGGCTACGCGGCAGCGCTGGCGGACGGCGTTGGAGACGGCGGTTTCGTCGATAAGGTCACCCAGCTGCACGATCACAAGGGCACCCTGATCGTGTTCTGGCACGAACCGCCCCTGGATGCGGAGCGGGACTATTTCACCCGCGCCTGGGCCAGCAAGGTCGGCGACGGCACCCTGAACGTCGAACATGAGTACTGACACAATGATGCTGGACGCGTCGACCATGGTCCTGGTACTGGCATTGGGCAACCTGACCCTGTGCGCGCTGCTGACCTTCTTCAATCACGGACCGACCCGCTCGCCGGCGCTGGTGCTGTGGAGCCTGTCGAAACAGATCCAGGGCGGCGCCTGGCTGCTGCTGGCCCTGGGCGACGCCGGCGTGGTGCCGGCCCCGATCGCGGTGCCGGGCGGCTATGCCTTGCTGTTCGCCGGCGTGGCGGTCGAAGGCGGCGCCTCGTGGGAGGCGGCGCGGCGGCGCGCCTGGCGCACCCCGACCATCGTCGTCGGCGGCCTCGCGATCCTGGGTTTCTTCCTGTGCTACCTGATCGACGAGGAAGCCTTGCGCGCCGTGGCGGCCTCGCTGCTGCTGGGCGGCTTCTATTTCTCGGGCGCGCTGGCCCTGGCCTGGCGCTGGCGCAACGTCAGCCTGCTGCAGCGCTTCCTGGCGCTGGCCAGCATGGCGCTGGCCCTGGTGGTGGCCGCGCGCGGCCTGTCGGTGCTGTTGTTGCCGGGCGGCTGGGGCTGGCTGACGAGCGAGCTGCTGGGCCAGCTGTCCAGCGGCGCCCTGTACCTGCTCATGCTCGGCAATGCCTTCGGCGTGTTGCTCCTGACGCGCGAACGCCTGCAGGACGCGCTCGAGCGCGCCGAGGTGGTCGATCCGCTGACCGATGCGCCGAACCGGCGCGGCTTCTTCCAGCTCCTGGGCCCGTGGATGGCGCTGGCGCGCCGCCCGGGCATGCCGACCGCGCTGGTGGTGTTCGATCCGGACGGCTTCAAGCGCGTCAACGATAGCTACGGCCATCCGGCCGGCGACGTCGTGCTGCGCCAGATGGTCGAGCTGTGCCGGCGCCAGCTACGCGACAGCGACCAGCTGGGCCGCGTGGTCGGGGTGGAGTTCGCGCTCCTGCTGCCGCGCACCAACCTTCTTGATGCCGCGCTGGTGGCCGAGCGCATCCGCGCTGCGATCGAATCGACGCCATTCAAGGGCGAGCGCGCGATGATCAAGCTGACCGCCAGCTTCGGCGTCACCACCATCCGCCCCGAGGACAGCACCACGACCCTGTTCCAGCGCGCCGACGAGGCCTTGCAGCAGGCCCGGCAGGCGGGACGCAACCGGGTGGAGCTGGCCAGCGAGACGCTGGCCGAGGTTTGAGCGGTCTCTCCCAAGGGAGAGTTCGCACCGCGCCGTCACGCGCATGTCACGGACGCGGCTTATCCTGCGGCCTGTTCAACTGGACATGCCATGCAAGCCTCATCGATCGAATCATCTGAACCACCTGTCTACGCCGCCGTCGAGCTGGGCTCGGACAGTTTCCGCCTGCACGTCGGGCATGTCGAGGACGGCGTGCTGCGCCTGGTCGCCACCATGGCCGAGCCGGTCCGGCTGGCCGCGACGCTCGACGAGGACGGGATGCTGTGCACGGTCGCGATGCGGCGGGCGCTGGACTGCCTCGACGCCTTCCGCGGCGCGCTCGACGCCTGGCGCCCGCAGGCGGTGCGCGTGGTGGCCACCTCGGCCATGCGCATGGCACGCAATGCGGCGCTGTTCCTGCCCGCGGCCGGCAAGGCGCTGGGCCGACCGATCGAACTCATTGCGGGCGACGAAGCCGGGCGCCTGGTCTACCTGGGCGTGGCGGCCTCGCTCGGCGCACCGGATACCGCTGCCCGGCTGGTGGTGGATATCGGCAGCGGCTCGACCGAGCTGGTGCTGGGGCAGGGCGCCACGATCCGGCGCATCGAATCGTTCGCCGTCGGCGCCGTGCGCCAGAGCCTGACTTTCTTCCCCGATGGACTCCTGGACGCCGCCGGTTTCGACGCCGCGGTGCGTTCGAGCCGCAGTCGCTTCGCCGAGGCCAGGCTGGGCGCCCAGCGCTGGCAGCAGGCATATGGCGCCTGCGGCACGGTGCGCGCACTGGCCGAGATCGCACAACAGCACGGCGAGCAAGGGGTGTTGAGTCGCGCCGGCCTCGAACGCCTGCGCACGGACTTCATCCGGATCGGCCGCGTGGCCGGCGTGCGGCTGGCCTATCCGGCGGCCGAGCGGGCGTCGCACCTGCCGGGCGGGCTGGCGATCCTGATCGGTTTGATGGAAGAACTCGACATTGCCGCGCTGGTCGCGGTGCAGGCCGGCCTGCGCGTCGGCGCACTATGGGATTTGCACCAGCGGGCGGCGGCGGTGGGCACCGCCGCGCTGGTTGATTCGCTAGCGCACCCGCCCGGCGTCGTCTGACGCTTCGGCTGGCGCCTGCGGCGGCGGCACCGTCAGCAGCGCCGTGCCCGGCGGCTCGTCACGCAGCCAGCCGAACAGGATCGCCATCATCAGCGGGCCAACGAACAGGCCGATCACACCCAGGGTCGAGACGCCGCCCAGCAGGCCGAATAGCACCGCCAGGAAGGGCAGGTTGACGCGCTGCCCGATCAGTTTCGGGCGGATGAATTTATCGACCAGGAACAGCTCGACCGCGCCCCAGGTGAACAGGCCCAGCGCCTCGGCCGAATGGCCCTGGCCGAACAGCAGCAGCGAGACCATCGTGAACGACAGCGGCGCGCCGCCCGGGATCAGGGCCAGGTAGCCGGTGATCACGCCCAGCAGCACCGGGGCCGGCGCGCCGGCCACCCAGTAGGCCACGCCCAGCACGATGCCTTCCAGGATCGCGATCGAACCGAGCCCCAGCGCGGTGCCGCGCACCGATAGCGGCAGCACGCGCCGCAGCTTGGTGTACTGGTCGGGCAGCAGGCGCGCGCCAGCGCGGTCGATATAGTGCATGACGGCCGAGCCGTGCACGTACAGCACGAACAGCGTGAGCAGGGTGAGGAACAGGTACAGGGCGTTGGCCAGGATCGTGGAACCCCAGACGCGCGCGGTGTCGGTCAGGTGCGGCATGAAGTCGCCCACCGTGGTGCGGACCAGGGCGTTGAGCCCGCCCGGCACGGCGAGGTGCTCGAGCCACCATTTGACGGCGGGTTCGGCCACCAGCGGCAGGTTGGCCAGCCAGTCCGGCACCGGCACCCCGGTCTGGTTGAAGCTGATGAGCATGCGCTGCAGGCTCGCCAGCTCGTAGGTGAGCGTGTGGAACAGCAGCACCGACGGTCCGACGAAGCTGACGATCAGGAGCAGCAGCATGAAGCTGGCGCTGGCCAGCGGCGCCCAGCCGCGGCGCAGCAGGCGCTGGTGCAACGGCCAGGTGATCACCGCCAGCAGGCCGGCCCAGGCGATCGATCCAAGAAAATGCTGCAACAGGAAGGCCAGGGCGATGGCGAACAGCACCGGCAGGATCAAATGAGCTTTGTTGCGCATACTGGCCCGGATTGAATCACGTTTTCCTCAAAAAGTTTCTACATCGCGCGGAGTTTACAGCAGAGTTGTCCGCTCGAAAGAATAATACAGGATGCCTTCCCATAAAAGCGGAGTTTGCAGAATGAATACTTCTGAAAAACAGAAAGCCGCTCCTATGAAGATCGTATTGTGACACCGATCGGCGCCGACGGCAGCAAGCGCGCGGTATGTACGCTGCCCTGCGGGAATTTGCTAAATCGTTTATACTATTTGCCCTCGCAACGATGGAGCAGCACCATGCCACGCAAGCCGGCGACCGCGCCCGAACCAGCAGCAACGCGCGCGCAGCGCCCCAGGGCGAAGAGCGCCACTCCAAAACCGGCGGCCAGGACGGTGGCGAAGTCCGCGGCCAAGCCTGCAGCCAGGCCAGCCGCCAAGGTCGCACCGACGAAGGGCGGACTCAAGACGGCGGTCAAGTCGGCCGCCAGGGCGCTCGCGAACCCACCGACCAGGAAGGCAGTAGCCAAGCCCGCATCCAAGCCCGCAACAAAGGCCGTGGAGCGCGCCCCCGTCCAGGATGTGCGTCCGGTGCTGGTGCGCGACAGCTTCACCATGCCCGAGGGGGAATACGCGGTGCTGCTAGAAGTCAAGCAGGCCTGTTTGCGGGCCGGCATCGACGTCAAGAAGAGCGAACTGCTGCGCATCGGCGTGGCCCTGCTGGGCCAGCTCGACGTGGCCACCTTGCAGGGCGTGCTGGCGGCGCTGCCCCAGCTCAAGACCGGGCGTCCGTCGGCGCAGGGATGAACACGCGCTAGTGGATCGCCGACGCGCTCGTCAATTCCTTGAGTTCGCGGATCGGGATATTCGATTTCTCGTGCATGCGCAATAGGATGGTCGCGCCGACATTGAGTTTGCGGTGGCGGATCTTGCTGATGATCGGCGGCTGCACTTCGAGCACGCGGCACAGCTCCGCGTCGTTCTTCAGCTGCAGGCGCTCGATCAGCGTGTCGAGCAGTTTGTTGGGCACGAAACTCGAGGGTTCAAGCGCGCGCGCTCGATGCATGGCCTCGAGCATTTCCTGTTTTTTCTGTCGTACCGTCATGTCGATTCTCCAATATGAAAACATGATTCAAGACAGATCGATTGTTCTGGAAAAGTAGCCCGGCTTGTTGTATTCGCTTTTCGCGGCGGGTCGTTGTGATATTACTACGATTATGTTGCGCACGATTCGCGAAATTTAACTAAAAATGCTGCAATTGTGCGTTTCTTCCAGGAACTTATGCTAATTTCAGTCCGGAATGCGTGAGCAGCAGCACCTTGTCGGCCATGGCGGCCGCGGCGTGCGAGTGGGTGACCATGATGGCCCCGGCGCCGTGGGCGCGGGTCTCGTGGCGTAATAGCTGGAGGATGACGTCGGCCGTTTCGGGATCGAGGTTGCCGGTCGGTTCGTCCGCCAGCAGCAGGGCCGGGCGGTGCACCAGGGCGCGCGCGATCGCCACCCGCTGCAGTTCGCCGCCCGAAAGCTGGCGCGGGAAATCGTCGCCCCGTCCTTGCAGGCCGACGGCGTCCAGCATCAGGTCGGCCCGCCCGGCGGGCTCCTTGTTGAGCAGCAGCGGCAGCGCCACGTTCTGGCGCAGGGTCAGGTGCGGCAGCACGTGAAAGGCCTGGAAGATGAAGCCCATGCGGGTGCGCCGCAGGCGGGTGGCGGCATCGTCGTCGAGGCTGGACATCGGCGCGCCGTCCACGATCACCTGGCCGGCGTCGGGCGTGTCGAGGCCCGCGATGAGGTTGAGCAGGGTGGATTTGCCGACACCCGATTCGCCCATGATCGCCACGAACTCGCCGGCCTCGAACACATGCGACAGCTGCGCCAGCACCGTGCGGCCGCCGTAGGATTTGGTGAGCTGGTCGAGTTCGAGCATGCAGGTCGAGGTAGGTCTATCGGGTCAGGGCGCGCCGCAGCGCATAGCTGGCCGCATCGACCAGGGCCACCAGCACCAGCATCGCGATCACCACGGTGGCCGCGCTGGGCATCTGGAACAGCGACAGGTGGTACTTGAGCATCTGGCCCAGGCCGCCGGCCCCGACCACGCCCAGCACCGCCGCCGCGCGAATATTGTTCTCCCAGCGGTACAGCGTGTACGACAGCATCTGCGGCAGCGCCTGGGGCAGCGTAGCGTACAGGAAGGCCGCCAGCGGCCGCGCGCCATTGGTGCGCAGGGTCTCTTCGGCATGCGGTTCGACGTTTTCCAGGGCGTCGGCGAACAGCCGTCCCAGCACCCCGGCGGTGTGCGCGGCCAGCGCCATGGTGCCGGCCATCGGTCCCAGGCCGGCCAGCACCAGCAGCACCGCGGCCCACACCAGTTCGGGAATCGAGCGCAGCACATTGAGCACCAGGCGCGTGGCGGCGCGCGCCACGCGGCCCAGGCGTCCGGCGCCGGCCAGCGCCAGCGGCAGGCCGACGATGGCGGCGAGCAGGGTGCCGATGGCCGACATGGCCAGCGTCTCCCACAGCGCGCCCAGTGCCTTCATGAGGAAAGGCCTGCTGGTCTCGGGCGGTGCGAAGCCGGCCAGGAATTCGCGCGCCGAATCGATTGCCTCGGCGGTGAAGAAGGCGCTCCACTGCAGTGGCAGCGAGGCGAAGCTGGCCACGACCAGCGCCAGGAGGCCAAGCAGGATCAGCCAGCTCGTGAGGTCGCGCGGCGGCGCCGGTGGCAACGTAGATTGCTTCATCCCAGCCTCCGGCGCAGCAGTTTGGACACCAGGTCGGCCGCCGCCACCAGCAGCACGAACATGATCAGCATGGTGGCGACTTCGCCGCCAGCCATCATCTTGGTCGATTCGTCCAGGCGCTGGCCCAGGCCGCCGGCGCCGACGAAGCCCATTACCGCCGAGCCGCGGATTGCGCACTCCCAGCGGTACACCGTGTACGACACCAGTTCGGCGCTCGAGTCGGGCAGGGCGCCGTACAGCAGCGCCGGCAATCTGCCGCTGCCATTGGCGAGCAGGATGTCGGTGGCATGGGCGTCGCTCGACTCGAGGATCTCGGCATACACCTTGGCCAGCATGCCGCTGTACGACAGGGCAATCGCCAGCACGCCGGCGGTCGGCCCCAGGCCGACGATGCGCACGAACAGCAGCGCCCACACGAGCTCGGGCACCGAGCGCAGGATCATCAGGATCCAGCGCAGGCACTGGCGCACGAGCGCCGCGAACGGATGGACGCGGCCGGTGCCCAGGCGCGAGATCGACAGGCGTTCGGTGATGACGAAGGTGGCGGGAATCGCCACCAGCAAGGCCAGCGTGAGGCCGGCGGTGGCGATCGCCACTGTCTGCCAGGTCTCGCGCAGCACCATGGCCAGGAATTCGGGGTCGGCGGCGGGCACCAGAAAATCGGACAGGAACATCCCGGCCGCGCGCAGGCTTTGCGCGTCGAACAGCAGCCAGGGCTTGAATTCGGCGCCCGCCAGCAGCGGGTACAGCAGGACGACGAAGATCGCGGCCCAGGTGACGCGACTGCGCCACGCGGGATCGCGGTGAAGGACTGCAGTGGGGCTCATCAGAAGCAGGCGCCGACGGCGATCTGGCCGGGTGTCTCGTGCGGGGTGGCGGGCGCCGTCTCGACCTGCTCGTTGGCGTACAGCTCGGCGATCATGGCGTCGCTGACGTCGTCGCGCGCCGCATCGAACACGATGCGGCCGTCGCGCAGGCCGACCAGGCGAGCGAACTGCTCGCGCGCCAGGTCGACCTGGTGCAGGCTGCACACGAGGGTCGCCCCCCGTTGTTGCGCTTCCTGGCGCAAGGTGGCCAGGGTGTGGCGCGCCAGCGCCGGGTCGAGCGCCGAGATCGGCTCGTCGACCAGCAGCGCTTCGGCGTTCGAGAGCAGCAGGCGCGCCAGGCCGCAGCGCTGGCGTTCGCCGCCCGACAGGCGGTCGACCCGCGCATACAGCTTGTCGCCCAGCGAAAAGCGCGCCAGCGCGGCATGCGCGGCGGCGGGATCCTGCGGACGCACCAGCGAGGCTAGGGCCTGCCACAGCGACCAGTGCGGCAGGCGCGCGGCCAGCACCGCGGTGACCACGCGCTGGCGCGCTGGCAGCGGCGGCGCCTGCGGCGCCAGGAACAGGCGCGCACGCAGGTGGTGGCGTTCGGCCCCGCTTAACTGCCACGGGTCCTGCCCCAGGATTTCGAGGGTGCCCTCGGCCGGCCGGTGGGCGCAGGCGAGGGTGGACAAGAGGGTGGTCTTGCCGGCCCCGGAAGGGCCGATCAGGGCGACCTGCTCGCCGGCGCGGATCGTGAGGTCGAGCGCGTGCAGGGCCGGCGCGCGGCTGCCGGCCAGGTGGCGCACGGTCAGGCCGCGCAGGCGGTAGGTCGCCATGGTGATCCTTCCGGTATTACTTCAGCAGGCCCGCATTGCGTGCAGCGGCTTCGATCGCGCCATAGTTGGCGGTCTTGGTCGGCACGAACTTGGTCGCGCGCTGCAGGTCGAGGATCTGCTTGCCTTCGGCGGTCGAACCGTCCAGCGCCAGGAAGGCGTCGGTGATCTTCTTCTTGAGCGCCGGATCCATATCGGTACGTACGGTCCAGTTGTAGTCGAAGTAGCCCGGGGTGGTGTAGAACACGCGCACCTGTTTCGGATCGACCTTCTTGGTCTCGACCAGCTTTTCCCAGACCGAGATGTTCAGCGCGCCGGCATCGACCTTGCCTCCGGCCACGGCCGCCACGGTCGCGTCATGCGCGCCCGAGAAGGCGATGCGCTTCAGGTCGGTGTCCGGGTTGACCTTGGCTTGCAGCAGGAACGAGCGCGGCATCAGGTGGCCCGAGGTCGACGATTCCGAACCGAAGGCCAGGGTCTTGCCCTTCAGGTCTTCCAGCTTGGTGATGCCTGGCGCAGTGGTGATGAAGACCGAGCGGAATTTCTCGTCTTCCTCGCGCTGCACCAGCGGGGTGACCTGGCCCTTGCTGCGCACATTGGCTTGCACGAAGGTGAAGCCGCCGAACCAGACCATGTCGATCTTGCGGTTGATGAGGCCTTCGACCGAGGCGGCGTAGTCGGTCACCGGGGTAAACTCGACCTTCAGGCCGGTGGCCTTGGCCAGGTATTCGCCCAGCGGCTTGAACTTGCGCTGCAGTTCGGTCGGCGATTCGTCGGGGATGGCCGAGACGCGCAGCACGCCATTGCTCTGTGCTGCAGCAGAGCCTGCGATCAGCATCGTGCCAGCAACGGCTGCACACAGGGTTTTCAGGACGTGACGGCGAATGGACATGGTCATGGGAGCTCTTATGGGTGACGAAGTACCGGTTAAAGTACTGGTTAATGAAACGTGGAAACGAATTATAAATGCCCGACAGCGCGGGATGAGTATTCCACATGGCAAAAGACCACTGTTTTTCCCACTATGGGACGGCGGGTATTTACCAGCACGCTAGAATTGTGGCGCGCACAGCAAAAATAGAGAATCCGCTATGATGGATAAAACAGCAATACATAGACGTTAAACTCATATGCCATCTCGCATGGTGCGGCGTGGCGGCACGAATGATAAACCTTATGCTGACATCCTGCACATCGGACAAGCCCACGGCTGCCTCCACCTCCGCGATCGCCAACGCCCACGATGCACAAGAGCTGCACGCGGGCCTCGGCGCGGCCGAACCCTGCATTTCTCCCAAATTCCTGTACGACGCGCTCGGCTCCAAGCTGTTCGAGGCGATCTGCGAACTGCCCGAGTATTATCCGACCCGCACCGAGGCCGCGATCTTCGAACGCCATGGCGCCGAGATCGCGCGCGTGGCCGGCAGTGGCGCCACACTGATCGACCTCGGCGCCGGCAACTGCGCCAAGGCCGCAAAGCTGTTCCCGCTCTTGCTGCCGGCGCAATATGTGGCGGTCGACATCTCCAGCGAATTCACGCATGACGCCCTGGCGCGGCTGCGCCAGCGATTCCCGCAGATCGCGATGGAAGCGCTGGGCATGGATTTCTCGAACCGCTTCGAGCTGCCCGACCTGGTGCGCGCCGAGCGCCGCCTGTTCTTCTACCCCGGCTCGTCGATCGGCAATTTCACGCCCGAGCAGGCGCACGAGTTTCTCATGCGCCTGCGCGCGCAGTGTGGGCCGGACGGCGGCATCCTGATTGGCATCGACCTGGCCAAGGACAAGGCGACGCTCGACGCCGCCTATGACGACGCGCTGGGCGTGACCGCCGCCTTCAACCTGAACATCCTGCGTCATGTGAACGGGTTGGTCGACGCCGACTTCGACATCCGCCAGTGGCGCCATCACGGTTTCTACAACGCCGCGCGCGGACGTATCGAGATGCACCTCGAGGCGCGCACCGCGCAAGAGGTGCACTGGCGCGGCGGCGCGCGCCGCTTCGAGGCGGGCGATTGCATCCATACCGAGAACAGCTATAAATACCAGCAGGCCGACGCAATCAAGCTGCTGGAGCGTTCCGGTTTCGAGGCGACCCGCGTCTGGACCGATCCGCAGCGCTGGTTCGCCGTGATCCACGCACAGGCAATTTCCCTATGAACATGCTGCGCGACGAGGGCCTGCCACGCACCTTCGCCCGGGTGCGCGGCCGTTCGCTGCACCTGGCCGAGGTGTTGTCCGACGAAGATTGCTGCGCGCAGTCGATGCCCGACGCCAGCCCGATCAAATGGCACCTGGCGCACACCACCTGGTTCTTCGAGACCTTCATCCTCGAGCCGCGCGAGCCGGGCTTCGCGCCGTTCCACCCGGCGTTCCGGGTCATTTTCAACTCCTACTACAACGGCGTCGGCGACAAGCATCCGCGCCCGCAGCGTGGCCTGCTCACGCGTCCGGCACTGGACGAGGTGAAGGCCTACCGCCATGACGTCGACCGCCGCATGGACGCCTTGCTCGCGCGCGGCATCGATAGCGAATTGGCGGCCCTGGTCGAACTGGGCCTGCAGCACGAGCAGCAACACCAGGAGCTGATGCTCACCGACGTCAAGCACCTGCTGGCGCAGAACCCCCTGTATCCGGCCTATGCGGCCGAGCCCCTGGCGGCCTCCCAGCCGGCGCAGCAGCTCGAGTGGCTGCCGTTCGAGGGCGGCCTGGCCGAGATCGGCCACAAGGGCACGGGCTTTTGCTTCGACAACGAGCTGCCGCGCCACCGCACCTATATGGCGCCGTTCGCGCTGGCCTCGCGCCTCGTTACCAATGGCGAATACCGCGAGTTCATCGAGGCCGGCGGCTACCGCGACCCCGCCCTGTGGCTGGCCGAGGGCTGGGACCGGGTGTGTTCGGGCGAGATCACGCAGCCGCTGTACTGGATCGAGCAGGACGATGGCTGGCACGAGTTCACGCTGCACGGCGTGCAGCCGCTCGACCCCGAGCGTCCCGTCACCCACGTCTCGCTGTACGAAGCCGACGCCTATGCGCGCTGGCGCGGCGCCCGCCTGCCCACCGAGGCCGAGTGGGAATTCGCGGCGCGCCAAACCAGCCTGGGCGCGCTGCCGGCGCATCATCCGGCGGCGGCCAATGGCACCGGCCTGCAGCAGATGTTCGGCGCATGCTGGCAGTGGACCAGCAGCAGCTACGCGCCGTACCCCGGCTATGCGCCAGCGCCGGGCGCCATCGGCGAATACAACGGCAAGTTCATGATCAACCAGTACGTGCTGCGCGGCTCGTCCTGCGCCACGCCCGACGGCCATGCGCGCGCCAGCTACCGCAATTTCTTCCCATCCGGCGCGCGCTGGCAGTTCACCGGCATCCGGCTGGCAAGATGAGCCGGCGGCGTGACTGGCGCGCGCGCCTGAAGGACCAGCGCGCCAATATCTACATCCTGTCGCATCCCCTCAAGTTCACCCTGCAGGTGCTCAAGGGCTTTCGCGCCAACCAGGGCCTGCTGCTGGCCGGCGCGGTCGCCTATTACGCACTGCTGTCGATCGTGCCCTTCCTGATGCTGGTGGTGGTGGTGCTGTCTCACTTCATCGACCCGCACGAATTGCTCGACACCTTGCGGCGCTACCTCGAACTGCTGGTGCCGGGGCAGTCACGCCCGATCGTGACCGAGGTCGCCAACTTCCTGCAAGACCGCCAGTTGCTGACCTGGGTGCTGGCGCTGACCATGCTGTTCTTCAGCTCACTCGCGTTCACCGTGCTGGAAAATGCGATGAGCGTGATCTTCGTGCACCGGGTCGCGATTCGACGCCGCCATTTCATGGTCTCGGCGGTGCTGCCGTATTGCTACATCCTGGCGCTGGGCATCGGCATCATGGTGGTGACCCTGGTCGCCGGCGCGCTGCAGGTGATGGGGTCCGAGAGCGTATGGCTGTTCAACTACAAGTGGTCGCTGGGCGGGGTGTCGGGGGTGTTGCTGTATCTGCTGGGACTGGCGGGCGAGATCCTGGTGCTCACTTCGATCTACCTGGTGATGCCGGTGGGCCGGCTGTCGATCTGGCACGCCTTCATCGGCGGCGCGACGGCGGCGCTGCTGTGGGAGGTCGCGCGCCACGTGCTGGTCTGGTATTTCTCGACCTTGTCGCAGGTGAACCTGGTGTATGGCTCGATGACGACCGCGATCGTGGTGATGTTCTCGCTGGAGATCGCGGCCACCCTGCTGCTGCTGGGAGCCCAGGTGATCGCCGAGTACGAGCGGGTGGGGCAGGCCGGCGGCGGGGAGCCGCCGGCCAAGCCAACGTGCGATATTCCGCCGCTGGCGAGAGGTTGAAAAAATAGGGTGGACGGCACAGCCGACTCGGCGTCCCCGTCCACCCTATCTATTATTTCCGATGTATTACTTTGCTTCGTCTTTTGGCTTGATCATCAGGCTGGCGATGCAGCTACCAGCGATCAGGACTGCCACGACGGTCAGCGAAGCCTGCACCGGGATGTGATACCACGGCATGATCAGCATCTTGACGCCGATGAAGGTCAGGACCATCGCCAGGCCATACTTGAGCAGGTGGAAGCGGTCAGCCACGTCGACCAGCAGGAAATACAGCGCACGCAAGCCCAGGATCGCGAACATATTCGACGTGAACACGATGAACGGGTCGGTCGTGATCGCGAAGATCGCCGGGATCGAGTCCACCGCGAAGATCAGGTCGGTCACTTCGATCAGGATCAGCACCAGGAACAGCGGCGTGACGAAACGCAGGCCATCCTTTTGCACGAAGAACTTCTCGCCATGGTCGCCCTCGGCCACGCGCAGGTGCTTGCGCGCCAGCTTCAGGATCGGGTTGTTGGCCACGTCCGGTTCTTCGTCGACCGCCACCAGCATGCGGATACCGGTGAACAGCAGGAAGGCGCCGAACAGGTACAGGACCCAGCTGAATTCGCTCACGACCCACGCGCCGGCGCTGATCATGATGGCGCGCATGATGATCGCACCCAGCACGCCATAGATCAGGACGCGGCGCTGGTATTGCTGCGGCACCTGGAAGGCGGTAAAGATCAGCAGGAACACGAAGACGTTGTCGACCGACAGCGCTTTCTCGATCAGGTAGCCAGAGAAGAACTCGAGCGACTTCTGGCTCGCGATCTCGGGGCCGGCGGTGTCCTTCAGGTAGAAATACAGACAGGCGTTGAAGATCAGCGCCAGGCTGACCCAGACCAGCGACCAGATGCCTGCTTCCTTGACGCTGACCTTATGCGCCTTGTTACCGCCAAAGACGAACAGGTCGAGCGCGAGCATGACCAGCACGAAGCCGACGAAGCCGGCCCACATCATGGGGCTTGCGATGGTTTCCAATCCGTTCATCGGGCACTCCTTGTACTGACAGTGAGACGAGGGGGCATGACAGTCCTCCAATGGGTAAAAACCACACTATAAGTTGCGCCAATACATCGTACAAATCGAATATAGTTTGATGTAACATCGAGTTTTTCGATCTTTACGCGAGAGCGCCGTGTCGACACTCAACTATAAACACCTGCGTTACTTCTGGATGGTAGCGAAAACCGGCAGCATTGCGCGCGCAGCCGAGCAGCTGCACCTCACCCCGCACTCGATCTCGGGCCAGCTGTCCGAATTCGCCGACAGCCTGGGTGTCGAGCTGTTTCGCCGGGTCGGGCGCAAGCTCGAACTGACCGACACCGGGCGCCGCATCGTGAGCTATGCCGAAGCCATCTTCAATACGGGCGACGAGCTGCTTGAGCTGGTGCGCGACCAGGCCTTTGCGACCACGTCCTATCGCGTCGGTTGCGCCGATTCGGTCTCCAAGCTGATCGCCGTCGACCTGGTCGAGCCGGCGCTCAGGCTGAAAGACCCCGTCAAGCTGATCTGCCGTGAAGGGCGGCTCGACAGCCTGATCGCCGACCTGGCCGTGCACCGGCTCGACCTGGTGGTCGCCGACCGCCCGATCCCGGGCCACTTCAGCGTGCGCGCCTATAACCACTTGCTGGGCGAGAGCCCGATGACGGCCTTCTGTACCGAAGCGCTGGCGGCCACCTTCGACCAGCCGTTCCCGGCCTGCCTGCACAATGCGCCCATGCTGCTGCCGGGCGAGGATTTCGCGATCCACCAGCGGCTGCTGCGCTGGCTCGAACGCTGCGACGTGCATCCGCGCGTGGTGGGGGAGTTCGACGACAGCGCGATGATCCAGGCCTTCGGCCGCTCGGGCGCCGGCGTGTTCTTCGCGCCGAGCGTGATTGCGGCCCAGGTCAGCAGCCAGTACGGCCTGGTCGCGCTGGGCGAGGTCGAGTCGGTGGTCGAGCAGGTGTATGCGATCACGACCGAGCGCCGCATGAGCCATCCGGCCACGGTGGCGATCAGCAGGCTGGCGCGCGACAAGCTGTTTGCGCGGGGCGATGGCCGCAGTGAAGGCGGGGGTGACGGGCGAGGTGGCCACTGACGGGCGCCGCGCGGCGCCCGGGTCGGTAATACGTCAGGCGCGAACGGTGACGCCGGCGGCGCCGGCTTCGATGCGGCCGACCACCGCCGCCTCCGCGAACCCTTCGCGCGCGAACAGGGCCAGCACCTCGTCGACCGAGGCCGGATCGCAGGCCACCAGCAGGCCGCCCGAAGTTTGCGGATCGGTCAGCAGCGCGCGCTGGGCCGGGGTGAGGGCATCGTCGAGCTGCACGTCCTTGCCGTAGGCATCCCAGTTGCGTCCCGAGGCGCCGGTGAAGAAGCCGTCGTGCGCCAGTTGCAGCACGCCGGGCAGCAGGGGGATCGCCGGCATATCAAGTGTCGCGTGCGTCCGGGCGCCGCGCGCGAGTTCGAGCAGGTGGCCCAAGAGGCCAAAGCCGGTGACGTCGGTCATGGCGTGCACGCCGGGCATGTCGGCCAGCAGGCGGCCCGGCTTGTTCAATTTGGTGGTGTTGGCGATCATGGCCGCATAGCCGTCCTCGCCCAGCACGCCCTTCTTGAGCGCAGCCGACAGCACGCCCACGCCGAGGGGTTTGCCCAGCACCAGCACGTCGCCGGCGCGGGCGGCGCTGTTCGTCTTGACCTTCGACGGGTGCACCAGGCCCATCACCACCAGGCCATAGATCGGTTCAACGGAGTCGATCGTGTGGCCGCCGGCGATCGGGATGCCGGCTTCGCGGCAGATGGATGCACCGCCTTCCAGGATCTGGCCGATGGTCTCGAGCGGCAGCTTGTTGATCGGCATGCCGACCAGGGCCAGCGCCATGATCGGGGTGCCGCCCATCGCGTACACGTCCGAGATCGCATTGGTGGCGGCGATGCGGCCGAAGTCGAACGGGTCGTCGACGATCGGCATGAAGAAATCGGTGGTGGCGACCAGCGCCTGCTCGTCATTGAGCAGGTAGACCGCGGCGTCGTCCGAGGTCTCGATGCCGACCATCAGCTCCTTCGGCAGCGGAAAGCCGCCGGACGACTTGAGGATCTCGGCCAGCACGCCGGGCGCGATCTTGCAGCCGCAGCCGCCGCCGTGCGAGAACGAGGTGAGTTTGATGGGTTGGTCGCTGGTACTCATGGGATATCCGGTTATCGTTGATCGTGGAATTATCGCGCAAGTCGGGCGCCGGCGCTTGGCGGCGAGCCCGCGAGGTACTTTTTTCGTTGGCCCAAAAAACGTCGTCCCCGCGAAGGCGGGGACCCAAGGTTGCCGGCACAGCCACTTCGGTATCCGTAAGTGGCCTGCTGAGAAACTTGGGTCCCCGCCTGCGCGGGGACGACGGGTTACTGCAGTTTGCTGTTAAGCGTTCGGAGATTACTCGCCGAACGAACGGCGTGCGCCGTCCATCGAGCGCGGGTGGGCGCCCTTGTAGCCGCCTTCGCGGCGCTGGCCCTGGGCCTGGCCTTCGCGCGGGCCGCCGAAGCGGTTGCCGTCGCGTGGCGCACGGTCGGCGGCCGGACGGTCGCCTTGCGGACGCGGCGCGTAACCCTCGCGCGGGCCACGGTCGGCGTAACGGCTCTCGCCGGCAGGACGGTCGCCCTGCGGACGCGCCGCGAAGCCTTCGCGTGGCGCGCGGTCGGCGTAACCGCCTTCACGCGGGCCGGTCGGCTTGCCGAAACCGCGCTGGGCCGGCTTGCCGGCATTGCGGCCGTCGCCCGGCTTCCAGCCCGGACGCGCTGCCGTGCGTGGCGCCGCGCTGCGCTTCGGCTCGAAACCTTCGACCACATTGACCGGGATCGGCTGGCGGGTGAAGCGTTCGATGCGGCGGATGTTCATGTTCTCGGCGTGGTTGACCAGCGAGATCGCGGTGCCGTTGCGGCCGGCGCGGCCGGTACGGCCGATACGGTGCACGTAGTCCTCGGGGAACTTCGGCAGGTCGTAGTTCACCACGTGGGTGATGGTCGGCACGTCGATGCCGCGCGCGGCGACGTCGGTGGCCACCAGCACGCGCACGCTGCCGCGGCGCATGCCGTCGAGCGTGCGGTTACGGGCGCCCTGGTGCATGTCGCCATGCAGTGCGGCGGCGGCGAAACCGGCGATGTTCAGGCGGTCGGCAATCATGTCGGCGTCACGCTTGGTGGCGGTGAACACCACGGCCTGGTCCATCGACTCGTCGCGCAGCAGGTGGTCGAGCAGGCGGTTCTTGTGCGACAGGTCGTCGACAAAGTGCACGCGCTGAACGATGTTCTCGTGGCGGTTGCCGGCGCTGGCGATCTGGATCGTCATCGGATCGGTGGTGATGCGACGGGCCATATTGCCCACGACGCCGTCCAGGGTTGCCGAGAACAGCATGGTCTGGCGGGTCGATGGCGTCGCGGCGACGATTTTCTCGATGTCGTCGATGAAGCCCATGTCGAGCATGCGGTCGGCTTCGTCCAGCACCAGGATCTCGAGCTGCGAGAAGTCGATCTTGCCCGAGTCCATATGGTCGATCAGGCGGCCAGGGGTGGCGACCAGGATCTCAGGATTCTTGGCCAGCAGTTGCATCTGCTTCGGGTAAGGCATGCCGCCCAGGATCGAGACACAGCGCACGCGGCGCATATGGGCCGTGTACTTGTCGGTGTTGCTGGTCACTTGCAGGGCCAGTTCGCGGGTCGGGGTCAGGACCAGCATCTTCGGCTGGGCCGGCTTGAAACGGACGCGCTCGCCGCGTGCCTTGGCAGCCTGCGCTTCTTGTGCAGGGGTCTTGCCGACCGGGGTAGGCTCGGCGTTGGCCAGGCGATGCAGGGCCGGCAGCATGAAGGCCGCGGTCTTGCCCGAGCCGGTTTGCGAGGACACCAGCAGGTCGCGGCCGGCGATGGCTGCAGGGACGGCTTGCAACTGGACCGGGGTCGGGGTGGTGTAGCCGCTGTCGACGACTGCCTGGACGATGGACGCGTGCAGGCCAAGTGCTTCAAAACTCATGTGTTTTACTTTCGAAATAAATCATGCGTTCGCACATGTGGCGCGAACGTAAAAATGCAACGCGAACCGACAAACGAAATGACTTAGTAGTGAAAGAAATTTCGGCACAAAAGCTTTGCGCCGGGACGGTGTCTGGAAACGACACACAAGGCGGGAGGCTTTGGAAAGGCGCTCTATGTCGAGCTGCCTGGGGTTTGCGTAGCTGCTGGTTGTACTGCTAACGCTGTTGCTGCCGGCTCATCGAATCTCCTGGAGATCGTATCGAGCGGGCGCGATGTCGCAGCGCACAAACAGAACTATACAGGTTTTTCCGTTTGTTTGCACGACAGCGCGTAAAACCGTGCAGCTAATGCTGCACGGCAACATCAGCGCTGCTTGCGCTTGGAAGAAGTATTGCGGGCGATGCGCTTGCTGTTTTTGCTGGCGCTCGCCTTGGCCTTGAAGCGCGAGGCATTGCGCTTGGCCTTGCCGCGGTCGGCCTCGAAGGCGACGACGGCGTTCTCGATGATGTTCTCGGCGATGTCGCCATGGCTCGAGGCCGAGGTCTTCGGCACCAGGATCGTCGAGCCGGCTTTCAGGCGCGACTGCGGCGGGATGTTGTTGGCCTGGCGGATGACTTCGGGCGTGGTGCCGAACTTCGAGGCCAGCTGGGCGATGGTCACGCGGGCGCCGGTGATCCTGTGCGTGGTCCAGGTCGACAGCGCATGGCCCCATTGCGCCAGGTTAATGTGGAATTTCTCGGCGTTCTCGGTCGGCAGCAGGATCTTGGTGCGCTCGCCGCCGATGATGACCGGCTTCTTGAATTGCGGATTGAGCGCCTTGAATTCGTCGAGCGACATTTCGGCCAATTGGGCCGCGATGGCCAGGTCGATGTCGCTGGTCTTGTCGACCGTGGTGAAATAAGGCTGGTTGTCGATCGCCGGCAGGGTGACGCCGTACTGCGAAGGATTGGCCACCACGTTCTTGACCGCCTGCAATTTAGGCACGTAGTTGCGGGTCTCGGCCGGCATCAGCTCGGCCAGGCTGTCGAAGTCGGTCGGCTTGCCCAGTTCCTGGTTTTTCTTGATGGCGCGTTGGACATTACCTTCGCCCCAGTTATACGCCGCCAGGGCCAGCGGCCAGTCGCCGAACATCGTGTACAGGCGCTGCAGATAGGAGAGGGCGGCGTCGGTCGAGGCGACCACGCCACGCCGCTCGTCCTTGAACATATTCTGGCGCAGGTCGAAATCCTTGCCGGTGCCCGGCACGAACTGCCACAGGCCGGCGGCGTTGGCGCTCGACATGGCTTGCGGATTGAACGCCGACTCGATCACCGGCAGCAGCGCCAGCTCGGTCGGCATGCCGCGCTTTTCCAGTTCCGACACCACGTGGTACAGATAAGGCGAGGCGCGTCCGGAAATGCGCGACAGGTTGCCCGGATGCGCGGCATAGGCCTGGGCGTGACGCGTTACCAGGGCATTGTTCAGGTCGGGAATCGCGTAGCCGCTGCGGATGCGGCCCCAGACGTCGGTCTCGCGGTATTCGTCGGCATCGAGCTTCATCGTCGACGGCGACAGTGCCGGGCGTTCGTAGCTGGAAGCGGCGTGGGCGCCAGAAGCCGGGGCCGCGTCCATCGCCTGGCAGAGCGGTGCTGCTGCCAGGAGGGCCAGCGCAGCCAGGGTGAAGATGGAACGTTTCGTATCGTGCATGGGCTTCATGTGAGGCGTTTCCAATGTTGCGTCCAGGAACGAAGGGACAGGACAGAAGGGCAGTGTACGTATCAATTGTCGAGTCAGTCAAGAATTAAGTCGCTGTCGTTACAATTCAAATCGAAGGACAGATGTCATCCGTTGGCATCATGAAAACAGAAGATGCCGCACATATCACGGATATTGACGAGCAGGACGCTGTTTGCCCGACCCATCCCGGATAACGGCCGCGTCTGGCAAACCTTAGCGCCGTGGCGGGGTCGAACTATGAGTGGGCGCAAAGAGTGCGTACAATCCAGGCTTTGCCGTTCGCCTTGCTTTCGAAAGTTTCACCATGAGCACCCCCAATCTGAACGCCGACGACGATGCCATCGTCGCCGCCACCCTCAAGTGGCTGGAGCGGGCCGTCATCGGCCTCAATCTCTGTCCCTTCGCCAAGTCGGTCCATGTCAAGGAGCAGGTGCGCTACGTCGTCTCGAACGCCACCACGCCCGAGCAATTGCTTGAGTCCTTGATGGATGAGTTGCAGCGCCTGTCCGATACCAGCCCCGAGCAGATCGACACGACCTTGCTCATCCACCCCTTCGTGCTGAACGATTTCGAGGACTACAACGAATTCCTGGACGTGGCCGACGTCGCGGTCGAGGACATGCAGCTCGACGGTGAGTTGCAGGTGGCTTCCTTCCACCCGGATTACCAGTTCGCGGACAGCGACGCCAACGACATCGCGAACTACACCAACCGCGCGCCGTACCCGATCCTGCACCTGCTGCGCGAGGACAGCATCGCGCGCGCGGTCGAGGCCTTCCCGGAAGCGGAAGAGATCTTCGAAAAGAATATCGCCACCATGGAAAAGCTCGGCCACGAAGGCTGGGACAAGCTCGATGTCGGCCCGGCCTGAAGACCGCGCCGCCGCGCCGGCGCCGGCCGAGCGTCCCGATACCCCGTGCGTGGCGGTGTGCTCGACCACCTTCGACGAGGTGTGCCGCGGCTGCGGCCGCACGGTCGCCGAAGTCGCCCACTGGGTGTCGATGGACGCTGCCGCGAAGGAAGTCGTGTGGCAGCGCATCCTGGCGCAGGGTTATCCGCGCCGGAATAGTTAAGTTAAGTGCCGCGAAGCCTGTCAATAGGCCCCGATGAAATCCTTCTTGCCGATCGGGACGCCGTTGTGGCGCAGGATCGCGTAGGCCGTCGTCGCGTGGAAGAAGAACTGCGGCAGCGCGAAGTGCGTCAGGTAGTGTGCGCCGTCGTCGAAATGGCGCGCCCGGTCGCCGCTGCCATGGGTGATGGCGCGGGTGGCGCCGGCTTCCACGTCCGCTTGTTCCAGGCTGTCGATGAAGCCCAGCGTCTTGCTGATCCGTTGCTGCAGCTCGGCGAAAGTGCGCTCGCCATCCTCGTAGCGCGGCGGCTCGACCCCGGCCAGGCGCGCAGTGGCGCCCTTGGCGAAGTCGGTAGCGATCTGGATCTGCCTGGCCAGCGGGAACATGTCGGGATAGAGGCGCGCCTGCAGCAGGGCGTCCGGCTCGATGCGGCGTTCCTGGGCGTGGGCCTCGGCCTTTTCCAGCACCGCGGCCAGGCTGCCCAGCAGTTGGCGGAACACCGGCACCGAAGCGGCATACAGGGAATGGCTCATCTGGTTCTCCTATGTAAGAATCGCCCCATCATAACAAGTCCTGTCGCGCCCCGCCGACGGTGTCATCCGCATAGTTAGTGACTCCCGGCAAGCAACTGTGCATAATCTGGCAATCCTTTATGCATCGGGCTCGCCCGACAGTCCCGCGTCCATGTCGAGTCCCGTTGCCCGCACCCCGTCCCGCCTGCGTTCGCTGTACGGCCGTTCGCTTTACGGTGCGCTGCTGCTGGTGGTGTTCGCCGGCCTGCTGGCCCCCGCCGTGGTCGGCGGCTACCTGCTGGTCGGCCTGCAGCAGCGCGCAGGCGCCAGCCTGAACGACACGCTGCAGGGCAATTATGCGCTGGTGCTGGCGCTGCAACTGGCGGTGTCGCTGCTCCTGATCGCGCTGCTGCTGCGGCGGCGCCTGCTGTCGCCACTGCGCCAGTTGATGCGCTTTTCGGACCGCCTGGCGCGCGGCGACTTCGAGACCCCGCTGGCGCTGTCGGCCCACGACGAGCTGGGGCGACTGGGCGAGCAGATGGAACGCATGCGCCTGGCGATCCGCGACCTGTTCGCCGACGTCGCGCGCCGCGAGGAACAGTTCCGCACCATCGTGACCCAGGTCCCGGGCGCCGTCTACCGGGTGCGCGCGGGCGGGCCGATCGAATTCGTCAGCGACGAGATCGAGAAGATCACCGGCTACCCGTCGGCGCGCTTCATGTGCGCCACTACCTCCGACTGGGCCACCATCGTCCATCCGGAAGACCGGCGCGTCTACTACCGCACCGTCCGCGACGCGGCCCGGTCGGGCGCCGCTTACGAGATGGAATACCGGATCGTCGACGCCCATGGCATCGAGCGCTGGGTGCAGGAACACGGCCAGCCTCAGGCCGCCTGGGATCCGGCGCTGCATGGGCCTGATGGCGTGCGGGTGGACGGCATCATCTCGGACATCAGCGAGCGCCGCCACGACGAGATGCGCATCGAGGCGCTGCTGGCCGAGCAGGCCGCGATCCTGGACAACGTCATGTTCGGCGTGCTGTTCGTGCGCCAGCGCCGCATAGTCTCGAGCAACCGCCGCTGCGAAGAGCTGTTCGGCTACGGCGAAGGCGAGATGGTGGGGCAGTCGACCGCAGTCCTGTATCCCAATCAGGAGGGCTATGACCGCATCGGCGTCGAACAGTATCCGCTGCTCGAGAAAAGCATGGACCTGGGCGAGGAGCGCCAGCTGCGCCACCGCGACGGCAGCCTGTTCTGGTGCCTGATGAGCGGCTGTGCGCTCGAGCCGAACCGCGCCAACGAGGGCAGCATCTGGGTGTTCGCCGACATCACCGAACGCAAGCTGGCCGAGGAAAAGCTGCGCCTGTCGGCCAATGTGCTGGAACACATCGCCGACGGCGTGATGGTGCTCGACGTGCATGGGCGGATCGCGGCCACCAATCCCGCGTTTACTCGCATCACCGGCTATGCCGAGCATGAAGCCGTGGGGCGCTCATCGAGCCTGTCTTCGCACGACGGGTCAGGCAGCCGCAACGATCCCTCCCTGTACCAGGAACTGTGGCGCGAGCTCGACGTATCCGGCTTCTGGCGCGGAGAGATCTGGGACACGCGCAAGGGCGGCGAAGCCTACCTGGAAGCGCTCACGGTGTCGGCGGTGCGCGACGACGACGGCGCCACCACCCACTATGTGTGCGTGTTCAGCGACATCACGCGCGAGCGCGAATCGCAGATCCAGCTCGACCACCTGGCCCACCACGATGCGCTGACCGCGCTGCCCAACCGCCTGCTGTACCACGACCGCCTGCGCCACGCGATGGCGCGCGCCGAACGCGACGATGAGCAGCTGGCGGTGATGTTCATCGACCTTGACCGCTTCAAGAACGTCAACGACACGCTCGGCCACCACGTGGGCGACGAGTTGCTCAAGCAGGCGGCGCTGGCGCTGTCGCGCTGCCTGCGCGAAGGCGACACCCTGGCCCGCCTGGGCGGCGACGAATTCATCGTGCTGCTGGAAGACGTCGACGGCATGCGTGGCGCCACGCGCGTGGCCGACAAGCTCATGGCGATGTTCGAGCAGCCCTTCGACGTCTCGGGCTATGAGCTGTTTGTCACCGGCAGCGCCGGCATCAGCCTGTATCCGCAGGACGGGCGCGACATGCACATCCTGATCCGCAATGCCGACGTGGCGATGTACCAGGCCAAGGCGCGCGGCCGCAACGGCTACCAGTTCTACGCGCCGGCGATGAGCGGCGACGGCGAGCTGCGCCTGCGCATGGAGGCGCTGCTGCGGCGCGCGATCGACAAGCACGAGTTCTATCTGGCCTACCAGCCGCAGGTCGAGATCGACAGCGGGCGCCTGATCGGGGTCGAGGCCCTGCTGCGCTGGAACAGTCCCGAACTGGGGCAGGTCGCGCCGAGCCGCTTCATTCCGCTGGCGGAGGACACCGGCTTCATCGGCCAGCTGGGCCAGTGGGTGCTGCAGGAAGCCTGCCGCCAGATGGTGGCGTGGGAAGCGTGCGGCCTGTCGGTGCCGAAGATCGCCGTCAACCTGTCGGTGCGCCAGTTCGAGCGCGGCGGCATGGCGGCCGCCGTGGCCGGGGTCTTGCAGGACACTGGCCTGGCGCCGCAGCGCCTGCAGCTCGAGGTAACGGAATCGGTGATCATGAACACGGGCGACGCGCTGCAGTACGTGAACGACCTGCATGCGATCGGCGTCTGTCTCGCGATCGACGACTTCGGCACCGGTTACTCGTCGCTGGCCTACCTGAAGCAGCTGCCGGTGCAGACCCTCAAGATCGACCGCAGCTTCATCAAGGACATCCCGCAGGATCCGGACGACGAGGCGATCGCGATCGCCATCATCCAGCTCGGCAAGAGCATGAACCTGTCGGTGATCGCCGAAGGCGTCGAGCGCGAGGACCAGGCCGCGTTCTTGCTGCGCCACGGCTGCAACCTGGCCCAGGGCTATTTGTATGGCAAGCCGCTCGCGCACGACGAGATCCTGGCGCGCTGGGGAGTGACGCACCATGCGTAGGCAGAGCCGCCGCAACTTCCTGCTCGCCGGCCTGGCCGCCGGCGGCGCGCTGCTGATCGGCTGGGGCGCGCAGCCGCCGCGCCAGCGCCTGCATCCTGCGCGCCCGTTGCCGCTGGCCGGCAACGAGGTCGCGCTCAATGGCTGGGTCGCGCTCGCGCCGGACGGCACGGTGTCGGTGGTGGTGCCGCGCAGCGAGATGGGGCAGGGCGTGCACACGGCGCTGCCGATGCTGGTGGCCGAGGAACTCGACCTCGGCCTGGACGCGGTGCGCGTCATCGCACCGCCGATCGACAAGATCTATGCCAACGTCACGGTGCTGAGCGAGAACCTGCCGTTCCACCCGGACGACGGCGGCCACACGGCCCAGGGCGCCCAGTGGCTGATGGCGAAGATCGGCCGCGAGCTGGGCATCATGTTCACCGGCGGCTCGAGCAGCGTGCGCGATGCCTGGCTGCCGATGCGCGAAGCGGGCGCGGTGGCGCGCGCGATGCTGGTAAAGGCGGCGGCGCAGGAGTGGGGCGCGCGCGTGAAGGATTGCCACACCGAAGACGGCTTCGTGATCCACGTCGACGGCCGCAGCGCCGGTTATGGCGCGCTGGCCGGGCTGGCGGCGCAGGCTGGCGCCGGTCTCACCGCGCGCGACGTGCGCCTGAAGGAACCGAAACACTTCCGACTGATCGGCAAGCCTTTGCCACGCCTGGACAGCCGCGCCAAGTCCGACGGCAATGCGCGCTTCGGCATCGATGCGCGGCCGGCCGGGATGGTGTACGCGGCCTTGACGATGGCGCCGACGATCGGCGCCACGGTCGCGGCGTTCGACGCCGATGCGGTGCGCCGCATGCCGGGCGTGCTCGCCGTGGTCGACGTCTCGTCCGCGCTCGAGGGCCGCACCGGCGCCGGGGCCGGCGTGGCGGTGGTGGCGGCGACCTGGTGGCAGGCGCGCCAGGCGGCCCAGGCCCTGCCGGTCACCTGGCAGCCGGGCGAGGGTGCGGCGCTCTCGAGCGCCGCGGTCCTGGCCGGCCTGGAGCGCGCGCTCGACGGGGAACGCGGTTACGTCTATCGCGAGACGGGTGCGCAAGAGGTCGAGGGCGCGGTGCGCACGGTGCAAGCCGAATACCGCGCGCCGTTCCTGGCCCATGCGGCGCTGGAACCGGTCAACTGCACGGCCCAGGTCGCGCACGGCAAGGTGCGGCTGTGGGCCTCGACCCAGGTGCCGAGCATCGCGGTCGATTGCGCCGCGCGCGTGGCCGGGGTGGCGCGCGAGGATGTCGCGATCGAGGTCATGCTGCTGGGGGGCGGCTTTGGGCGCCGGCTCGAAGTCGACATGGTGGCGCAGGCGGTGGCAGTGGCCAAGGCCACGGGCGGCCAGCCGGTGCAGCTGATCTGGACCCGCGAGCAGGACACGATGCACGACGTGTACCGGCCGGCGGCGCTGGCGCGCTTCACCGCCCATCTGGACGAGGACGGCGCCATCGTGGCCTGGGATAACCGATCGGCGAGCGGTTCCGTCGGCCACCAGTACGTGGAACGCAGCCTGGGCCTGCCGGGCGTGGGGCCGGACAAGACCACGGCCGAGGGAGAATACGACCATCAATATGCGATCCCGAACCAGCGCGTGGCGCACGTGATCGTGGACAGCCAGGTGCCGATCGGCTACTGGCGCTCGGTCGGGCATTCGCACAATGCCTTCTTCAAGGAGTCGTTCCTGGACGAGGTGGCGCACGCCGCCGGACAGGACCCGGTGGCCTTGCGGCGCACCCTGCTGGCGGGCCAGCCGCGCGCGCTGGCGGTGCTGGATGCGGCGGTGGCCGCCGCCGGCCAGGCGCCCGACGGTCGCGCGCACGGCGTGGCGCTGCACCGCTCGTTCGGCAGCACGGTGGCCCAGGTGGCCGAGGTCTCGGTCGAGGATGGCGAGATCCGCGTGCACCGGGTGGTGTGCGCGATCGATTGCGGCCTGGCGGTCAATCCGAATATCGTGGCCCAGCAGGTCGAGTCGGGCGTGGTGTTCGGGCTGTCGGCGGCGCTGGCCGGCGAGATCACGGTGGAAGGCGGCAGGATACTGCAGTCGAACTTCGGCGACTATCCGCTGCCGCGCATCGGCCAGGCGCCGCATGTGGAGACCATCGTGATGGCAAGCGGCGCGCATCCGGAAGGCGTGGGGGAGCCGGCCGTGCCGCCGGTGGCGCCCGCCGTGGCGGCGGCGGTGTTCAGGCTGACCGGCAAACGACTGCGCAGCCTACCCTTGAAATTGGCTTGATCTCTAGCGGCCGCCGGCGATGCAGGCCGCCAGTTCGTCCGGGGTCCCTTTCGGGAACGCTTCCTTGAGGTAGTCGAGGAAGGCCGACACCCTGGCGCCGAGCAGGCGCCGCGAAGGATACAACGCCCACAGGGCGACCTCCGGCGCATCCACATCGCCCCAGTGCACGAGGGTGCCGGCGGCCAGGTCGCGGCTGACGAGCGACAGCGGCAGACGCCCGGCGCCGACGCCGGCGCGCACCGCATCGAGCACCATGATGAGCGACGACAGGGTCAGGACGGGATCGACCATCACGCAGGTCGTGCCAGTGCCGGTATCCGGGCGCAGCTTCCATGCGCTGTCGCCCGCACCGCGCACGACGGCCGGCGCCGACTCTCCTTCTCCTGGACGCGCCACGCCAGGGCCGGCCACGACCACCAGCCGGTCGCGCAGGAAGATGCGCCCGACGAGCTGCTCGTCCGGATCAGGATCGACCCGGATTGCCAGGTCATAGCCTTCCTCGACCATGTCGACACTGCGGTCCTCGGTCGTGATCTCAAGCCGCACATCCGGATAACGCAGGGCGAAGCCGGCGGCCAGCCTGCCCATCGCGAGCTGCGAGAACAGTAGCGGCGCGCTGATGCGCAGGCGGCCACGCGGGCGGTCCGCGCCCGACGCGATCGCCTCGGCCGTCTCATCGATCTCGGCCAGCAAGACCCGGGTGCGCTCGTGCAGCGCCAGCCCCTCCTGGGTCAGCTTGAGCGTGCGCGCCCCCCGTTCCAGCAGCCGCAGGCCGAGGCTGGCCTCAAGTCCGGCCACCCGGCGCGACAGGGTCGCCTTCGGCCGGCCGCTAGCGCGCGCGGCGCGGCCGAATCCGCCGTGGCGGGCGACGAGATTGAAATCGGCAAGCGCAAGCAAGTCCATATGTTCCAGCACTGAGACAGGGTGTCCAAATATAACGGCTTTCGGACCGTCTGTGGGATGCGTAGCATACGAAGTGTCAGCCGACATCACCTTCTCAACATCAGCTCACCAAGGAGAACGCCATGATTTATTCGACGGCCACCGTCCCCGTCAACCCGCAAGGAGAGACCCCGTTGACCCGCGCCCAGGCCTGGGCCGGCCTGGTGCGCAAGGCGCGCGACGCGCGCATGTTCCTGCCGCCGGGCCTGTGCACCCGCTCCGACGTGGTGGAAGAGAGCGCGACCCACATCGTGCGCGAGGCCACGATCGCCGGCCAGGACCTGCGCGAAATCATCGGCTTCGAGGTGGAGCGCAAGGTGTCCTTCTTCCAGGCCTCGGGCCCGCGCGAAGGCGTCATCGTCAACGAACTGTTCGAGGATGCCGACGGTGCGCTGCAGCTGCGCTTCTACTGCTACCTGGGTTTGCGCGACAAGGCGCCGGGCGGCGCGCAGGAACAGGCCGAGCAGGCATGGATGGATGGCGAGAACGGCTACCGCAGCGCCTTGCTGTCGACGCTCACGCGTACGCGCGAACTGCTAGCGCAGGGACAGCTTTGACGGCTGACGCGATCAGGGCGGGGTCAGCGCGCGCCGAGCAGCGCGCGCAGATTGCATTCCTCTTGCCAGGTGCGGCGTTCTTCGCTCGACTGCCCCAGGCGCGCCAGTTCTTCGTCGCTCTGCGCGGCCTGGGCCTGGATCAGCCGATCGGCCACGCCGCCGTCCGGCACCATGGTGCCGAAGAAGGCGACCGTATCGCCGCGCTGCAGCAGCAGGGTCGGGAAGTTGTCGACGTCGAGGTCGCCCACCAGGTCGGCCTGGTCTTCGATGTCGATCCAGACGAACTGCTTGTCCGGGTGGCGCAGCGCCAGCTCTTCGAAGGTGGCGCGGTAGGTGGCGCAGGTGCCGCACCAGGCGGCGCACAGGCAGGCGACGGTCCAGCCGTCGCTGTTGATGGCGGCGGCGACGGCGTCGCGGGTGGTGGAGTCGAGGGTCAGGCTCTGCATGTGCGGCATTGTACAGCGACTTTTTAATCGTGTTGCACTGCGATGGCGATTCGCGGCGCCACCATGGAAGGCGCCGGGCCGAGAGGTTAAAATAGCGGCATGTCTACCATCCTTGCTATCGAAACCTCGGCCGAGCTGGCGTCCTGCGCGCTGCTGGTCGGGGACAACGTCATCGTGCGCTCGACTCCCGGCGTGCGCAGCCACTCGCAATCGGTCCTGCCCATGGTGCAGGAGTTGTTGAACGAGGCCGGCATCGCGCTGGCCGACTGCGACGCCGTCGCCTTCGGCGCCGGCCCAGGCTCCTTCACCGGCGTGCGCACCGCCTGCGGCGTGGCCCAGGGCCTGGCCTACGGCGCGAAGCTGCCGGTGCTGCCGCTGGTGACGCTGGAGGCGATGGCCGAAGCCTGCCGCGCCGCCACTGGCGCTGGCGACGTGCTGGCGGTGCTGGATGCGCGCATGGGGGAGGTGTACTGGGCTCAGTACCGGTTCCTCGATGGTGGCTGGAGCGAGGTGGTGGCGCCGACCCTGTCGACGCCGCAGGATGTGGCGCCGCTCGCGGCCGACCGCCTGCAAGCTTGCGGTAATGGCTTCGCAGAGTATGCCGACGCCTTCGCCGACAAGCCGTTCGCGCAAGCCGCCTTGCCCGACATCGTGCCGCATGCGCGCGAGCTGGCGCTGCTGGCGCGCGCCGCGCTGGCGGCAGGGGAGGGCGTGCCTGCGGCCCAGGCCCAGCCGATCTACCTGCGCAACAAGGTCGCGTATACGAGCGCCGAGCGTCAGGCCATTAATCAGTCCGTTAATCAGGCCAAGGCTGGCGCATGAGGGAGCTGGAAGGCACCGGCTTGCGCCTGGCCCCGATGACGGCGGCCGACGTGGACGAGGTATGGGCGCTGGAGTGCGGCGTCTTTCCCTATCCCTGGAGCCGTGGTAACTTCGTCGATTCCGTGGTCAGCGGCTACGACTGCTGGACCGTGCGCGATGCGGCCGGCGAGCTGGCCGGCTACTATCTGCTGATGTACGCGCTCGACGAGGCGCACCTGCTCGACGTCGCCGTGGCCGGTAAGCGGCAGCGCCAGGGCCTGGGCCGGCGCCTGCTCGACGAGGTCGCGGCGCGCGCGCGCAGCCAGGGCATGACGTCGATCCTGCTCGAGGTGCGGCCGTCGAACGAACGGGCGCTGGACGTGTATCGGCGCCATGGCTATGTCCATATCGGCCGCCGCAAGGGCTACTATCCGGCCGGCCCGGCAAGCCGCGAGGATGCGATCGTGATGAGACTGGATTTATGAAGAACACGAGCCAGCGCGACGCGCTGTTCCTGGCCGAGATGGGCATCGGCCCGCTGTGGCAACTGCGCGATGTGCCGCAGTCCGAGGCGGATCCGGAAGCGGCCGTCGTCGAGACGGCGCCGCAAGCCGTTGCGCCCGCAGTGGCGCCTGCAGCCGCACCAGTCGCTGCACCTGCGCCTGCATCTGCGCCCGCGCCTGCACCTGAGCCAGCACCGGCCGCGCGCGTCCACACGCCGTTGTCCGCGCCGCCTTACCGCAATCCGCCGCCGGTTGCCGACGACTCGGCCTGGGACGACAGCCCCGCGCCCGAACCGGCGGCGCCCGACGTCGCCAATCTGGACTGGGCCGGGCTGCGCCAGGCGATCGTCGCTTGCAAGGATTGCGCCTGCGGTGAGGGCCGCAAGCCGGTGTACGGCGCCGGTCCGCGCCAGGCGCGCTGGCTGATCGCCGCCGGCACCCCGAGCGCGCTCGACGAAGAGTCCGGCCAGCCGCTCACGGGCGACCCCGGCAAGCTGCTCGACAATATGCTGCACGCGGTCGGGCTGTCGCGCGAGCGCGATGTCTATGTCACGCCGCTGGTCAAGTGTCGGCCGCTGAACGCGAAGGGTGGCGACCGCGCGCCGACGCCGGGCGAGATCGCCGCCTGCCGTCCCTTCGTCGAACGCGAACTGGCGCTCACCGGGGCCACGACCGTGCTGACCCTGGGCCAGGTCGCGACCAATGGCCTGCTGGGCCGCGCGCTGCAAGAGCCGCTGGCCGGCGCCCGCGGCGAGGTCCATCGTCTTGGCGAAACGCCGCTGGTGGCAACGCTGCATCCGGGCGAACTGCTGCTGCGCGGCGAGAACAAGGCCCTGGCCTGGGCCGACCTGTGCCGGGCGCGATCCCTTGGACCGCGCGGCTAGTTACCAGGCCGGCTTTCAGCGCCGCTGGGGTCACCTGCGGCAAGACCGGGTGCGCGCACTGGCATGGCTGCTCGACTCGCCCGACCTGCTCGATGCGGCGGCGCCTGAGTGGGCCGGCCGTATCGCCACACTGGGCCCCGTCACGCAAGACGTGGCCGACTGGCTGGCCCGACTCGACCTGGACCCCGCCAGGCTCGATGCGGCCCTGGGCGACAAGACGTACACCCGGCTTGGACTGTACGCCGAGAAGCTGATGGCCTTTTATTTCGCCGAGCAGGGCCGCCTTGTGCGCCACGGTCTGCAGGTGCGCGCCAGCCGCAACGACACGATAGGCGAATTCGACTTCCTGCTCGAGCGCGGCCCTGAGGCGCTGACGCACATCGAATTCGCCACCAAGTTCTACCTGCTCGACGGCGGCGGACCGCACGAGCTCGATGCCCTGGTCGGCCCCAACCTGGCCGACACCCTGGGCCTCAAGATGCGCAAGGTCTTCGAACGCCAGCTGGCGCTGGGCGAGCACCCCGCGGCGCAGGCGCTGCTGCCGCTCCCCGTGACCCAGGCGCAAGCCCTCATCAAGGGCTGGCTGTTCTACCCGTCCGGCAGCTGGCCCGCGATGCAGGGCATCACGTCCGGCCACTGCCGCGGCTTCTGGTGCGCGCTCGACGAACTGGACGCTGTCCCCGGCGAGGATTTCCTGATCCTGCCCAAGCTCCAGTGGCTCGCCCCATTGCGCGCGCAGCCGGCGACGCCACTGATGGACCGTCCCCAACTCCACGCCGCCCTGGCGGCGCAATTCGCATCCTCCAGCACACCAGTACTGGTCGCCATCATGCGCCGCCACGGCGAATTCATCGAAGAAGTCGACCGTGGCTTCATCGTCCCCAACGACTGGCGCTCACGCGCCGCACAAGCGCGGCTAGCCAAGCCAGCTTGACCCCGCCGCCACCCCTCCAATGAGGGTCAGTGTCGAATTGTTTGACAACTTTCGGGCTCCCCCGATAATTCGCCCCCGAGTCCTCCCTTTCCAGATGGCCGACTCGACAGTGAACAATGAGGGTCGGAGTCGAATTGTTTGACAACTTTGAGGAATTGCCCAATAAATCGACTCTGACCCTCATTATTTTTTTGGCGGTCGGATCTGTTTAAATTGGGTTGTGGCAACAAATGAGGAGGATGCTGAGCCGCAGCGAAATGCACCGATAATGAACTACCTAACTGCCCCATATTTTCTTGCAAAATAATTAGGGTCAGAGTGAGATGCACCGGAATGGTGGACAGGGTTAATCAGGCACAGCTGAGAATTTTTTCCACC
>NZ_JBDGJG010000012.1:0-160297 GCF_057657035.1 Massilia sp. Soil_C_3
TTGACCCCGGTGCAGTACAGGGTCAAGCACACAGGCAGCGCTTAGAACTAGTGTCCGACTTTCGTGTAGCAGTTCAGCAGGCGGGAACCTAAGTTGCCCGCATACCCTGCACGATCAAACCTGATCGATCGCCTTGCGCACCCTACGCCGCCAGCGCAGCAGCGCCGCCGAATAGTAGCCAAAATAACCCGCCGTAATCCCCACGCACAGCATGGTCAGCGGACTGTCGGTCAGCTGTTGCGTCGGAATGCCTTTGCCCTGGTTGGCATACACCTCGATGCCGATATACAGCAGGCGCGCTACCAGGATCATGGACATCACCAGGCCCAGGCGCGCGGGCGGCGTGAAGAAGTAACCCTGCGGGGTTTCCTCGAACCGGGTGAGCTTGAGCCCCCAGACGGCATAGCCGATGCCGCCGGCGGCGCCGACCAGCAGCGCCGCCAGGTTGTAGGGCGTGTCGAACAGCTGCGTCAGCGGCACCAGGATCATCGCGCCGAATACCAGCACGCCGGTGTAGTGGCGCGAGCCGATCGAGCGCTGGCGCTGCATCTGCTTCTTGATGCGGCTGTAGATGCGCCATACCAGCAGCGGGGTCAGGACGAGCAGGGCCAGGGTCGTGATCGAGAATTCCATGTGCGGCAAAAAGGCTGTGTTCAGGAAAAACCGCATTGTAGCCCACTGCCGGCGCGCGCCGCGCCGCCGGGCTGCATGATAAGGTAGCCTGAATCGCATTCCAGCAAGGAGACCGCATCATGCACGCAGCGCTTCACTCCACCCCGCAGGCGCACCGGATGCCGCCGCGCTTTTCGATCCACGCTCATCGGGCGCCCGACCCGGCCCCGATCGAAGAACCCGCGCCCGAGCCCTTCGACACCCCGCACCCGCACCACCAGCCGGTGCACCTGCCGCAGGACGAAGAACCGGTGCCCGATCCCAAGCCGAGTTGAGTCGACCGGAGCGCGTCCAGGATGAGCGTGCTACCATGAAGTCATAGTTGTACTCTCATCCAGACGTAATGAAACACCGACTCTTCCTGTTCGACCTCGACGACACCCTGCTCGATTTCCGCGCCTCCGAACAGCGCTCATTCATGCGCACCATGGAGCAGCTGGGTGTGCGCGAGCAGGTCGGCGCTTTGTTCCAGCAATACCAGATGACCAATCTGGCGCTGTGGCGCCATTTTGAGCAAGGCACCGTCACCAAGGACTTCCTCAAGGTCGAGCGCTTCCGCAAGACCTTCTCGGACAACGGCATCGAGATCGATCCGCAGCGCGCCAGCGACCTGTACATCGAATCGCTGGCCGATACCGTGGTGCTGGTCGACGGCGCCGCCCAGCTGTGCGAAACCCTGGCCGGCATCGGCGAAGTAGGCATCATCACCAATGGCGCCCACCAGATCCAGCACCGCCGCATCGCCAGTTCGGGCCTGCAGGGCCACCTGTCCTTCGTCGCCACCTCCGAAGCCTGCGGCTTCGCCAAGCCCGACAGCCGCTTCTTCGAGTTCACCAGCAAGATGGCGCGCACTTTCGCCAAGCACGAGACCGTGATCGTCGGCGACCGCCTGGACGCCGACATCCTCGGCGCCAATCGATTCGGGATCGAGAGCTGCTGGTTCAATCCCGATCGCCTGGCCAACGACTCGCAGGCGATCCCGAGCTGCGAGGTCGCCAGCTTGCACGATATCGTCGCCTCGTTGCGCGGCCTGGCCTCCGCCTGAATTCAATGCCCGGCGACGGCCGGGCCCGAGCGGGCGCCGGGCCGGAAGCCGTGCGTCCTGCTCGACCAGGCGATCGCGAAGCCGAGCGCCGCCAGCAAGGCGGTCGACCATGGGAAGGACGCCGCGCCCCAGCGGTCGAGCAGGAAGCCACCGAGCAGGCCGCCGCCCGCGATCGCGCCGTTCCAGGCCACCACGTTCATCGACAGCGCCACGTCGGCGCCATCGCCCGCGGCGTCGGCCAGCGCCGTTTGCAGCAGGGTGGCCGCGCCGCCGAAGCTCAGGCCCCATGCGGCCACGCCCGCGTACACGACCAGCGGCGCCGCCGACAGCCAGGCGAACAGCAGGGACAGGATGGCGAAACCGCCCAGGCTGGCCAGGACGGTGGCGCGCAGGTGGCTGTCCACCAGCCGGCCTGCGATCCAGATTCCGCCCAGCGCGGCGACGCCGAAGACCAGCAGGACCACGTCCACGCGCCCGGCCAGCCCGGCCTGCGCCACGAACGGCGCGATATAGGTGTACAGGATGTTATGCGCCAGCATCCACGCGACCACGGTCGCCAGCACCGGACGCACGCCCGGCGTGGCAAGCACCTTGCGCAGCGGCAGGCGCTGCCGGTCGGACTGGCCGGGGTAGTCGGGCACCTTGGCCACCACCCACACCACTAGCACCACGCACAGCGCCGACATAAGACCGAACGCCGTGCGCCAGCCGAGCGCGCCGCCGAGCCAGGCGCCGAGCGGCACGCCGAGCGACAGCGCGATCGGGGTGCCGACCATGGCGATGGCCATGGCCTGTCCCTGCTGGTGGACGGCAACCATCCGGCGCGCGTAGCCGGCCAGCAGGCTCCAGGCCAGACCCGCAGCCATCCCGGCGCAGAAGCGCGCCGCCAGGGTGAGCGTGAAGTCGGACGACAGCGCGGTCAGCGTGTTGAAGACCAGGAAACCGACGATGGTCAGCAACAGGACGCTGCGACGGCGCCAGCCGCGGGTGGCGATCGTGAGCGGAATGGCGGCCAGCACCGAGCCGAGGGCATAGGCGGTCACGGTCTGTCCGGCCATCGAACTGGTTACGCCCAGGCCCTCGGCGACCAGCGGCAACAGGCCGGCCGGCAGGGTTTCGGTGGCGATGCAGATGAATCCGGTCATGGCCAGGGCCAGCAGCGCCGCGACCGGCAGGCTGCCGGCGGGGGCGGCCGGGTGGGGGGTATGTGTTGCTTCCATCAAGACTCCTGTCGACGATGAACCGGCCAGGCTGGCAGGTTGGTTATGTACTGATCGGTACAAATGTAGTTCGAACAAGCATGACTTGTCAACGACTTTTGTACCGATTAGTATTAAAATCGAGTGACAAGGAGAACGATATGGCGACAATGGGCCGCCCCCGACAATTCGACCGCAGTGCGGCGGTGACGACCGCGATGCACCTGTTCTGGGAGCACGGGTATGAATCGACCTCGCTCAGCCAGTTAAAGGCGGGCTTGGGCATTTCGGCGCCAAGCTTCTACGCCGCCTTCGCGTCGAAGGAGGCGCTGTTCCAGGAAGCGGTGACGTGCTACCTCGCGTCCCATGGGCGGGTGACCGAATGCCTGTGGGATGCCGACCTTGAGCCGCGCGCCGCCATCGAGCTGGCGCTCAGGCGGTCGGCGGCGATGCAGTGTGAGGAGGGCCACCCGAAAGGATGCATGGTGTCGCTCGGCGTGATGAGCGCGAGCGGCGCTGGAAACGAGGGCGTGACGGCCGCGCTGGGCGCATCGCGCGCGCGCACGCGCGCCGGCATCCTGGCTTGCGTCGAGCGCGGCATCGCGCACGGTCAGCTCGCGCCCACGACCGACCCGCAGGCGCTGGCCACGGTGTTCGACAGCTTCCTGACCGGCCTGTCGACGCTGGCGCGCGACGGCGCGGCGCATGAAAGCCTGGATGCGGCCATCACGCAGGCGATGCACTTGTGGGATGCGGCCTCGCGCTAGGGTCTGACTGAATGCGAAGTCACAGCGTCCATTTTTACGCCAGTCCCGCAGCCTGACCACGTCGTTCCCGCGCAGGCGGGAACCTAAGTCTTATGCTTCACTGCTGCGCTTCCACGGAGTGGCTGCCCTACGAACTTGGATTCCCGCCTGCGCGGGAATGACGTGCTGAGGTCGCAGGGCCGGCGTCCACCCGATTGCGGCCCGCGTGCTTCGCGTTGTACAGATGCCGGTCGGCGTGTGCGACGAGCTCCCCCGAATCCGCATCGCCGCCGGAAGCCCGGACGAGGACCGCGACGCCGATGCTGGCCGTGACGACGCCGGAAGGCGACTCCTGGTGCGGCAGTTGCAGGGCCTGGATCTCGTGGCGCAGCCGCTCCGCCACCGCCATCGCGCCGGCCAGTTCGGTATCCGGCAGGATCACCGCGAATTCCTCGCCACCGTAGCGTGCCGGGAGGTCGCGGTTGCGGTTGACCTGGGCCTGCAGGATGCGGCCCACCTCCTGCAGGCAGGCGTCGCCGGCCGGATGGCCGTAGCGGTCATTGAATTTCTTGAAGTAGTCCACGTCCAGCAGCAGCAGGGCGGTCGGGGTGCCGGCAATCCGCGCATGGCGCAGCTCATGTGCCAGCACCTCGTCGAAGCGGCGCCGGTTGGCCAGCTGCGTCAGCTTGTCGGTATGGGCCAGCTCCTGCAGGCCGAGGTTGTCGCGCCGCAGGTCGTGCGAATAGGCGCGCAGCTTCTGGTCGAGGCGGTCGCGGATGGCGAATTGCCGGATCAGCTTGCGGGCGAACAGCGCGAACACGGCGGCGATCAGCACCACCGCTGCGCCGATCAGCATGCTCGAGCGCTTCCAGGGGCCGAGCAGCTCGTCCTTGGTCTGGCCGACGGCGATCACGAAGGCGAAGTCGTCGACCCGGCGGTAACTGTACAGCCGCTCGATATTGTCGATCCGGGCGACCAGGAAGTCCGAACCGACCACATTGTCCCTGATGGCCTGGAATATCGCGCCGCCGGCCAGGTTGGTGCCGATCAGCTGGTCGTCGAAAGGGCGGCGGTAGATCACCGTGCCGTCTTCCAGGGCCAGCAGGACCGTGCCGGTCTTGCCGACGTCCAGCTCGTCGTAGATACGTTCGAAGAAATTCACCTTCAGCGTTACCAGCGCCACGCCGGCGAAGCTGCCGTCGGGGTGGTCGATGCGGCGCGAGATCGGCAGCACCCAGACGCCGGTGGAGCGGCTTCGAACCGGATGGCCCACATAGATGTCGCGGCTGGCATGGGTGCGATGGTGCTGGAAATAGGCGCGGTCCGAGTTGTCGCCCTGGGGTGTTCCGACCAGCGAGGACGCGAGCCAGCGACCATCGGAGGCATACACGAAGATGCCATGCAGCTCGGGCGTGGTCCTGGTCAGCACGACCAGGTGGGCCTGGAGCCGCTTCATCGCAGCCGCGTCGGCGCCGTCATGTTCCACCCGCTCGACGACGTTCGCCAGCGCCATGGTGGTGGCCTTCATCGCGGTCTCGACCTGGACCCCGACCATGCGCGCCACGTTCGAGGTTGCCACTTCGGTCTGCTGGATCTGCGTATGCCGCGACGACCAGATGAACCAGGCCGCGAATGCCACCAGCAGGCTGCAGCCCAGGGCGGTGGCCGCCACCACCAGGCGCACGACCGGGCGCCGCTTGCCGCTCAAGCGCTCGACGTGGTTATCCAGGCTGTCGGTGGATGGATTCAATGCGCCTCACCAAAATAGGGTTGCGATGCTGTCCAAAAATTGTGCCATTAGAAAGAAAATCCTGTCGCCGGAATGCGCCGGTGCGCCTGCGCTTGCCTGATCCTGCACAGTTGTTGCCTTTTCGCTTAGTGCGGCTCGTGCGCGCGCGAAGCCTGGTCTACATTCTCGGCATTACCCCATCCCAGACAGAAGGAGTTCGCCATGACGACCGGTCCCGATCCATCCAGCCTGCCTCCCCAGGCGACACAGGTCAACCGGCGCGAGTTCGTGCTGTCGGTGCTGTCGGTGGCCGCGGCGAGCGGCGCCGTCGGTGCCGGCGAGGCCCAGGCCCAGCCCGTGGACGCCGCGCTGGACGTCCACACCGGCGGCGTGCCGCTCAGCGTCGTGGTCAACGGCGAGCAGCGCACGCTGACGGTCGATCCCAGGACGTCGGCGCTCGACCTGCTGCGCGAGCGTCTTGGCTTGAGCGGCGCCAAGAAAGGCTGCGACCATGGCCAGTGCGGCGCCTGCACCATCCACGTCGACGGCCGCCGCGTCGTATCGTGCCTGACGCCGGCGCTGCAGCTGGAGGGCCGCCGGGTCGACACCATCGAAGGCTTGCAGCGGCCCGACGGCAGCCTGCACCCGATGCAGCAGGCTTTCATCGACCACGACGCCCTGCAGTGCGGCTACTGCACGCCGGGCCAGATCATGGCGGCGATCGCCTGCGTGCGCGAGGGTAACGCGGGCTCGCCGGAACGGATCAAGGAGTACATGAGCGGCAATCTATGCCGTTGCGGCGCCTACAACGGCATCATGGCCGCCGTCAAGCAGGCCGCCGGCGAGATGGGAAAGGCGTGAACCATGCGTGAATTCACCCTGATCCGTGCCCGTTCGCCCGAGCAGGCCGTGCAAGCCATGGCCACCTACCCGGAAGCGCGCCTGATGGCCGGCGGCACCACCCTGTACGACTTGATGAAGCTCGGTGTCGAGCGCCCGCCGGCCATCGTCGACATCAACGCGATCGAACAATTGCGCGCCTTCGATACTTCCGGCGCGCGCGAGCTGGTATTGGGCAGCCTGGCGCGCATGAGCGACGTGGCGACCGACCCGCGCCTGGTCAAGGACTATCCGGCGCTGTCGGAATCGCTGTGGCGCGCGGCGTCGCAGCAGCTGCGCAATATGGCCAGCCTGGGCGGCAACGTGCTGCAGCGCACGCGCTGCGCCTATTTCCGCGGCGGCGAGCCGTTCGCCTGCAACAAGCGGCTGCCGGGCAGCGGCTGCGCGGCGCTGGACGGCATCGACCGCGGCCACGCCCTGCTGGGAACGAGCCCCAGCTGCATCGCCACCTATCCCGGCGACTTCGCGGTCGCCCTGGTCGCCTTCGACGCCGTGCTCGACGTGCTGGGGCCGAACGGCGTGCGCAGCATCCCGGTGGAGGCGCTGCACCGGTTGCCGGGCGAGCGGCCCGACCTCGAGACCACGCTGGCGCCGGGCGAGATCATCACCCGCATCCGTGTGCCGGTCACGCCCCTCGGGCGCGCCTCGACCTACCACAAGATCCGCGACCGCGAATCGTATGCCTTCGCCCTCAGCTCGGCCGCCGTGGCCCTGGCGATGGACGGCAAGCGGGTCGCGCAGGCGCGCATCGCGCTGGGCGGCGTCGCCACCAAGCCGTGGCGCGCGCGCCTGGCCGAGCAGGGCCTGGTCGGCCGCGAACTCACCATCGAGACCGCGCTGGCAGCCGGCTTCGCCGCCTTCGCGGATGCCAGGGCCGGACACCACAACGCCTTCCGCATCGAGCTCGGCGCCCGCACGGTGGCCGACGCCCTGATGATTGCCGCACAGAGGACTTGAGATGAGCATGAATATGAATGAGTCAGCTTTCCCCAAACAGCCGCGCATCGATGCGCGCGACAAGGTCCGCGGCGCCGCGCTGTATGCGGCCGACCAGGCGCTGCCCGGCATGCTGCATGCGGCGCTGGCGGTGTCCACCATCAACCGCGGCGAGGTGCGGTCCATCGATACCCGGGCCGCACGGGCGGTGCAGGGCGTGCGGCTGGTGCTGACCCACGCCGACATGGGCGACTATAAGCCGGCCGGCCACGTGCTGGGCGGCGGTTTCGCCTTCCAGAGCATGCAGCCGATGCTGGAATCAGGAATCGCGTATCGCGGCCAGCCGATCGCGCTGGTGGTGGCCGACACGCTGGAAGCGGCGCTCGAAGCGGCCTCGCTGATCCGGGCCAAGTATGAAGAGCAGCCATTCCAGGTGACCCTCGACGCGCCGGCCAAGGACATCGTGCCGCAACAGGGCTCGCCCTTGCCGCAGCAGATGTTTGCCGACAAGGTGGCGGGCGACGCCGACGCCGCCTACGCCGGCGCGGCGCACAAGATCGATGCCGAGTACCTGCACCCGCCCCAGCACCAGAACCCGATCGAGCTGGTGTCGACCGTGGCCGAGTGGCGCAAGGGCACCCTGGTGATCCACGAGGGCACGCAGAACAGCGGGGCGATCCGCCATGGCCTGGCGCGCCAGTTGAACCTCGACCCGGCGCGCATCGAAGTGATCTCGCCGCAGTGCGGCGGCGGCTTCGGCCTCAAGAACTCGCTGCAGATGCAGACCCTGTTGGCGGCGGTGGCGGCGCGCAAGCTCGGCCAGCCGGTCAAGCTGGTGGTGCCGCGCAGCCAGCTGTTTCACGACGCCAGCTTCCGCCCGGCCAGTCGCCACCACATCCAACTAGGCGCCGACGCCACAGGCAAGATTCTGGCGGCCATCCACGAAGCCGACCAGCAGACCTCGCGCCATGACCTGTTCCCGGCCTCGTACGCCGACATGAGCGCGCGCCTGTACGGCATCCCGAATTTCCGCGGGCGCGAGCGGCTGGTGCGCACCGACGTGCAGACGCCGGGCTATATGCGCGCGCCGTTCGAGCACCCGGCGGCATTCGCTTTCGAATCGGCGGTGGATGAACTGGCCCAGCAGCTGGCCATCGACCCGGTGGAACTCAGGCTGCGCAACGACACGCAGACCGACGCGCTCAGCGGCAAGCCGCTATCCTCGCGCTTCATGGCCGAATGCCTGCGCGAAGGCGCACGCCGCTTCGGCTGGAGCCGGCGCGATGCGCGCCCTGCCTCGATGAAGGCGGCGGACGGCGCCGCTATTGGCTGGGGCGTGGCCTGCGGCGCCTACAAGGCCGCGACCAGTCCGGCGATCGCGCGCATCGCGGCCACCCGCGACGGCCGCATCCTGTTCACGGTGGCCGGCCACGAAATGGGGCAGGGGATGCGCACCGCGATCGCCAACGTGCTGGTGCGCCGGCTGCGGGTCGATCCGCAGGCGCTGGTGATCCAGATCGGCGACACGCGCGGCGCGCCCCAGCACCTGACCGCCGGCTCCTGGGGCACGGCCAGCGTGGTGCCGGCGGCGGAAGAAGCCGCGCAGGCGCTGCTGGACGCACTGGCGCAGCTGGCGCCTGGCCACGACCCTGGCTTGAAGCCGGCCGAGGTGCTGGCGCTGGCGCAGCGCGAGCGCATCGAGGCCGAGGTGAAGCGCAAGGCGCCGGGCCAGCCGGACGCCGTCTACGGCCGCCTGCAGGGCGGCATGCCGGCGCCGGCGGGGCCGGTGTACCCGGAATTCGTGTCGATGAGCTACGCAGTCCACTTCGTCGAGGTGAACGTGGAGCCGGTGACGCGCCGCATCCGCGTGCCGCGGGTGGTGAGCATGATCGACTGCGGCCGCGTGGTGAGCCCCGTGACGGCCGACAGCCAGGTGCGCGGCGGCGTGGTGTGGGGTATCGGCGCCGCCCTGCGCGAAATCAGCGAGGTCGACCCGCGCTACGGCGGCTTCCTGAACGCCGATCTTGCCGAGTACGTGCTGCCGGTGCATGCCGACATCGGGCACATCGACGTCGGCTTCATCGACCGGCCCGACCCGCTGCTCAACGCGAGCGGCGTCAAGGGACTGGGCGAGGTGGCGATGGTGGGCGTGGCGGCGGCGATCGCCAATGCGGTGCATCATGCGACCGGCAAACGCATCCGCAGGCTGCCGATCCGGATCGAAGACGTTTTATAGAGCGCCTTCGGCCGCCAGCTCCGGCGCCGCAACGGTGGCCGGACGCCGCGCATCGCGCCGCGGCGGCGCGCCGAACAGGCGTGCATACTCGCGCGTAAACTGCGAGCTGCTTTCGTAGCCGACCTCGAACGCCGCCTTGTTGGCGGTGGCTCCCTCATACAGCATCAGCCGCCGCGCCTCGATCAGGCGCAGGCGCTTCTGGTACTGCACCGGCGTGAGCGAGGTGTAGTCCTTGAAGTGCTTGTGGAAGGCCGACAGACTCATCGACGCAGCCTGGGCCAGTTCCTCGACCCGCAGCTTCTGGTGGTAATACAGGCGCAGCATCGCCACCGCGCGGTTCAGCCGCACCGGATGCGCCTCGGGCGCCATGGACGCACGCAACTGCCGGCCATGCACTCCGTTGAGCAGCCAGAAATGCAGTTCGCGCATCAGGCCGGGATGCAGGATGGGCACCGCCTCGGGATGCGCGACCAGGTGCATCAGCCGGCGCGCGCAATCGAGGATCGCCGCGTCGGCGTCCTGGACCAGCAGTGTGGCCACCGGGTCGGGCGGGATTGGCCTGTTCTCGCGCAGCTGGTCGGCCAGTTCGGACAGCAGGGCCATGTCGAGTTCGATCGCCAGCGCGATATAAGGGCGCTCTGCCGACGCCGTCACCACCTGGCCCGTCACCGGCAGGTCGGCGCTGACGACGATCGCCTGGCCTTCGGCGCACAGCTTTTCCTGGCGCCCGGCCAGCAGGTGCTTTTCGCCCTGCAGCACGAGGCAGACCAGCGGCCGGTAGGTCGACTCGAGCTTGTCGCCCGGCTGGTCGAGACACATCATGCGCAGGCCCGGGATGGGCGTGAGCGCCAGGCCGTCGCGGTTCGCATGGGCACGGGCATAGGCGGCAACGGCGTCGAGTAATTCCTGGTTCATGGCCGATAGTGTGCCGCCGGTTGGCGTGGCTGTCCAGCGCAGCACATTCATGAATCAGGCTCATAAGCCCAGTCAAGTTCGGACCCGTTTCGGGCATGGGTTTGCCGCTACCATGCTCCTCTGACAAATCTCGCCACGTCCGCCGCCGGCGGCCGTGCGTTCGCCATAACAATTATTGAACGATACGGAAAATCTCATGACCATCAAAGCCTACGGCGCGCATGCCGCCGACAAACCTCTGGAATCGCTCGACATCACCCGCCGCGCACCTGGCGCCCACGACGTCCAGATCGACATCGACTTCTGCGGCGTCTGCCACTCCGACCTGCACACGGTGCGCGCCGAATGGGCCGGCACCCTGTACCCCTGCGTGCCGGGCCACGAGATCGTCGGCCGCGTGTCGGCGGTCGGCGCCCACGTGAGCGGCCACAAGGTCGGCGACCTGGTCGGCGTCGGCTGCATGGTCGACAGCTGCAAGGCGTGCGCGGATTGCGGCGAAGGCCTCGAGAACTATTGCGACAATATGGTCGGCACCTATAACGGCCCGACCGCCGATGCGCCGGGCCACACGCTGGGCGGCTATTCGCAGCAGATCGTGGTCAACGAGCGCTTCGTGCTGCGCGTGACCCATCCGCAGGAGCAGCTGGCCTTTGTTGCCCCGCTGCTGTGCGCCGGCATCACCACCTGGTCGCCGCTGCGCCACTGGAATGCCGGTCCCGGCAAGCGCGTGGGCATCGTCGGCATCGGCGGCCTGGGCCACATGGGCATCAAGCTGGCCCACGCCCTGGGCGCCCACGTCGTCGCCTTCACCACCTCGGAATCGAAGCGCCAGGATGCCCTGGACCTGGGCGCCGACGAGGTCGTGGTGTCGAAGGATGCGGCCGCGATGGCGGCCCAGGCCCAGCGCCTGGACCTGATCGTCAACACGGTCGCTGCGCCGCACGACCTGGACGCCTTCCTCAACCTGCTCAAGCGCGACGGCACCATGGTGCTGGTCGGCGCGCCCGAGTCGCCGCATCCGTCGCCGCAGGTGTTCAACCTGATCACGAAGCGCCGCGCGATCGCCGGCTCGATGATCGGCGGCATCCCGGAAACCCAGGAGATGCTCGACTTCTGCGCCAAGCACGGCATCGTGGCCGACATCGAGATGATCCGCGCCGACGACATCAACGGCGCCTACGAGCGCATGCTCAAGGGCGACGTCAAGTATCGTTTCGTAATCGATAACGCCAGCCTGGCCGCTTGATTCATCCTCCGGCCCGCAGCAGTGCGGGTCGCCAGGGCGGCGTCCGCGTCGCCCCGCATCGCTGCTGATTCAGCATCATCCTCTGTTCGCTAAACAATGAATCCAACCATTTCCGCCGCTTGCGACAGCAAGCCGGCCCAGCCTGCGGCATGGGGCGCCGTGATGGCGATGTCGCTCGCCGCCTTCGCCCTGGTCGCCTCCGAATTCATGCCGGTCAGCCTGCTCACGCCGCTGGCGGCCGAGCTGCGCATCAGCGAAGGCCAGGCCGGCCAGTCGATCGCGATTTCCGGCCTTTTCGCCCTGCTTACCAGCCTGTTTCTCGGTTCGCTCGTCGGACGGCTCGACCGCAAGCTCCTGCTGCTGGGCCTGACCTGCCTGATGATCGTCTCCGGCACCGTGGCAGCGTTCGCGCCCAACTACTTCCTGTTCATGGTCGGCCGCGCGTTGATCGGGGTCGCCATCGGCGGCTTCTGGTCGATGTCGGCGGCGACCGTCATGCGCCTGGTGCCGGCGCGCGACGTGCCGCGCGCCCTTGCGCTCCTCAACGGAGGCAATGCGCTGGCGACCGTCATCGCGGCCCCGGCCGGCAGCTATCTCGGCGCCATCGTCGGCTGGCGCGGCGCTTTCTTCTGCCTGGTGCCGGTGGCGGCGATCGCGCTCGCCTGGCTGCTCCTGCGACTTCCCGTGCTGCGCGCCAGTGAAACCCCGGCCGCGGGCGGCATCCCGCGCCTGTTGCGGCGGCCGGCGGTCGTGCTCGGCATGGCGGCGGTGAGCCTGCTGTTCATGGGGCAGTTCGCGCTGTTTACTTACCTGCGCCCGTTCCTGGAGGGCGTCACCGGCGTGAGCGCCGCGACCCTGTCGCTGATGCTGCTGGCGCTGGGCGTAGCCGGCTTCGTCGGCACGACCCTGATCGGCGCCGTGCTCAAGGACCGCTTGTACCGGGTGCTGGTGGCGATGCCGCTCGCGATGGCGCTGGTGGCCGGCGCGCTGGTCGCCTTTGGCCATTCGGCCGTGGCGGTGACGGTGCTGCTCGCGGTCTGGGGCCTGGTCGGGACCTCGGCGCCGGTCGGCTGGTGGACCTGGCTGGCCCAGACCCTGCCGCACGACGCCGAAGCCGGCGGCGGCTTGATGGTGGCCGTGGTCCAGCTTGCGATCATGCTCGGCGCGACCCTGGGCGGCCTGCTGTTCGATGCCAGCGGCTATCGCGCGACCTTTTACCTGAGCTCTAGCCTGCTGGTCGCCGCCGCAGTAGTCGCACTGCTGGCGGCACGGTCGGCGCGCCATGCCGATTCATGAGCAGGAAACATAAGCCTATGCCGTGTCCTTCATGAATCGCAGGAAGGGCTTGCCGTAACATCAACCGGATTTTCTAACCGCTGACAGAAGGAAGCATACCTGATGGACGACTCCACCAACATCAACCAGACCCGGCGCGGTGTCCTGATCGGCGGCGCGCTCGGCGCGACGGCGGCGGCCCTGCCGCTGGCCGGCGCCCAAGCGGCGCGGGGCGTCGCCGGCGCGGCCCAGACGCCGGCGCCGGTGACCAGCAAGGTCACCCTGCGCGTGAACGGCCAGCCGCGCGAGCTGACGCTCGACACCCGCACCACGCTGCTCGACGCGCTGCGCGAAAACCTGCACCTGACCGGCACCAAGAAGGGCTGCGACCAGGGCCAGTGCGGCGCCTGCACGGTGCTGGTCGACGGCCGTCGCATCAATTCCTGCCTGAGCCTCGCGATCATGCACGACGGCGCCGAGATCACCACCATCGAAGGCATGGGCACGCCCGATAAGCTGCATCCGATGCAGGCGGCGTTCGTCAAGCACGACGGCTTCCAGTGCGGTTACTGTACCCCGGGGCAGATCTGTTCAGCCGTGGCGGTGATCGACGAGATCCGCCAGGGCATCCCGAGCCATGTGACCGGCGACCTGAACGCCAAGCCGCTGCTGTCGGTAGACGAGATCCGCGAGCGCATGAGCGGCAATATCTGTCGCTGCGGCGCCTATTCCAACATCATCGACGCGATCAAGGAAGTCGGAGGAGTCAAGGCATGAAGGCATTCAGCTACCAGAAGGCCGCAACCCCGGCCGAAGCGGCGGCGGCTGCCGCCAGGAACCCCAACACGCGTTTCATCGCCGGCGGCACCAACCTGCTCGACCTGATGAAGCTCGAGATCGAAACCCCGGCCCACCTGATCGACGTCAACGGCCTGGCGCTCGACAAGATCGAGGCGACGAAGGAGGGCGGCCTGCGCATCGGCGCGCTGGTGCGCAACACCGACCTGGCGGCCGACGCGCGCGTGCGCAAGGATTACGCCGTGCTGTCGCGCGCGCTGCTGGCCGGCGCCTCGACCCAGTTGCGCAACAAGGCGACCACCGCCGGCAATCTGCTGCAGCGCACCCGCTGCCCGTACTTCTACGACACCAATATGCCATGCAACAAGCGCCTGCCCGGCAGCGGCTGCTCGGCCATCGGCGGCCATACGCGCGGCCATGCGATCGTGGGCCAGAGCGATGCCTGCATCGCCACGCACCCGAGCGATATGGCGGTGGCCATGCAATTGCTGGACGCAGGCGTGGAGACCGTGCGTCCCGACGGCAGCGCGCGCACGATCCCGATCGCCGACTTCTACCGCCTGCCGGGCAACACGCCGCACATCGAGCACAGCTTGATGCCGGGTGAGCTGATCACGGCGGTGACCTTGCCCAAGCCGCTGGGCGGCAAGCATTACTACCGCAAGGTGCGCGACCGCGCCTCGTATGCGTTCGCGCTGATTTCGGTGGCTGCCGTGGTGCAGCCGGACGGCAGCGGCCGCGTGGCCGTGGGCGGCGTGGCGCACAAGCCGTGGCGCGTGCCGGCGGCGGAAAGCCAGATGCCGCGCGGCGGCAAGGCCACCACCGCGCAACTGCTGGCCGGCGCCCGCACGACCGACGACAACGCGTACAAGATCCTGCTCGTCGAGCGCACGCTCGATGCCATCCTGGCGCAAGCCCGCGCGAGCTGAACGAAAGGCTTGAGACCATGAAATTCACCAAACCAGAAACCACCAATCCGATCGACCAGATGAAGGTCGTCGGCAAGCCGCTGGATCGCATCGACGGCCCGCAGAAGACTACCGGCACCGCCCCTTACGCCTACGAGCAGCATGCGGCAGCGCCGAATGCCGCCTACGGCTACGTCATCGGCGCGGCGATCGCCAAGGGCCGCATCGTGTCGATCGACACGGCAGCCGCGCGCCGCGCGCCGGGCGTGATCGCCGTCGTCACCTACGAGAATGCCGGCAAGCTGGGCAAGGGCAACTTCAACACCGCCCACCTGCTGGCCGGCCCCGAAGTGCAGCACTACCACCAGGCGGTCGGCGTCGTCGTGGCCGAAACCTTCGAGCAGGCGCGCGCCGCGTCGTCGCTGGTGAAGGTCGAGTACGCGAAGGCGAACGGCTCCTACGACCTGGCCGCGGCCATGAACGCGGCGGTCACGCCCAAGACGGGCGACGCGGAATCGAAGGTCGGCGATTTCGACGGCGCCTTCGCCGGCGCGCCGGTCAAGCTGGACGCCACCTACACCACGCCCGACCAGTCGCATGCGATGATGGAGCCGCATGCGTCGATCGCATCGTGGGATGGCGACAAGGTGACCGTCTGGACGTCGAACCAGATGATCGACTGGGGCAAGCAAGACCTGGCCAAGACGCTTGGCATCCCGCCCCGCAACGTGCGCCTGGTCTCGCCCTTTATCGGCGGCGGCTTTGGCGGCAAGCTGTTCCTGCGCGCCGAGGCGGTGCTGGCGGCGCTCGGCGCCCGCGCGGCCAAGCGCCCGGTCAAGGTCGCGCTGCAGCGCGCACTGATGATCAACAACACCACCCACCGTCCGGCGACGATCCAGCGCATCCGCATCGGCGCCACCCGCGAAGGCCGCATCAACGCGATCGCGCACGAAAGCTGGTCGGGCGACCTGCCGGGCGGCCAGCCGGAAACCGCGGTCCAGCAGACCCGCTTCCTGTATGCGGGCGGTAATCGCCTGACGCGCCTGCAACTGGCCACGCTCGACCTGCCCGAGGGGAATGCGATGCGCGCGCCGGGCGAGGCGCCGGGCATGATGGCGCTCGAGGTGGCGATGGACGAGATGGCCGAGAAGCTCAAGATGGACCCGGTCACCTTCCGCGTCGTCAACGACACCACGGTCGACCCCGAAAAACCGGGCCGCAAGTTCTCGCAGCGCCGCTACGTGCAGTGCCTGCGCCAGGGCGCCGAACGCTTCGGCTGGGATAAACGGCAGGCCAAGCCCGGCCAGGTGCGCGAGGGCCAGTGGCTGGTCGGCATGGGCATGGCATCGGCCTTCCGCAACAATATGAACCTGAAGTCGGCCGCGCGCGTGCGCCTCGAAAGCGACGGCAAGGTGACGGTCGAAACCGATATGACCGACATCGGCACCGGCAGCTACACCATCATCGCGCAAACCGCCGCCGAGATGCTCGGCTTGCCGGTCGAGCGCATCAATGTGCGCCTGGGCGACTCGGATTATCCGGTGTCGGCCGGTTCCGGCGGCCAGTGGGGCGCCAACAGTTCCACCGCCGGCGTCTACGCGGCCTGCGTCAAGCTGCGCGAGCAGATCGCGCAGAAGGCGGGACTGGATGCGGCCAAGGCCGAATTCATCGATGGCGCCGTGCGCGTAGGCGCTCGTTCGGTGCCGTTGACCGAGGTGGCCAAGGGCGGGGTCATCGTGGCCGAGGACACGATGGAATACGGCGACCTGGAAAAGAAGATGCAGCAGTCGACCTTCGGCGCCCATTTCGTCGAAGTCGCGGTGGATGTCGCCACCGCCGAGGTGCGCGTGCGGCGCATGCTGTCGGTGTGCGCGGCGGGCCGCATCCTCAACCCCAAATCGGCGCGCAGCCAGGTGATCGGCGCGATGACGATGGGCGTAGGTGGCGCGCTGATGGAACACCTGGCCGTCGACAAGCGCCTGGGCTTCTTCGTCAACCACGACCTGGCCAGCTACGAGGTGCCGGTGCACGCCGACATCCCGCACCAGGAGGTGATCTTCATCGACGAGACCGACCCGACAACATCGCCGATGAAAGCCAAGGGCATCGGCGAACTGGGCCTGTGCGGCGTCGGCGCGGCGGTGGCGAACGCGATCTACAACGCCACCGGCGTGCGCGTGCGCGATTATCCGGTCACGCTCGACAAGATGCTGGCCCGGATGCCGGCGCTGGCGTAACCACGGGCGCCATCCGCTTCACTCCTTGGAGCGGATGGCGTCGATCACCAGCATCAGCGCGCGCGAGGAATGGCGGCGGCTGGGATAGAAGGCGTGCAGGGGTTCGAAGGGAACGCACCAGTCTTCCATCACGCTGACCAGCCGCCCCGCCTGCAGGTGCGGGCCGACCAGGCTTTCGGGCAGGAAGGCCAGGCCGACGCCGTGCAATGCGGCGTCCAGCATGTGGTAGACGTTGGTGAACACCGACTGCCCGCGCACGCGCGCTTCCAGCGGCTGGCCGTCGTGCGCCAGCTCCCAGGCATACAGGCCGCCACTGCTGGGCAGGCGCAAGGTGATGCAGTTGTGCTTCATGAGCTCCTGCAGCGAGGTCGGCCTGGGGCGCCGCTCGAAGTAGGAGGGCGCGCCGACGATCAGCATCGGCACCTCGTTTGTGAGGCGCACGCCGATCATGTCTTTCTCGAGCTGGTCGCCATGGCGCACGCCGATGTCGTAGCGCTCGGCGGCGATGTCGATCAACCGATAGTCGGAACTGATCTCGACGTGCAGGTCGGGGTATTGCGGCAGCAGCGGTGCGATGCGCGGCCACAGGATCGTGTCGATCACATGGTCGATCGCGGTGATGCGGATGGTGCCGGCCGGCTTGTCGCCCAGGTCGCTGACGGCCGTGATTTCGGCCTCGATTTCTTCCAGCCTTGGTCCCACGTTCTGCAGCAGACGCTCGCCGGCCTCGGTCGGCGACACGCTGCGCGTGGTGCGCGTGAGCAGGCGCACGCCCAGGCGCGCTTCCAGCGAGCGCACGATGTGGCTGAGCGCCGACTGGGTCATGCCGAGTTTCGCCGCGGCGCGCGTGAAGCTGCGCTCGCGGGCGACGGCGAGAAAGACGAGGATATCGTTGATGTTGTCACGGGCCATTGATTGATGATACAGGAACATCAAACAGGCCGTGCATCAATGATTATTTTTCATGGATTCGTGCTTTTGAGCCAGTCGCGGCCCTTCGCGTCCAGCGCGGCGTCGATGACGTCCTGCGGCAGGCTGTAGACCGTGGCCCAGGTGGCGCGGCCGTCGGCGGCGTTGGACGGAAAGCTCGTGGTGTCGATCGGCCAGTGGTATTTGCGTTTGAGCGCGCGGACGATGGCGGCCAGGGTCACGCGGCCGCGTAGCGGTTCGGCGCCGGCCTGGTCGGCGCCCGACAGCAGGACGGCCAGCACGGCGCCGCGTGCGGTGCGTGGGCCAGGGAAGATGGGATTTTTGCGCGGCATGCGCGGATTCTAACCGGCGGCGGCGAATTTCGCGCCGTGCACGTGCGTTTCGCGCCGTGGCGGCGGCGCTTCGTCGCATCGTCGCACGGCCCGGGCTGTGGGCCGACATACTGGCGCCACTTTCAACCACTTGCCGGAGCCCGCCATGCTGATGCAGATCCTGAGCCACACACCTCTCTACGTCTGGGCCATCCTCGCCTTCCTCGTCTGGCGCGGCGTCGCCGAACTGCGCGAGCGCGAAATCGCCATGCCCCGGATGTTCGTGCTGCCGCTGGTGATGCTGATCCTGTCCCTGCACGATATCGCGCGCAAGTTCGGATTCGACGCGACTGCGTTCGTCGCATGGACGGCGGCTTTTGCCGCGGCCTCGCTGCTGGCCTGGCGCTTCGGCCGCGTGCGCGTGGCGCCCGGCAGTGCGCCGGGCCGGGTGCGCGTGGCCGGCAGCGTCGTCCCGCTGGTGCTGATGCTGTCGATCTTCACGCTCAAGTACCTGACCTCGGTGCTGCTGGCCGTGCGCCCGGACCTGGCGGGCCAGCCGTCGGTAGCGGCGGCCGTCTGCGCCATGTTCGGCGTCTTCAACGGCTATTTCCTGGGCCGCCTGCTGCGCGACATCGGGTTCGACGCTCGCGCCTGCGTCAGCCGCCGTGCGGCAGGTTCCTGACGCAGCCTTCGAGCTCGGCGCGGGTCAGGAACACGCTCGGGATGCCCTGGGCGAAGCTGCCCACTTCATACGGATCCCAGTGGAATTCGATGCCGGTCGGCGTCGGGATGAACTTGGGTTCCTTGAACACGTCCAGCGCGCCTTGCTCGGCCCACGACAGCCCTTGCGCGGCCAGCCTGGCCACGAGCGCGGCCGAGACCTTGTCACGACAGGCCGTGCCGGCATCGACGAAACCCGTGAAACGGGTATGCACGGCCTTGCCGCCGCCAAGCGCATAGTGACGCATCGATGAACCGTAGTTGCCATGGGCCGCGCCATAGCCGAAGGTCCAGGCGCTGGCATCGAGCGACAGCTGGCCTTTCGAATGCCAGCGCACCAGGATCTTGTTGGTGCATTCGGTATCCGCATCGCAGCGGCCGGCGATGTCGCGCACCCAGGCGTCCAGCGCCTCGTCCCCGAACACCGGGAACACGGCGGAAAACACGAATGGTTGATCCGAACCCTCGGCCTGCGCCTGCGGCGACGGCCGGGTGAGGGCGACCGCGCGGTATGCCACGATGCGCTTCAACGAAAATGGCAAGGTCTTGGCCGGATCTTCCTGTGTCCAGTTGCCCTTGCCGGCGTGCCGGTCGGCGTCGAGCGCGATCGAGAACCGTTCGGGCGCCTGGGCGCCGGAGTCGAGCAGGGGCGCCAGGTTCGCCACGCCCACCGGCGCCTCCAGCACTGCCAGGCTGCGCGCCTTGCCCGTGTAGTCGCGCGGGAACCAGTAAGCGCTGTCCATGATCTTCGCGGCGTCGCCCGGCAGGCCGCCAGGCGCCGGGTAGGCCAGCGCAACCTGGAACGACCTACCGTCCGGGAAGCGGCCTTCATACAGGCCGCCGGCCTCCCATTCGACGCGCTCGGGCGCCTGCAGCAGGTCGCCATGGTCTTGCGCCGTCGTCGGCCCGGCGAGCGCCAGCAGCGCGGGGACGAGGCAGGCGGCCGCTCTCAATCCCGCGTCCTTAGTCGAAGGCCCAGGAATACAGCACGTCGAGCGCGCTATTGGTCCCGGTCTGGAACTGCAGCGCGATGCGCGGCGTGAGCTTGTAGCGCAGGCGCACCAGGCTCGAGGCGGTGCTGGTGCCCTGCTCGAAGCTCAGGTAGGCGCGCGACGAGATGCGCTTGCCGACCGTGACCACGGTGCTTTCCAGACCCGACGAATCGCCGCCGCCGGCGCCCTGCTTGAGTCCCAGTTCGTCGACGCCCAGCGAGTTGGCGATCTTTGACTGGATGCCGCCGGTGCCGCCGCTGCCGCCCAGGAGGGCGCCGGCGGCCGCCGTCAGCACGCCTTTCTGGTCGCCGCTGGCCGCTTCCATGCTGTGCCCCAGCACCAGCCAGGACAGCTTGTCGCTGTCCGACACGTTCGGCGTCGATACCAGGCGCGCGGTGGGCGACTGCGCGGTGCCGCGCACCTGCACGCCCGCTTCGACATTGGTTTCCGAGAGCTGCTCGCCCTCCGGGCGCTTCCTCACCGCCAGGATGTCGAGCGACGGGTTGTCGTAAGGGCCGCTGAAGGTCAGCACCGCGCGCTCGATCGACAGGTTCTGGCCATAGGCGGCGTAGGTGCCATTGACAGCCCGAATTGTTCCATTAATGCGCGGCTGGCCGGCGCCCGTCATGCGCACCCGCGCATTGCCGGCCAGGTAGGCGTCGATGCCCATGGCGCGCACGTGGAAGTCGTCGCCCAGGTCGGCCGCGAGGTCGACCGTGAGCGGCACTTCCTTTTCCTTGGTAGTTGGTGTCTTCTTCTCGGCGCCGCGGCCCAGCACGATCACGTCGTCCGAGATGGTCGGCGTGCCTTGCGGCGCGAATTCGATCAGCGCGCGGTCGGCGCGGAATTTACCCTCCAGCGCGAAGCGGCTGGCGTCGCGCACCAGCGAAGCCTGGCCGCTCATGATCAGGGTGCGGTCCGGACGCGAGAGCGCTTCGAGCTTCTGCATGTTCAGGCGCAGGTCCATGGTCGGCGCGCCGTCGGCGAAGCGCACGAAGCCGCTGGCGGCGGCGCTGCCCTGGCGGCCCTGGAAGGTCAGGCGTTCCACCCGCAGCTGGTCGCCGCCGAGCTGGGCGCGCAACTCGCCGTTCTGCAGGCGCACGCCCTGTTCGGCCCAGCGCACCGCGAGCTTGTCGCCATCGAGGTTGCCGTTCAGGCTCGGGCTGCCGATGGTGCCGCTGCCCGTCATGGCCAGGCGCAGCGCGCCATCGAGTTCCAGTCCCGGCTGGCCGGCCAGCGACGCCAGCCAGGCGATCGACGGGATGTCGGCGTTGGCCGTCATGCGCAGCGGACTGTCGCGCTCGAGGCGGCCGCCCAGCATCTGGGCGTTGGCCTCGACTTTCCCCACGCCGGTGCGGGCGCCGTCGAAGTCCAGGTTCACGCGCAGGCTGCTGCCGACCACTTCGGCGGACGCTTCCAGCCGGCGCAGGCCGAGCGGCACCGGCGTGTCGCCGCCGACGATGGCGTCGCCGGCTTCGCGGAACACGCGCACGTTACCGGCCAGCGAAGGCGCGGCGCCGTCGGCGACAGGCGCGCGCATGTCCACGGACCAGGCCGCGCCCAGCGTCAGGTCGCCGCGCGCATTGTCGGCCAGGGCCGGCGAGAACTGCGCGAGATAAGTGAGCGGCACCTTGTCGGCGTGGCCGCGGCTGCTCCAGCGCGGGCCATCCTTGGTGAGCGTGTCGACCGTGACGCTGCCGTTCGGCAGCGCAATCACGGCGCCGTTGAAGGCGATGCGCTCCGGGCTGGCCAGGCCTCCCAGGCCGGAACCCGGCGCGCCGGCGATCGTGACCGGCACCGGATTCTGCAGGCGCATGGCGTAGCGGCCGCGGTTCTGCAGCGCGGCCAGGGTGCCGCTCCAGGTGTCGCGGTTGAAGCCGCCGCGGATCTCGGTGTTGGCATCGAAGGCTTCGCCCAGGGCCGACAGTTTCACGGCGTGCTGGCCGCGCGTGCCCTCGGTTTGCAGGCGCACCGAGGCCACGCGGGTCTCGCCGCTGACGTAGTCGAGCACTTCGACGTTGCTGACCAGCGGATCGGCCGCGCCGCGGCCCGAACCCAGGTTGGCGCTGGCACGCAGCGAGCGCACATTGTGCGTGCCCAGCGCCCTGATGTTCTGGCCCTCGACCGTGGCGGTCAGCGATGGCGTGTCCATGGTGCCGGACAACACGCCCGAGCCGCGCAGCACGCCGCCGAACTCGGGGCCGAGCGCCGCCAGCTGCGGCGCGTCGATCTTCCAGTTGAGCGCATCGCGGGCGAGGCCGAAGGCGCCGTTGGCGGCGATGACGTTCGGACCGATGCGCAGGTCGACGTCGGCATTGGACACATGGCGGCGGTCGGCCGTGAGGCGCGCATGGCCGCGCAGCGGCGAGTTGGCCAGGGTCGAATCGTCGGCCAGCTTGAAATCGAGCGCGCCGCGCCAGTCGGCGCCGGCGCGGCCGCTGCCGCTGAAGGTCGAGTTGATGTTGCCGGCCAGCGGAGAGCCGAAGGCCGCAGGGTTGAAGCGCTGGGTGCTGCCGCTGGCCTTGACTTCCACCGCGCGCGCGCCCTCGGCGCCGCCGAGCCAGGCTTCGCCGCTGGCGCGCAGCACGCCGCTGCCGTTCTTGCGCTGGGCCGCGACCCAGCCCAGGTCTTGCGCGTTGACCTCGAAGGTGGTGCGCGGCGCTTCCATGGTGCCGCTGACGACGCCGTTGGCGATGACCGCGCCATACAGGTCGCTGCGCACCGCCGCCAGTTGGCGGCCGTCGAGGCGCCAGTTGAGGCGGTCGCCGGCGCCGCCGAAGGCACCCTTCAAGTCGACCTTGTTCTGGCCCAGCGCCAGGTTGGCGTCGATGCCGCTGATGCGTTTCGCATCCGCGCTCAATTTTCCGCTGCCGGACAGCGCCTGGTTCATCAGGCGGCTCTGGCGCACGGCGAAGTCGGCGTCAACCTTCCACTCGGGGCTGAGCGCACCTGAAGCATTGATCGTGGCATTGATGTCGGCCACGGGCAGGTCGCCGAAGGCCGACGGGTCGAAGCGGTTTGCGCTGGCGGTGGCCTTGAAGGCCTTGTCGCCCTCGAGGTTCATGCTGCCGCTGGCAGTGACGCTGCCGCGGCCCGCGTTCAGGCGCGCTTCCTTGAGCGTCGCGACGTTGTTTTCCAGCGTTGCCAGGGCCGACAGGCGCAGGCCGGCGTCGGCCAGATTGGCCTCGAGCGTCTGGCGTGTGGCTTCATTGGTGACGGCGACCGAACCCTTGATCGCGGTCGGCTTCATCGCCGAATGCACCTCGCGCAGGTTGAAACGCTCGGTCTGCAGCGCGAAGCGCGCGGTGCCGATGCCTTCTTCGTCTTTCTCGCGCTGGACGCCGCCGGTGCCGGTGAACTTGCCGGCGGCGCCGAAGTCCAGCAGCACGTCCGAGATCCGCACCGCGTCCAGGCTGCCGCCCAACTGGCCGCGTGCAGAGCGCAGCGGCAGGCGTTGCTGGTCGATCGTGCCTTCCGGCCCGCTATTGGTGATGTCGACGCTGCCGCTGATATTGCGGTTGGCGTCCAGCTTGCCGGCCACGGCCAGGGTCAGGTCGGCGGTCGGCAGGGCGGGGTTGAAGAAGCCCGGATCGAGGTTGCGGCCGTTGATGCGCAGCGCGCGCAGCGGAATCTCGGCGTAGGGCGAGATGGTGAAATGGGCGTCGCCGATGGCGCGCCCGGCCTGGCCGGTGGCGTCGATCTGGGTCGCGTTCTCGATGTCGCCGCCCACCTTCAGCTGTAGCTGGGCGGCGCGCGCGCCGGCGCTGGCCTGCGATTGCGTGAGGCTGCCCGAGGCGTCGATCTTGAACGGACGCTGGGCGCCGAGCGTGGCGTTGGCCGCCACCTGGCCCCAGGGCGTGCTGGCCGCGGCATCCTGCACCACCCAGCTGCGCTTGTCGCCCTTGGCGCGCACGCGGATATTGTCGATCGTCGTTTCGGCGCCGGCGATGTTCACCATCGTCAGGCGGTTCAGCCGTGCATCGTCGGCCTCGATCCGGAACGGCGGCGCGAGGCTCGCCGGCAGCACCGACGGTTCGTCGGTTTCCTTCAGCGTCTGCATGCGCACGCTGGCGGCCCACAGCTTGTCGACCAGGATGCCGCCCGACAGGATCTGCGACGGCGACCAGTCGACGTCGATCTTGAGCGCCGTGACGATCTGTTCGTCGGTGCGCCACACGAGGCGCTCGATGTGCATGGCGCCGTAGATCGAACCGGTGACCCCTAGGACGGTGAGCTTGCCGCCGGTGGCGTCGGCCACGCGCTGGACGATCATTTGCAGGGTGGTCTCGCGGCCGAGATACCACAGCGTGCCGCCGACGATGACGCCGGTGGCGACGACGCCGATCGCCACGCGGCGCGGCCAGCGGCGGGTCTTAGGCGCCTCTTGCTGGTCAGGCGCTGGCGCCTGGTGGTTGTCAGGTGTATCCATCAGAACGTGAATCCGAGTGAGAAGTGCAGGCGCGCCTTGCGCACCGCGTGGCCATAGGCCAGGTCGACATTGATCGGGCCGACCGGGCTGCGCCAGCGCGCGCCGACGCCGTAGCCCGACTTGGGATTGAGGTCGCCGAACTTGTCGGCGGCATTGCCGACGTCGTAGAACACGGCCACGCCCCAGGGCGGCTTGAACCAGTACTGGTATTCGGCGCTGGCGGTGGCCAGGTAGCGCCCGCCGACGGTGGCGCCGTTTTCTTGCACGCCCAGTTCCTGGTAGCCGTAGCCGCGCACCGACTGGTCGCCGCCGGCGCGGAACAGGAAGGTGCTCGGCACGCCCAGCTTCTCTTTCGAGGCCACGGCGCCGGTCTCGCCGCGCAGGATCAGCGAACCGGCGGCGCCGACCGGCTTGTAATAGATGCCGCGCAGGTAAAGGCGCAGGAATTTTTCGTCGGTCAGGATCGGCAGCACGGCGCCGCCGAACTGGGCGTTCCACACATAGCCGTTGGTCGGCTGGATCAGGCTATCGAGCTTGCGCCGGGTGATGCTGTAGGTGAGCGGCAGGCTTTTGGCGCGGGTGGGCTCGAGACCCTCGACTTCGCGTTTCTCGGTCAGCGCCTCGATGGTCAGGCTGCGCTCGAGCAGCGGCGAGCCCCAGGTGCGGCGCGCGGCCACGCTGGCCAGGGTGGTGATCTCGCCGCGCACGTCTTCGCGCTCGACGCCGGCGCTGACGCTGTCGTTATGGCCCTTGGACGAGGTCGGCCAGAAGAATTCGCCCTTCGCGGTCTGGCGTTTCTGTTCGTAGATCAGGTCGCTCTTGAAGCGCTTGCCGAACACGTTCAGGTCGTCGTAGCCCAGCGAGGCGCGGGCGCCGGTGTCGGTCGAGAAGCCGACGCCGGCCTCGACGTTCTTCTGCTTGTTCTCGCTCACGCGCACCACCACCGGCAGCACGGTCGGGCCGGTCGGCGGCTGCGGCGTGGCCGGGTTGGCGTCGTCGTCGTCATCGTCCTTGATGTCGGCGATCTCGGCATTGAGCACGGCGCGCATATCGGTGCTGACCTCGACGCTGTTGAAGTAGCCGGTGTCCTGCACCCGCGACTGCAGGGCCTGCAGGGCGGCTTCGCTGTATTCGTCGCCCGGGTTGATCTTGTTGAGGTTGGTGATGACCTCGCGCGGATAGCGCTTGAGGCCGCGGATGCGCAGCTCGCCGAAGCGCATCTCGGGGCCGGAGTCGATCACCACGCGCAGCAGGGCGCGGCGCGAGTCCGGGTCGACCGTGGCGCTGGTCTCGACCAGGCGCGCGCGCGGGAAGCGCGTCTGCGCTACGTCGCGCAACAGTCCGCGCTTGGCTCCTTCCCAGTCGCCCTGGCGGAACTGGCTGCCGACCGGCAGGGTCCAGCGGTTGCGCAGGGCATTGGCGTCGAACGGCGCGCCGCCCTGCTCGAACGGGGCGAAGCCCTGCAGCACCAGGTCGACGTCGCCCACCAGCACCGGCTGGCCGGGATCGACGATCACGCGCGCCACCGGCCGCTCGCCGCTGGTATCCAAGCCGGCCGAGACCTTGGGCGAGTAATAGCCCTCGGTGGCGATCAGGGTGCGCGCCTGCTCGGGCGCTTCTTTTACGAGCCGTTGCAATTGTTCGAGGTCGACCCGCGCGTTGCCGCGCCAGCGCATCAGGTCGAGGTTATCTTCGAGCAGTTCTTCCAGTGCGCGAGGGGCATCGATGCGTACCGTGTAGTCGACCGCCTGCGCGTTTTCCGGCGTAGCTTGTGCGTACGCGGCGGTGGCGAAAAACAATGCGCCCAATCCCGTCAGCGCATGGCGAACGAGCTGGGAGGAGGGACGCAGGCGGGAAATCGATCGAGGTAACAACATGGCGCTCCACTGAGAATACTCGTTCGCATCTTAACTGATTGGCAAAGTCGATGCCGCCACGGAATGTTGTACGTGCGCCTCGGACCGGCTCGCACACGGTGCCGGCAATCTGTGACAGAATGCCCCGCTTATCGATCACAGTTCTTGTCTTTCACATCATGACCACTCCATCTTCCGACACCGCGCTTGTCCTGTTCAGCGGCGGCCAAGACTCCACCACCTGCCTCGCCTGGGCGCTGCAGCGCTATGCGCGAGTCGAGACGATCGGCTTCGATTATGGCCAGCGCCACGCGATCGAACTGGAGGTGCGCCCAACCCTGCTATCGAAACTGCGCGCGCTCAATCCCGATTGGGACGCGCGCCTGGGCGACGACCACATGATCGACCTGTCCCTGATCTCGAAAATCTCTGACACGGCTTTGACCAGCAATGTTGAGATCGCCATGCAGGAAAACGGCTTGCCGAACACTTTCGTGCCGGGCCGCAACCTGATGTTCATGACGGTGGCGGCCACGGTGGCCTATCGGCGCGGCCTGAACGTGCTGGTGGGCGGCATGTGCGAAACCGACTTCTCGGGCTATCCGGACTGCCGCGACGACACCATGAAGGCGCTGCAGGTGGCGCTCAACCTGGGCATGGCGACGCGCCTGAAGGTCGAGACCCCGCTGATGTGGATCGACAAGGCGCAGACCTGGGAACTGGCGCAGCAGGAGGGCGGCGACACGCTGGTGGACCTGATCCGCTTCGACACCCACACCTGCTACCTGGGCGAGCGTGGCGACGCGCATCCCTGGGGCCATGGCTGCGGCACCTGCCCGGCCTGCGCCCTGCGCGCGCGCGGCTACGAGCAATACGTGGCGCGCAAGCAGGCATAAAAAGGCCGGGACAAGCCCGGCGTAGGGTTGGCGCGGCCGGCGAGGCGGCTTCGCCGCCGACGCGTGATCGCTAGCGGCGCGGTCTTCGCGCAGCTATCTCAAGCAGTGGCGGTCTTTTCCAGGCTGACCTTGCGCGGACGGCTCACCAGGTACCAGACCAGGGCCACCGGAATCACGAGCGGCAGCAGCAGCGGCGAAATGGCCAGGGCCAGAACGATGGCGCCGATGCCCAGCGAGCCCAGCAGCATCACGCCGACGCCGGCGAATATCACCGCCAGCAGCGCGCCCACCATGATGGTGATGAACAGCGCCAGCAAGGCGCCGCCGCCCGCGAACAGGGTGGCCAGCATCCAGCCCAGCGGGCCGTCGATCTCGTCGCCGTCGAAGTTCACCGTCATGTCATTGCCCCAGCTGTTGAACAGCAGCGCGGCGAACAGGAACAGGATGATGTAGGGGGCGTATTTTTTCATGGCGGTCCTCGCGGTTGGGGTAGTAGTCGGTTCAGCGTTTTGTTCTTGCATGCTCGAACTGTATGCTTCCACACGCGGCGCGGCCACCGGTGTGCGACAGGCCGCACGTTTTGCGGGACGAAAGGTGCATAGGCCGGGCTGGGCAGAACTGCCGGCAATTTTTTTGCTTGTAATGCCTGTCGCGTTTCCTATACTGGTTCTCTCTGTTACAGGGGGAGCCTATGTACGCTGTCTTTCATGGAATCCGGGGCGGCCTTGCCCACGCCGGCGGCGGCGCCAAGAATCCGCCATCGGCGCCGCCCGCGATACCGCCGATCATCATCAACCCGTTCAACCGGCATACGCCGGCGCCAAACGGCGACCCGCGGCCTATCCCCGTGGGTCCCCCGATCGTGCCGCCGCCAGGCCCCGACTGGCGCTGTCCGCGCATCGTCGACGACTGTCCGGCCTGATATTGTCGAGTCAGTCCACAAAAGCCCGCGCTGCTTGCCTGTGCGGGCTTTTTCATGGGTCCCGTTTCATCTATGATCGAGGTTTTGGGCGCGAGCCCGCCGAAGGAAGCAGATGAACGACCAGACCCACGATCACGACGACGAAGAGCAGGACACCGGTCCGGTGCAGGAACCCCGCCTGTGGCAGGGCAATGGCTGGACCGCGCGCGTGATCAAGAACGACGATGACGAAGGCTGGGCGGTGGCGATGTACAAGGACGGCGAGCCGGAACCGGCGCTGGTCGGCCCGTGGACCATGGGCCGCGACAAGAAGAACCCGAAGCCGCTCGACGTGAATGCCTTCAATACGCTGATCAAGACCGCGTCCGAGGTGATCCGCCGCCACGAGCAGCACATGCACGCGATCCTGCACAAGAATCTGTTCGTGTCGACCGGCGAGGGCGAACTGAAAGTGACGCTCGACATCGTGCCGGACGACGACGACCCCTATGCCATGCTGGCCGCGACGGACGAGATGGGCGAGCAGGTGGCGAAGGTGCGGGTGGCCCCGACCTTCAAGCTGACCCAGGCTTCGGCCCTGGCCTGGATCGAGAACGATTTCCGCGCCCCGCGCTGAAAAGCCACATTTACTCGCCGTAGACCGCTGCGGCAGGCGGCAAACTGCTACTATTTCCTCTGCGCATTTATTGATTACGTGGGGGAAGCATGGAACGTCTTGACCGGCTGGAAGCGGTCCAGTCGATGCTGCTCGAGATCGGGCAATTATCGACCAGCTGCAGCGACATCACCGCCTTCATCGAGGCCGTGCACCGGGCGCTGGGCCGCATCATGTATGCGGCCAATTTCTACGTCGCACTGGCCGACCGCGAAGACGGTACGGTGCGCTTTCCCTATTTCGTCGACGAGGCCGACGGGAGTCGTGATCCAGAAGAGCGTATAACCCTGGCCTCGCCCGAGCAGTCGCCGACCGCCTGGGTGCTGCTCAACCGCCAGACGCTGGTGCTGACGGCGGCCGATTTCCACGAACGCCTGAAGAATAGCGGGCGCTGGGGCGATGGCAGCGTGCCGGAACATTTCGTCGCTTGCCCGCTGCTGGACCAGAATCACCAGGCGCTGGGGGCGATCGTCATCCAGAGCTATTCCCCCGAAGAGACCTACAGTGCGGAAGACCAGGCGCTGTTTGGATTGATCGCCAACCACGTGTCCAACGCGCTGCAGGGCCTGCAGAGCATGGACCGGCTGGAGCGCGCGGTGCAGGAGCGTACCGCGGCCCTCGCACACGAGGTCGCCGAGCGCGGCCGCGCCGAGAAGGTGCAGCATGCGCTGTACCAGATCGCCGACCTGTCGGCCCAGGCGCTCGACACCGATCTGCTCAGCGCCAGCCTGCACGAGATCATCGGCGAGCTGATGGTGGCCGACAATTTTTTGATCGCGCTCTACCACCCGGATACGCAAGAGATCAGCATCCCGTATTTCGTCGACCAGAAGGACAGCGCGCCCTCGCTGCAGCGCTTCCCGTTCGGCAAGGCCATGTGCTCCTACGTCTTGTCGAGCAAGCAGGCGCAGTTGCACGACCTGGGCAGCTTCCGCCAACTGGTGGCCAACGGCATCGTCACCGAGCCTCTCGGCAATACCGAGATCGCGAGCTGGATGGGGGCGCCGATGCTCGTCCACGAGAAGCCGTATGGCGTGCTGGTGGTGCAGAGCTACGATCCGGCGATCGTCTATACCAAGGCCGACCTGGATTTGCTGGCCTTCATGGCCAGCCACGTGGCGGTGGCGATCGCGCGCATGCAGGCCGACCGCAAGATCCGCAAGGCCAAGCAGGAACTCGAGCAGCAGAATGCGGCGCTGAACGACGCCCTGCATGCGCTGCAAGAGGCGCAGTCGGAACTGGTGCGCCAGGAAAAGCTGGCGTCGCTGGGACGCCTGGTGGCGGGCGTGGCGCATGAGATCAATACCCCGCTGGGCATTTGCGTGACCGCGACCAGCCACCTGGTGCAGGAACTCAAGCTCACGCGCGAGGAACTGGCGGCGGGGGAGATGACCGAAGAGAGCTTGGCCACCTTCTTCGACGTGGTCGACCAGTCGCTGCGCATCATGACCACCAATACCCAGCGCGCCGCGGCGCTCGTGCGCAGCTTCAAGCAGGTGGCGGTGGACCAGTCGTCGGGCGATATTCGCAGCTTCAATCTCGATGCTTATCTGCGGGAAGTGCTGCTGTCATTGCAGCCGAAGCTGAAAGGGCGGCCGGTGAAGGTGGAGGTCGATTGTCCGAAGGACCTGGTGCTGGACAGTTATCCGGGGGCAGTGTCGCAGATCGTCACCAATATGGTGATGAACTCGCTGGTGCACGGGTTTGAGCGCGATCAGCCGGGCAATATCGCGGTGCGGGCGGCGGTCGAAGAAGATGGTTGGGTGGTGCTCGACTATGCCGACGACGGGGCGGGGATGGACAAGGACACGCTGGACAAGCTGTTCGATCCGTTTTTTACCACCAAGCGGGGGACGGGGGGGAGCGGGTTGGGGGCGCATATCCTGTACAACCTGGTGACCGGGGCGTTGGGTGGGACGGTGAGGGTGGAGAGTGCGCCGGGGGAGGGGTTGCGGTATCACTTGCGGTTTCCGCAGTCGCAGCGCAAGAGTGAGCGATGAAAAACAGGCCGGAGGCCGCTCTGTCTAAAAGGTCCGGGTTTTATTGTTAAATCTGTCCGGCTATTTTCGACGGGGTGCAAGAGGATTTTTCAGCGTGGTCTGGTGATCGGAGAAAAATATGAAAATTTTGCTTATTGACGGTATCGCTGACCAAGGTACGACAGATCTGCCTGAAACCGTATTGGCAGGTTGGCATTCATTCAAGCCAGAAGGAGACTTTGCATCCGCCGACTGGTCCACCATGACTATGAACCCCACTTCTTTCTGATCGAGCAGGCTTATTCAAAGCGCCCACGAAAAATCCAATTAATAATGATTCAAGAACGAATGCCAGCGGCCGTCGCTTGCGTCCTGGTGGGCGAAAATTTCGGTGGCTCAGCAGTGGTCGATGACGAAGAGTCTGACTGATGCGGAATAGCGTCGCGAGCGCCCGGCAGCTGGCCGGTAGTCAGCAGAGAGAAACGATAGAAGAACAATGAAAAAATTGACAATTACTGGGGTACTGCTGATTTTGACAGGATGTGCAGCTGGAGTTAAACCCATCACTACTCCAGATGGCAAATCGGGCTTTGTCGTTACATGTGACGGATCGGCCGATGACTGGTCGACATGCTATCAGATTTGCTAGATTTAGGTATGGGTAACGAGGGTACTACTATCCGGCTCGGCCTTGCATGCGGGAAAATACAGAAGGCGCTATCGAAAGAGGTACGCGACTACCTCACGGAAAAGGCATTCTTTTTTTGGTCACCAGAAGACATCAGGTCGCGCGTCCTCGCATTGGCGAACAGTGATTATAAAAACGACACAGCGACAATGGTTGCGAAAATTCTGATGCGGGGGTAGGCAACGATCAGGGAGTCAGAAGAATAGAAGTTTGAATAGCAAATTGGTTGTGCTGTAGTGCTTACTTGCGGCAGATTGCTCGAATCTTTAGCTGAGCGGTCGGCTGCGGCTTAGGTCCATCACCATGACCGCAACTCGATCGTTCAGTGCCGCTTGGCTGGAGGAGGTCAGCAGCTGTTGAAGGTCTTGAGGGCTGGTTGGTATCGCGCGTTCTCGACCGGGTGTTCGCAACCGTTTGGATGGATCGTCCTGGTGACCAAACCAGAGTACCAAGTAGATACCACGCCCCTCGGCACTCCAATCTTGCGAATAAAATTTGTCGAGCTGAGAGTCAGCCGCGTGCCACAGGTCGCGATGCCATTGGCACTTGATTTCGATGGGCATTCTCAGCATGCCGACCGCACACCCAATGTCCACTTCCTTATCCCCGCCAACGTGAACCTCCGGCGTCAGTATGACATCGCGACACATTTGGCGTAGCAACAGCAATAAGTGATCGCGGCACCATTCCTCATTCTGGGGAATGTGATTTCCATCATAGAAGCCACGCCAGGACTCAACGTCGTCACTGGATACCATGCGTTGCACAACATCGAGCTCTTCCAACATAAATTGCTGCAGATCCGGCATCGTGACAGGCGCCGTATCACGCGTGATTGCGGTGATCGCCTCGAGCGTTGGTGGCGAGTATGACGTCTCGACGCGCAGCCGCGCTTGCTCCGTGGCGACCATTTTGATTGTGTCGAGGTAACCATCTGACGGTGCATCGCGAAGCCGTAAGATAGCTTGCGCCGCAGCGGTGCTCGGTTCATTGCCAAGTCTCTTGATCAGCGAGGTGACGTAGTCGCTGGCGTCCCACGGATTTGTGTCTCCCCACGTTCCGCCGTCAGGCCGATGCGCGGCGGGCCAAAGCAAGCGGAATGTCGTGATTAGCCATTCGAGCTGGTTCGTCTCAAAAGGAATGGAGGGTCTTTCTCCACCTGAACGATCACGTACATGCCAGATTAATTCAGGTGGGAGGGGGCGCCCGGTCAGCTCTGCAGCTGTTTCGATAAACCTCACAATCAGGCCGATCGCGACCCAATTGCGTCGGCGTCGTTCGTCGTCCAGGTTGCGTCTCTCAGACAGGTGTGTACGGAGCTCCTCATAACGATTGGACCGTATAAGTCGGTCGACAAGTTCTTCTTCCACCTCGGCAGCAATTTGAGGAAAGCGCGTGAGCCATTCGGCCGCGAGTTGATTCGCAAAAGCGACATCCTTGCCCCGCATCAGGGAATAGAGGCCTGATATGCGCGTCAACCCGGCCTCTAGCTGGGGCTCATGGTACTTGCGCATTGCGCTCAGCCAGAGTCCTCGTGCTTTTACTTCAGCTTCCACGGCCTGTTCCAGGGTATCAATCGTTGCATTGTGCTTATAGCTGATGCGCATCAATTCAAAGAGAGCCGCGAGCAGCCGGTCGTCGCTGACATCCGCCAGTCTTGCGCCCTGTCGTACGCGCTCGGCGAGCGCGACGATAATGATGAGAATGGAATCCCTCCACTGAGACTGCGCGAAGCTGGCGGCCAGTTCATCTGCCGTCGGCGTGCTCGGTCCGTCGACTAGGTAGGCTTCGAAACCGGAGGAGGCAGCTGCAGCAATGTCGGCGCCAAGCCAGTCGGCAATGCGCTCATGCGATGGCAAGGTCTGTTCGTTGATGTCACTGAATAAGCCGAGATAAGCCTTGGCTGGTCCAATGAGCGCTCCGTAGTCTGCAGTGCGCACGCGCGCGATATGCTCTTTGTAATGAGCCCGCATCTTCGTACGTTGGGCAAGGAATTTCGTCCTGTGACGTTCTGCGCGCAGGTCGTTCTCGCGTTTCCAACTCGGAGGCTCTGCAAGTCGCATTAGCCATTGCAGCAGGTCTGGCCGATGCTCTGCGAACGGGAGCGCTACAGCCCGCACTGTTGCGCCGGTCTCACCATCATGCCGGGCCATCTGCACAACATCTTTCCAACGCATGTCATCCTTGAATGTCTGGTCGAGTGCCTGTAGTAAGACGATCACGTCGTCCGGGGTTGGTGCTAGGCCACTTGAACGATCGGTCATGCGACAGAACCGTTCCCATGGCGTCGCTTCTCCTGGGAGATCTAGAATCACGAGCCTTTGTATCGCACGCCGCAGCTCTTGATTTTCCTGTAAGTGCTTGGCAAGCACGGCCCGGGTTTCTCTTTGATAGCCGTCACTCTCGTCAAAATGCTGGATCCAGGACCACAGCCGATCGGCCTGCGCTGGCGCACCAGCAATGCGCCGTGACAGCAAGTGATAGGCAAACTCGCTCAGTTCATAGCCGTCTCGATGTTCAGACGGCTCACCAAGTGCAGACGCTTTGGCAGCGAGTTTATCGAGAATGCCGTCCAGCCGACCGTCAGGAAGCCGGCGTTCCAACACGTAGAGCACTCCGACCGTCTGGCTTTCTTTGGTCGCATATGAAACCGCCAAGTCGACAATCAGCTCGTCACTAAAATGTTGATAGCCGATTTCCTCCATCAGCTCGATTGCCAGACGTACCGACAGCTCATCGCCTTGGTCCAGCAGCCGAGTCATCATCTGGGACCAGTCATCGCTGGCCATAAGTGGCACGAGAGCTTGGCCTGCGGACTTTCGGCACGCAAAGGCCATATTTGCGTCGAACACGAGGTCACGTAGTTCGCTGACGAGTTGCGTGGCTGTTGGCGCATCCTTCAGCGCTCGGAGAATGAGCATGCGCAGGCCGAAGGCAGTGCCTTCGGACGTGATCAGCCTACGCAAATCATCGAGCATCGCAGGTTGCGCGATACCGTCCAGCAAGATATCTCCCCGATTCCAAAGCAAACCCGGGTCGGATTCCGCGACACGTTCCAGTGCTTTCAACAACCTTGTGGTGTGAGCGGGAAGCAGGGTGCTGGGGTCGCCATATTCGATCAGGCCCGTAGGGTCAGCGTCGATGACGGCTGGGGCGAATTCTGCGTCGAGTGCGAGCCAAGCATGGATGCCACGAAGGCTCGCGGGGACCAAACCTCGGGCATGGAACATTGAAAGCATCCGCCTGCGCTTGCGGGGCGTATTCGCCGACTTTGTCAGCCAGCGAGCTCCAAGGTATTCACCAATTCGCCGGTGCCAGTAACGAAATCGATCTGTGCCATCCGCCGTGAACAGTCGAGTACCAAGCATTACGTCGACTTCTTCGGCGCCAGGCAGGAAACGCACGTCAGTAAGGGAAAGCTCGTCAGGACCGATATATGCCGCCGCTTTACGGCTGATAACGTCGCTACCGCTGAGAATCAAAGCGGCGCTTGCGGCCCCCGCTGCTGCAAGCGCAATCTCTTTAGCTAATTGTGGTTCGGCCTTGCGTTCGTTATGCTCGACACGCAACACGTCGATCGAACGCTCAAGGAGCGCACTATTGGATTCAGGAAGGGGCCCGCTATTGCAAACCTTCGCAAGCAGCTCCAGTGTTTGCGGGTTGCCGAGCATGCCGTGCAGGTTTCGCGAGTTGAAGTGGGCAACGACCTCTCGCGCCTTAGCTGTTCCAACGAGACTGCTCAAGAAGTCGACGGAGTCGTCCTCGTCAAAAGGAACAAGATGCATCTCCAGGGGATTGCATGCGTACTGTCCGCGAATGCCTTCCACTGCCGTAGCACTGCGCCAGTCCGCCACCCGGCAAGACAAGATAAAACGCGGGAACCCAAGATCAGCCAGGCGGCCAAGCACTAAATCGACAGCATCCCCATGCTTATGAGCACTGACCTCGTCGATCGCATCGACCACTAAAACTCGGAACGAGCCTAGGAATTGTCGCGGGGCCGGATGATTAATAAGACTGCGGGCTGTGCACAGCACATAGTCCGGAGAATGGGCAATCCAGTGGAGAAGTGAAGTCTTCCCCATTCCCGCTTCACCGAGAATGATCAAAGGCTCTAAGCGGTGGAGGGTCTCAGCTTGAGTCGTGGTAACCCGGCCATTGTCCTCGTACCAGAGCTTCCGTTCAATGTGCTTGCTCTTCATCGTTGCCATTAAAACATAGCTCGGTACCTCTGGAGCAATCAGCTTGCATCGCCAATATCAAGCATGCTCAAGCTTGGATATCGCTAACAGTTATTGCGGTTCAGTTCAGCGCCATCCGAGCCACGACATCAATCCGGCCACTTCTCATTGATCGCCAACGCCTTATCCATATTCTTGATCAGCAGATCGACATACTTCGGATCCAGATGGTGCCCCGCAACCTCGCGCAGGTGCTCGGTCACTTTCGCCGGCGGCCACGCATCCTTGTAGCAGCGCTTGTGGCTCAGCGCATCGAACACGTCGGCCACCGCCACGATCCGCGCATACGGGTGGATGTCTTCACCGCGTAGCCCCTGCGGATAGCCGCTGCCGTCGAACTTCTCGTGGTGCTGGTGGGCGATCACCGCCGCCGCCTTCAGGATCGGGCGTTGCGAGCCGTCCAGGATCTGCAGCCCGATGGTCGGGTGCTGCTTCATGATTTCCCACTCTTCTTCGGTGAGCTTGCCCGGCTTGAGCAGCACCGCGTCGGGCGTGGCGATCTTGCCCACGTCGTGCATCGGCGCGGCATGCATCAAGACCGCCGTCTCGTCTTCCGGCATGCCCGAAGCCTGGGCCAGCATGTGGCAGACCTGGGACATGCGGCGCACGTGGTTGCCCGCCTCGTGCGACCGCGATTCGACCACGTCGCCCAGGCGCAGGATCAGCTCGGCCTGGGTATCGGTGATTTCCTGATTGAGAAGGATGTTGTCGAAGGCGATCGCCACGCCCGAGCAGAACACCTCGAGCAGCTGGGCGTCGATGTCCGATATCTCGTCCACGCCCTTGAGCACCAGCAGCGAGGCCTTGCCGCTATTGTTCGGGAAGTAGCCGACATAGGTGTCGCCGTGCAGGCGCGAGATGCGGTTGTGGCGCGCGTCGTCCAGCTGGCTGAGCAGTTCTGGGCCGATCTCTTCCTCGCCCATCTCGCCGATCTGGGCCAGTACCTCGTACTGGCTGGTGCCGGTGATCACGCTGGCCGCCTTCAGGCGCAGCAGCATGCTCTGCTCCAGGCGCAGCAGGGCCACCACCTGCTGCAGCAGGCCGTTGGCGAAGTCCTTCAGGTTGCGTTGCTGGAAGATGTGGGCGGAGGCCGCGATCACCCGTTCCAGGCCTTCGCGATAGGTCTGTTGCACGCGGCGCGCTTCCTCGACCTTCATGATGTCGCGGTAGGCGCGCAGGGCGGCGAAAGTGGTGGTGAACAGCTTGGTGCGGTCGAGCTCGGTCTTTTCCTTGTAGTCGTTGATGTCGTAGTCGACGATCACGCGCTCCTCGGGCGCCTGGCCCGGCTGGCCGGTGCGCAGCACGATGCGGGTAAATTGATTGTCGAGCTCCTGGCGCATCCAGCGCGCCACTTCGAGGCCGCTGTCCTCGCGCTCCATCACCACGTCTAGGAAGACCAGCGCGATGTCCTTCTCGCGCGCCAGCACTTCCTTCGCCTCGGCGCCGCTGTAGGCATGCACGAAGGATAGCGCACGGCCGTCGAGGCGAAAGCGCGCCAGGGTCAGCTTGGTAATGTCGTGGATGTCGGGTTCGTCATCGACCAGCAATACTTTCCAGGGTGCGAGCTTGGGCGCAGCGGAAGACAGGAAGGACATAGACGAATCCGATATCGTAGGAAAAGTTGTCTGGACATGCAATTTCTGAACGCAAACGTAGCCCAGAGTCAAGTCGATTGTAGTACGACACATGACCCTTAACAACAGGCAATATTGAAATTGTGCAGCGACAATGTAACAGCTACTCTGCCGAAAGTGAGAGGTCTGTTGCAGGCAGTAGACAGCACGCTTCAGGCATAGAGTTTTTGACAACGTTCGCAATAAAAGGCGCGCCGTTGTGTATTGCCGAGATTAGCTTTTTTAAAAGGAATATCGCAGCGGGGGCAGATCTTTTTGGCATGGGCCAGCCAGTGCTGCTTGAGCACGAACGCTTTTTTCCAGCCGAGGAAATCGAAGCTGTACTGGCGCGCCTCATCGACGAGGGCCCGCAGCTTGGGCGCCGGCAGCGCCCCCATGGTCGACAGCGGATGGACGCGGATGCGAAACAGCACCTCGTTCTTGATGATGTTGCCGACGCCGGAAAAAATGTCCTGGTCGAGCAGGGCGTCGCAGGCGAGCAGCTCGGGTTGCGCGCGCAGCTTCTTGCGCGCCTGTTTCGGATCCCAGCTGTCCGACATGACGTCGGCGCTGAAATCGTAGGCCTCGAAGGTCGCGCGGTCGATCTCGCGGACCGCGCAGGCATAGAAATTCATTTCGCCGCCGTCTTGCGTCTCGATCGACAGCCTCGGTTCCTTGTCGCGCCGCTCGTCGATGCGGTAGGTGCCGAACAGCAAAAAATGGATGCGCAGGACGAGGTCGGGCGTTTCGATCAGAAAATGCTTGCCCCAGGTATGCAGGCCGACGATGCGCTGGCCTACCAGCCGCTCCGGGTCGACGGCGCGCACGTTGCCGCCGGCGCGCACGATGGCCTGGCCCACGAAACGGGCCGATTGTTCCTTCAAGATGACGAGCGATGGACCTTCCGGCATGGCATTCTCCCTTGTGCCATTCTCATCCATCACCATCTATTGGGCATGTGCGGGGCCTAACATTTGGATACAAACTACGACGATTCGAGACGAGCACGGCTGCACGAAGCGGCGTATATTTCAATGCAATACGAACGATAAAAGCGATCCGAGGAGCTACAGCGATGAAATCATTACTGATGAAAACGGCCTGCGCGGGCCTGTTCGCGCTGACAGCCGGCGCCGCGTCGGCCGGCGTCACCGTGAATTACATCGAATCCGATAAATTTGCCGACCTGCCTTTCGCGCCATGGGAGCGCGAGCAGGTGCTCAAGGACTTGAGCGACTATTTCACCAAGCTGGGCGCCCAGCTGCCGGAAGGCCAGGACCTGACGATCGACGTCACCGACATCGACCTCGCAGGCCGCGAGTACCCGAACTTCCGCGGCGGCCGCGAGCTGCGCATCCTGAAAGGCACGGCGGACTGGCCGATCATCAACCTGCGTTATTCGCTGACCCAGAACGGGCAGGTGCTCAAGGGCGGCGATGCACGCCTGGCCGACATGAATTATATGCAGCGCATCAACCGCATGTCGGATAACGACAGCCTGCGTGCCGAGAAGCGCATGATTGATGAGTGGTTCGACGAGACTATCCTGGCCAAGAAGCGGGGGAGTTGAGGGGTTGATGTCTCTTATGAGCCGATAACGCCAACTCTGTCGTTATCATCAGCACGTCGTCCCCGCGGAGGCGGGGACCCAATCTTGCAAGCGTTGCGACGACGTTTGCAGCACTTGGGTCCCCGCCTGCGCGGGGAGTCGTTACTGCCAGTGGCAGTAACGACGTTTTGGGGCCGACGGAAAATGGTTGCTTGGCCGTCTGGCCGTTAATCGTCCTTGCCGCCCGTCCTGGTGCTGCTCACCTTGTGCGGATCGCGCACCGTATAGTCCGATGGAACACTGAACAGGGCGGCAGGCGGTTCGCTGCGCTTGAGCTTGTCGAGCCGGTACACCACGTCGCCGCTGCGCGGGTCGCTGCGCTTGTGGTACACCGTCACCTGCAGCTCGGGCGAATACCAGGTTTCGCTGCTGACCTCGATCGGCGCGCGGTTGCCGATCTCGCCGGCCGGGATCGTGTAGCTGCGCTGGTTGCCCTCGGCGCGCACGCCCGAGAAATCGCGTCCGCCCAGTTCGCGTGTGACCGCCTTGGCCGACCATTTGCCGTCGTTGACAGCGCCGATGATCATCGGCGCGATCTGGGCCGACATCGCCCGCGCCGCCGGCATGGCCGCAGCGGCCGGCTGGGCGACGCGCACGCTCACCTCGGTCGCGTCCAGGCCGCGCTGGACGTCCTTGACGATGACGTGCGTGCCCTCCGGCAGCTTGCCTTCCTTGCGCAGCTGGTCGATGCGCTCGCGTGTCTGGTCGGCCGCGCGCCGTTGCTGGTCGGCGATGGCGCGTGCGCCTTCGGCCTGGGCGCGGGCCTGGGCCGCGGCGATCCGGGCTTGCGTCGCTGCGGCGCGCGCCGCATCCGCTTCGGCCCGGGCCAGCTCGGACTTCATGTCGAGGCGCGTGGCGCTCTTGCGCTGCGGATTCAGGATCCAGCGCGCGCCTTCGACCGGGTCGCTGATGGTGACGGTGCGCACCTCGCCGTCGTCGCCGTGCACCTCGGTGCGGGTGCGGCCGGCGGCGTCGCGATACTGCATCGAGCGCGAGGTGTTGACGATCTGGTTGCCGTCCGCCAGCCGCTGCATGCTCTCCGAGACCGCTTCGGCGCTGTAGGGCGCGTTCTTGACGATGCCGGAACTCGAGATCCTGAGCATCGATGCGGCCAGGCTGGCGCTGTCGCCGGCGCGCTGCGCGGCCTGCTGGCCGGGCGGCAGTGTCACCGTGCCCTGGCGGATCACGATGCGGCGTTCGCCGTCGCTGCCCTGGTCGATCGTATAGTCCTCTGCCAATGCCGGCGCAAAGGCGGTTGCCAGCAGGGTGGCGATCAGGATGTTCCTGGTATTCATACAGTCCTCACAGTCAATCGTGTCAGTTGACGGCGCTCAGGCGCACCGCCAGGGGATGGCCGTCCTGCGCCACCAGCATTTCGGCGCGCACCGTCTCGCCCGCGGTCTGCGGATTGAGCGGCATGCCCAGCGGCGCCAGCGCGCTCTGCGGCAGCTCGGCTTCGACCACCCGGGTATAGGGTTCGCTTTCGATCCGTTCCAGCGATTCGAGGGCGATGAAGGCGGCGCCGTCGTCAAAGCCGATCACCGGCGTGCCGATCGTGACCGCCTGGTGTGGCGACAGCGCCAGCAGCAGCGCCACCCCACACATCGATGCCAGGGCGCCGGCCGTGCCCCATTGGGGCAGCGACAGCTTGCGGTACCAGGGCTGCTTTTTGGGGAACTGGCGGGCGAAGGCCTGCATCAATTCCTTTTCCACGCAGCGTGGCGCGTCGTGTCCGGCCAGCTCGCTGCGCAGCGCGGCGAAGCCGGTGGCGAGTAGCGGGTCGGGAATGTCGTTGTGGTTATTCATCATTCTTCCTTCAGCATCTGTGGCTTCATGCGAGATGCGCATCGTGCGGCGGTGCGCTCTGCAACCCGTGCAACCGCTTGGCCAGCGCCGCCCGGCCACGCGCCAGCCGCGAGCGCACGGTGCCGATGTCCACCTGGCAGACGGTGGCGATTTCCTGGTACGACAGGTCGTGCAGCTCGTACAGGATCACCGGATCGCGGTAGTGCGGCGGGAGCAGCGACAATGCGCGCCGCACTTCTTCCGCCATTTCGTTGCCGAGCAGCCGCGCCAGCGGTCCGGCGGCGTCGCTGGCAGTGTCCAGCTCCAGGTCGCCGTCATCGTCCGAGAGCTCGGGCAACTGCGGATGGCGCTGGCGCGCTTCGTCCAGCTTGAGCGCCAGGTTGCGCGCCACGCCGAACAGGAAGTGCTGCAGCTGGCCGCGCAGCGGGTCGTAGCCGAGCCGTCCCGTCAGCAGCCCCATAAAGGCTTCCTGCACGATGTCGGCCGCCGCCTCGCCCGAGCCGCAGCGCAGCAGCGCATAGCGGTACAAGGGCCCCTGGTGCCGCCGGTACAGCGCCGTGAATGCATCGGCCTGTCCGGCGTGGACCTGGCGCAGCAGTTCGGTGTCAAGTTGTTCTGTCGTCAAGGTCATGGCAGTCTTCTTTTCTTGTATTCCGCCGGGGGCCTCAAAAAGTTCCCACTTTTTTTAGAAAACAAAACGCCCCGTGCCGGAAACCGGGACGGGGCGTGCTCATGGGGTTTGGCCGACTCAGTCGATCCAGTTCACGCGTTCGAATTTATTGCGGAAGTCTTCCGGCATGTAGCAAACCTGGCTGGACTTGTAGTTGTAGAAGACGAAGCCGGACTTGGCCATGGCGATGAGGGTCTTGTCGCGCGGGCGGGTGATGCGGAAGATCAGGTCGCCGCCGTATTTATTGAAATCCATGACGCCGACTTCGAACAGCAACTGGTCGCGTCCATACGCTTCGGCGCGGTAGGTCGCGGCCAGGTCGGTGACGATGATGCCATTGCCGTCGCGCTCGGTCTCTGCGACGCCAAACTCGAACAGGAAGCGCGCCCTGGCCTCGGAGATCATCGCGATCATCGATTCATTGCCCAGGTGGTTGGCGGCGTTGATGTCCGTGACCCTTACCGTCAGCTGCGTCGAATAGTAAAACTGGTCTTCGGGAAGATTGAGTTGTAAGCGTGCCATCTCTTTATTCTAAACTCATTGTGCGGCGCCGCGTCCAATTTTATGGATGGCCCCGCCACTCGTGAGTAAGTACAGTTCGCCTTCGGCATCCTGGCCGAAGGACACGACGGGGCCGATGTCATCGATCTCCCAATCGCGTTGTTCGACGATGCTGGTGCCGGTGACAAGGAAACTTTTCAGGTAGCCGCCACAGTAGTCGGAATAAAAATAACGGCCCGCCAGCTCGGGCAGGGCGCGGCCGCGATACACGAAGCCGCCGGTGATCGAGCAGCCGTTGGCGTCGTTCGCGCCGTGGTCGTATTCGAACACGGGCAAGGTCAGGCCGGCGCGCTCGCAGGTCGCGGCGGCGTAGCACTGCGTGCCTTCCAGGACGTTCCAGCCATAGTCCAGGCCGGCCTGGCCCGTGCCGACGATATTGACTTCTTCGCGCAGGTCCTGGCCGACATCCGTCAGGTAGAGCTGGCTGGCATCAAAAGCGAAGCGCCACGGATTGCGCAGGCCAAAAGCCCAGATTTCGGGGCGGCGCCCGGCCGCGTCGCGATAGGGATTGCCGGCCGGGATCGCATAGGGCTGGGCTGCCGAAGCGCCCGCCACGTCGATGCGCAGCAGCTTGCCGAGCAGGCTGGCCAGGTTGCGCGCATTGCCTTGCGGGTCGCCGCCACCGCCGCCGTCGCCGGTACCCAGGTACAGGTAGCCGTCCGGGCCGAAGGCGAGCTGGCCGCCGAAATGGTTCTGGTAAGTCGGATGCGGAATGCGCAGGATGACCAGGCCGGACGTTGGATTGGCGGCCGTCGACGTGGCGCCGGCGCTGAAGCGCTCGATTACGATATTGCGCTGCAAGTCGGTGTAGTAGATGTAGAAATAACCGTTGCGCTCGAACTGCGGATCGAAGGCGAGCGACAGCAGCCCGCCTTCGCCTTCGGTGGACACGCGCGTGCCGATGTCGAGGTAGGGCTGGTCGCGCGTGATGCCGTTCTCGACGATGCGCACCCGGCCCGGCCGCTCGGTGACGAACAGGCGGCGCTCGCCAGGCGGGGCGGTCAGCCAGGTCGGGTTGTCGAGCCCGGCGACGACCCGGGTCGTGACGAGTTTCAGCGGGCCGCTGCCATAGCTCACCGTGGCGGTCGTGGTAACGCCGGCGCTGATGGTCGCCGCTTGCGAGGCCGGCGCCGGCTGATAGGTGACGCCGCCGCTCGTCACCGGAGAGGCCGACACGCTATAGCTGCCGGGCGCCAGGTTGCCGAGGGTTTGCGACTGCGTGAGGTCTTGCAGGTAGTTGTTGGGCCCGGTGACGCGCAGGGCGGCACTGACGCCGGCCGGCAAGCCGCTGGCGCTGACGGCCAGCGAACCGGTGCTGGCCGGTGGCGGGACCGCGCCGGTGACGCCCGGGCTACCGCCACCGCCGCCGCAGGCCAGTAGGGCCATGCCGATCAGCATGGCGCCGAACAGCAACAGCATGGTCCGCAGATGCTCGATGCGCATGGCTGCCCCGCGAGCTCAGTCCCGGATCTCGGGTTCGACCAGCTTCGCCAGTTGTTCGAGCGACTCTTGCCAGCCCAGGTAGCACAGCTCGACCGGGATCTGGGATGGAATGCCCTCTTGCTTGATATGGACCTCGACCCCGCACAGTACTTCGCGCATCACGACCGTGGTCTGCATCTGGCCGGGCATTTGCGGGTCGTCGAACTCGGCCGTGTAGCGCACGCGTTTGCCGGGCTCCAGCTCCAGGTATTCGCCGCCGAAGGAATGGCTATGGCCGTTCGTGAGGTTGGTAAACGACATCTTGTAGCGGCCGCCGACCCGGCCATCCATCTCGTGGACGGTGCCGAAGAAGCCATAGGGCGGCAGCCATTTTGCATAGGCGCCGGGAGTGGTAAAGGCGCGGAACAGGCGTTCCGGGGTGGATTTGAATACGCGGTGCAGCTCAACGGTACTGGTGGCCATGGTTGATCTCCTTATGTAGCAGTAGTAGAGGACGTCCTCTGAATACTACGACGAAGCAACACTCCAGAATTCGACACCGGCGCAAAAAAATGGTTTGGAACAGCGCACACGCACCATGCCAAACCATTGTCCTACCCAATAGATGGGCAGCTTCAACTATGTGCGATTACTTCTTCGCTTCGACGCCCGGGGTGGCCGAGCGTGCCAGGAAGGCCTGGGTGATCTGCGGCAGGTGATCCAGCAGCCAGGCCGCCATCGCCTTTTCCTGTTCCAGGATCTGTTCAAGCTGTGCCTGGGTCGCGGCATCGCCCACCGATTTCGCCGCCGCGATCAGCGCGGTATAGCTCGCGATCTCGACGTTCTCGAACACATAACCGGCCATGGCGCCCTTGACGACTTCATCGCTGGCCGCCATGCCGCCCACGGCCTGGCCGAAGGCCACCAGACGGGCGCCGATGTCCTTCAGGACCGAGTTGTCGGTGCCGCGGCGGGCCAGGATTTCGTCGAGCACGCCGTGCTGCCAGCGGGTCTCGTCGATGTGCTGGACGATGCGCGCGCGCAGCTCGGGATAGTGTTCGAGGCGCTCGGCCTGCGCGGTCAGCATTTGCTCGGCCTGCTTTTCCATCGCGTGCGCATCGCGCAGCCAGTCGTTGAAATTATCGTTTGCAGTCGTCGTCATGATTCCTCCGTGAATGTGTTTGGACAGGTGGCGTTATCGCCCTGCCATCAGCTTCGCAGAGTTAGGGAATCATGTTTGTTAGGTGCTACACACTGTCGATGAATCCGGCGCACCGGCAGTTCACTGTGTTGATGGCGCGCGTGTGCGCGTCTTGCTGACGACGCCGGAGGGATCGACCAGGACGACGAATTCGGAAAATTGTCCACCGCCAGCGGGCGACTGGTAGACCCAGGCTTCGTAGCCGCTGTCGAAGCGCACGCTTTTCGTCGGGCCGAAAGCCGCCAGCAGTTCCGCCTTCGTGGTGCGTCCCGCCACCACGGTCGCCGACAGCCGCTCGGCCGCGACGACGGAACCCGGTGGCGCCGGTTGCGTCGCGCAGCCCGCCAGCAGCGCCGAGCACAGCAAGAGGCGCAGCTTCATGGCGTCACCCCGTCCGGCGCATCGACCATGTACTCGAACTCGACCAGCGTGTCGTCGGGCCAGCTCGCATCCCACAGCGGCACGTAATAAGTGCGGTCGAGCAGCACCTGGCAATCGCAGAAGGGCAGCATGTCGGGCGTCTGCTCACCGCCGGCGTACAGCATATTGAAAGGTAATGTTTCGACCCGCTCGCCCGCGCGCAGCGTGACCGCGAAGATCGGCCGCTCGGCGAAGAACAGGTAGTTGCCGTCCGGGCTCGTGCACACGCCCTCGGGCGTGTTCAGCGCATCCGAGATCCAGCCGAACAGCGGCGAGCTGTTCGAGACCAGGCCGGCTTCCTTGCCGACCCGGCACTCCAGGCGCAGGTCGCCCAGGCGCCGCGTGCCGGTAGGCAAGCCGGGAGTTTCGATCCGCGCGCGCCAGGTCATGCTGGCGGTCTTGCGGCTGGCGATCACGGCGGCGTCTTCCTGCAGGGCTTGTGCATGATGCGGCAGGACGAAGAAATTGTTCTCGTCGACAGGCACCGGCACCGACACGGTGTCGCCGGCGATGCGCAGCGTGATGCCACGCATGTCCGTCGATGGCAGGCGAGGCAGCAGCTGGAAGCGCAGGGTGGCGTTGGGGGCGAAGGCGCGTTCGCGTTCGAAGCGCTCCATGCCGCGGATCATTTTGCGGTAGGACTTGTCGACCGGGTCGCGGGTGGACTTGACGGTGACGGTGTTCTGGCCGGCGGCCGAGGCCGGCAGGCAGAAGGAAGCGGCCATGAGCACGGAGCCCATGGCAAGCGAAGCAACAACGCGGACGATCTGCCGCGTCAAGGTCTTACCAATACCGGACGCGGCCGGTATCCATGTGGACGAACTGCGAGCTGGCGTAATAGCCCACGCCGCCGCCCTTGAGCGACATCGCCGCTTTCTGCAGGTTGCGCAGGTCGGTGCCAGGCAGGCGGATGTCGATCGCCTTGCCTTCCATGTGCAGGCTGCGCTTGGCTACACCGCCGCTGCCGTGACCACGCAGGAAGGCGTTCGATTCCGGCGCGCGGTAGCCCGAGATGATGTGCAGTTCCTTGCTGTTGTCGAGCTTGCCATTGAGCTGGCCGAGCAGCAGCAGCAGTTGTGGATCGATCTCGGCAATCTTGTTGCTGCGGTGGTCGCGCAGCACTTTATTGATGTCTTTCAGGGCGCCCTGATCGAACTCGCCTTCGGCCCAGAACGTGCTCGTCAGCTTCTCGCCGGTATGCGTGTTATAGAAACGCAGGCAGCACTCGCCGGACAGGATACTACTATCAGGTGATGTATTCTTGGCAAGGGTTGGGAGGGCGAGGGAGGATGAAGCGAGGAGGAGGGAGCTCTTGAGGAAGGAGCGTCGCTGGATCATTGAAGGAAGTCCTTACGCTGGTTCAGTGAACCATCAATGATACGCCGATTGCCGTAATCGTGCAGATAAAATGTCGCAAATTGAGGCGAATCAGCTACGATGTCAACTGTTTAACGCTTTTTAAGAGAGGAAGTCATGCCGAGTATTGTCAGGAAGTTCTTGAGCAAAAAACTGGTTCTGGCCGCCACACTGGCAACGGTCGGTGTGGCCGCCGTGGCGCAAGAGGTAACGCCGGTCGACAAGCCGCCGCTCGCCAAGGGCTGGCAGCTCGAAACGGTCGCCACCGGCGCGCCGCAACCCTGGGGCATGGCCTGGCTGCCGGATGGCCGCATGCTGGTCACCGGCAAGCAGGGCACGCTGCATGTCTTGAACGGCAAGAACTTCGAGCAAATTCCTCTCGACGGTTTGCCGAACCTGTACGCCAGCGGCCAGGGCGGCCTGCTCGACATCGCGGTCCACCCCGCCGATAAAACCAATCCGCGCATCTACCTGACGATGTCCAGCGGCACCGACGATGAGAACCGGACCGTGCTGGTGCAGGGCGTGTTCGACGGCAAGCGCGTGACCGGCATAAAGCAACTGTTCGCGGTCAATCTCGGCAAGAGCGGCGGCCAGCACTTCGGCTCGCGCATCCTGTTCCTGCCCGATAACACCATCCTGATGAGCATTGGCGACGGCGGCAATACGCCTCAGCGCATCGGCAATATGCTGGCGCGCGACCAGGCCCAGAGCCTGGCTTCGCACACTGGCAAGATCCTGCACCTGACGGACGCCGGCCAGCCGGTCGGCAAGGGCGCATTCGCCGGCAAGGACAATGCCCGCCCCGAGATCTACAGCTACGGCCACCGCAACGTGCAGGGCCTGGCGCGCGATCCGAAGAGCGGCCGCGTCTACGCCAACGAGCACGGCTCGCGCGGCGGCGACGAGATCAATGTGATCGAGGCCGGCAAGAACTACGGCTGGCCGCTGCAAAGCTATACGCTCGACTACGGCACGCGTGAGCCGATCGGCATGAAGGTGGTGCCGGGCACGGAGCAGCCGATCGTCGTGTGGACGCCGTCGCCGGCGCCGTCGGGCCTGGCTTTCTATACGGGTAAATCCTTCCCGCAATGGCAGGGCAGCCTGTTCAGCGGCAGCCTGGCCGGCCAGGACGTGCGCCGCGTGCAACTCGACGCCCAGGGCAAGGTCACGGCCCAGGAACTGCTGCCGGTTGGCAAGCGCGTGCGCGACGTGCGCCAGGGTCCGGACGGCGCGCTGTACGTACTGACGGACGAAGCCAAGGGCAGCCTGCTGCGCATCGTCCCCAAGTGATGCGCGATGCATGATGTTGCGTCAACCTTGCGTATGCATCATGTTTTCGTTTGTTGACAACGTGAAACCTGCCTAGAATGAATGTTTGCAAGGCGCGTCCCTGAGGCGCGCCTTGCGCGTTTCATTCCCGTCCCGACCCCTTCAGGAGGAGCAGCATGGCAGTTTCCGTTCGTCGCACCATCGGCCTGGCCGCAGCGCTGGCGCTTGCGTTTGGCACGTCTTCCCTCCAGGCCGCGCCGGTAAAACCGGCCGCTGTGCCGGACATCCCGATCCCGGATATCAAGTACACCAAGTTCACGCTCAAGAACGGGCTGACGGTGCTGGTCCACGAAGACCGCAAGACGCCGGTGGTGGCGATCAATACCTGGTACCACGTCGGCTCCAAGAACGAGAAAGTGGGCAAGACCGGCTTCGCCCATCTGTTCGAACACCTGATGTTCAGCGGCAGCGACAACTTCAACCATACCTACCTGAACGCGATGGAGCGCATCGGCGCGACCGACCTCAACGGCACGACGAACCAGGACCGCACCAATTACTTCCAGAACGTGCCGACCTCGATGCTCGACTATGCGCTGTTCGCCGAGAGCGACCGCATGGGCCATCTGCTGGGCACGGTCGACAAGAAGAAGCTCGACATCCAGCGCGGCGTGGTGCAGAACGAGAAGCGCCAGTACGAGAACCAGCCTTATGGCATCGCCTGGGAACTCCTGACGACCAATACCTACCCGGCCGGCCACCCGTATTCCTGGACCGTGATCGGCAAGATGGAAGACCTCGACGCGGCCTCGATGACCGACGTGCAGGACTGGTTCAAGCAGAACTACGGCCCGAACAACACGGTGCTTGTGCTGTCGGGCGATATCTCGCCGGAAGAAGCGCGCAAGAAGGTCGAGCAATACTATGGCGCTATCCCACCGGGCCCGCCGCTGGCCAAGCATGACGCCTGGATCGCCAAGCGCACCGGCACCCACCGCACGGTGGCGCAGGACCGCGTGCCGCAATCGCGCATCTATCGCACCTGGAACGTGCCGGGCGCGCACACGCAAGAGGAAGCGCTGCTCGACCTGGCCGCGCGCGTGCTGGGTGGCGGCAAGACCTCGCGCCTCTATAAACGCCTGGTGTATCAGGATCAATTGGCCACCAGCGCCACCGCAAGCGACAGCTCGTCCGAGATCGGCGGCCAGTTCAGCATGACCTTGACCGCGCGTCCGGGCGGCGACGTCAGGAAGATGGAACGCATCGCCGACGAAGAACTGCGCGCGCTGATGAAGAGCGGCCCCACGGAGGCCGAACTGCGCCTGGCCAAGACCGCGACCCTGGCCCAGTACACGCGCATGATCGAGCGCGTCGGCGGCTTCGGCGGCAAGAGCGACCTGCTGGCTTCGTGCGAAACCTATACCGGCAATCCGGACTGCTACAAGGTCTATCTGCAGCGGATCAAGGACGCCACCCCGGCCATGGTGAAGAAGGCCATGAACGACTGGCTCAGCGACGGCGACTTCGTGCTGCAGATCGACCCGTTCCCGACCGGCCTGGCCGCCACGCAAACCGGCCTGGACCGCAGCAAGGCGCCGGACACCGGCAAGGCGATGTCGCTCAAGCTGCCGCCGATGCAGCGCACCACCCTGTCGAACGGGCTGAAGGTCGTGCTGGCCGAACGTCATGAGGCGCCGATCGTCAACCTGCAGATGCTGGTCGACAGCGGCTACGCCTCGGATAGCGCCGACATGCCCGGCGTGGCCAGCCTGGCCCTGCGCATGCTCGAAGAAGGCACGGGCAGCCGCAAGTCGCTGCAGATCGGCGAAGAACTGGAAAGCCTGGGCGCGAGCTTCGGCGCCGGCACCAACCTCGACGGCGCCTTCGTTTCCATGAACGCGCTCAAGGCCACCTTGCCGCAGGCGCTGAACCTGTATTCGGACCTGGTGCTCAACCCCGCCTTCCCGCAGAACGAGTTCGCGCGCCTGCAGCAAGACCGCCTGGCCGCGATCGCGCGCGAAAAATCCGATCCGCAATCGATCGCGATGCGCGTGGCGCCGGCGCTGCTGTACGGCCAGGATCACGTGTACGCCAAGCCGGGCACCGGCAGCGGCACCGAGGACGCCGTCAAGCGCATGACCCGCGCCGACCTGGCCAAGTACCATGCGACCTGGTTCAAGCCGAACAACGCCACCCTGCTGGTCGTGGGCGACACCACGCTGGCCGAGATCAAGCCGATGCTCGAGAAAGCGTTTGGCGCCTGGAAAGCCGGTGACGTGCCGAAGAAAGCGATTGCCGAAGTGGCGCCGCGCGCCGCGCCGGTGGTCTACCTGGTCGACCGTCCCGGCGCGCTGCAGAGCGTGATCCTGGGCGGCCAGCTGGCGCCGCCGCGCAACAGCCCCGAGGCGCTGCCGCTGGAACTCGTCAACGACGTGTTCGGCGGCACCTTCAGCTCGCGCATCAATATGAACCTGCGCGAAGACAAGCACTGGTCGTATGGCGTGCGCAGCCAGGTGTCGCCGGCGATCGGCCAGCGCCAGTTCGTGAGCATCTCGCCGGTGCAGACCGACAAGACCGGCGATGCGCTCAAGGAACTGGTGGGCGAGTACCGCAATATCGCCGGCGCCAAGCCAATCGCAAACGAAGAGCTCAAGTTCGCGCAGGACAATAAAACCCTGCGCCTGCCGGGCAGCTTCGAGACCGCGGGCCAACTGGCCGGGGCCTACTCCACGATCCTGCAGTATGGCTTGCCCGAGGATTACTTCAACACCTATACCGAAAAGGCGCTGGCGCTCACGCCGCAGCAGGCCAATGCCCTGGCTGCGCGCAGCTTCGTGGCCGATCGGCTGGTGTGGGTGGTGGTGGGCGACATGGCCAAGGTCGAGAAGGACATCCGCGCCCTGAACCTGGGCGAGGTACGCCGCATCGACGTGGACGGCAAGCCGCTGCCGTAATGTTGTCGTAGCACATGCCTGCGCGGCCCGGCCCTGCCTGTGCGCCGGGCATGCCGGGTTTCGGGGACACTATGGGCAGGAGGAAGCCCATGGACCAACAACTCACACTGGACCCGGCGCATACCGCGCTGGTCCTGATCGATCTTCAGAACAGCAACGTCAAGCACGAGCTCGCGCCGCATGGCGCCGAGGACGTGGTAGGCAACTGCGTGCTGCTGGCGCAAGAGATGCGCGAACGCGGCGGCCTGGTCATCTACGTGCACGTGTTATTGAACGAATTGCCGCAAGTGCCGGCTGACTCTCCGCTGCGTCCGCAGGGCGCGCCGGCGGCGCCGCCCGACGCATCGTGGCTGGCGCCGGAAGCCGGCGTCGAGGCGCAAGACCTCGTCATCGTCAAGCGCCAGTGGGGCGCCTTCTATGGCACCGAACTCGAGCAGCAGCTGCGGCGGCGCGGCATCGACACGCTGGTCATGGGCGGCATCGCCACCAATTTCGGCGTCGAATCGACCGCGCGCGCGGCCTACGACTTCGGCTTCAAGCTGGTATTCGCCGAGGATGCGATGAGCAGCTTCGATGCCGATGCCCACCGTTTCGCGTGCGAGAAGATTTTTCCGAAGATGGGGCGGGTGCGCTCGACGCGCACCCTGATCGACGTGTTGCAGGCGGGAACCGGCGCCGCGTGACGCCGGCCGAGGGCATCAACCCGCGCGCTGGATATCCGCCGTGATCTCGTAGGCGCGCAGGCGCGCCGCGTGGTCGTAGATCTGCGAAGTGATCATCAGCTCGTCCGGCTTGGTCTTCTCGATGAAGGCGCGCAGCTGGTGGGCCACCGTCACGCGCGAGCCGATTGCCGAGCACGACAGCACGCTGTCGAGCATCATGCGTTCCGGGAGATCGAGCGCTTCCAGGTAGCCGCTCACCGGCGGCTTGAGCTTGCTCGGGCGGCCGGTGCGCAGGTTCACGAAGGCCTGCTGCATCGAGGTCGCCAGGAAGTGCGCCTCTTCGTCGGTATCCGCGGCGAACACGTTAAAGCCCAGCATGATGTAGGGCTTGTCGAGCTGTTCCGATGGACGGAAGTTGCTGCGGTACATATCGATCGCCTGCATCATCATCTGCGGCGCGAAGTGCGAGGCGAATGCGTACGGCAGGCCGAGGTGGGCCGCCAGCTGGGCGCCGAACAGGCTCGAACCGAGGATCCACACCGGCACGTCCAGGCCGGCGCCGGGCACGGCCTGCACCGGGCGGCGGGTCGAGCCGGCGAAATAATCCATCAGCTCCACGACGTCTTGCGGGAATTCGTCGGCATCCGATGCGAGGTTGCGGCGCAGGGCGCGCGCCGTGGTGTGGTCCGAGCCGGGCGCGCGGCCAAGGCCGAGGTCGATCCGGCCCGGATGCAGCGCCTCCAGCGTGCCGAATTGTTCGGCGATCACCAGCGGCGAATGGTTGGGCAGCATGATGCCGCCGGCGCCCACGCGAATGCGTGAGGTGCCGGCCGCCACGTGGCCGATCAGCACCGCGGTGGCGGCGCTGGCAATGCCCGGCATCCCGTGGTGTTCGGCCAGCCAGAAGCGGTTGTAACCCCAGCGTTCGCCATGTTGTGCGAGGTCGAGCGAGCGCTGGAACGAGGTGGCCGCATCGCTGCCTTCAGCGATCGGCGAGAGGTCAAGTATCGAGAAAGGAATCATGGATCCATGATACGCCGATGCGAAAAAGCGCGTGCGCGGCCACCCAAAAACGCCGGGTTCGCCGCTTGGGTTAGTATTTCTTCATGATGTCAAAACACTTTTTTCGTCTATTTCCCGCCGCCATGCTGCTCGTCGGCTGTGTCCATCAGCCGATCGCCATGACCGTCGAACCCCAATTCAATCCTGAACGCGTGGCTGCGATCGATCACGCCATCGATGCCGCGATCGTCGCCCGCAAGCTGCCGGGCGCGGTATACCACCTCGAACGCGGCGCCGCGCAATACCAGCGCGCCTACGGCAAGCTCGACTATGAAGAAAGCGCCGCCGCCGTCGCGCAGGACACGGTGTTCGACGTCGCGTCGCTGAGCAAGGTGCTGGTGACGGCGCCCGCGGTGCTCATGCTGGCCGAGGAGGGCAAGATCGACCTCGAGGCGCCGCTCATACGCTATTTCCCGGAATGTGACGGCGGGGGCAAGCAGGCGATCACGATCCGGCACTTGCTGACGCATGTGTCGGGCCTGCAGTCGGGCCTGCCGGCGAAACCGGCGTGGCAGGGGCAGACGGCGGCGCTGTCGCTGGCCTGCGGGCAGTCGGTAACCCATCCGCCGGGCAGTTTCTTTCGCTACTCGGACATCAATTACATCCTGCTGGGCCTGCTCGTCGAGCGCACGGCGGGCATGCCGCTCGACCGCTTCGCCCAGGAGCGCATTTTTTTCCCACTGGGCATGCGTGACACCGGCTACCGCCCGTTGGAACGCATGCCGGCGGCGCGCATCGCCCCGACCCAGCGCGGCGCCAGCGAGGCTGCGCAGCTGCCGACGGCCCACGGCGACCTGGAGCCGGGCGCGCCGCTGCAGGGCGTGGTGCACGATCCGACCGTGCGTCGCATGGGCGGCGTGGCGGGTTCGGCCGGCGTATTCTCGACCGTGGGCGACGTCGCCCGCTTCGGCCGCATGCTGCTGGGCAATGGCGTGCTGGATGGTGTGCGGATATTGAAGCCGGACAGCGTGCGCCTGCTGACGACGGTGCAATCGCCGCCGGGCATCGCGGCGCTGCGGGGAATGGGCATGGACATCGACTCGCCATATGCCAAGCGTCCGCGCGGCAATCTCTATCCGGTCGGCAGTTATGGCCATACCGGGTTCACCGGCTGCATCCTGTGGGTCGATCCGCAGTCACAAAGCTTTTATGTTTTCCTGTCGAACCGGGTCTACCCGGACGATCGCAGCGTGGTGCTGCCGCTCTATACAGAGCTCGGCACGCTCTCTGCGCAGGCCGCTCTGAGAGCTCTGCAATAAGCGAAAGATGGCGCCAAGATAAAAGAAAATAAAAGACGATGATGTATTTCCGCGCGGCTACCGTGCGCTCCCATCCGTAGCTTGTCCGTAAACTGGACTCCTCACTCGACGCACCACGCCACCAACTATGGCATTTGCGCCGGGTACCGCCCCTGACATATTAGTTACATTGAGGAGAACACCATGAAAATGAATACGCTACTCAAAGGAATGCTCAGCGCTTCGGTTGCCGCCGCCATGTTCGGCGCCACTGCGGTCCATGCACAAACCAGCACCACCGGCACGTCGGCCACCGGCCAGTCGGGCCAGATCGGCAGCACCACCGGCACCAGCCAGACCGGCACCATGCGCGACCAGACCAGCGGCAGCTCGTCGACCGGCGCGACCGGCAGCATGCAAAGCACCGATCCGCAAGAGCAGCGTGACCGTGACCGCCGCAGCAAAACCGGCACCAGCAGCGGCACGTCAGGCGCCACCGGCACTACCGGTACCTCGGGCGTGACGGGCACGACCGGCACCACGGGCACCACGGGTACGACCGGCACTACGGGTACGACCGGCACTACGGGCACCACCAGCGGTTCGAGCGGTTCGCTGGGCACGGGCACCAGCGGTTCCACCGGCACCATGGATGACACCGGCCGCACCGGCACGTCGACCGGCACCACGGGTACGACTGGCGCCACCGGCACCACCGGTACGACTGGCACCACCGGTACGACTGGCACCACCGGCACCACCGGCCGCGGCTACTGAGCCAGCTGATAGCGCTTCAGGCAGTAAGGGCGGTATCCCCGGCCGCCATCCCGAACACCGGCTCGCGCTGGTGTTCGCATTTGTGCTTCCAGTTTCCCTTCGCTCAGCGCATGCCGCGCCGCGCGCCGCCGCGCCTGTCCTGCGGCGGGAAGGGATCGCCGGGCGCCAGCGCGACCTTCGCCAGCGGCGTTGGCGCCGGGCCGTGCAGCACATTGCCCTCGATATCGAAACGCGAGGCGTGACAGGGGCAGTCCCATGACTGCTCGGCGCCGTTCCAGTGCACCGCGCAACCGAGATGGGTGCACCTGGCCGACAGCGCATGCAGTTCCCCGTCAGGATCGCGATAGACCGCCACGCGGCGCAAGCCGTCGCGCAGCACCGCGCCTTCGCCGGGCGGGATCGCCTGCACCGAATCGACTTCGCCGCCGCGCAGCCAGTCGCCGTAGCGCGCCGCCACATGCGCCTGTGCGCTGGCGAATTCCCCGAACCCGTGCACGGGCTTGCGCACCGGGTCGTACAGCGCAGTCCAGGGATTCGGCCGCTCCATGATCAGGTCGGTCACCAGCATCGCGCCGATGGTGCAGTGGGTCATGCCGTTGCCGGAGTCGCCCGTGATCAGGTAGACGTTGTCGTCGTCCATCGGATTGCGGCCCAGGAAGGCCAGGCCATCGCTCGGTTCCATCACCTCGCCCGACCAGCGCCAGGCCAGTTCGCGCGCCATCGGAAAGCGCGCGCGAGCCCAGCGTTCGAGCTCGTCGTAGCGGTGGCCGGGATGCGCGTCCTGGCCCGTCTTGTGGTCGGCCCCGCCCACCACCAGCACCTCGTCGCCGTCGATGCCGGACGCCAGCCGCACATAGTGATAGGGACTGCCAAGATCCCATAGCAGCAGGTGCGGCAGCGTGCCGTGCGGCACGCGCAGGCCGATCACATAACTGCGGTAGCCGGCCTGCTTGGTGTGCATCACGACGCGGTCGTTGAACGGCGTGTGCGTGGCCACCACCACGTCCCGGGCCCGGATCTCGGCATGCTCGAGGGACACGACCTGGCGCCGGTGGTCGCCGCGGATACGGCGGGCGTGGCTGGCGCCGTGGATGCGGCCGCCGCGCCGGATGAAGGCGCGCGCCAGGCCGTCGAGGTATTTGAGCGGATGGAACTGGGCCTGGCCCGGATAGCGTACGGCGGGGCCGGTCTCGAACCCCAGGTCCGGCACGCCGGCGACCATCTCGGCCTGCACGCCGGCGCGCACCGCGGCGTCGCATTCGCGTTCGAGCCGCGGTCCGTCGCCCGCATCCCTGGCCACCAGGTAGCCGTCCAGATGCTCGAGCTCGCAGGCGATGCCTTCGGTGCGCACGATGGATTCGACCGTCTGCAGGGCGTGGGCATAGCTGCCCGCCACCAGGCGCGCCTGGGCGCGGCCGAAGCGGCGCTCGATGCCGTGGTACCACTCGTCGGGCGGGAAGAAATGGGCGGTGGTGCGGCCGGTTTCGCCGGCGCCGACGCCGAGCGCGTCGATGACGATCACGTCCTTGTCTTCAAGCGCCAGCAGGTAGGCGGCGGTGAGGCCGGCGATACCGGCGCCGATCACGCACACCTGGGCTTCCTGCGCCCCCACGAGAGGGCAGGGAAGACGGGCACCGTGGCGGTGTCCATCCAGAGCGAAGTCGAGCTGCCGTTCGTTGCGCCGCGCATGACCAAATCCACCGATTTCCGTCGATTGTAAAAGCCAGTCTAGCGCGCAGACACGAAGCAGGGAGCACGATGTGGCGTCCTTGCCGCATCGCAGGGGATTTCTGGTGGCGGGCGTGCGCACACCGACTTTTATGGCTTAGTATCCACTCTTATTGCATACCGGAATTAAAATGAAGCCGCTCGCCGTGCCGTCGGAAACCCTGCTGCCAAGCGCCATGAAACTGTCCGAACTGATCGGGGCGTTAAGCTATGCACTCGACATCACCGAGGGCCAGCCGGCGGGACATTGCGTACGTTGTTGCTGGATCGGCATGCACGTCGGCCGCGCCGCCGGCCTTTCCGAGCCGCGGTTGTGGGAGCTGTATTACGCGCTGCTGCTGAAGGATCTCGGCTGCAGCAGCAACGCGGCCCGCATCTGCGAGCTCTATCTCACCGACGACCTGGACTTCAAGCGCGATTTCAAGACCGTGGGGGATAGCCTGCCCCAGGTGCTTGGCTTCGTGCTCAAGCACACCGGGCTGAAGGCCGGGCTGGCGGAACGCTTTCGCAGCGTGATGACGATCCTGCGCGACGGTCCCGAGATCGCACAGGGCCTGATCGCCACGCGCTGCCAGCGCGGCGCGGACATCGCGCGCCTGCTGCGTTTCCCCGAGGGCGTGGCGCAAGGCATCTATTCGCTCGACGAACATTTCAACGGCAAGGGCAAGCCGGACCAGCTCGTCGGCGAATCCATCCCGGTCATTGCGCGCATCGCCCTGCTGGCCCAGGTGATCGACGTGTTCCATACCGCCGGCGGGCGCGCGGCGGCGCTGCGCGAAGCCGGCGCGCGGGCCGGCACCTGGTTCGATCCGCACCTGGTGGCGGCGTTCGAAGCCTGTGCCAAAGACGATGCGTTCTGGCAGATCCTGGCCAGCCCGGGGATCGACCACGCCATCCTGGCGCTGGAGCCTGCGGGCCACGAGGTCGCACTCGACGAGGACTACCTGGACGATATCGCCGCCGCCTTCGGCCAGGTGGTCGATGCCAAGAGTCCCTATACCAGCGGCCACAGCACCAGGGTTGCGCTGTACACCGACATGATCGGCGAAGCGCTCGGCCTGTCGCCTCAGCGCCGCCGCTGGCTCAAGCGTGGTGCGCTGCTGCACGACGTCGGCAAGCTCGGCGTCAGTAACAGCGTGCTCGACAAGGCAGGCTCGCTCGACCGCACCGAGTGGGATGCGGTACGCCAGCATGCCGAGTTCACCGAAACCATCCTCGGCCGCATCGCGGCGTTCTCCGAGCTGGCCGCGATCGCCGGCGCCCATCACGAGCGGCTCGACGGCGGCGGCTATCCGCGCGGCCTGGCGGCCGAAGAAATTCGCCTGGAAACCCGTATCATCACCACCGCGGACATCTTCGATGCCATCACCGCCGAGCGCCCTTACCGCGGCGCCATCCCGATTCCCCAGGCGCTGGAGATGATGGAAAAGACGGTCGGGACCGCGCTCGACCCGGCCTGCTTCGACGCGCTCAAGCGCGCCATGGCCAAGGTGCCGCTCCCCGCGGCCTGACCTTCAGTCACGCCACATTTCCTTCCTGCTTGCCCGCTTGTCGGCCCAGGCAGGCAGGGGCGTGTGCGTCTCCAGCTTGCCACATGCAGATGTCATCCCGATGAAAAATCGCTGATTGGATAGCAAGATTTGACAAACATGGCGTCCATGATGCATCCAGAATGCGATGCATAAACAGAGACGCCCGAACGTCCAGAAGCATCGCGACCGCAAGGGTGTGTAGAACGACCAACCTGGTTTTGGAGAGGCACATGAACGATTTTGTGGCACGGCAGTATCAGCGCACCGCGATTGCGGCGGCGGTGGCAGGGGTGGCGATGTCGATGGCGCAGGCGCAGGCACAAGAGGCGCCCATCGCCGGACCGCAGACGGTGGTGGTGACCGGCGTGCGCGCCGCCCTCGAACAGTCGCTGCGCCAGAAGCGCAACGCCGACGCCGTGGTCGAGGTCGTGACCGCCGAAGACATCGGCAAGATGCCCGATAAAAACGTGGCCGATGCGATCCAGCGCCTGCCGGGCGTGAACACGCAATCGTCCGCCGGCGGCGAGGGCGGCTTCGGCGAGAACGACCGCGTCAGCCTGCGCGGCACCAGCCCCAGCCTGCAGCAGACGCTGTTCAACGGCCATGCGATCAGCACCGGCGATTGGTTCGTGCTGAACCAGATCGGCGGCAACGTCGGCCGCTCCAGCAGTTTCTCGCTGCTGCCGTCCGAGCTGGTTGGCTCGATCGTGGTCCAGAAAAGCCCCACCGCCGACCTGGTCGAAGGCGGCGTCTCGGGCGCCATCAACGTCATCACGCGCCGCCCGCTCGACTTCAAGCAGCAGCTGACGGTCGAGGGTTCGGTGCAGGCCAACTACAACGACCTGTCGGGCAAGACCGAGCCGCACCTGTCGGGCCTGGTGAGCTGGAAGAACGCCGCCAATACCGCCGGCATCCTGCTCCAGGGCTTTTCCGAGAAGGCCAGCGTACGCCGCGACGGCCAGGAAATCCTGGGCTATACCCCTATCAGCGCGACCAGCGCAGCGGCCATCGCCAATCCGGCGCTGGCCGGCGTGGTGGTGCCGACCTTTATCGGCGCCGCCCTGTTCGAGCAGACCAAGAAGCGCGAAGGCGGCGCCTTCGACATCGAGGTGCGCCCGAACCGCGACCTGACCCTGGACCTGAACGGCTTCTATTCGAAACTGGAAGCGCCGCACCAGAACACCAACTCGCTGGCGGCGCCGGCCAACTCGATCAACAGCCTGGGCCTCATCCCGATCAATCCGGTGGTGCGCAACGGCACCCTGGTGGGCGCCGAATTCACCCGCAATGCGGGCGAGGTCGACAATATCTACCGTCCGGATGCGGGCGGCGAATCGTGGTATCTCGACTTCAACGGCAAGTGGCGCGTCAGCGAGCGTTTCAGCCTGTCGGGCAAGGTCGGCAAGACCCACGGCGTGGGTTGGGACCGCGACGACGTCTACTACCAGAACAACGTCGATGGCGGCATGGTCTACGCCCTGAACGGCCTGTCCCCAGCCTCGGTCAGCTACCCCGGCGGCAACACCGCCGTGCCCGGCTCGACCGCCTGGGCCGGCGGCGGCGAATCGCAGTCGGTGGACAAGGAAGAATACGCCCAGCTCGATGGCGAGCTGCGCCTGGATAATCCGACCTTCCAGTCGCTGCGCTTCGGCGCGCGCTGGACCGACCACAAGCGCACCGCCGAGCATCCGCTCGAAACCCGTCCCGGCCCGGTGGGCTTCACCAATCCGCAGCCAGCCTGGAGCGGCCAGATGTACCCGGGCGACTTCGGCAGCGACATCGGCGGCTACAGCGGCATCCCTTACTTCAAGTACGACGGCGCCGCGCTCGGCGCCTGGGGCGCGATCCCCGGCAACCGCCTGCTCGACTACGTGCTGCGCCATAACTGGATGAACGAGTTCGAGGTGGCCGAGAAGACGACGGCGCTGTACGGCATGGTCGACTTCGGCGGCGATGGCTGGAGCGGCAATATCGGCCTGCGCGCGATCGAAACGCGCCAGCGCACGGTGGTCAACCTGCCGGGCGGCCCGACGCCGATCCTTGGGTCGGCCTTCGGTCCCTACACCCCGACCACCTTCGAGCGCACCTACCGCGACTACCTGCCGAGCGCCAACCTGAAGTACAACGTGACGCCCGACCTGACCCTGCGCACCGCGCTGGCCAAGACCATTGCGCGGCCCGACTACAGCGCCCTGGGCGGCTCGGTCTCGCTCAACGACGATGCCCTCAGCGGCAGCGGCGGCAACGTGAACCTCGACCCGGTGCGCTCGACCAACTTCGACATCGGCGCCGAGTGGTACTACGCGCCGAAGGCGCTGCTGTCGGCCGGCCTGTTCTACATGGACCTGCGCTCGATCGTGGCCCAGGGCACGGCGACCGGCAACTACTACAACAACAAGCGCGAGACCTTCACCGACTACCTGATCACGTCGCCCTACAACACCAGCGGCCGTAACCGCGGCGTGGAGCTGAGCTGGCAGCAGCCGTTCCTGGACAACTTCGGCATGCTGGTCAACTACACCTATGCCGACGGTGAGCTGGACGATGGCGGCGAGCTGCTCAACTCCTCGAAGAACACCTATAACGTGACCGGTTACTTCGAGAACGAACGCTTCTCGGCGCGCCTGGCCTACAACTGGCGTTCGAAGTACAAGGCCGGCGTGGACCGCGGCGCCAGCCAGCACGTGGACGACATGCCGTCGCTGGCGGCCTCGGTCAACGTCAAGCTGACGGATAAACTGACGCTGACCTTCGATGCGCTGAACCTCACCAACGAGACCATCAAGATGTACGCCGAAAACGAGGACCGGCCGCGCGCCTTCTACTCGAACGGCCGCACCTTCTACCTCGGCCTGCGCGGCAAGCTGTAAGTCACCAAGGGGAGGCGCCGCGTGCGCCTCCCCAACCTGGAATACATCCCATGACGTACCGACCAGACGGCGGCCCGGCGATCGCGATCGCCTGGGAATGCCTCTCCAACTTCACGCGCGACGACGCGTTCACGGCGCGGCTCACGCTGCGCAACGACGGCCCGGATGCAATCGCGCCCGGCTGGACCCTGTGCTTCAACACCTGCCGCAAGATCCTGCCCGAGACGGTCAGTGCGGGCTTTCGCGCCACGCACCTGAACGGCGACCTGTTCAGCCTGGAGCTGCCCGACGGGAGCGAATGGCTGCCCGGCCAGGAATACGAGATCGTCTACGAGTCCCTGCACTGGGCGATCAGCATCACCGATGCGCCCTTGGGTTTCTATCTGCTGGATTCGGCGGGGAGGGCGTTCGACCTGGGCGATCCCGAGATCGCGCCCTTCGTGCTGCCCGAGCAGCGCCATCGTATGCGCGGCGACTTGCTGCCAACGGCCGATGCGGCCTGGCGTCACGCGCAGAACGAGGCGCTGTCGCTATTGGACCAGGAGGCTGTTGGCCGCATCACGCCGCGTCCGCGCATGGCGCGCTTCGATGCGCGCAGCTGTGTGCTCCGACGCTCGACGCCGATCGACAGCGGCGCGGACCTCGACAACGAGTCGGCATTCCTGCGCTCGCTCCTGGCAACGCTCCCCGACGACAAAGGCGGCGCCCGCATCGTGCTCGAAACCGATCCGGGGATGGAAGCCGAAGCCTATCTGATGGAAATCGCGCCCGAGCGCGTCCTGGTGCGCGGCGCCGGCGCGCACGGCGTCTTCAACGGCCTGCAAAGCCTGGCCCAGCTCCTGGGGCAGGACGGCGCGCTGCCATGCGGGAAGGTCGTGGATACGCCGCGCTTCGCCTACCGCGGCATGATGCTCGACGTGGCGCGCCACTTTTCCAGCGTTGACACCGTGCTGCGCCTGCTCGACTGCATGGCGGCCTATAAACTCAACCGCTTCCACTTCCACCTGACCGACGACGAAGGCTGGCGCCTGGCGATCGCCGCGCTGCCCGAGCTGACCGAGGTCGGCGCCAGGCGCGGCGTGCCCGCGCCGGGCGAATCTTCCTGCCTGCCGCCATCGTTCGGCTCCGGGGCCGACACGCATGCGCCCGGCGGCAGCGGCTTCTATACGGCCGACGAATTCGTGGCCATACTGCGCCACGCGCAGCGCCTGCACATCGAGGTGATCCCCGAATTCAATATGCCGGGCCACGCGCGCGCGGCGGTCGAGGCGATGCGGGTGCGCCATGCGCGCCTGATGGCGGCGGGCGATGCCGCCGGCGCCGCGGAATACCTGCTCAGCGATCCGGATGACGCCTCGGTCTACGAATCGGTGCAGCTGTGGCACGACAACGTGATGTGCATCGCGCTGCCCTCGGTCGACCGCTTCATCGACACCGTGGTCACCGAGGTCGCGGCGCTGTACCGGCAAGCCGGCGCGCCCTTGCGCGTGTTGCACACCGGCGGCGACGAGGTGCCGGTCGGCGCCTGGCTCGGCTCACCGGCCTGCCAGGCGCGCATGCGCGCACACGGCTGGCTGGAGGCGCGCCAGTTGCGCGACGACTTCCAGGCGCGCTGCCGCGCGATCCTGGCGCGTTACGGCATCGCCTTCAGCGGCTGGGAAGAGACCGCGTTGACCTCGAACGGCGCAGGGCAGGACTCGGACGTCTACGTCTGGAACAACGGCTGGGGTTCAGGCCAGGAAGACTGCGCCAACCGCCTGGCCAACGCCGGCCACGAAGTGGTGCTCTCCAGCGCCGCCAGCCTGTACTTCGATTTCGCCTACGCCAAGCATCCGCAGGAACCGGGTTATTACTGGGCCGGCTTCGTCGATACCCGTGAACCCTTCGGCATGGTGCCCCTCGATGCGCCGCTGCTGCCTCAGCATGACGCAATGGGCCGTGCGCCGACCCTTGCGCAAATAGCGGCGCTGGCCCCGCTCGACGCCGGCGGACGCCAACGCGTCAAGGGCCTGCAAGGGCAGTTGTGGGGCGAGAATGCGCGTTCGCGCGAGCGGGTCGAGTACCTGGCGCTGCCGCGCCTGATCGGCCTGGCCGAACGGGCCTGGAGCGCGGATCCGGGCTGGAAGCATCCCGATGAACTGGCCGCCGACTGGAACGAATTCGCCAACCGCCTCGCCCAGCGCGAGCTGCCGCGCCTGGACCGCCAGCCGCAGCCCTGGGCCTACCGTCTGCCGCCGCCCGGCGCGGTGATCGCGAAGGGGCGGCTGCGTGCGAATATCGCCCTGCCGGGCCTGGCCGTGCATTACACTCTGGATGGCAGCGATCCCGGCGCCCACAGCCCGCGCTACACGGCGCAGGTAGCGCTTGCCGGCAGCCGCATCGTGAAGCTGGCCAGCGTCGACACCCGTGGCCGCGCCAGCCGCATCGTCACCCTGAACCTGGAATTGCCATGACCGCGATGAACGACGCTCCCGTCGCCAAGATCCAGCGCCGCCATCCGCTGTCCTGGGTCCCGACCCTGTACCTGGCCCAGGGCCTGCCGTTCTACGCGGTGGCGCTGGTGGCGGGCCAGATGCTCAAGAGTATGGGCGTGCCGAACGACCAGATCGCGCGCTGGACCGGTTTATTGGGCCTGGCCTGGGCCTTCAAGGCGCTGTGGAGCCCGTTCATGGAACTCGCGCCCAGCCGGCGCCTGGCGGTGGTCGCCTGCCAGCTGATCGGCGGCGCCTGCCTGGCGCTGGTGGCCCTGGCGCTGCAGCTGCCGATGTGGTTTGCCCTGTGCATTGCGCTGCTGGCGATCGTGTCGCTGGCCTCCAGCACCCACGACATCGTCGCCGACGGCATCTATATCGCCAGCCTCGATGCGCGCGAGCAGGCCGCTTATGCCGGCTGGCAGGGCGCCTTCTTCAATGCCGCCAAATTCATCTCGCTCGGTGGCCTGCTGATCCTGGCGGGGGCGCTGGAACAGCGCTTCGGCATCGAGGCCGCCTGGACCACGGTATTCCTGCTGCTGGGCGGGCTGATGGCGCTGCTCGGGCTGTATCACATACGTGCGCTGCCGGCCACGCCGAAGGTGGGCGGTGCGGCGCGCAGCCTGGGCGCCATCGGGCACACGCTGGTGGATGTGATCAAGACCTTCTTCGCCAAACCCGGCATCTTGCTGGCGATCCTGTTCATCATCCTGTTCCGCGCCGGCGAAGGGCAGATCCAGTCGATCGGGCCGCTATTCCTGCGCGATGCGCGCGAGGTCGGCGGCCTGGGGCTTACCACCGCCGAAGTGGGCTGGGCCTACGGCACCGTCGGCACCGCCGCTTTTTTGGTGGGCAGCATCGCGGGCGGCTATTTCACGGCCTGGCTGAGCCTGAAGCGCGCGCTGCCGATCCTGATCCTGGCCATGAACCTGCCGAACGCCGCCTTCTGGTACCTGAGCCATGCGCAACCCGAGTCGATGCCGCTGATCGTCGGCCTGCTGGGCATCGAGATGTTCGGCTACGGCTTCGGCTTCGTCGGCGTGATCCTGTTCATCATGCAGGTGGTGGCCAGCGGCCGCTACCAGGCGGCCCACTATGCGCTGGGCACCGGCTTCATGCAGCTGGGCTTCGTGCTGTTCCGCACGATCAGCGGCGACATCCAGCAGGCGCTGGGCTACCGCGACTTCTTCCTGTGGGTGCTGTTGGCCAGCGTGCCGGTGCTGATCCTCAGTCGCTTTATGCGGCTAACCCCGGCGCCTAGCGCTTCTTGACCGGCAGGGCCAGCCAGCCGCGCCAGAGCCCGGCGCCATCGCGCTCGACCTTCTGGATGTGGGGGCGGGTGGCGTCCAGCCGCCATACCGCCTGGCGCTCGAGCCAGTCCTCGTACATCGCGCGAAAGCGCGGCCAGTCGCCGTCGAAATCGAGACAGGCGTAGCTGCCGGCCGGCAGCAGGCGCAGGCCGAGCGTCGGATCGTCGTCCGGCGCCTCGGCGCCAAAGCCGAAGTCATAGCAGTATTCGCGCTCGCCGGTGAAACCGGGATCCTCGTCGAACACCCCATACCACGGCGTGCCGCGCGCCAGGCCCGCGCGTTCTCGCTCGCAGATGAAGGCATTGCAGGCCAGCGACAGGGCGGCGCCCGACTGGCCGAAGAAGCGCTGGTAGCGCAGGCTCACCGCGGGGAGGCTGCGCACCGTGACGCGGGCGGCGACGCTGCCCGGTTCGGGCGGACAATAGGGCGCCTGCAAGGCGGCCAGGTTGCTTGGCTCGGCCACGAAGAAACTGACGTCGCTCTCGCGCCCGACCTGGGCGTCCATATAGGCGCGCCAGCCGCCGTCGCGCCACTCCTTGGCCGACATCGCGAACTGCTGGCGGAAGGCCTTGGAGAAGGCTGCGTTGGATGGGAAGCCGCAGTCCTGGGCAATGCGCCCGACCGGCACGTCCGGCTCATGCCGCAACAGGTGGGCGGCGCGGCGCAGGCGGCGCTTGCGCTGGTACTCGACCGCCGAGAAGCCGGTGAGTTCGCGGAAGATGCGGTCGAAGTGGTAGCTCGAATAGCTGGCCGAGGCGGCCAGGCTGCCCAGGGCCAGCGGGTCGCCGACCGAATCGAGCATCAGGTCCATCACCTCGTACAGGCGCGAATCGCGCGCCGTGGCCCGCCCGGCGGGCCGCGAGTCGATGCGCGCGGGTGGCATGGAAGATACGCTGTGAAGGGCGGGAGCGGACATCGCATAATGTCATTACAAAACTGAATCAATTATGCGTCCAAACGCCTTGGGATGGCGAACTATGTGTATCTGCGACAACAGTATGAGTTTTCGCAACTGTACATGCATTTTCGTGCAAAAAGTATAAGATCGATCATCACGTAAGAAGCCCTGCTGCGCTGCAATAAGTGATTAAATCACTTACAATGATGAATTATTTCATAACTTAAGAACGCCGACGCGCGTTACTGTCTACTGGAGAAAGCATGCAGACAGCACTCTCGGCGGGTTTCATCCTTGCCATCGTTTTGTGGGGCGTGATCTCGCCCGCCACCATGGGGGCGGTGTTCGACACGGCCCTCGCTACCATCACCCGCAATTTCGGCTGGCTCTACCTGTGGATGGTGCTGGGCCTGGTCGTCTTCGCCGTGTTCCTGGCCTTTAGCCGCTATGGCAACCTCAAGCTGGGCGACGACGACGACGAACCCGAGTTTTCGATCGGCAGCTGGTTCTCGATGCTGTTCGCGGCCGGCATGGGCATCGGCCTGGTGTTCTTCGGCGTGGCCGAGCCGATCTCGCACTACATCGACGCGCCGCCCGGCACCGTGTCGGGCACGCCCGAAGCGGCCGGCGTGGCAATGCGCTTCACCTTCTTCCACTGGGGCATCCACCCGTGGGCCGTGTACAGCGCGGTGGCGCTGGCCATCGCCTTCTTCCAGTACCGCCGCGGCGGCAGCGCCCTCGTCAGCAGCAGCATCAGCGCGCTGCCGTGGAAGGGTTTCGCGCGCATGTCGGGCCTGTTCAACGGCCTGGCGGTGGTGGCCACCGCCTTTGGCGTGGCCGGCTCGCTTGGCGTCGGCGCCTTGCAGATCAACAGCGGGCTGGACAAGGTATTCGGGCTGGCAGTGAGCGACATGGCCCAGATCGGCATCATCCTGGTCGCCACCGCCATGTTCCTGACCTCGGCGATCAGCGGCGTGGGACGCGGCGTCAAGCTGCTGTCTAACGTGAACATGATCATGGCGGGTCTCCTGGCGCTGGTGGTGTTCCTGGTCGGCCCGACGGTCGCCATCATCGACACCCTGACGAGCACCCTGGGCAGCTATGCGACCGAATTCGTGCGCATGAGCCTGCGCGCCACGCCGTTCCGCGACAGCACCTGGGTCGGCAGCTGGACCATCTTCTACTGGGCCTGGTGGATCTCGTGGTCGCCGTTCGTGGGCCTGTTCATCGCGCGCGTCTCGCGCGGGCGCACGATCCGCGAGTTCATCGTCGGCACCATGCTGGCGCCGTCGCTGGCCGCCTTCGTCTGGTTCTCGATCTTCGGCGGCACCGCGCTGCACATGGAGATCTGGCAGCACATCCCGATCTCGGACGCGGTGCGCGCCGACACCTCGACCGCGCTGTTCGCGCTCTTCGACGCGCTGCCGTTCGGCACCATCATGTCGGCCGTGGCCACGGTGCTGGTGCTGATCTTCTTCGTCACCTCGGGCGACTCGGCGGTGCTGGTGCTGGGCATGATGAGCAGCGGCGGCAATCCGGACCCGTCGAACAAGTCCAAGCTGATGTGGGGCGCCCTGGTGGCCGGCATCGCGATCAGCCTCTTGCTGGCCGGCGGCCTGAAGGCGGTGCAGACGGCGACCATCGTGTTCGCCCTGCCGTTCACGGTGGTCATCGTGCTGATGATGGTCTCGCTCCATCGCGCCGTGTGCGAGGACTGGACGGCGCACGAGAAGCGCGAGCGCGAACTGCGGCGCCGCATGCGCCAGATGGTCGAGAAATAAGGGTTATTAACAGTTAGATGAGAACTTGTTTGAATTTATGCAGTCTTATGCATTATGAACAAGTTCGTCTCCATCAGCTCGGCTGCACAAGCCTTGGGCGTCTCGACCAGTACCTTGCGTCGCTGGGAATCCAGCGGTCGGCTCACTCCTTTGCGAACAGAAGGAGGTCAGCGCCGGTATGATTTGTCTGCTTTGCGACCTGAAGCTCGCAGCGGTGCTCGGGTGATGCGTAAGACTGTCGCCTACGCTCGGGTGTCCAGTCATGATCAGAAAGCGGACCTGGAGCGACAAAAGCGGGTACTTGAATTGTACTGCGCGAGTCATGGATGGGCGTGCGACATGATTGCCGACCTTGGGTCGGACATGAACTATCGCAAGAAAGGCTTGAAACGTTTGCTCGACGGGATTGTCGAAGATGAGGTCGGACGCCTGGTCTTGACGCACAAGGATCGACTGCTGCGTTTTGGCGCGGAGCTGATATTCGCCCTGTGCCAGACAAGACAGGTCGAAGTAGTCATCATCAACCAGGGCAAGGACACCAATTTCGAAGAAGAGCTAGCAAGCGATGTGCTCGAGATCATCACCGACTTCTCGGCCCGTCTCTATGAAAGCCGCAGTCACCGCAACCAGAAGCTGATCGATAGGGGGCGTGCAGCAGTCAAGGAGTCGCAATGTACCTAGCCCATCGCATCCGACTCGATCCGAACAATGTCCAGGCGACGTATCTGGCGCGTGCCGCCGGTACTGCACGTTTCGCCTACAACTGGGCCTTGGCCGAGTGGAAGCGGCAGTACGAGGCAAGCAAGGTCGACCCGGCGGTGGACAAGCCAAATGAGGCGGCATTGCGGCGCCAGCTCAACGCGATCAAGCACGAGCAATTCCCCTGGATGCTCGAAGTAAGCAAGAATGCACCGCAGATGGCGATCATACAGTTGGGGCAAGCCTTCGAGAATTTCTTCGAAAGTCGTGCCCGCTATCCCACCTTTCGCCGCAAGGGCCGCGACGATCGATTTACATTAAGCAATGACCAGTTCCGTGTCGAGAACAAGTGCATCCGCATTCCGAAACTGGGATGGGTCCGGATGCGCGAATCCCTGCGTTTCTCCGGGCGTATCGTCTCGGCCTCGATCAGCAGGATTGCGGATCACTGGTACGCAAGCATCACCGTCGACATCAAGGATCGACTTCAACCGCCAGCCGAAACCCAAGGCGCGGTAGGAGTCGACCTCGGTGTCGCGGCGCTGGCCACGCTGTCGACCGGTGAAGTGTTTATCGGCCCGAAAGCGTTGGGCAAACGGCTCGTCCGTCTGCAACGTCTGGCGCGCGAGGTCTCACGCAAAGTCAAAGGTTCGCGCAATCGTGCGAAGGCGAAAGCCAAGCTTGCCCGGCTATACGCCCGGATCGCCGATCTGAGGCGCAATGGCCTGCATCAGTTGAGCACCTATATCACCCGCCATTTCCACACCATCGGTATTGAAGACCTGAATGTAAAGGGCATGCTCGGAAATCGTTGCCTGGCCCGGGCGATCGCCGACATGGGATTTGGCGAGCTGCGCCGCCAGCTGCAATACAAGGCGACGCAGCGCGGCGGTCAGGTCGTCGTGGTGGATCGCTGGTATCCGAGCAGCAAGACATGCTCGTGCTGTGGCTACCGGATGGATGTGCTCCCACTGACGGTGCGCCATTGGCGTTGTCCTGGCTGTGACGCACTGCATGACCGGGACGTCAACGCGGCAATCAACCTGAAGAACATGGCGGTGAGTTCCACCGCATCGGCCTGTGGAGGGGCAGGCGCTGGCCTCGCGCGTCAAGTGCGAGGTGAAACCGGCCCCTGTGAAGCAGGAATTCAACAGCAAAGTTAACTATGGATAGCTTCGCGTAAGTTTGAAGGAACGGAACAAGCGCGCCCCTGGACGGGGGCGCGCGGCGGATATCAGGTCGCCAGTGCCCGCAGCAGCAGGCCGGTGATGTAGGCGCAATACGTGCCGAGCGCATAGCCGATCACCGCCAGCAGCACGCCGACCGGGGCCAGCGCCGGATGGAAGGCGCTGGCGACCACCGGCGCCGAGGCGGCGCCGCCGATATTGGCCTGCGAGCCGACCGCCATGAAGAACAGCGGCGCGCGGATCAGCTTGGCCACCAGCAGCATCAGGCCGCCGTGCACCGCCATCCAGATCAGGCCCAGCAGGAACAGCCACGGGCGGTCGAGCAGGGCGTTCAGGTCCATGTGCATGCCGATGGTCGCCACCAGGATGTACAGCATGGCCGAGCCGATGGTCGAGGCGCCGGCCCCTTCCAGCTTGCGCGCCCGCGTAAAGCTCAGCAGCAGGCCGAGGGTGGTGGCATACACCACGATCCAGAAGAAGCTCGAGGTCAGGCTGTAGTCCTGCAGGCGCCATTCGGCCGGCAGGCTCGAGATCCATGCGACGGTGGGGCCGGTCAGCGCATGCGACAGGCCGGTCGCACCCAGGCCCACGGCCAGCACCACCATCACGTCGGTTAGGGTCGGAATGCGCGCGTGCTCGGCCTGGTAATGCTCGATGCTCTCCTTGAGCGCGTTGATGGCCGAGACGTCGGCGCCGGTCCAGCGGTCGAAGGCCTGGGCCCGTCCCGCCAGGAACAGCAGCACCGCCATCCACAGGCTGGCGACCAGCACGTCGACCGCCACGAACTGGCCGAACAGGGTCGCATCGACTTCGAACACTTCCTTCATCGCGGCCTGGTTGGCGCCGCCGCCGATCCAGGCGCCGGTGATGGTCGTCATGCCGCGCCAGGTGTCGCCGGCCACGGTCTCGGGATGGATGACGTCCATCGCGACGAAGGACACGATGGCGCCCAGCATCACGCCCAGGGTGCCGGTCAGGAACATGACGATGGCCTTGGGGCCGAGCCGCAGCACGGCGCCGAAGTCGATCGCCACGCACAGCAGCACCAGCGCGGTCGGCAGCAGGTAGTCGCGCGCCATCGGGTACAGGCCGGAGGCATTGCCGTCGATGATGCCTGCGGTGTTGAGCAGCGCCGGGATCAGGTAACACAGCAGCAGGGCCGGCACGTAGGTATAGAACTTGTGCCAGAAACCGGATGTGCGGGACGCGCTCCAAAAGACGGCGCCGAGGATGACGGCCAGCATGCCGAGTACGACGGCATCGTTGGTGACCAGCGGGGAAGCAGTTTGCATCGGGAGTCCAGGTAAAAGGATGGATCGGCCGCCCCGCCGCCATCGCGGCCGGACCCGGCATTCTACATTTTTTGCCTTTGAAATCATGTATTTACGACATCCTTAACTGTGGCCTGCGGGGCCGCGTCAACGCGGCGTAGAATGGGCGACTCATCCTTTCGGGCAGCGATGCGAGCAGATGGATCACCCATGCCATTCCCTGGATCCGGCGCAGCTTTGCGCCATCGCCCACGTCGCCGCGTGCAGCACGGGCGCGCCGCTCGATACCACGCTGCCGCTCACGCTGAACTTCCATCCCGACCGCCCGCACGGCGGCCGGCCGCTGCTCCAGGCTTTGCTGGACGAAGGCGTCTACCGCTCGCAGTTCGAGACCGGCACCAGCAACGGTGGCCTGGGCGCCTTCGCGGGTGGCGCGCGCTGGCTGTGGGAGAGCCGCATCTTCGGCGGCGCCTACGATGGCGCAGCGCCCGACCGGCGGCCCAAGTACGGAGCCCTGAACTACCGGGGCTACGCCGCCGGCGGCTCGCCGCGTTTCGGCTCGGCCCACCTGCGGCTGCGGCCCGGCGTCGCCGCACGCAGCACCTTCTGCTATCCCGACAGTGTGTTCGAGCCCGAGCACTTCGGCGTCGCCGCCCGCATGGACCTGATCGCGCGCGCCAGTGCCGACGACAGGGATCGGCTCGACGACTACATCGAGGCGCACATCCACGGGCCGATCCGGCTGCATGAAGACGTCGAGGCGCTGGTGCTCGATCCGTGCTACCGGGGTACGCAGATCGAAGCCATCGCGCGGCGCTTCCCTTGCGCACTCGAATGGCATCCGGGCTTCCGGCTCGCGGTCGAGGTGCTGCGGCGCCATCCGGATTACCGCGGGCAAGAGTTCGTCGAACTCGGCGCCGCCATCGCCCAGGATGGCTGGCTCGATCCGGCCATCCTCGGCCGCGCGCTCGCCACGGGACGGCACGATCCGCAAGACCTCAAGAAGGTGTGGCACTACATCGCGCGCTTCGGCGCCCCGATCCATGCTCAAATGCCCTTGTCGAACCAATCCGGAGGTCCAGCATGACACAGGCATTCAAGGCCGGCGACAAGGTGAAATGGTCGTCGTCGCAGGGCACGGTCACAGGCAAGGTCAAGAAAAAGCTGACCACGCCGACCGACATCAAGAGCCATCACGTGGCGGCATCGAAGGACAACCCGGAATACCTCGTGGCCAGCGACAAGACCGGGGCCGAGGCGGCGCACAAGCCGGGAGCGCTGAAGAAGGCCTAATAGACTGGGCTTAAGATTCGCTTCACCTTCGCGCGGCATGCTCGGCGGCGGATTGTTTACGCCATACTGGCGTTGTCCTGTTGCCGGAATCCCGCATGCGCATCCTGTTGGTCGAAGACGATATCTCCCTTGGCGAAACCATCCAGGCCTGGCTGCGCCTGGACCAGCACGCGGTGGACTGGGTCCAGCGCGGCGATTCCGCCGACACCGCCCTCAAGACCCACCATTACGACTGCGTGCTGCTCGACCGCGGGCTGCCCGGCCTGTCCGGCGACGACTTGCTGGCCCGCTTGCGCAGGGCCGGCAACGGCGTGCCGGTGATCCTGATCACCGCCTTCAATGCGCTGGCCGACCGGGTCGAGGGACTGGACCTGGGCGCCGACGACTACCTGGTCAAGCCCTTCGAGCTCGAAGAGATGTCGGCGCGCATCCGCGCCGCCGTGCGGCGCGGCGCCAACCAGGTGAGCAATGAGCTGCGCCACGCCGATATCGCCCTGAACCTCGACACCAAACAGGCTACCCTGGCCGGCCAGCCGGTCGCGCTGACCGCGCGTGAATACAATGTGCTGTATGCGCTGCTATTGAGGAAGAATTCCATCGTCACCCGCGCCCAGATCGAGGAAACCCTGTACGGCTGGGGCGACGAGGTCGAAAGCAATGCGATCGAGGTGTACATCCACAACCTGCGCAAGAAGCTCGGCGGCGAGTCCATCGTCACCGTGCGCGGCCTGGGCTACCGGTTGAAGAACGATGGCGAATAAGGAAAAAGACAAGGACCGCAGTCAGGACCAGCCATGGTCGCTGCGGCACCGCCTGCTGGCCGTCATCGTCGCCGCCAGCACCGTGCTGTGGCTGGCCAGCCTGGGCATCGTCACCGTGATCGCCTGGCAGGAAACCAATGAGGTGTTCGACGACGCGCTGGAGGAGTCGGGCTATATGATCATGGCGGCGACGACCGACTGGAACGAACGGGGCCTGCTGCCGCAGGCGGGGGCGAGCGGCGAACATGGCCGCAAGGTCGACATGCAATACCAGATCGTGGTCGACGGCCGGGTGATCCAGCGTACCGGCGATGCGCCGTTGCGGCCCTATGTGTCCAACTTCGACGACGACCACGGTTTCGCCGAGGCGCTGGCGAACGGCGAGCGCTGGCGCGTGTTCGTGGTGCGCGACGAGGCCCGCAACTTCGAGGTGCAGGTCGGCCAGCAGGTCGATAAGCGGTATGACATCCTGGAAGAACTGGCCGATTCGCTGTGGCTGCCCGTGCTGGGTTTTTTGCTGCTGCTGGCGCTGGTGTGCTGGATCCTGACCGGGCGCGTCCTCAAACCCTTGCGCCTCACCGCCGCCAGCATCGCGGCCAAGACGCCCGACGACCTGGCCCAGGTGCCGACCACGGGCCAGGCGCGCGAGGTGCTGCCGATCGTCCAGGCGCTCAACGGCGTGCTCGGGCGGCTGGATGCGGCCCTGCAGGCCGAGCGCCGCTTCACCGCCGATGCCGCCCACGAGCTGCGCACGCCGCTCGCGGGCCTGCATATGCACGTGCAGCTGCTGCAGCGCCAGCATCCCGAGCTGGCCGCGCCATTCCAGAAGCTGCGCCAGGACATCGCGCGCCTGACGGCGCTGGTCGACAGCCTCTTGACGCTGGCGCGCCTGGATCCGCTGGCGCGCGAACAGCTGGTGCGCCAGCCGGTCGTGCTACCGCCGCTGTTCGAGCGCGTGGCCGCCATGCATGCGCAAGAGGCGTCCGCGCGCGGCATCGCGCTGGCGCTGCGTTGTGAGCTGCGCGAGGTGCAGGCCGATCCGCAGATGCTCGAGATCGTGCTGCGCAACCTGGTCGACAATGCGCTGCGCTACTGCCCGGACGGCAGCCGGATCGAGATCGCGGCCGTGCGGCACGCCGGTCATGCGCGCATCGTCGTGCGCGACGATGGCCCCGGCGTCGATACGGAGAGCCGCCAACGCCTGACCGAGCGTTTCTTTCGCGTGCTGGGGCAGGGCCAGCAGGGCAGCGGGCTCGGACTGTCGATCGTCAAGCGCGTCGCCGACCTGCACGGCATCGCGCTGGCGTTCGGGCCCGGGATCGATGGCCGTGGCCTGGGCGTGACCCTGGACTTGGCCCTGGACTTGCCCTCTCTCTAAATTATCCACGTTGGGTAACTGTTGGTACTTGTATTACGCCAACTCGGCATTATGTGCGGGGCATGCTAAAACAGAAACTGAACTGGAAGCGGCCCCTGTTTTACGTTCTTCTGCCGATCTTTTTCGTCATGGCTTTCCTGGGCTTTCCGTTGCCGGTCGCCCCGCCGCCGGCCACCAAGCCGGCGCAGGAGCAGGCCGTCGTCGTGAAAAAGAAGAAGAAACGCATCGGATTACTGATGCGTAAAGAGGATCGCCAGGACGACGCATCCTGAGCAGGGAAAACCACTGAAAGCGACCATGGACCAACCTGGCCGGCTGCACGCGTTCGACAATCTTCGCGCCATCATGATGTGGCTTGGCATCGTTCTTCACGTCGCCCTCAACCATACGACCGGTCAGTCGCCCCTGCCGTGGCGCGATTCGCAGACAACACCGCTGGCCGACTTCGTCCTGATGTTCATCCACGCCTTTCGCATGCCGGTGTTCTTCATCCTGGCCGGCTTCTTCGTCGCTTTCCTCATCGCGCGCCGCGGTGCGCCGGGCATGCTCAGGCACCGCATGCGGCGGCTACTGCTGCCGTTCGCGATCTTCTGGCCAATCCTGATCGTCTGCACCACCATCCTGATGCTCGTCTACCTGCACGTCATGGCGCGCGGCACGGTCGGCATCGATCTGCGGCTGCTGGCGAACAAGAGTACCGGCGCGACACCGTTCAACACGATGCATATGTGGTTCATCTATTACCTGATCTGGTTCTGCGTGCTGACCGCGGCGCTGGCCCCGCTGTGGACCAAGGCGCCCGCCGGGCTGCAAGCCCTGGTCGATCGTGTCTTCACGGCGCTGACCACGCACTGGTGGGGCGTCCTGCTGCTCACGATTCCGCTGGCAATCGTCGGCGCGGGCTACCGGGCCGGCATGCTCGCTTCCAGCGGCTCGTTCATCCCGCAAGCGGCCGAGGTCGTGCACAACGGCCTGTTCTTCGTGTTCGGATTGCTCGCGCACCGGCACCAGGACGCGCTGTTCCCGCGGCTCGTGGGCAGTGGCTGGCGCAACGCGATTGCCGGCGGTATCGTGTTCACCGGCGTACTCGGCCTGTTCATCGCCTTCGTCACCAGGCCGGCAACGGTGCCCTACGTCGAGGTGTGGATCGCCTTCTTCTACAACCTGGCCAGCTGGCTATGGAGCTTCGCGCTGATCGGCCTGTTCCTGCGCTATGTGTCGAACCAGAACCGCTTGCTGCGTTATGTGTCCGAGAGTTCGTACTGGGTATTCCTGGTGCACATGCTGGGGACGATCGGCTTCGGCGCCATGGTGTACAGCCTGCCGCTGGGGCCCCTCGCCAAGATGACGCTCAACCTCATCGTGACGACAGTCGTCTGCCTGCTGACCTATCACTTGTTCGTGCGTAACACTTTCATCGGGGTGCTGCTCAACGGCAAACGCCAGCGTCCCCAGGCTTCTTAAGATCGGTTTAATGTCCGGCCGTTGTAATGCGCCTGTGCCTGCTTCTACAGCGCAGGCGACGACAACCAACCCGACTAAAGGAACGATCATGAAACGTATTTTCCACCTCTCCTGCATCGCCGCGCTGCTCGCCGCTTCGGGTATGGCCGCCGCACAGAATATCGCCGATGCGCCGCCCGGCGCTGCTGTCGACGTCAAGCCGGTCTCCGGCTACAGCGGCCCGTCGGGCGCTCCGATGATGACGGCGAAAGACTTGCAGGCCAAGGGCAAGGACGACCAGTACGTGCGCCTGAAAGGCAAGCTGACCAGCCACAAGGGCGACGAGGATTACGAGTTCACCGACGCCAGCGGCAAGATCACGGTCGAGATCGACGCCGACCGCTTCCCGCAGGGCGTGAAGGTCGATCACAACACCACGGTCGAGCTGACCGGCGAGTTCGACAAGGAGATGTTCGGCGAATCGAAGCTGGACGTCGAGCAGATCAAGGTCGTGAGCAACTGAGCGGCAGGACGGGCGGCGTGGGCGATAATGGCGGTTTGACCGTCACGCCTCGCCGCCCATGTTCTACGATTACGCCGACCTGACACGCAACTTCGACGCCGGGACCCTGCAGCGCGGAGAAGACGTCGCGCGCAAGGGCAAGGTGCGCACCGCGCGCCGCGACGACGACAAGCTCATCGGCGAAGTCGGCGGCAGCAGCGGTGAACTGTACCGTCAGACCATCCGCTTCAAGTCGGGCCGTGGCGGCATCGATTTCCAGGGCAGTTGCAGCTGTCCCATGAGCTACAACTGCAAGCACGTGGTGGCGGTGCTGCTGGCCGACCTCGAACGTTATCAGCATGAGATGGCGCAGTCGCCGGCGGCAAGCGCGGCGCGCGCCGAGGAGTGGCTGCAGCAGCTGGCGCTGCTGTCCCGATCGACGCCGGGGAAGGCCGCCGCGCCTGACGGCGCCTCCTTCAAACTGGCCTGGGTGCTGGCCCCCGACCCGGCGGGCGGTGCGCCGCGTCTGCACCTGCGCCGCGCGCGCCTGCGCAAGAACGGCGAGATCAGCGGCACCACGCCGATCCACGACGTCCACGCCGTGCTGCGCGCACTGCCGGCAGCGCGCGATCCGGGCGACGAAGAATTGCTGCGCCAGTTCGCGGCGCTGCAGGCCGGCGGCCTGGTCGCCAGCGACGCCGAGGCGTCGGGAGCGGTCGGCGCACGCCTCATGATCCGTTTGTGCGCCGAGGAGCTGCTGCTGCTGGCATGGTCTGATGACGACCTGCGGCGCAACAAGCTGTTCTATCTGCGTCCCGGTCCGCGTCGCGAGGCCACGCTCGACTGGCGTTCATCGGTCGATGACGACGCGGTCCGCCTCGACTGGTTCTTCAGCGATGGCCGTCCCATGATCGTGCTGCCAACCGATCCGCCCTTATACCTCGACGACTACATGCTGGGCGAGCTGGCGCTGGCCGGGCCCCTGGCGACGCTGCCGCCGACGATGCTGGTCAAGCTGGTGGCCCAGGCCCCGCACCTGCCGCCCGAGCAGCGCGCCGGCATGGCGGGGCGCCTCGCCGAGCTGGGGCTCGAGCATCTGGTGCCGCCGCCACAGGCGATCCAGACCCAGCGCCGCAACGACATCGCTCCCACGCCCTGCCTGCTGCTCGACAGCATGGACACGGGCTGGGGCCGCAACGAGGTCTGGCACGACTACGCATTGCTGACCTTCGAGTACGACGGCCTGTCCACCGAAGACGTCGATGAACCGGTGTTGCGGGTGGTGCAGGACGGCGTGGTCCAGCTCATCGAACGTGACCATGCCGCCGAAGCCGCCGCCGCCGACCTCCTCGCCGGACTCGGCTTCTTCAAGCCGCCGGCCGGCTCGCCGCTGGACGACATGCCGGATGCGCTCACGCTCGCGGACGAAGCCGCCTGGGTAGCCTTCGCGCGCCGCGACATCCCGCGCCTGCAGGCCGCCGGCTGGCAGATCGAAACGGACCTCGATTACCGTTACGACCTGGCGCAGGTCGACGACTGGTATGCCGAACTGGACGAAGAAGGCGAGGGCGGCAACGCCTGGTTCTCGCTGGAGCTGGGCATCGTCGTCGGCGGCGAGCGCCATGCGCTATTGCCCCTGCTGGTGCAGATGGTGCGCGCCGCGCCGCGCGATTTCGCCGCGCCGGCGCTGGCCGCGCGCGGCGAAGAGGACGCGCTGATCGTCGAGCTGGATACCTACGAGCGGGTCGCGCTGCCCTGGGGCCGCGTCAAGCCGATCCTGGCCACGTTGGGCGAGCTGTACTTTGGCGAGCGCTTGGGCAAAGGGGTGCGCCTGCCGGCGATGGATGCCGCGCGCCTGGCCGAGCTGGAGCGCGCAGCGCGACTGCGCTGGATCGGCGGCGAGCGCCTGCGCGAACTGGGCCGCAAGCTCGACAGCTTCGGCGGCATCCTGGCGGTCGCGCCGCCGGCGGGATTGCAGGCATCCTTGCGTCCCTACCAGCTGGGCGGCCTGGCCTGGCTGCAGTTCCTGCGCGAATACGGCTTCGGCGGCATCCTGGCCGACGACATGGGACTGGGGAAAACCGTCCAGACCCTGGCCCACATCCTGTTCGAGAAAGAAGCGGGGCGGCTCGACGCGCCGGCCCTGGTCGTGGCGCCCACCAGCCTGATGCCGAACTGGCAGGCCGAAGCGGCGCGCTTCGCGCCCGGCCTGCGGGTACTGCTCCTGCACGGCAAGGAGCGCGCCGCGCAATTCGACGCCATCGGCGAGCACGACCTGGTGCTGACCACCTATGCCTTGCTGGGCCGCGACGAAGACGCGCTGCGCCGGCACCGCTACCACCTCTTGATCCTGGATGAAGCGCAGTACGTCAAGAACAGCCGCACCAAGGCGGCCCAGACCGCGCGCCTGCTCGATGCGCGCCATCGCCTGTGCCTGACCGGCACGCCGGTGCAGAACCACCTGGGCGAACTGTGGTCGCAGTTCAACTTCCTGATGCCGGGCCTGCTGGGCGACGAGAAATCCTTCAAGGCCGATTACCGCAAGCCGATCGAGCAGGGGAACGACGCGCAGCGCAAGGACTTCCTGGCGCGCCGCGTCAAACCGTTCATGCTGCGCCGGACCAAGGACAAGGTGGCGACCGAATTGCCGCCCAAGACCGAGATCATGCTGCCGGTCGAGCTGGGCAGCGCGCAGCGTGACCTGTACGAGACGGTGCGGGTGGCGATGGACCGCAAGGTGCGCGCCGAGATCGACCGCAAGGGCCTGGCGCGCAGCCACATCGTGATCCTCGAGGCCCTGCTCAAGCTGCGCCAGGTGTGCTGCGATCCACGCCTGATCGAGCCATCGAGCGTGACCGGCTCGGCCAAGCTCGATACGCTGATGGAGTTGCTCGACACCCTGACCAGCGAAGGCCGCAAGGTGCTGGTGTTCTCGCAGTTCACCAGCATGCTGGCGCTGGTCGGCGCGGCATTGCGCGAGCGCGGCACCGATTTCGTCGAGCTCACCGGCAGCACGCTCGACCGCGCCGCCCCGGTCGCCGCCTTCCAGCAGGGGCAGGTGGGGGTGTTCCTGATCAGCCTGAAGGCCGGCGGGGTGGGGCTCAACCTGACGGCGGCCGACACCGTCATCCATTACGATCCCTGGTGGAACCCGGCCAGCGAAAACCAGGCCACCGACCGCGCCTGGCGCATCGGCCAGCAGCAGCCGGTCTTCGTCTACAAGCTGATCGCGCGCGGCACGCTGGAAGAAAAAATCCAGGAGATGCAGCGCCGCAAGGGCGAGCTGGCGAATGCGGTACTGGTCAACGAACAGGAAACCGAGCTGGCGCCGGGTCTGCAGGCGGACGACTTGCGCGCCATCTTTTCGCTGGCCGCGCCGGCAAAAGATGCCTAGTCCTGCACCACGCTGACGCGCGCGAAGCGCAGGTTCTCGAACACCTTGATGCGGCCCGTCAGCGGCCACCAGTCGTACAGGAAGATCTGGGCCGGCCGCCACATCGCCACCCAGCCGATGATGGTCAGGCTTTCGCGCGCGATCCTGGCGAAGTGGCCGCTGGAAAACGTCTCGATGGCCGCCGCCAGCAACAGGCAGCTGACGACGAAGGCCACGCCGATCGCCAGGCTGATCCGGCCCTGGCGCAACAGCTGCGTCAGTTCGCCGCGCACCAGTTCCACCTTGTAGCCATAGTAGTTATGGATCGCGTCCGCGACCATGTCGCCGGCCCGACCCACCGGCGGCAACTGTTCGACGTGGATGTTCAGGTGCAGCAGGCTGGCCGGAGGCAGCGACAGCGCCCAGTTCTCGATATACGCCTCGCAGGCGTGGTCGAGGTCCTTGTTCAGGAAAGGCGCCGGGTCGAGCGAGTTGAACAGCTGCTGCAGCTCGCGCACGCGCAGCTCAAGGGTGTGGGTGGGTTGTTCACTGATGTGCATGCGGCAAGCGTACCGCAGGGCATCATCCCGGGCAACCGGGCCAGGCCCGCCGGCAGGCGGACCTGTGGGAGAGTCGCCGGATTATGCCGACTTGTCCTGGTGCGCGTCGAGCTGGGCGCGCAATTCCTGGCCGTTCGAATGGGTGTAGTCCTTGTTGACTTCGAGCTTGATCAGCGCCTTGATCTGTGGATCGATCTTATCGCGCAGCACGCCGAGGAACTCGGGTGAGGCGGCCACGACCAGTTGCTGGAAACGGCCGGCCTGGTGCGCCTGCTGCAGATAGCCCGAGATATCCTTGGCAAATTTTTGCGCCTCGTGTTCGGATGGCGTGACGGCAGGCTGGTAATCGTTGCCCGGCGCGCCGGCCGGGGCCGCATGTTCGAATCCGCCTCCCTGGCCGCCGCCGATATTGTGGCCACTATTGTGGGCCGAGCGCGGGCTCATCTTGTCGGTGACGGTGTCCAGCACGCGCTGCTGGGCGGCAGGATTGACCAGGTTGTCCACCTCTTGCAAGGCGTGTCCCTTGTCGGCGTCGGAAAAAATGCGTGCACGGCCCGCATTGGCTGCGATGGTCCAGGTTGTTGGCATATTACCCCCTGTAAAAATGGTGTGAAAGTGATCGCCTGCAGTCTCGGCCCTGATAACGTTGAGCCAGAACTTCTGCATGGCGACAAGTGATGATTCAGTATAGCCCTGCATAAAAAAGCCCGGCGCACTGCCTTCTCTGGCGTGCGCGGCGTGCGCTGCCGAAACAGGCTTCAGAGCAATTTCCTTTGGATGTGCAGTACCTAACTGACCATGCTGCTCGTGCTCGGCATCATGAACCCATCGACAACAAGCATCTGAGAGGAGTTCATCATGGGTAAGTATTTCATTGGCTGGCTGCTGGGTATTCCTGCCGTCGTGCTCGTCATCCTGTATTTCATCTTCGGCTGACGCATGTTGGTCGCACAAAAGAAAACGCCACCGTCCAGGTGGCGTTTTCTTTTGTGCCTGGGTTTCCCGCATCAGGGCAAGGCCGGTTCCAGGACTTTTTCAGAAGCCAGCTGTTGTGCAGCGATGCCCTGCAGGGCGGCGGCGGTCCGCGCGTCGATGCCGATCTCGCGTGCGATCGCATCGCCCGCGCCGAGCGAGCGCGGATCGCGTCCGGTCACGCTGCCGAAGATGGTCAGCGCCTCCAGATAATAGCCATACACACTGCCATGATAGGCGTCATCTCCCCATAAGTTGACCTGACCGGCCGGTATGCCTTGATAGGGATTGGCGGCGGCCACGCCGCTGGCGATCGCGCGGTTCCACGCTTCGCCAACCGGAATCACGCCGTTGATGAAGCGGGAAGCGGCATGGGCCGCGTCATGGCCACGCCGCACGTCCAGCGCCATCTGCCGGATCGGCTTGCCGTACCAGGCGCCGCTTGCCAGCCAGGTCTGGTCGGCGCGCGACCAGGTCGCGCTCAGGCGGACGTCGACCTGCGGATTCTGCTTGTGGAAAGCCTGGGCCAGCAGGCCGCTGTAATGGATCAGCTTGGCCGGATCGCCGGGAACATCTTGGTCCAGCGTGCTATAGCCTTGAAGCAGCACGATATCCCATGGTTTCACGATGGTGGCGTGGCGGTGCTTGTAGTGGAAGTCGAGGCCGGCGCCGCCTTCCGTCTCCAGGCTGACCTCATAGTCCAGTCCCGCGTGCTCCGTCATCGCCTTGAACAGCGCCGGCACGCCGCCGATCTTCGTGCCATTCAGGTCAGTGACCGTGTGCGGACGGAAGTCATGCACCGTCGGGGCGCCGGCGCCATAGGTGAAGCTGTTGCCGACGAAGAGGATGGTGGTGGCGCTGGACGATGTGGATAGGCTCATTGCGGAGATGGCGAAGAGAAGGGCGCCGGTGAAGCGCAGGCGATCGGAAAAGGGCATGTGCAGGCCTATCTTGAATGCAGGAATACAAGTGTGCAAAGAATATAAGTGAGAAAGCAAGAGCGATTTGCGCAGAAGCCGGCGTGCTACTCTTGCTATTCCTCCAATAACAACCTGGAACCCCATGAAAGCTATCCTGCCGATCATTGCCGTGACCACCCTGATTGCCGGTTGCGCCGCCACCCCGTCGCCAGCCGACCCGCGCGATGCGTTCATGACCACCCTGCAAGGCATGTGCGGCCAGCGCTTCGAGGGCGCGCAGTCGTATGCGGTCGATCCGAACAATGAATTTGCCGGCAAGAAGATCTCGACTCAGGTCAATTGCAGCGCGGCGGACGTCCGTATGCCGGTGCAGGTCGGCGAAGACCGTTCGCGCACCTGGATCTTCACCCGGCCGCAAGCGGGGCTGGAACTGCGCCACGATCACCGCCACGCGGACGGTACGCCGGACAAGGTCACGATGTACGGCGGCATAGCGAAGGAGGGCGGCAGCGCGCGCTCCCAGGCTTTCCTGGCCGACAAGTACACCGCCGACCTCGTGCCGGGCGCGGAAACGAATGTCTGGACCGTCACCCTGAGTGAGGATGGCAAGACCCTGACCTATCGCCTGGAGCGGCACGCCAAGCCGCGTGCCGAATTCGTGCTGAACCGCGTGTAGGATAACGAATAGGGATAACTAATCGGGATAACTAATCGGGATAACTAATCGGGATAAACTTCCGGGGCGCTACTGCCGCCCGGATCAAATGTGCCGCTCTGGCCGCATGTTGCAGTGCGCAACGTTGCGACCTAATAATTTGCAAATAGCTATACTCAAATGGTCGGCGACATCGTCCCATCTTGAAGGAGCTTCATGCGGTTCAGATCGGTACAACTATCCATGCGCTTCATCGTCCCGCTGGCCCTGGTGCTGGCGCTGTTCGGTTATTTCGCGATTCCATGGATGGAAAATCTCACCGTACGCTGGTTCGTACGGGATCTCGATACGCGTTCCCAGCTGGTCTCGAGTACCTTGCAACAGCCGTTGCTCAACTACCTCGAGAACAATGATTCTGCGCGTATCAATGACGCGTTCGGCCGTGCGATCCAGGACGAGCGCCTGTATGCGCTCGCCTTCTGCGATCCCGGCGGAACCGTGCGCTACAAGACCGATACCTACCCGGAATCGCTCGGCTGCCGCCAGGGCGCGAACGGCGCGGACGCCAATCCTGTCGTGCAGCTACCGCGCGGGCCGGTCCACGTCTCGAGCCGCGAGCTGACTCAGGACGGCGTTACCGCGGGCCGCCTGATCCTGGTGCAGGACATGAGCTTCATCGAGCGGCGCAGCGAAGACACCAAAAAATACATTCTCGGCCTGTTCGTCCTGCTGGCGGGCGCCATCTCCCTGATCACCGTGCTGATCGCGCACCTGAGCTGGCACGGCTGGCTCAACGGCGTGCGCGAGATGCTGCGCGGCGAGTTGTCGCCCCGGCCACCGGGGCCGATGTCGCCGGAAATCGCGCCGCTGGCGAGCGAACTGCGCGCCCTGCTCAACGAATACAACCGCGACCTGCAGGGCAGCGGCGTCGAATCCCAGACCTGGGGCGCCGACACACTCAAGACCCTGCTGAACCAGGACCTGGCGGGCGACGAGATCCTGGTGGTCTCGAATCGCGAGCCCTACATCCACGTGAACACGCCCAATGGCGTCAAGGTGCAGCGCCCGGCCAGCGGCCTGGTGACGGCGGTCGAAGCCGTGATGCGCGCCTGCTCCGGCACCTGGATCGCGCACGGCGCCGGCTCGGCCGACCGCGCCACGGTCGACGCCAACGACCACGTGCGCGTGCCGCCCGAGAACCCGAGCTATACCTTGCGCCGCGTCTGGCTGTCGAAGGAAGAAGAGCAGGGCTATTACTACGGTTTCGCCAACGAGGGCTTGTGGCCGTTGTGCCATATCGCCCACGTGCGACCGGTGTTCCGCTCGACCGACTGGGCCGAATACGTCAGGGTCAACCAGCGTTTTGCCGACGCCGTGATCGCGGAGGCGCGCTCCGACAATCCGGTGGTGCTGGTCCAGGATTACCACTTCGCGCTGCTGCCGCGCATGGTGCGCGCGGTGCTGCCGAAGGCCACCATCATCACTTTCTGGCACATCCCCTGGCCGAATCCGGAGTCGTTCGGCATCTGCCCGTGGCGCGAAGAGATCCTCGACGGCATGCTGGGCAGCACGATCCTCGGCTTCCATACGCCGTTCCACCGCAAGAACTTCCTCGACACCGTGGACCGCTACCTCGAGACCCGCATCGAGAACGAGGCCTCGACCGTCAGCTACGGCAACGAGCTGACCCAGGTGAAGCCGTATCCGATCTCGATCGCCTGGCCCGAGCCGGTGCCGGGCGAGTGCGACGTCGCGGCCTGCCGCGCCGAGATCCGCCAGGCGCTCTCGCTGCCGGCCGACCAGTTGCTGGGCATTGGTGTCGACCGCCTCGATTACACCAAGGGCATCGTCGAGCGCTTCCAGGCGGTCGAGCGCATGCTCGAGCTGCATCCGGACATGGTCGGCAAGTTCACCTTCGTGCAGATCGCGGCGCCCACCCGGTCCTCGCTCGACGAATACCAGAACTTCGAAGCGCGGGTGCGCGCGCTGGCCCAGCGCATCAACCAGCGCTTTTCCAGCGGCAGTTACCTGCCCATCATCCTCAAGACCGAACACCATGAACAAGCACAGTTGCGCACGTACTTCCGCGCTTCCGAGGTGTGCAGCGTGACCAGCCTGCACGACGGCATGAACCTGGTGGCCAAGGAATTCATCGCCTCGCGTGACGACGAGCAGGGCGTGCTGATCCTGAGCCAGTTCACCGGCGCCGCGCGCGAGCTGCACGAGGCGCTGATCGTCAACCCGTATCACATCGAAGAGGGCGCCGAGGCGCTGTACCGCGCACTGCGCATGCCGCAGGACGAGCAGCGTGAACGCATGCGCACCATGCGCCTGCGGGTGCGCGACTTCAACGTCTACCGCTGGGCCGGCCGCATGCTGCAGGACGCGGCCCGCCTGCGCCAGCGCGAGCGCGTGCGCTCCAGGATCAATTCGCTCAGCCAGAACCGGGTACGCAAGGGGGATGCATGAGTGGACATATGAATGCGACCATCATGATGAACGAACAGGCGGCGCTGGACCTGCTGGCCGCGCCCGATTGCGCACTCTTCCTCGATTTCGACGGCACGCTGGTGGACATCGCGCCGCGCCCGGACCAGGTGGTCGTGACGCCCGAACTATTGTCTTCGCTCGCGACCTTGCAAGGGCGGCTGGACGGCCGGCTGGCCATCGTCTCGGGCCGCCCCATCGCCGAGCTCGACCGGATGCTGGCGCCGCTGGTCTTGCCGGCGGCGGGCGTGCACGGCATGGAGCGGCGCGGCTTCGACGGCGCGCTGCGCCAGCTGCCGGCGCCGGATTTTTCCACGGTGCGGACCCGGGCCCATGCGCTGGCGGCGCGCCATCCTGGCCTCTGGGTCGAGGAAAAGCATGGCGCGCTGGCGCTGCACTATCGGCAGGCGCCGGAACTGCAGGCGCTGTGCGTCGAGACCATGGCGGACGCGGTGCGCAGCAGCCTGGGCCTGCTGCTGATGGAAGGCAAGATGATCGTCGAGATCAAGGCCGCCGGCGTCAGCAAGGGCACGGCGATCCGCGACTTCCTGGCCGAGGCGCCGTTCGTCGGGCATCGCGCGCTGTTCATCGGCGACGACACCACCGACGAAGCCGGCTTCGATCACGTGGAGCGCGTCGGCGGCATCGGCCTCAAGGTCGGGCCAGGGCCGACGGTGGCCAGCTGCCGCATCGCATCGAGCCAGGCGGTGCGCGATGCGCTGGCGCACGCCGCCGCCACGTCAACCATACGAAAGGATTCAGCATGAACGAAGTTTCCCAGCAGTCCTCATCGACCGCAGTGAACGACGCGCCCGGCTCCCTCGATTGCGGCGTGGTCGGCAATTGCGCCTTCAGCGCCATGATCGACCGCATGGGCCGGGTGGCGTGGTCTTGCCTGCCGCGCTTCGACGGCGATCCGGTGTTCAACGCCTTGCTCGACCCGAGCGAGAACGGCAGCCTGTGGAGCATCGAGCTCGAGGACGTCGTGCGCAGCGAGCAAGCCTATGAGCCGAACACGGCGGTGCTGCGCACGCGCCTGTATGACGCGGCCGGCAATGGCATCGAGATCACCGACTTCGCGCCGCGCTTCCTGAGCCGCGACCGCATGTTCCGGCCCCTGATGCTGATTCGGCGCGTGAAACCGCTCGGCGCCGGCGTGCGGGTGCGCATCAAGCTGCGGCCGCGCTTCGAATATGGCGCGAAAAAGCCCGAGGTCACCCAGGGCAGCCACCATATCCGCTACGTTGGACCGGACCAGACGCTGCGCCTGAATACCGACGCTTCGCTCAGCTACGTGCTGTCCGAATCGTTCTTCCTGCTCGACCGGCAGATGAATTTCATGCTGGGACCGGACGAGACCCTGGCCGACGGCATCAAGGACACCGCCCACCGCTTCGAGAAGGAGACGATCGGTTACTGGCGCACCTGGACCCGCCGCCTGGCGCTGCCGCTCGAATGGCAGGACGTCGTGATCCGCGCCGCGATCACCTTGAAACTGTCGCTGTTCGAGGACACCGGCGCCATCATCGCCGCCATGACCACCAGCATTCCGGAAGCCCCGGGCAGCGAGCGCAACTGGGATTACCGCTTCTGCTGGCTGCGCGACGCCTTCTTCGTGATCCGGGCCCTGAACAGCCTGTCCGAGGTCGGCACCATGGAAGACTACCTGCGCTGGCTGGGCAATGTGGTGGCGCGCGCCAAGGGCGGGCACATCCAGCCCTTGTACGGCATCGGCCTCGAGGAGCAGTTGCCCGAATCGATCGTCGAGCACCTGCCCGGCTACCGCAACCACCGCCCGGTGCGCATCGGCAACCAGGCGCAGGAACACTTCCAGCACGATGTGTACGGCAATATCGTGCTCGGCGCAGCCCAGGCCTTCTTCGACCACCGCCTGTTCCGCCGCGCCGGCCTTCCCGAATTCCGCCTGCTGGAGGCGGTGGGCGAGCAAGCCTTCCGCGTGTGGGCCGAGCCGGACGCCGGCATGTGGGAGCTGCGCACCCGGGCCCGCGTGCACACCTCGTCGGTGCTGATGAACTGGGCCGCCTGCGACCGCCTGGCCAAGATCGCCGACGTGCTGGAGCTGCCGGACCGCGCCGCCTACTGGGCCGAGCGCGCCGAACTGATCCGCAACCGCCTGTTGGCGGAAGCCTGGAGCGAAGAGCGTCAGGCCTTCGCCGAAAGCCTCGGCGGACGCGACCTGGACGCCAGCGTGCTCCTGATGGCCGAGATCAATTTCATCGACCCGAAAGATCCGCGCTTCGTCGCCACCGTCGACGCGCTGGAAAAATCGCTGTGCGACGGTCCCTATATGCGCCGCTACGAGGCGCCGGACGATTTCGGCGTGCCCGAGACCGCCTTCAATATCTGCACCTTCTGGCGCATCGACGCGCTGGCGCGGATCGGGCGCACGAAAGAAGCGCGCGAGGTGTTCGAGGCCATGCTGGCGGCGCGCAACCACCTGGGGCTGCTGTCGGAAGACACGCACCCGGTCTCCGGTGAAATGTGGGGCAACTTCCCGCAGACGTATTCGATGGTTGGCCTGATCAACTGCGCCATGCGCCTGTCGAAATCGTGGAATAGCGTCGTGTAGCAGGGCGTGGTCAAGTTATTAATGGCGCAACCAGGGTATGGTTGTGCTATTGACCACAAAAATCGCTTATTTTATTTTTAACGGATGCGGTAGTATCGCAGGTGTCTTTACGCCTTGAGGCCGCATTCGGCGGGGCTGGGAGGGGGTGTTGGGCTTTCCGATAGGAACGCACGATTGAAATTCGTATCAGATTGCTTGATGTATAATTTCCTGGTCAAAAAATTATCCATCAGGAAACATAACGCCGTTGACATCCTACCAGAATGCGCACTGGCGTTTGCCGCCTCCGATCGTCTCACGACAGCAATCAACTAGATGACTATTAAAGTTCTCACCGTTTTCGGGACGCGACCGGAAGCAATCAAAATGGCTTCCGTGGTGCGCGTACTGTCCGAATCGCCCGACGTCGATGTCAAGGTCTGCGTGACCGCCCAGCACCGGCAAATGCTGGACCAGGTATTGAGCCTGTTTTCGCTCACGCCCGATTTCGACCTGAACCTGATGACCCCGGGCCAGGATCTTTCCGATATCACCTCGAAGGTGCTCACGGGTATGCGCGGCGTGCTGCGCGAGTGGCGTCCGGATGTTGTTTTTGTTCACGGCGATACTACCACGACTTTTGCGACCAGCCTCGCCGCGTATTACGAGAGAATACCGGTCGGCCATGTGGAAGCGGGCCTGCGTACCGGAAACATCTACTCGCCATGGCCGGAGGAGGTCAATCGCTGCCTGACCGGCGTGATCGCCAGCCTGCATTTCGCCCCGACCGAGCACGCCCGGCAGAATCTGCTGAATGAAGGCGTGCCGGCCGCGAATATCTGCGTCACCGGCAATACGGTGGTGGATTCCTTGCTGGACGTCGTCAAGCGGCTGGACACCGATGCCGGGCTCAAGCGCGAGATGGAAGCCCAGTTCGACTTCCTCGACAGCAAGAAGAAACTGATCCTGGTAACCGGCCACCGGCGCGAGAATTTCGGCGACGGCTTCGAGAACATCTGCCGCGCCCTGGATGAAGTCAGCCGCATGCCCGATGTCGAAGTACTGTATCCGGTGCACCTGAATCCGAACGTGCAGGAGCCGGTGCAACGTATCCTGAAGGGCAATCCGAACGTGCACCTGATCGACCCGGTGAGCTACCTGCCTTTCGTCTACCTGATGAACCGCGCGGCGATCCTGCTGACCGATTCCGGCGGCATCCAGGAAGAAGCGCCATCGCTCGGTAAACCAGTGCTCGTCATGCGCGATACCACCGAGCGGCCCGAAGCGGTGGCAGCCGGCACCGTGCGCCTGGTCGGCACCGGCATCGATTCCATCGTCGGCGGCATCCGCACGCTGCTCACCGACCCGGCCGAATACGAGCGCATGAGTTCGGCCACCAATCCCTACGGCGACGGCACCGCCGCGACCCGCATCCTTAACTTTTTAAGAGAAAAACATGAGCAGCACCTTTGATACTATCTCGATGATCGGTCTGGGTTACATTGGTCTCCCAACCGCTGCAATGTTTGCATCCCGCAAGAAAAACGTCATCGGCGTCGATATCAACCAGGATGCGGTCGACACCATCAACAGCGGCCAGACCCACATCGTCGAACCCGACCTCGACATGATCGTCGCCGCGGCCGTCAACCAGGGCTACCTCAAGGCCTCGACCACGGTGCAGCCGGCCGATGCCTTCCTGATCGCCGTGCCGACCCCGTTCCGCGGCAACCACGAACCCGACGTCAGCTACGTCGAAGCAGCGGCGCGCTCGATCGCGCCGGTGCTCAAAAAAGGCGACCTGGTCATCCTCGAATCGACCTCGCCGGTGGGCACCACCGAAAGCCTGGCCAAATGGCTGGCCGAAGAGCGCCCTGACCTGAAAATCCCGCTGGGCCCGGACGACGAAGCCGACATCAACCTGGCCTACTGCCCCGAGCGCGTGTTGCCGGGCAAGGTGATCCACGAGCTGGTGTCGAACGACCGCATCATCGGCGGCATCACCAAGGCCTGCTCCGAGCGCGCCATCGCGCTGTACCAGACCTTCGTGCAGGGCGAGTGCATCGAGACCAACTCGCGCACGGCCGAGATGTGCAAGCTCACCGAGAATTCCTTCCGCGACGTGAACATCGCCTTCGCCAACGAACTGTCCGTCATCTGCGGCAAGCTCGACATCGATGTGTGGGAACTGATCGCGCTGGCCAACCGCCATCCGCGCGTCAACGTGCTGCGTCCGGGACCGGGCGTGGGCGGCCACTGCATCGCGGTCGACCCGTGGTTCATCGTGCACAGCGCGCCGGAGCAGTCGAAGCTGATCAGGGCAGCGCGCGAAGTCAACGACTACAAGCCGCACTGGGTGCTGGAAAAGGTGAGGGAAGAAGTCCAGAACTACCTGGTCGCCAACCCCGAGCGCAAGGAATCGGACGTGACGATCGCCTGCTTCGGCCTGGCCTTCAAACCGGACATCGACGACCTGCGCGAAAGCCCGGCGCTGGACATCGCCGCCGAGATCGCGAAAACGCACAACAGCCGCGTGATCGTGGTCGAGCCGAATATCTCGGCGCTGCCGGCCAGCCTGGACAAGGGCGAGCTGCGCACGCCGCAGGATGCGCTGGCGCGTTCGCAGATCGTCGTCATGCTGGTCAATCACAAGCCGTTCCTGTCGCTCAAGGAGTCGCTGTTCGCCGACAAGGTGATCATCGACACCTGCGGCTACCTCAGCGCCACCGGCCGCTAACGCTCGTAAAGGAATTCCTCATGCGTGTTCTCCACGTCCTGGATCATTCGATTCCGCTGCACAGCGGCTACACCTTCCGCACCCGATCGATCCTGCGCGAACAGCGCGCGCTGGGCTGGGAGACCTTCCATGTGACGGGCTCCAAGCAGAACTCGGGAGACATGCGCGAAGAAACGGTGGACGGCCTGCATTTCTACCGCACGGCGGTCGCGGACAGCCCGCTGGCCAAGCTGCCGGTGCTGAACCAGAAGCAGGTCATCGACGGTCTCGAGCGCCGCCTGTCCGAGATCATCCCGCAGATCAAGCCGGACGTGCTGCACGCCCACTCGCCGTCGCTCAACGCGATCGCGGCCTTGCGCGCCGGTAAAAAATTCGGCATCCCGGTGGTGTACGAGGTGCGCGCGTTCTGGGAAGACGCCGCGGTCGACCACGGCACCTCGAGCGAGGGCGGCCTGCGCTACCGCTTGACGCGCGCGCTGGAAACCCATGCGCTCAAGCAGGCCGATGCCGTCACCACCATCTGCGAAGGCCTGCGCCGCGACATCGTGGCGCGCGGCATCCCGGCCGACAAGATCACGGTAATCCCCAACGCCGTCGACATCGACAAGTTCGCCGTCGGCGGCGTGGCCGACCAGGACCTCAAGACCAAGCTCGGCCTGCAAGGCGCGCGCCTGATCGGCTTCATCGGCTCGTTCTATGCCTACGAGGGCCTGGACATCCTGCTGCGCGCGGTGCCGGCATTGTCCGCCGAGCGTCCCGACCTGCGCGTGCTGCTGGTCGGCGGCGGGCCCGAAGACGCGCGCCTGCGCCAGCTGGCCAAGGACCTGGACATCGTCGACAAGGTGGTGTTTACGGGCCGGGTGCCGCACGAGCAGGTGCAGATGTATTACGACCTGCTCGACGTGCTGGTCTATCCGCGCCTGTCGATGCGCCTGACCGACCTCGTCACGCCGCTCAAGCCGCTCGAGGCGATGGCCCAGGGCCGGGTGCTGGCGGCGTCCGACGTGGGCGGCCACAAGGAACTGATCGTCGACGGCAAGACCGGGGTGCTGTTCAAGGCCGACGATCCGCAGGCGTTGGCAGTCAAGGTCGGCGCCCTGATCGACGCCCAGGCCGAATGGCCGGCGCTGCGCGCGGCCGGCCGCGAGTTCGTGGAGAGCGAGCGTAACTGGAAAGCCAGCGTGGGCCGCTACAAGAGCATCTACGGCCGCCTGACCGGAGCCGCGGCCTGATGAAGATCCTGACGTTCAGCACGCTGTTCCCCAACAGCGAAAAGCCGGGCCACGGCATTTTTGTGGAAACCCGGCTGCGTCACCTGGTCGCCAGCGGCCAGGTCGAGGCGCGCGTGGTGGCGCCGGCGCCGTGGTTCCCGTCGCAGAATCCGCGCTTCGGCCAATATGCGCGCCAGGCCAGGGTGCCGCGCCGGGAGGTGCGTCACGGCATCCAGGTCGAGCATCCGCCGTACCTGGTGGTGCCCAAGATCGGCATGAACGTGGCGCCGGCGCTGCTGTTCCAGTCGGCCAAGGGCACGATCGCGCGCATGATCGACGAGGGCTTCGATTTCGACCTGATCGACGCCCATTATTTCTATCCGGACGGCGTGGCGGCGGCCATGCTGGCGCGCTACTTCAACAAGCCTTTCGTGATCACCGCGCGCGGTTCGGACATCACGCTGTTCCCCAAATTCGCGTTGCCGCGCAAGATGATCCACTGGGCCGCCAGCCGCGCCGACGGCATCATCACGGTGGCCAATGCGCTGCGCGATGAGGTGATTGGCCTCGGCATCGATCCGGCGCGCGTCGTCGCGCTGCGCAACGGCGTCGACCTGCAGCTGTTCCGCCCGCCGGAGCAGCGCGAAGATAGACCGTTCACCCTGATCACGGTCGGCCACCTGGTGCCGGTCAAGGCCCAGGAGCTGACCATCGGCGCCTTGCCCAAGTTGCCGGGCGTGCGCCTGGTGATCGCCGGCGAAGGCCCGAACCGGGGCATGCTCGAAAATCTCACGCGCGAGCTGAAGCTGGAAGACCGCGTCACCTTTTTGGGCGCCGTCTCGCAGCAGGAATTGCGCGTCCAGTATGGCAAGGCCGACGCGATGGTGCTGTCGTCCAGCCGCGAAGGCTGGGCCAATGTGCTGCTCGAATCGATGGCCTGCGGCACCCCGGTGGTGGCCAGCCGCGTGTACGGCACGCCCGAAGTCGTGGCTGCGCCGGAGGCGGGTGTGCTGATGAACGAGCGTAGCTCCGAGGGCGTGGCCGAAGGCGTCACGCGGCTGCGCGCGAACTACCCGGACCGCGCCGCCGTGCGCCGCTACGCCGAAGGCTTCAGCTGGGACGACACCACGGCCGGCCAGCTGCGCCTGTTCCGCTCCATCCTCAAGCAGGGCGAGTCGCTGGCCCTCGCGTAATTGTCCACCCCGCCGTCACGGGCGGGTCATATTTCGCGATTACATTCGCCTGCATACCGTGACCCGAGGGACGTGTGCATGAGGCAGGGCGACTTTCAACAAGGCATTGCTGGGAAAAAGATTCTCTTGCTCAGCATTCCTGCCGGCGCCGGCCATACCCGGGTCGCCGAGGCCATCCGCTCGCGCGCCGCTGCCGACTATGGCGACGTCAAGGTGATCCACCTGGACGCGATGGCCTTCGCCGCGCCGCGCCTGCGCAAGGTCTATACCGACTTCTATCTTCTCCTGATCGGCCGCGCACCCGGCCTGTGGCGCCACGTGTACCGGCTGACCGACGAGGCCAAGCCGGACGGTTGGTTCAACCGCCTGCGGCGCTGGGTCGAGCGGCGCGATTGCCGCCTGCTGGCCGACGAGATCGCCGCGCTGGCGCCGGATGCCGTCATTTGTACCCACTTTCAGCCGGCCGAGATCCTGTCGGAGAGAATCGCGGCCGGCAAGCTGGCCTGTCCGGTCTGGGTGCAGGTGACCGACTTCGACCTGCACCGCATGTGGATCCACCCGCACATCGCCGGCTATTTCGCCGCCAACGACGAGGTGGCGTTTCGCATGCGCGAGCAGGGCATCCCGGCGCATGCGGTCCATGTGGCCGGGATCCCCACCATGCCGGCGTTCTCGCAGGCGCACGACCGTGAAGAATGCGCCCGCGAGCTCGGCCTCGACCCAGCCGTGACGACCTTGCTGCTGATGGGCGGCGGCGCCGGGCTGGGTGGCTTGAGCCGGGTGGCGGAAAAGCTCCTGAGCATCCCTGGCGACTTCCAGCTGATCGCCCTGGCCGGCAAGAACGCGGCCGAGCTGGCGGCCCTGCAGCGGCTGGCGGTGCGCTATCCGGGCCGGCTGGCGCCGCAAGGTTTTACCGACCGCGTCGAGCGCCTGATGGCCTCTGCCGACCTGGTGGTGACCAAGCCGGGTGGCGCCACCAGCGCCGAATGCCTGGCGATGGGGTTGCCGATGATCGTGAATGCGCCGATTCCGGGACAGGAAGAGCACAACGCCAACTACCTGCTCGAGCAGGGGGCGGCGCTCAAGGCGTCCGACCTGTCCACCCTCGAATACCGGGTGCGCCACCTGCTGGCGCATCCCGAACAGCTGCAGGCCATGGCCGCCCGTGCGCGGGCGCTGGGCCGGCCGCACGCCGCCATGCAGGTGCTGGAAACCGTGCTGGGCCAGTCGGAACTGCAGTGTCAACCGCAGTGTGAACCGCAGTGTGAACATCTATGTGAAGAGGCTTATGGTTGAGTTGTCGGATGGTGGCAGGGTCGTATCGATGGTGGGTGCGGTACTGGTGGCGGCCTACCTGTTTGCGCGGGTGGAAGTGGAAATCGAGGGCGAAGCCGGTTGGGCGGCGAACCTGCCGACCTGGCGTATCGAGCAGCATCCGCTGCTCGACATCTTCATGGGCGGGCGCGCGCTGACCGGCTACCACCTGTGGATGTTCGCCTTCATCGGGCTGATCTTCCACTTCCCGCTGTTCTTCATGGGGCAGTGGTCATGGAAGCTCGAGGCCAGCGTGGCGGCGTCGATCATGTTGTTCTGGATCGTCGAGGACTACCTGTGGTTCGTCATCAACCCGGCCTTCGGCTGGCGCCGCTTCAAGCAGGAACTCGTGCCCTGGCATAAGCACTGGGCATTCGGCGCGCCGGTCGACTACTGGATATTCGGCGCCATCAGCCTGCTGCTGTTCTGGTACGGCGCCTGAGCCAGCACGCCCAGGTCGAGGGCGTGCCGGATCCGGCAGCACAGCTCGGCCGAGCTGCGTGAAATCAGCTCGTGCGGGATCTCGAACTTGGTCGTCAGGCGGTCGTGGCATTCGAAGCCGTAGGAGACCATGAACGGGTGCATGCCGGTGCTGACCGCCGCCATGAAGTCCTTGTGTTCGTCGCCGCAGATGAAGGCGCGCGCCGGGTTGACGCCGAACTGTTCGCGGGTGGCGCGGAACTGGGCGGTCTTGGTCTCCTTGAGGGGAATGTGGACCAGGAAGTCGAGTTCGGCGATGTCGATGTCGTGGCGCAGGAATAGCTGGCGCAGGGTTTCCAGCGGCTCGATCGTGACGTTGCGCGTGACGATGCCGACCGTGATGTCGGGCGCGGCGATCAGCTCGCGGATCAGGTCGGCGATGCCGTCATAGAGCCGGGCCTCTTGCCGGTAGATGCCGGTGAGGGTGTCGATCAGCTGGGCGCGGCTGTTCTTGCGCAGGTTCTTGCGGATGATCGACGGGAATTCCTTCAGCCCGCCCATGTACTTGAGCAGCTTGTGCCGCTTCTGGAACCGGGTTTCGTCGCCGATCACCAGGCCATGGTGGGAAAATGCCGCTTCGATGGCGGAGAAGGCATCGATGGTGGTGCCGTCGGCGTCGAGGATCAAGAGCTTCTTGTCGCTTTTGTACATGATGTCTGCGCACCCGGGTAGCGTTGGCCGGTCCGGCGTGAACACATGCCGGAGCTCACTTTTGACCATCATCCGCCCGTGTAATGACAGGCGTGTGACAAAACGGCGGATGTCCGCCGTTTGCGGTGCGCGACGTGCTGACGCACGCTTGAATGATGCTTTCACGACACAGCCTCATTCAAGCCTGCCTGCGGCTAGGCTCTGGCGGCCGGCTTCAGGCGGAAGCTCACGCCCATGCGATTGAACGCGTTCATGGCGGCGATGGCGATCGTCAGGTCGACCAGGTCCCTGGAATCGAACGCTTTCGAGGCCGCGGCATAGGCCTCGTCGGACGCATGGGTTTCACTGACACGGGTGACTTCTTCGGCCCAGGCCAGCGCCGCCCGTTCCTGGTCCGAGAACAGGTAGGCCGCTTCGTGCCAGACCGGGACCAGCACCAGTTTGTCGACCGACATGCCTTCCTTGATCAGGTCGCGCGAATGCAGGTCGATGCAATGCGCGCAGCCGTTGATCTGCGAAACGCGCAGGAAGACGAGGTGGATCAGCTGGGAGGGAAGATTGGTGTTCTTTGTGACGTAGTGATGGACGCCGCCCAGGGCTTTGGCGCCTTCGGGCGAGGCCTGGAACCAGTTTTCGCGATTCATTTGTCTTGTTTCCTCAGGTTGAACGAGTCGATGCCGGCGAACAGGCCGGCTACCTGATAGACGAGCAAGGCGACGGTTATGTGACATCGGGCGCAAAAAATCAACCGGCCGAGGCGTATTTTCTTGAATCGATACACTGTCTTGTATCGAAGACAACCACCGGAGCCAGGATGCGCTATATGGATTTCAGTTCATGGCAAGGCGCGATGACGACGATCATCGGGCTTGCCGTTTTGACCTTGCTGGGCGTGGGCATCCGCATCCTCATGATGCAGACCATCCAGCAGCGCCGCGAGCGTATGAACCGCCAGATCAACGAGCGCCTGAAAACCCTGATCGCGGCCTATCGCACCCTGGGCGGCTCGTTCACCGGGCAGCTGACGGTCGATCCGACGCATCTGCGCGACCTGCGCGAGCGGATCCGGTCGGGCGAGGAGGGGCAAGGCGAGGGGACGGCGAACTCGGACCGCTCGCGCCGCATCCGCGATGCCGTCGAAGCCGCGCTGGCGGACATCCTGCTGCTCGGCACCGAAGAGCATTGCCGTCTGGCGGCGCAGGCGGCGGCCGACCTGGCGGCGGGGCGGCCCATTCATACGGCGGAGCTGGTCGTCAGCCTGCGCACGTTCATCCGCGCGGCGCTCGATCTCGAACCGATGCCGGGCGAGGTGATGATTCCGCTGCAGGGGCCGACGCGCACGCAAGGTGGCGCGGGGCGGGGGAAAGGCGAGGCTGGCGGTCCCGGTAACAAGGGAGGCGGTGGCATGGGCGGCGGTGGAGGCGGCACAGGCATGGGGATTGCGCCCGGCCCGGGGCGTCGGGACGGCGCACAGGAAAGTTGAGGCGATGCCCGCCCTTACGCCTCACCCGGCAGAGGCAAGGGCGTCACCGTCACCTGCACCTCGAGCTCCTGCTTGCCGCCCCCGAGCACGATGCCGCGCATCGGCGTCACATCGCTGAAATCGCGTCCCCAGCCCAGCGTGATGTGTTCATGCTGCACCAGGCAGCGATTGGTGGGATCGAAGTCGACCCAGCCCAGCGCCGGGCAGAACACCGAGACCCAGGCATGCGAGGCGTCGGCGCCGACCAGCCGCGGCTTGCCTTCGGGTGGATGGGTCAGGATGTAGCCGCTGACATAGCGCGCGGGCAGGCCGATGCTGCGCAGGCAACCGATCATCAGCTGGGCGAAATCCTGGCAGACTCCGCGCCGGCCGCGCAATACCTGTTCCAGCGGGGTCGAGATCTCGGTTGCCTTGTCGTCGAACTCGAAGTCGTCGAAGATCCTGTGCGTCAGGTCCAGCGCGGCATCGAGTTGCGGCCGGCCCGGCGTATAGCTGGCGCGGGCATAGGCTTCCAGCTCCGGGAAGCTCCTGACATGCGGCGACGCGTACAGATAGCGGCAGGCTTCGAGCGTCGCCGCGCTTTTTTCCTTGCCCATCATGTCGCGCACGCATTCCCACGGCAGCGTCCCGGCGATCTGCGCCAGGGTATAGCGTGCGCGCAGCCCGACCGTCGATTCGGCGTGCACCAGCAGGCTGTCGTGCGGCACGGTCAGCGCCACGTGGCGGGTGATGTTACCGAAGTAATCGACGCCATCCTTGCCGTCGTTGACGGCCGGGTCGAGCCAGATCAGGTGCGATTCGGTCTGCTGGCAGGGGAAGGAGCGGGGCGTCAGGTGCAGGAACTGCTGCGACAGGGTCACGGTGCTGCTGTACCGGTAGCGGGTTTCATGCACCACGCGATAGCGCGCGCATGCGCCGTTCGCCGCGAAATCGATCATGACGTGCGGTTCCTTTGGCGACCGTTGTCGGTATAGCTGAAAAATTGCACGCTGATCTGCTCGGACAGGGCCGCACTGGCGCGCCCGATCCGGTCGAGCAAGCCGCCGAGCAGGTGATTGCCGTGCTTCAGGTCGATGTCCGGAGCGAGCGCCAGCAGTTCCGTTTTCAGGGGCGCCAGCATATGCGTCCCGCAGGGGCCATGGGTCTGTTCGATCTTTCCCAGCGTGCCCAGGATGCCGTTGAGCTGGAAGACGATCGAGCGTGGATTGGTCTCGTCGAGCAGCAGCAGGTCGAGCACCGGCAGCCATTCGGGCTGGGCCCGGTAGCGCGCACGGTAGGTGATGATGCTGTCGGATAGCTCGAGCAGCCAGTCGAGGTTGCCGCTCCCGTCCATCGCGAGCGCGCGTTGCAGCACCACGCTCTGGAATTGCAGCCGCTCCAGGCGGCGTCCGATCGACATGAAACGCCAGCCCAGATCGCGCGTCATGCCATCGAGGGCGAAGCCGGCCAGCGTCATCAGCGCGGCGGCGGCATCGTCGAGGATCGTCATGACCCCCGACTGCGATGGCCGCTCGCCGACGGAGGCGGCGGGTTGCACCATCCGGTTCAGTGCACGCCAGTTGTCGACCGAGAAGCGTTCGTGCAGCTGCCCGGCAAGCCGGTGCAACTGCTGCTGCTGCCGTGCCAGGCCGGGAACCGTAGGCGAGACAACCGCCGTCAGCAGGGCCGACTCGATCTCGGCATCGGTAAAGATGGGGCCGGTTTGGGTTGTGCCTGGCGTGGCCGGCTTTTTCCCTTCGTCGAGCAGGCCGAACCAGATACACAGCGCCTCGACGGTCGGCCATTCCGCGCCGCGCTGGTCGAAACGGACGTTGAACAAAAAATCGAGCGCGACCCGCAGCAGGCGGCAGATATTGTCGGTGCGTTCCGCATGGCGTCCGAACCACAGCAGGTTTTCCGCCACGCGGCTCGACAGGTTGGTGTCTTCCCGCACCAGGTCGCGGCCGGAGATGCTGCGCTGCTGCAGGCGGTGCACTTCGACCCTGGCTCGCGCCTGGACCCAGGTGTCCTTGCTGGCTCCGCCCATCTGCATCGTCAGCACCCGCGCATCCGGCCCGGTAGCGACCCGGGTCAGGCCGCCGGGCATCACCACGTAGCCGTTCGGGGTGGCGCAGGCAAACACCCGCAAGCCGACGGCGCGCGCCTCCAGGCCGGGCGCCGGCCCGTCCCGCCATACGGGCGACTGCGACAGCCGCACCAGTTCCTGGGCAATGTAATCGTTGGGGTTGGCGCGCATCCTGGCGACGAAGGCCGCGCGCGCCTCGCCATCGAGGTCCTGGCCGAACAGCGCAGCCTGCGGACGCTGTGAAAAGCTGGGCTTGATGACCAGGCGATCGAGCCTGGCGATGACGGTGTCCAGCGCGCTCGGCTCGCCGCACCACCAGGTGGCCACCGACGGCATTTTCAGGGGTTCGCCCAGCAGGCGCTTCGACAGCGCCGGCAGGAAGCCGAGCAGGGCGCCCGATTCGAGCAGGCTCGAGCCGAGGCTGTTGGCGACCAGCACATTGCCGCGCATGGCGGCCTGGGTCAGCCCCGCCACGCCCAGCAGCGAGTGCTGCAGTTCGAGCGGATCGCACGATTCGTCGTCGACCCGGCGCATGATCACATGCACCCGGTGCAGGCCGGCCAGGGTCTTGAGGTACACCACCCCGTCGCGCACCGTCAGGTCGCCGCCTTCGACCAGCGGCAGGCCGAGATAGCGCGCCAGGTAGGCCTGTTCGTAGTAGCTCTGGCTGCGCGGGCCGGGCGTAAGCAGCACGATCAGCGGCGCCTCGCCCTCGCGCAGCGGCGCGGGATGGTCGCCGGTGGCCGCGCACATGCGCCCCCAGTGCACCAGGCTGTCGTGCATGGTGCGGAAGAACCTGCCGAGAGGCTGCACCTTCAGTTCGCGCAGCAGGTCGGGGAAGGTGGGGGCGATGATGGCGCGGTTTTCCAGCGCATAGCCGGCGCCGAATGGCGCCTGGGTGCGGTCGGCCATGACCCACCAGCGGCCATCGGGCGCGCGCGCGAGGTCGACCGCATAGAAATGCAGGGCGACGTCGTCGTGGTGCCGCATGCCGTGGCAAGGGCGCAAGAAGCCGGCATGGCCGTCGACCAGCGCCGGCGGCAGCAGGCCTTCGTGCAGCATCTCCTGCTTGCCATACACATCGCCCAGAATCTTGTTGAGCAAGGTGGCGCGCTGGATCACGGCCGCCTCGATGCCGCTCCATTCCTCATGCGGCAGGATCAGCGGCAGCACGTTCAGGTCCCATGGCCGCTCCTTGCCGTGGGCGTCGGCGGCGACGTTATAGGTCACGCCGTTCTCGCGCACCTGGCGCTGCACCATCTCGCGCCGCTGGCGCATCATGCCCGGCGCTTCCTGCTCCAGGTTGGCGAGCAGCGCGCGCCAGTGGGCACGCGGCGTCTTGGCCGCGTCGAGCATTTCATCGAAACCGTCGGGCGCGGCGAGATAGTGGGCTAGTAACTGGTTGGACATGAAGGCAGCAATACGTTTGGTACGAAACAATAGGTCAAACCGGCTGCCAGCGCAAATCCAGCGTCATCGGGAAGCCTGGATTGAGTTCCTCCTTGCGTACGGTGAATGGGCCCGGCGTGTGGCCATGCGGCCAGAACCGCGCAAACCGGCGCGCCTCGGCGGCGTTGGCATTGACCGGCGAACCGGTTTCATTGCGCCCGCCTGGATGCACGACATGATAGGTGCAGCCGCCGATCGAGCGTCCGTTCCAGGTGTCGACCAGGTCGAACACGAGCGGGGCCTGCACCTTGATGCTGGGGTGCAGCGCCGACCAGGGGCTCCAGGCCCGGAAGCGCACGCCGGCCACGTATTGCCCCGGGACGCCCGTCGGATGCAGGGGCAGCAGGCGGCCATTGCAGGCCACCACGTGGCGGCCATCGGTCAGGCCGGTGACCAGCAGCTGCATGCGCTCGACCGACGAATCGACATAGCGCGCGGTGCCCCCGGCCGAGACTTCCTCGCCCAGCACGTTCCATGGCTCGATCGCCTGGCGCAACTCCATCTCGACGCCCTCGTAGACGACACTGCCGAAGCGCGGGAAGCGGAACTCGATGAAGGGATCGAACCAGCTGTCTTCGAAGGCATAGCCGGCCGCGCGCAGGTCGCGCGCGACATCGCGGATATCCTGGGCCACGAAATGCGGCAGCATCCAGCGGTCGTGCAGGGCGGTGCCCCAGTGCACCAGCCTGGCCTGGCAGGGCTGTTTCCAGAAGCGCGCCACCAGCGCGCGCAGCAACAGCATCTGCAACAGGCTCATGCGTTCGTGGGGCGGCATCTCGAAGGCGCGGAATTCCACCAGTCCCAGGCGCCCGGTGGGGCCATCCGGCGAATACAGCTTGTCGATCGAAAATTCGGCGCGGTGCGTATTGCCGGTCAGGTCGACCAGCAGGTTGCGCAGCAGGCGGTCGACCATCCACGGCTTGTCGCCCGGGTGCATGGTGGGCAGTACCTGGTCCATCTGCTGGAAGGCGATCGCCAGCTCGTACAGGTTGTCGTCGCGCGCCTCGTCCACCCGCGGCGCCTGGCTGGTCGGCCCGATGAAGGTGCCCGAGAACAGGTAGGACAGGGCCGGATGGATTTGCCAGTAGGTGATCAGGCTCTTGAGCAGGTCGGGGCGGCGCAGCATCGGGCTGTCTTCGGCGGTGGCGCCGCCCAGGGTGGCGTGGTTGCCGCCGCCGGTGCCGGTATGGCGGCCGTCGTGCATGAATTTCTCGGTGCCCAGGCGCGTGAGGCGCGCTTCCTGGTACAGGGTCGTCATATTGTGCACCAGCTCGTCCCAGGTGGCCGCCGGATGGATGTTGACCTCGATGACGCCCGGATCGGGTGTGACGCTGAGCAGCTTGATGCGCGGGTCGCGCGGCGGCGCATAGCCTTCGATCCGCAGCTTCATCTTGAGCCTGGCGGCCGTGGCCTCGACCGCCGCCACCAGCGCCAGGTAATCCTCGATGCGTTTTTGCGGCGGCATGAAGACGTGCAGGCGCCCGCCGCGCACTTCGACGCACAGCGCGGTATGGATCACGTCGCGCGGCGCGGACTCAGTTGGGGCGGCCGGGGCGGCCGCCTTGCCGGCCTTGTCCGCCGATTTGCCGGCGGCAAGGCCGAGCACCGGGCGCTTGTCTTTTTTCGCCGCCGGCAGCGCGGCGCGCGGCGCGAACGGGTCGACGTCGAAATCGGGATCGCGTTCCTCGGGCAGCACCCATGGCAGCGTGGCCAGCGGCAGGCGCAGGCCGATCGGCGAGTCGCCTTCGATCAGGTACAGGTTTTCGCGCCGCAGCGGCCAGGGGGAGGTGCGCCAGCTGGTGCCCAGCATGACGGCCGGATCGTATTCCCTCGCCTGCAATGGCAGCACGTAGCCGGCCACCTGGCCCAGGCCGCGCTCGAGCAGGCGCGCCAGCCGGCGCCGTTCCTCCGGCGCCTTCAGGTCGGCCTGCAGCGGGTCCAGATTGCGCGGCAGCGCCTGCTCGCGCTGGGCCTGCAACAGCACGTCTTCATAGGCCGCGATCGCGCTGCCTGCGGGCAGGCCGAGCGTCTTGACCAGTTCCACCGTAAAGCGACCGGCGTCTTCGCTGCGATAGCCGTCGTCGAGGTGTTCGTCCGAGAACAGCTCGGGGTCGGACCACATCGGCTGGCCGTCGACGCGCCAGAAGATATTGAGCGCCCAGCGCGGCAGCGGCTCGCCCGGATACCATTTGCCCTGGCCGTAATGGAGCATGCCGCCCGGTGCGAAGTGCTCCTTCAGCCGGTGCATCAGGTTGCCGGCCAGCTCGCGCTTCTTGTCGCCGTGGGCGAGGGTATTCCATTCCGGCCCGTCCATATCGTCGATCGAGACGAAAGTGGGTTCGCCCCCCTGGGTCAGGCGCACGTCCTGGGCCTGCAGATCGGCATCGACCTGCCGGCCCAGGCGGTCGATGGCTTGCCAATCCTGTTCGGTATAGGGCTTGGTCACGCGCGGATCTTCATGGATGCGGGTGACCTTCATCTCATGGACGAAGGTGACTTCGGCCTTGTCCGAAAAGCCCGTGACCGGCGCGGCCGACGACGGCATCGCCGTGCAGGCGAGCGGAATATGGCCTTCGCCGGCCAGCATGCCCGAAGTCGGGTCGAGCCCGATCCAGCCGGCGCCGGGGATGTACACCTCGGTCCACGCATGCAGGTCGGTGAAGTCTTCGAGCGGGCCGCTGGGGCCGTCGAGTGCGGCCTGGTCGGCGCTCAGCTGGATCAGGTAGCCGGAGACGAAGCGTGCCGCCAGGCCCAGCTCGCGCAGGATCTGCACCAGCAGCCAGCCGGTGTCGCGGCAGGAGCCGGAGCCTTTTTCGAGCGTGTCTTCCGGCGTCTGCACCCCCGGCTCCATCCTCAGCAGGTAAGCGACGTCGCGCTGCAGGCGCTGGTTGATGGCCACCAGGAAGTCATTGGTGCTCATGGGCTTGGCCAGCAGGTCGGCGCGCATCGCGGCGACCCATTCCAGAAGCCGCGGACCGGGCGCTTCGGCCTGGACGTAGGGACTCAGCTCGGTCTTGAGCGCGGCTGGATAGGCAAAGGGAAAGGTCTCGGCATAGCTCTCGATGAAGAAATCGAAGGGGTTGATGACGGTCATGTCCGCAACCAGGTCGACCGTGAACTCGAGGATGTCCGTCGCTTCGGGGAAGACGAAACGTCCGATGTAATTGCCGTAGGGGTCTTGTTGCCAGTTGATGAAATGGTCTTGCGGCTGCACCGTCAGCGAATACGACAGGATCGGGGTGCGCGCATGGGGCGCCGGGCGCAGGCGCACTTCATGCGGCGACAGCTTTACCAGCCGGTCGTAGCGATAGCTGGTCTTGTGGTGTAGCGCGATACGGATGGCCATGGGAGAGTGCCTTTCGGGTGCGGCGCGGGTCGATGTCCGCGCGTTTTTCAGGCGCAAAAAATTGGCGCAGTTCAGGGGTGTTTAAGCATGATTTGTACCCGCAATATAATCCATCCATCAAATGCGCTCGCACCGCTGGCACGTTTCTTGATAGCACTTCTTGGCAGGAGGAACCGATGCCACACTTTTACAATGAAATGTATTCCGATGCGGCAACTGTACGGCCTCACTATGGCGCGTTCGCCAATTGGCTCGGACAGCAGCCGTCCCATCTGATCGACCAGAAACGGGCCGAAGCCGAACTCAATTTCCAGCGGGTGGGCATCACCTTCGCCGTCTACGGCGATAACGCCGGCAAGGAGCGGCTGATCCCGTTCGACATCATTCCGCGCGTGATCAACGCCGCGGAGTGGACCCGGCTGCAGGCCGGCCTGGTCCAGCGCGTAACGGCCCTGAATCGCTTCCTGCACGACGTCTATCACGACCAGACGATCCTCAAGGCGGGCATCATTCCGCCGGAGCGGATCCTGAACAATGCGCAGTACCGGCCCGCCATGCAGGGCGTCAAGCTGCCGTCCGACATCTATGCCCACATTGCCGGCGTCGATATCGTGCGCGCAGGCGAGGGCGAGTTCTACGTCCTGGAAGACAATCTGCGCGTGCCGTCGGGCGTGTCGTACATGCTGGAAAACCGCAAGATGATGATGCGGCTGTTCCCGGCGCTGTTCGCGCGCAACCGGGTGGCGCCGGTCGAGCATTATCCCGACCTGCTGCTCGACAACCTGCGCACCGTGGCGCCGCACGGCAGCCAGGACCCGACCGTGGTCGTGCTCACGCCCGGCATGCATAACTCGGCCTATTTCGAGCACGCCTTCCTGGCCCAGCAGATGGGCGTGGCGCTGGTGCAGGGGCAAGACCTGTACGTCAGCGGCGCCACCGTCTACATGCGCACCACGCGCGGGCCGAAGCAGGTCGACGTGATCTATCGGCGGATCGACGACGACTACCTCGATCCGCTCGCGTTTCGTCCCGAATCCACGCTGGGCGTGCCGGGCCTGCTCGACGCGGTGCGCGCCGGCCGGGTGACGCTGGCCAATGCCATCGGCACCGGCGTGGCCGACGACAAGTCGATCTACCCGTATGTGCCGGACATGATCGAGTTCTACCTGGGCGAAAAGCCGATCCTCAACAACGTGCCGACCTACCAGTGCCGGAAGAAGGAAGACCTCGCCTATACCCTGTCCAGGCTGCCGGAACTGGTGGTCAAGGAAGTGCACGGCGCCGGCGGCTACGGCATGCTGGTCGGGCCGGCCTCGACCGCGGCCGAGATCGAGGCGTTCCGCGCGCGCCTGGTGGCCAATCCGGAGGGCTATATCGCCCAGCCGACGCTGGCGTTGTCGGCCTGCCCCACCTATGTCGAGTCGGGCATCGCGCCGCGCCATATCGACCTGCGCCCCTTCGTCTTGTCGGGCAAGACCGTGTCGATGGTGCCGGGCGGGCTCACCCGCGTCGCATTGCAGGAAGGGTCGCTGGTGGTGAACTCGTCGCAGGGCGGCGGCACGAAAGACACCTGGATACTGGAGAATTAGCATGTTGAGCCGCACCGCAGATCATTTGTACTGGATGGCCCGCTATACCGAACGGGCGGAGAACACTGCGCGCATGCTCGACGTGCGCGTCCAGTATTCGCTGATGCCGCAATCGGAGCGCGCCGAGCAGCAGGGCTGGCGCACCATGCTGGGTGTGTCCGAACTGGAATCGCAGTTCTCGGCCAAGTACGGCGCGCTGACGCAGAAGGACGTCATCGACTTCATGGTGCGCGATCCGGACAATATGTCGTCGATCACCAGCTGCCTGCGGGCGGCGCGCGAGAATGCGCGGGCCGTGCGCGGCACCCTGACCACCGAGGTATGGGAGACCGAAAACACCACCTGGCTCATGCTGCAGCAGCACCTGAAGGACCGCCTGTTCGAGCGCGATCCCAGCCAGTTCCTGGAATGGGTCAAGTACCGCTCGCACATGTCGCGCGGCGTTACGCTGGGCACGATGCTGCAGGACGAAGCGTTCAACTTCATTCGCCTGGGCACCTTCTTGGAACGGGCCGACAATACTGCGCGCATCCTCGACGTCAAGTTCAGGTTCCTGGCGTCGGACACGATCCAGGCCGGGGCCCAGGGCGAGTTCTACTACCTGGCGGCGCTGTTGCGCTCGGTATCGGCGTTCGAGATCTACCGCAAGGTGTATCGCGACGCCATCACGCCGGAAAGGGTGGCGGCGCTCCTGATCGGGAACGAAAAGATGCCGCGCTCGTTGGTCGCCTGCATGTGCGCCGTCGTCGCCAACCTGCACGATGTGCGCAATGAGCTGTCGCACGACACCGAGCGCCTGGCCGAAGGGCTGTACGGCCAGCTCAGGGCGGCCTCGATCGGCGACATCCTGAAAGAAGGCCTGCACGAGTTCCTGACGCGTTTCCTGGCGTCGGTCGACGAACTGGGCAATGGGATCAGCCGCGATTTCCTGATCCCGGTGGCGCCGCCGGCGCCTGACGCCGTTCCGGCGCAGACACAGTCCCAAACACAGACTCAAACGCAGACCCAGACGCAGAGCCAAACCCAAACCCAGACCCAGACGCGCTGAAACGGCGGCGCACCAATTTATGGCGCGCCGCACCGTCGTGATGAAAATTCGCGCTCCCGCCTCACGATGGGGCAGCGTCCCGCCGTGTCAGGCCGCAGCCTTGACCGCCCGTGAGCGCACGACCTTGTGCACGAATTCCAGCTTTTCCAGTACCGGCGTACTGAGCTTGAAGGGGTAGGAATCCGGCATGCCGATACTGCGGTTCAGGCTATTGAGCACATAGGTCAGCGCGAACCAGTCGTGCAGGGTGTCGTCGAACGAATCGGCCTTCATGGGCAGGGTAATGCCGTCGAGCACCGGTTCGTCGGCCTTGCGCGGCTTGAGCGCCAGCCCGCAGGCATGCGCCGTCTCGAGCGTGTCGATCATGTGCAGGTAATGGGCCCAGGTCTCGGCCCAGTCTTCCCAGGGGTGCGAGCTGGCATAGCTGCTCACGAAGCGCGACTCCCAGTCGGCGGCCGGACCGGCGTCGTAGTGGCGCTTGAGCGCCTCGCCATAGTCCTGGCGTTCGTCGCCAAACAGGGCGCGGAACTCATCGATCCACTTGCTGCCGACCACGAGGCGGTCGAAGTAGTAGTGGCCGCTTTCATGACGGAAGTGTCCCAGCAGCGTGCGATAGCGTTCGTGCATCTGTTCGCGCGTGCGTTCGCGTTCGGCCGGGTCCGCTTCGGCGATGTTCAGCGTGATCAGGCCATTGTCGTGGCCGGTCATCACGCATTGATCGCTCACGCCGTCTTCCAGGAACTGGAAGGCCAGGCCGGTTTCGGGTTCGGCTTCCTTCGATGCCGGGGTCAGGTTCAGCATCGCCAGCGAAAACAGCAGGCGGCGCTTGGCCGCTTCGAGGCGCGACCACAGGATGAGGTTTTTTTCGGTCGACAGCGCGGGGATGACCACGGTCAGCTGGCACGACTCGCACAGATCGTGTGGATCGTCGGCCGGCAGCATCCAGTTGCACACATTGTGCTGGACGTAATTGGCGCATTGTTTGTACATTTTGCCCGCGTCGCTGCGGTTCAGGCTGCGCCACAGGCCGTCGTCGGTCTGTTCGAAGCTGTTGATGCTGCGGGTCAGCGGTTGGTAGCCGAGCGTACTTTCACAATTGAAGCAGAGCGTATTCTCAAAAAATATTTGCTGTGCGCACTTATCGCAGTGAAAAGTTTTCATGACAGGACCAGTAAGTAATACAGGGATGAGCAGGGGTGCCGGGATTAATAATTTAACAGTAAATATCAGGCTGTTTAACGCGTGTAAGACAACGCCTCATATCGTGTGCACGAAAGCTGTGCGATGCACGCCACAGCATGCCTTGGCCCAGGACAGATGAGCGCACGGCTCTGCGCCGGTCGTGATCGTGCGCGGCGCCCCTGACAGATGATCGAGCCCGTCGCCCGATATTGCCGGGCAGCGGGCCCGGCGTTCATCTTTTATGGAGAAAACATGCGATTCGCTCGAAGCCATGACGTACCGATACGCCCCACCTCGGAGAAGATGCGTCGTCTTGTTGCGCTGCTCCTGCTCACAGGCGCCGCCAATGCGGCGCTCGCGCAGCCGGCGCCGGATGCTTCCCAGGCCGAGCGCAGGCATGGCGGCCCGCCTGCAAGCTACCGCGTGATCAATCTGGGCCCCGGCACGATCGCGACCTACCCGCACATCAACGCCGCGGGCCAGGTCGCATTCTCGATGGTGAATGGCAACCGCACGGCCGGCTTCTTTTATGATGGCGCCTCGGTGCGCAATATCGGCTCGCTAGGCGGCGGCATCGCCTACGCGAACGGCCTGAACGAGGCCGGCCAGGTCGCCGGCACCTCGGTCAACGAACAGGGCGTCGAGAACGCCTTCGTCTGGAGTGCGGGCGGCGGCATGCTCGACATCCGCGCCGAACCGGGCCGGGGCCGCTCGTACGGCTGGGCCATCAACAACCGCGGCGTCGTCACCGGCTCGTTCGGCGACTCGGCGCGTCCGTTCCGCTGGAGCCATGCCGGCGGCGTGGAAGACCTGGGCGTCACGCCGGCCTTCCAGCAACCTGCCGGCCGCGTGCTCAACGACGCCGGCCTGATCGCCGGCGTGACCACGATCGACGACGAATTCACGCGCGTGTTCGCCTGGACCCGCGCGAGCGGCCTGGTCGACATCGACACGCTGGGCAGCGTCGAATCGTCGCCCGTGGCCGTCGGCGCCGGTGGCGAGGTGGCGGGCAATCGTCTACCTTCCTGGGACGATGGAGGCGATCGGCCCTTCCTGTGGACGCGCGCCACCGGCATGGTCGACCTCGGGATCGGCCGCGGCACCACGGCCTGGGTCAATGCGATGACGCCGGGCCTGCACATCGCGGGCGGCATCGGTTTTGCCGACGGACGCCAGCGCGCGATGTCGTGGACGCGGCGCGGCGGCATGCGCGAACTCGGCACCCTGGGAGGCAGGACCTCGGTCGCGCGCGGCGTCAATGCGAAGGGGCAGATCGTCGGCTTTGCCGAGGATAAGGCCGGCGCCATGCGCGCTTTCGTCTGGAGCGCTAACGGCGGCATGCTGGACCTGAACCGGCGCCTGCGCCGCGTGCCGCCGACGCTGGTGCTTGAACACGCGATGGCGATCAATGACCGGGGCGAGATCGTGGCCAGCTCGAATGCCGGACTGGTATTACTCAAGCCGAATGATGGACGCAAAGCCGGACACACGGTTGGGCCGATCGTCGCTGAACGCACGATCGAGGTCGGTGCGCCGCTGCAGGCATCGGTGTCTTTCGTGGATGGCGACCAGGTCGGCACGCGCGGCGTCGATTGGTCGTGGGGTGATGGCAGTGGCGGGACGGCGCGTCGGATCGACGAGCGCGCCGGCGTGGCCAGCGCGCGCGCCAGCCACAGTTTCTCGGCGCCGGGGAACTACACGGTAACGGCCACGGTGGTCGGCCGGGATGGCCGTCGCACCGTGGTCAGCCAGGAGGTGGAGGTAACTCCGGAATAAACCCGATCAGCCCTTCTTCTGGGCCGCGATCCAGCGGTCGGTCGCCGCTTCGAGTACGTCGAGCGGCACCGCGCCGTGCGACAGCACCTCGTTATGGAAGGCGCGCAGGTCGAAGTCCTTGCCCAGGGTCTTCTCGGCGCGCGTACGCAGTTCGCGCAGCTTCAGTTCACCGATCTTGTAGCTCAGGGCCTGGCCGGGAATCGCGATATAGCGCTCGACTTCCTGCACCGCAGTCACTTCGTTCTGCGGCACGTTGTCCATGAAGTAGGCGATCGCCTGCTCGCGGGTCCAGCCTTTCGAGTGGATGCCGGTGTCGACCACCAGGCGCACGCCGCGCCAGATTTCGGCGGTCAGGCGGCCCACCCACTGCCATGGGTCGTTGTACATGCCGATTTCCTGGCCCAGCATTTCGCTGTACAGGCCCCAGCCTTCCGAGAAGGCGGTGCTGCCGCCGAAGCGGCGGAAGGCCGGCAGGCCGGTGGTTTCCTGCGCCAGGCTGCGCTCGAAGTGGTGCCCGGGAATCGCTTCGTGCAGGAAGAAGGCGGTGGTCGTGAAGTTGGTGCGGGTCTCCGGCTTGTAGGCGTTGAAGTAGAAGACGCCGGGACGCTTGCCGTCGACCGAGCCGCGCTGGTAAGAGGCCGGGGCGGCGCTCACTTCGCGGAAGGCTTCCACCGGACGGATCTCGAACGGCGCCTTGGGCACGCGCGCGAACAGCTGGTCGACCTTGGCCTCGACGCGCGGACGCATCGCCTCGTAGGCTGCCTGGATTTCTTCACGCGACTTGAAACGCAGCTCGGGCGCGGTGTTGAGGTGATTGAAGAATTCCTTCAGCGTGCCCTGGAAGCCGACTTTGACCTTGGCTTCCTCGAACTGGGCGCGGATGCGCGCGACTTCGCGCAGGCCGATCTCGTGGATTTCTTCCGGCGTCTGATCGGTGGTGGTGGAGCGGCGCGCGAGGAAGGCATACCATTCCTTGCCGCCTGGCAGGGACCCAATGCCGGCCGTGTCGCGGCCCGCAGGCAGGTAGGTGTCCTTCATGAAGGCCAGCAGCTTGCGGTTGGCCGGCGCCAGCTGTTCGCGCACCATCTTGCCGTAGGCCGCGGTCAAGCGTGCCTTGTCGGCGGCGCTAAACGACTCCGGGAATTTTTTGGTCGGACCCATATAGGTGCTGGTGTCGAGATTGTCGCTGCCGACGTTCTCGAGCTGCGGCAGCACGCGCTGGATCAGCGCCTTCGGCATCACGATGCCCTGCTTGATGCCGGCGCGCATATTGGCAATGCTGTCGTCGACGGCCGGCGCGTAGCCGGCGGCGCGCTTGAGCCAGTTCTCGTAATCCTGCACGGTCTGGAACGGCTGCGTCGACGCGCCCGAACCCAGTTGCGCCATCAGCAGATGCAGGCCCGAGAACTGATCGACCGGCACCAGGTCGGACGGGAAGCGCAGGCTGTCGAGGTCTTGCTGCAGGCGGTAGCGCAGCAGATCATAGCTGATGCGGTCTTCCGAGGGCAGCGGCGCCGGATCGAACTTGTCGCTGCTGGCGAGGTATTTCTCGGCCAGCGCGCGGGTCTGCTTGCGGCTCTCGGCCGACGAGGTCGGGCCGAAGCGGTCGTTGTAGCGATGGTCGCCATTGAAGGTGGCGGCGATCGGGTTTTCGCGCAGGTAGTCTTCCCAGTAGTCGCTATACAACTGGTTCATTTTTTCCGGCGTGGCCGGCGTCTTGACTTGGGCGACGGCGGGGAGGGCGGCGAACAGCGCGGTGCACAGCGCAGTGCGCAGCGCGGTGCGCAGCGTAGTGTGCAGGGTATGGGGGAGCGAGCGGGTCATGTCTTCTCTAGGTGGTCAGGGCAATGCAAGAATAGCATGATGGTCCAGGTGCAATACAAGAGGCAGATTGCTCGCCGCAGAAACCCTTGCAGCCCGATTGTCCAGTGGTAAGCTATTGATGTTGTCATACCAACCCGAGGGATTCCATGAAACCGCTGTTCTCCTCCGAAGACGAAGCGAAGGCCGCCTCGACGACCCCCGTGACGCCGGCCGCCGGTCTGCCGCCCTTGCCGGATCCGGCCCTCACGCCGGACGCGCTGCCGGCACTGCGGCCGGAGGCGAGCTCGGCACCGATGATCCCGGTCGATCTCACCGGCATCGACGACAAGGCCATCGAGACCCTGGGCAGCGCCGCCGGGCCGGGTGTGGCGAAGGTGTCGGCCAAGCTGCTGGGCACCGTGCGCGCCTCTGACGCCGACGTGTTCGGTACGCAGCTGAACGAACTGATCGCCACCTCGAAGGGACTGGACCCGGCCAAGCTCAAGTCGGGCGGCCTGCTGTCGCGCGTGTCGAACATGTTCGGCTCGGTCAAGGAAAAGATGCTGTCGCAATACCAGGTGGTCGAATCGCGCATGGACACCCTGGTGACGGAGATGACGCGCCACGCCAATGTGCACCGGGCGCGCATCCACGATTTCGACGAGATGTACAAGGGCCTCGAGGTCTACTATCAGGGCCTGGACGCCGACGTGAAGAAGGGCGAAGCCTGGGCCGACCGGCTGCGCCAGGCGGTCGCGCAGCAAACCGCGGCGGCCAATGCCTTTGAGGCGCAGCAGGCGACGGAGCTCAGGCGCCGTCTCGAGCGTCTCGAAAAACGCATCGACGACCTGCGCCGCGCCATGCTGATGGCCACGCAGATGGTGCCGCAAATCCGCCTGTCGCAAGACAACGCGCGCGCCCTGACGGATACCTTTACGGACATCGTCAACGTGTCGATCCCGGCCTGGCGCAATGTGTTCTCGCTCTACCTGCTGCAGCTGGAAGCCAAGCAGAGCGCGGCGGTCGCCAACGCGGCCTACGACGCCACCGACGCAGCCTTCCGCGCCCAAGCCGATATGCTGCTGGAAAATACCGAGACGGTCGCGCGCGCCAAGCAGCGCTCCATCGTCAGTCTTGAAACCGCGCAGCACGTCCAGACGCAGCTGGTGACCGCGTTCGACAAGCTCGAGCAGATCTCGAACGAAGGCCAGCAGCGCCGCCGCGACGAACTGCCGAAACTGCAAGCGCTGGAGCAAGAGCTGATTACCAGGTTCTCGCCAGGCGCGGCGTAATTTCAACTCACTATACAAGGAAAGCTCATGTCGACGACGCTCCAGACTGGCCACCGCATCAACCTCGAAAAATCCGCACCGGGCTTGAAGCGCGTACGGATCGGCCTCGGATGGAAGGTCAATGCGGCCGAGGGCCATGCCTTCGATCTCGACTCGTCGGTGTTCCTGTGCAAGAAGGACGCGGACGACCATCCGATTATGATCAGCAACGCCCACTTCGTCTATTACAACCACACGACCTCGCCCGATGGCGCCGTGGTGCACTCGGGCGACAACCGCACGGGCGACAAGGATGGCGACGACGAAGTCATCACCGTCGACCTGGCCAAGGTCGATGCGGCGGTGATGGAAATGCCGATCGTGGTCACCATCCACGATGCCGAAGTGCGCAAGCAGAACTTCGGCAGTGTTTCCGGCGCCTATGTGAAGGTGTACAACGCCGATACCGGCGAGACGATCGCGCAATACAATCTGAACGAAGACTACTCGGACAAGACCGCGCTGCAATTCGGTTCGCTGTACCGCAAGGATGGCGAGTGGCGTTTCCAGGCCGTCGGCGCGGGCTTCAAGCTGAGCCTGGCGACCTTCATCCGCAAGCTGGGCGGCACCGTCTGAGCAGCGTTACGCGTTCTCTTTCGAAGCGCTGATGGCTTCGCGCCGGCAGGTAGATCGATGACAAACCAGAAGCCCAAGGCATTCGACTTTGGCGACGCGCCGGAGCCGCCCTCCGATCCGGTCGGCCATCCGGTCGGGCCGCGGGCGTTCGATTTTGGCGATGAGCACGATGACCCGGCTGCGCCCGATCGGAATGGTCCGCCCAGGGCGCTGTCCTTCGACGATGTTCCTGCGGTTCCGGCTGCTTCTGCCGTGACCAGGAAAACCGTGGCCCGGCCGCTGTTCGACAGCGAAGACCATCCGGCGGTGCGCGATGCGCTCGCCACCGTCCACGCCGATTATCCGAACGTGTTCGCGCATTCGGAGCAGCGCCTGGCCATCCTGTTTCGCCGCATCCTGCCAGTGAAGCTGGTGCTGGTGACCGAGTGGGCCGAAGGGCCGCTGATGGAACAGGCGGCGCTGCTCCAGCCCATCACCGAACTCGTATTGACATTCACGCAGATGAGCGTGCCGGCGCTGCTTGAAGCCGCGCTCGAGACCACCAAGGGCGCGCCGAGCATGTTCGGCCGGCTGTTCCGTCGCCCGACGACGCCTGCCGAGTACCGGCCGGTGCTCACATCCTCCCGCACGCAGCTCATGCAGCTGATGACCGACAGCGAAGTCGCCATGCGTAATCTGGAAGAGTCGGCAAAGGGACTGGGCTTGCACCTGCTCGTGCTGGCCGTGGTGTCGACACTGGTCGAGGATGCGCCGGATGCGGCCTTGCGCGATGCGCTCGTGCAGCGGCGCACGCTGATCCAGCAGGCGGTGCGCCAGGCCGAGTTGTCCGTATTGCAGATGAAGCAGGTGCGGCAACAGGCGGCGGATTTGATCGGGCAGGTGTCGTCGTTCTTGACCGTCACCTTGCCGGCGGTGGAAATGGCGCAGGCGCAGGGCGGGGCGCGCTAGGCGCCAGGCGCCCTGAAACAGGTGCGGCTGTTAGAATTTGCCATAGCCTCACTGCCCATTTTCAGGAGTACAGACATCCTACGTTTTCTCATCACTGCGGCAATCGGCAGGCCAAGATTGACGGCCGCCGTTGCGATACTTATGTTGGCCGCCTTTGCCGGGACAATGACCTATACGGGTTTTCTCGTCATCGGGGTGGTGGCCTATTATCTCGGCGCGGGCCGGATCGCGGCAGGGCTGCTGCTCGGCGTTCTTTTCGCGAGATTTCCGTGGATAAAAGAGGGCAGGCTGCGCATTGTCGGCCTCTTGCCCAAGCCTGTCCGTCGACCGCTCATCGTGAGCTTGCTTGCACTGTGCCTGTTCACCTTCGTGGCGCGGGGCGACTACGTGCCGGCACTGTTTACCGGTGTCGCAACGGCGTTTGTTCTCGCTTACCCATGGCTGCGGCGAACGATTGTCGATCGCATGTCGTCTGTGTTCACATTCGCCGGCCAAAAGCGCCCCGAGCGCACCGACGATACGGTCATTGAAGGTGAATTCAGGGAACGGAAAGAATGAGCTCGATCGCTGCCGGCCAGATGCGGAAAACCGCGTCGTAAGTACTCTCCTTGCGCACAACGCGCAGGGCGCGGGTGCTACACTGCGCGCCTACCACTCCAAAGCCACTGCCATGACCAACAAACAACAGCCTCCAGCCAAACAGCCAGCCGGGGCATCCACCGGCCGAGTGGCAAATCCCTTCCTCGATGCCGAGTTCTACCACCGGATGCGCGACTACACCGAACGCGATGCCGCCTTCTCGAAGGAGTTGACCGCCATCAATGAAAGCGGCGCGGGCAAGCAGAGCACCGATATGCGCACGGCGCCATCGCTGCAATTGCTGCGTGCAGTCGTCAAGAAAGGAGTGTCGCTGGACACCATGTTGGAGCGGATCGTGCAGGGTGTGGAAATGGGCCTGTGGGAGCCGTGGCTGAGCAGCTTCGGCATCGAGATCCGCGGCGTCAATTACGCCAAGGGTGAGCAGCGCAACGCCCGCCTGGCGCTCGACATGAGCCTGGCATGCAAGGTCAATTCCGTGTTCGCCAACGCAGGCATCACCAACTGGCGCAGCCTGGTGGCCGAGGACTGCGCCCAGATCAAGATCGATAAGCCGACCGTCAATTCCGGCGCCAAGCTGTACGCCATCTTCTATCTGGATGCGCCAGGAAAGTGACTAGCTAAATCAGCAGCTGAGCCCGGGGCGACATCGAAGCACCGACACACGAATTTTCAATCTTCTGCTTCAGCAACCGGGCGACCAGGCCGTACCGGGCTTGCTCAGATCACTGGCTGACGGGCAGCTTCCAGCCCGGCCTGATGAAATGGCAGGTGTAGCCGTTCGGAATGCGTTGCAGATAGTCCTGGTGTTCTGGCTCGGCCTCCCAGAAAGGTCCCGTCGCGACGATCTCGGTGACGGCCTTGCCGGGCCAAAGGCCGGACGCGTCGACGTCGGCGACGGTCTGCTCGGCCATGCGCTTTTGTGCGTCATTGAGATAATAGATGCCAGAGCGATAGCTCATCCCCCGATCGTTGCCCTGACGGTTCTCCGTGGTCGGGTCATGGATCTGGAAGAAAAATTCGAGGATCTGGCGATAGCTGATCTGACCCGGATCGAACACCAGTTCGAGCGCTTCTGCGTGCGTGCCATGGTTGCGGTAGGTGGCGTTGGGCACGTCTCCGCCAGTGTAGCCGACGCGCGTTGAGAGCACGCCGGGCATACTGCGCAGCAATTCCTCCATGCCCCAGAAGCAGCCGCCGGCCAGGATGGCGGTTTCAGTTTGCGGTGTCATTGATTGCCTTTGCTTGAATGAGTGGTGAGCCAAGAGCGCATATCTTCCCACGTTGCTCTGTTCTTTGCTGTGCACGGCGCTCATGCGAGAGCCCGACTACGGCATCGGCGCGCGTACCGGCGAGTGCGCTCAGAATCAGCTGTGCGGTGTCCTCCGGCGCATCCCAGTGCGGGAAATGGCCGCACCGCTCGAACCAGTGCAGTCGAGCATCCGGGAACAAGGCCAGCGCGCGCCTGGCTTGACGGGGAAAGCAGACCCGGTCACGCCGTCCCCAGCCAATGACGAGCGGATGCGCGATGCTGTTGCGCGGAGCCCCTTGCTGTTCCTCTCCGTAGGCGAGCTGGGCCAGCAGTTCATCAAACGCCGGCGAGGCCACATAGCTGCACAATTCATCGCTCACGATGTCCGGCGCCAGCTTCGTCGGCCGTGCAGAAAATTGCGCCAGCAACAAAGCGCGACCAAGTGGGTTGGCGCAGACCGCCGGCAACACAGGGCGCAGCAGCCGCAACAGCCGGATCGACAGGTAAATCGAGCTGAAGAACGCGTGACGCTCCCATCCCTTCCAGAAACCACCTGGATTGAGCGCCACCACGCCGCCGACGACCCCACCGCGTCGCGCCAGTTCCAGCACCAGCCGCGCGCCCATCGAGCTGCCGACCGCATCGATGCCAGTCAAGCCATGGGCATGGAGGAAGGCGGCGGTCTCATCGGCGAGGGTGCGGATCGAGGTTTCACCGGCCAGGCGCGGCGTCTGGCCAAAGCCGGGCAGGTCCACCGCGATGACTTCGCGCCGCGTCGCGAGATCGGCCAGGATGGGATTCCAGCTCTGCCAATGGCCGCCAAGGCCATGAATCAGTAGCAAAGGCTTGCCGGTGCCGCAACGAATGTGATGCATGATCGATCCTCCCTTCGCACGGACGTGCGGTTGCTGCCAGCGTACCGCAGCGGGCACAACGACTGCGTCCGTTAGGAATGCTTGCCCAGAACAAAAACGCCAACCGGTGATGGTTGAAGTTGCGTGAGGTATGTCCTTGGTGGTGCGGCAGCAGGCGGCGGATTTGATAGGGCAGGTGTCGTCGTTCTTGTCCGTTACCTTGCCGCCGGTGGAGATGGCGCAGTGCGCGGGCGACGCAAGACGCTCATACATCTACATCAACTTTGACACGGAAGAAATGGTTTAATATACAAAATATTTCTTTCGAGTCTGATATGGCGGAACTTCTTCTATACTTGGAAAATGCCGAAAAGGTATTTGTGTTCGACCAGGTCTATCCTCTGAGCGCTGCCACCGAGCAAGCGAATCAGAAAAAATTAAATGCTTTCGGGATGCTGGCGAAGTTGAATCCGTTCAAACGCCCCAAAGAGGAAACTGTCCTCCTTTCGAAGCACGTCTTGCGTTATGAGCCTTTTTGGCATGTAGTGACGACTCGTTCAGTCGATTACTCACGCGAGCTGACCTATCCTGTGGAGATCGGTAATGCGTATGCAAAAAAAATTCTCATCAACGGCAAGGAGTATTCGATTGCAGAGCAAGGAAATAAACGGTCGATCAACCTGCAGGGAGTCGAGTTCTCCCATAGGAAAATCAATTACGAAGATCACCTGGACGGGCTGTCGCGCGACCTGAAAAAGGGAGTCCTGGCGAATTACATCAACAAGTACAAAGTGCAGGAGCATACCGTACTGGAACTGCCCGAAGCGATCGCCCCGCAACTACGTTTGCCGATGCTTCTGCAGAAGATTCGCCAAACGCTGGACGCAGAAGTAATCAATGCCCACGAGTTTCAGGAAGACATCGTTACGATCGAAAAAGTGTACCTCTATTATCGTCCTGTGTTTGCATTCGAATTTGCCTGGACAACCGAGGACAAGGTAGGCGTGATTGAAGTCGACGGCCTAACGGGTGAGGTGATCGAAAATGGCCAGTGGTTCAAAGAAAAGCTGCAGGCGATCACCACCCGCGAAATGCTTTTCGAAATGGGCTCGGAACTGGCCGGCGCGTTGGTTCCCGGTGGCGGGACGGCTGTAAAAGCGATCGAAAGGATCACTGCCAGCTGATACATAAGCCGGGATGCCAGTTTCGAAGCTGGCATCTTGGGCGACGAATCCCACAAACGACAACGCCCACTTGCATGAGTGGGCGTTGCGTGAACGATGTTCTTGGTGGCCCGGGGCGGAATCGAACCACCGACACAAGGATTTTCAATCCTCTGCTCTACCAACTGAGCTACCAGGCCAAGAGGCCGCAATTATAGCAGCGTTTGCGCCGGGTCAACAACCCAGGCGCGGCAACCTTTACCCCTTGGACGAGATCCGTTGCGCATGGTCCCGCTCCAGCGCCAGGCGCGACTCGCGCCGGCCCTTGGCTTCCTCGAAGCGGCGCAGTTCATCCGGCGTCGACGGTTCCAGCGGTGGAATCGCCGCCGGCTTCTTGTCGTCGCCCACCGCCACCATCGTGAAGAAGCAGCTGTTCACATGGCGCACCACCTTGCTGCGAATGTCTTCGGCAATCACCTTGATCCCGATTTCCATCGAGCTGCGGCCGGTGTAGTTGACGGCGGCCAGGAAGGTCACCAGCTCGCCCACGTGGATCGGCTGGCGGAAGGTCACCTGGTCGACGCTCATCGTCACCACGTAGCGGCCGGCGTAGCGGCTGGCGCAGGCGTAGGCGACCTGGTCGAGCAGTTTCAGGATGGTGCCGCCATGCACGTTGCCGGAAAAATTGGCAGTGTCGGGCGTCATCAGCACCGTCATGCTGAGCTGGTGGGAGGGCAGGTTCATGGTCGTGTCATTACAAAAGGTATTCGGTGCTTGATGTTGCCTTAGAAACTGCTGCGCGGCAAGTTCTGCCGTCGGCGGAGCGCGTTTTTGAGCCCGTCACAGCACGCATATCGACATACCAATAAAATCGTAGTCATTGAAAAACGAATCGTATAGGCTCGGCGAATGAACAGCGAATTTTTCCATCAAGGTGGATCGGTGCAGTGGCACCTCGGTCCCGTCATCGACGCATTGCGCACCTCGCGCGAATCCACCCACAATATCCGGCACCAGGGCAGGGTGCGCGAACTGCCGTCACGTGACATCGTGCGCCAGATCGTGGACGGCGTTTCCGCCGCCCTGTTCCCGACCCATTACGGCCGCCCCGACCTGAATGACGAAAGCATCGACTACTACGTCGCCGACACGCTCAACGTAGCGCTCGACCGCCTGGCCGAGCAGGTACGGCGCGCGCTGCGCTTTTCGCCCGAGTTCTCGTCCGAGCATGACCAGACCGAAGATGCCGTGCTGGCCGAGCGCGCCCGCGCCATCACGCGCGAGTTCGCCGCCAGCCTGCCCACCGTTCGCGCGCTGCTGGTGTCCGACGTGCAGGCCGCGCTGGCCGGCGACCCGGCCGCCACCTCGGTGGCCGAGATCATGCTGTGCTATCCCGGCACCATCGCCATCCTCTACCACCGCATCGCGCATTGCCTGAATCGCCTCGGCGTGCCATTCCTGGCGCGGGTGGCGGCCGACATCGGTCACTCGCTCACCGGCATCGACATCCACCCCGGCGCGCAGATCGGCGGCAGCTTCTTCATCGACCACGGCACCGGCGTCGTCATCGGCGAAACCGCGATCTTGGGCGAGCGCGTGCGCCTGTACCAGGCCGTCACGCTGGGCGCCAAGCGCTTCCCGGTCGACGAGAGCGGTGCTCTCGTTAAAGGCACGCCGCGCCATCCGATCGTCGAGGATGATGTCGTCATCTATGCGGGCGCTACCATCCTCGGCCGCATCACGATCGGCGCCGGTTCGACCATCGGCGGCAACGTCTGGCTGACCCAGAGCGTGCCGCCGGGCAGCAATGTGTCGCAGGCGCAGATGCGCAATACCTGAGTCATCAGATGGCGTGCACCGCGTGCAGGCTGTCGAGGATCGCCGGTTTCAACGGCGATAGCGCCAGCTTGCCGCGCTCGCGCGGCCATGGCGCGTCGTTCGTGAACTCGGCGCGCACCGGGCCGGGCACGCCATCCATCAACACCACGCGGTCGCTCAGGTAGATCGCCTCATCGATATCGTGGGTCACCAGCAGCACCGTCAGCCCGCGCTGGCGCGCCGCTTCCGCCAGCAGGTCTTGCAGGCGCATGCGGGTGAAGGCGTCGACCGCCGAAAACGGTTCGTCCAGCAGCAGCACGTGCGGCTCCAGATACAGGCCGCGCGCGATGGCTGCGCGCTGGGCCTGGCCACCCGACAGCTGCTTGGGCAGCGCATCGCCATAGCCTTTCAGGCCGACTTCTTCCAGCAGGGCGTGGGCCCGTTCCAGGTTCGGCCGTCCGTGGCCTCCGAAGACGACGTTCTGCGCCACGGTCAGCCACGGGAACAGGCGCGGCGCCTGGAATACCAGGCCGACGTCGGCATCCGGCCCCGTCAACTGGCGGCCGTCGAGGCGCACCGCGCCGCGGTAGTCGCCGTCCAGTCCCGCCACGATCGACAGCAAGGTGCTCTTGCCGCAGCCGCTGGCGCCGGCCAGGCTGACGATCTCGCCCCGGTCGAGCCCCAGGTGCAGGCCGCGCAGCACGGTGCGCGCGCCGTGGCGCTTGTCATCGATGGCCAGTTCGAGAAAGCTCATCGCGTCGCCCTTTCCACATAGCTGTCGCGCCAGGCCAGCCAGCGCCGTTCCAGCGCCTGCATCGCGCTGTCGCTGGCCTTGCCCAGCAGGGCCAGCAGCACGATGGCCGCCAGCATGATGTCGGCGCGGCTCGATTCGCGGCCGTCGGTCAGCAGATAGCCCAGGCCGCGGCTGGCGGCGATCAGTTCGGCCGCCACCATGAACATCCACGCCAGGCTCAGGCCGTTGCGCAAGCCGGTCAGCACCGAGGGCAGGGCCGCCGGCAGCAATACCCGGCGCGCCAGCGCGAGGGGAGAAAGGCGATACAGCAAGCCGACCTCGGTCAAGCCGCGGTCGACGCCGCGGATGCCGGCCACCACCCCCATGTACACCGGGAAGAAGGCGCCGATCGCGATCAGGATGATCTTCGGCGCCTCGTCGATGCCGAACCAGAGCAGCAGCAGCGGCACCCAAGCCAGCGACGGAATCGCGCGCAGCGCCTGGAAGCTGGGATCGAGCACGCTTTCCGCGCGCCGGTTCAGGGCCACCAGCGCGCCGAGCGGCAGCGCCAGCAGGGCGCCGGCGGCAAAGCCTGCCGCCACCCGCAGTGTGCTGGCGCCGACGTGGCCGGCCAGGCCGTTTTCCAGCAGCCAGGACAGGGATTCGAGGATGGCGCTCGGCGGCGGCAGCAGATTGGCCGGCACCAGGCCGGCGCGCACGCCGGCTTCCGCGCCGATCAGAACCAAGGCCGGCAGCAGCAAGCCCAAAGGGAAGCCGAGGCGGCGGCGCGCGCGCGCTGCTTGCGGCGGCGCTTCCAGAGTGATGGCCCGCCTTTCCATCTCAGGCCTTGGTGAGCTGGCGCGCGAAGCCGGTGTCGACCAGGCCGGCAATCGCCTTGTCCAGATCCGTGCCGGGACGCACCAGCGCCTCGTCACGCAGGATCGGCGCCGCCAGTTGCAGGGCGCGCAGGTGCTCGGCGGTCGGTTGGGCGTTGCTGAAGTCCGAGCGCAGCTTGACCTGCAGCAGCGCGACCGGCAGCGGCACCTTGGCCTCCGTGGAGAGGATTTTCGCTGCTTCGGACGGATTGGCGCGGGTCCAGGCGCGGGCGCGCTCGTAGGCCTTGATCACGCGCGCGGTCTCGTTCGCGCGGGTGGCCAGGAATTCTTCGCGGACGTTCAGGAAGCCATAGGTGTTGAAGCCGACGTTACGGTACAAGAGGCGCGCGCCGCCATCGAGTTCGGCCGCCGCCATATGCGGGTCGAGCCCGGCCCAGGCATCCACGCGGCCCTGTTCCAGCGCCGCCCGGCCGTCCGCGTGCTGCAGGCTGACGTGTTCGATGTCGCTGCGCTTGAAGCCCACGGTCTGCAGGGCGCGCAGCAGGAACAGATAGGGATCGGTGCCCTTGGTGGCAGCCACCTTCTTGCCCTTCAGATCGCCCAGGCTGCGGATCGGGGAGTTCTTGGGAACCACCAGCGCCGTCCACTCGGGCCGCGAGAACAGGTAGGGCGTGCGGATCGGATTGCCGTTGGCACGGGCCAGCAGGGCCGCGAGGCCAGCGCTCGAGCCGATGTCGATGCTGTTCGCGTTCAGGTACTCGAGCGCGCGGTTGCTGCCGGCGCTGAACACCCATTTGATGCGGGTGCCGTCGGCCTTGAATTCTTCTTCGAGCCAGCCGAAGTGGCGCAGCACCAGGCTGGTGGGCGAGTAGTGGGCGTAGTCGAGACGTAGCTCTTGCAGCGGCGCTGCGCGTGCGGGCAAGGCGGCGAGGGCGGCGCCGCTGGCGGCCAGTTGCAACAGGCTTCTTCGTTTCATAATGGTCCTCTGATGGTGGTTCAAGCTGCCTGGACGCCAGACAGCGGGGATGCGATCTCGACCCGGCTGCCCGGATGGCCGGGCGCCAGGCGCGGGCCCTGGCCGAGCAGTTGCCCGCGCAGCGTGCCGCCGCGCGGGGCAGCGTCGTAGCGGCCGCGCCGCGCCAGTTCGGGCACGATGTGCTCGACCACCAGCGTCATGTCTTCCAGCGGCAGCGCGAAAGCGAGGTTGAAGCCGTCGGCGCCGGTGTCGTCGATCCACGATTCGAGCTGGTCGGCCACCTGGCGCGCATCGCCCACGATGATCGGACCGCGTCCGCCCAGGCCGATGAATTCGGCGGCTTCGCGCACCGTCCAGTCGCGGCCCGGGTCCGCGGCGCTGAGCGAGGCCAGGGCCGAGCGGCCGGCGTCGGTGTCGATGTACTCGATGGTGTCGTCCAGGTGGTGGCGCGCGAAGTCGACGCCGGTCCAGCCGGACAGCAGGGTGAGCGCGGCCTCGACGTCGATATGGCGCCGGTATTCATCGAGCCGCGCCTGCGCCTCGGCCTCGGTGGCGCCGGTGATGACGAGGGCCTGGGCATACACCAGCAGCGCATCCGGATCGCGGCCCTCCACACTTGCGGCGGCGCGCAAGGCGTCGACGCCGCGTTTCACCACCGCCTTGCTCGGACCGCTGATGAAGGTGGCTTCGGCATGGCGCGCGGCGAAACGGGCGCCGCGCGGCGAGGCGCCGGCCTGGTACAGGAGGGGCGTGCGCTGCGGCGACGGCTCGCACAGGTGAAAGCCCGGCACCTCGTAGTAGCGGCCCTTGTGCCGGATCGGGTGCACCCTGGCCGGGTCGGTGTAAATGCCGCGTTCCTTGTCGCGCTTGACCGCGTCGTCTTCCCAGCTGCGCTCCCACAGCTTGTAGACGACCTCCATGTACTCGTCGGCCAGGTCATAGCGTTCGTCGTGGCCGAGTTGCTGGCCAAGGCCCAGGTTGCGCGCGGCGCTGTCCAGGTAGCCCGTGACGATGTTCCAGCCGATCCGGCCCCCGCTCAGGTGGTCGAGCGTCGAGATGCGGCGCGCGAAGGTGTAGGGGTGTTCGTAGGTCAGGGCGGCGGTGACGCCGATCCCCAGGCGTGTGGTGGCGTGGGCGATCAGCGGCGCCAGGGCCATGGGATCGTTCAGCGGCACCTGCACGCCGTGGCGCAGCGCGGCTTCCGGGCCCTTGCGGTAGACGTCGTACACGCCCAGGACGTCGGCGAGGAAGATGGCGTCGAAGCCGCCGTGCTCCAGCAACTGCGCCAGCTCGATCCAGTAGCCGGGCGTCAGGTAACGCTCGCTGTCGCTTCTCGGATGGGTCCACAAGCCCGGCGACTGGTGGCTCGGGGTGTTCATCTGGAAGGCGTTGAAACGGATGCGGCGCGCCATCACCTGGCTCCAGTCGATTGCAGCGCCAGCTGGTAATCGGTCTTGGCGTAGTCGGCGAAATGCTTGTTGGTGACGTCCAGGAAGGCGCGCGATTTGTAGGCGGCGGCCAGGTCGCGCGCGAAGGGCTTGTCGCGGTCGGGCGTCCTGACCGCCACCAGGTTGGCATAGGCCGGCGAAATCTTCTCGGTGCGCAGCGCGTCGCGCAACTTGAGGCCCGAGGCCAGCGCGTAGTTGCCGTTGACGAAGGCGTAATCGGCGTCCTGCAGGGAGCGCGGCAGCTGGGCCGCCTCCAGCGGCAGCAGCTTGATGCCCTTCGGGTTGGCGGCGACGTCGCGCTCCGAGGCGCGGATCGGATCGATGCCGGGGCGTAGCTTGATCCAACCTAATTGGTCGAGCATGACCAGTGCGCGTGCCTGGTTGGTCGGGTCGTTCGGCAGCGCCACGGTGGTGCCGCTTTTGACGGCGTCGAGGCTCTTGTGGCGGCGGCTGTAGATGGCGATCGGCGCGGTCGGCACCTTCACCAGTTCGGACAGCGCCAGCTTGTGCTGGGCCGCGAAGCGGTCCAGGTAGGTCACGTGCTGGAACACATTGGCGTCGAGCGACCCTTCGGCCAGCGCGAAGTTGGGCTGGATGTAGTCGTTGAATTCGATGATGCGCACCTTGTAGCCCTGTTTCTCGAGAATGGGCTTGATGCCCAGCCTGACCTGGTCGGCATACGGCCCGGCGCTGGTGCCGATGACGATTTCCTTCGGGTCCTTCGCCTGCGCATTGGCGGCGACGGCGAGGGCGATGGCCAGGATCAGCGGGCTGGCGAGCAGGATGCGGCGGTTCAGGCTCATGGGGTTCCTTCCGTTTCTTTTTTCATTGACGGTTCAGCGTTTGTCCAGGCGGCGCGCGATGCGTCCGCCGCCGAACTGGATCAGCTGCACCATGGCGATCAGGATCGCGACCGTGACCACCATGACGTCGGTCTCGAAGCGGTAGTAGCCGTAGCGGATGGCGAGATCACCGATGCCGCCGCCGCCCACCACGCCGGCCACCGCCGAATAGGCTAGGGTGCTGATGGCCAGCACGGTCAGCGCCAGCACCAGGCCGGACCTGGCTTCCAGCAGCAGCACCCGGGTGACGATCTGCAGGCGGGTGGCGCCCATCGCTTCGGCGGCCTCGATCACGCCGCGTGGCACCTCGTGCAGCTGCTGCTCGACCAGGCGCGCGAAATAGGGGATGGCGGCACAGGACAGCGGCACGCTGGCGGCCAGCGGCCCGATCGAGGTGCCGGCGACGATGCGGGTAAACGGCACCAGGGCCACCATCAGGATGATGAAGGGGAAGGAGCGCACCGTGTTCACCAGCCATCCCAGCACTTTTCCGATGCTGCGGCCACGGCCTGGTTCGCCCGAGCCGTTGAGGAACAGGACCACACCGAGCGGACCGCCCAACAGCACCGCGGCCGAGAGACCGATGCCGAGCATGAGCAGGGTTTCGCCAAAGGCGCGCCACAGCTCGGGGGCGACGATCAGGAATTTTTCAAGCATGCAGCTCTCCCGGTGGAACGCCGACATCGGCTTCCGCGGCGTGATACGCCAGCTCGCGGCCGAGCGAGGTCTTGCGCGGCTCGCGGTGGTCGCGCAAGTCGAACAGTTCGGCGATGCGGCCATCTTCGACCACGGCCGCGCGCTGGCACAGGCTGCCCAGCGCCTGCAGCTCGTGGCTGACGATGACGATCGTTACGCCCAGACGCGCGTTGATGTCGCGCAGCGTATCGAGCACGCTGCGCGTGGTGTCCGGGTCGAGGGCCGACGTCGGCTCGTCGCACAGCAGCACCGTGGGATAGCTGGCCAGCGCGCGCGCGATCGCCACCCGCTGCTTCTGGCCGCCCGACAGGCGGGCCGGATAGCTGCCGGCCTTGCCCTGCAACCCGACAAGTTCCAGGCATTCGGTCACGCGCGCCTTCAGGCGCGGCGCGTTCATCGCGCCGTGGATGCGCAGCGGGAAGGCCACGTTCTCGAACACGGTGGCGTTGGCGAGCAGGTTGAAGTGCTGGTAGATCATGCCGATGCGGCGGCGCGCTTCGCGCAGCTCGCGCGCGCCGAGGGCGGTCAGTTCCTGGCCGGCGACGCTGATGCTGCCGCTATCGGGCTTTTCAAGAAGGTTCATCAGGCGCAGCAGGGTCGACTTGCCGGCGCCGCTGCGGCCCACCAAGCCGAAGATCTCGCCCGGAAGGATGTCGAGCGAGACGTCGCGCACGGCGTCGAAGCGGCCGCCTTCGGGCAGCGCAAAGGCCTTGCTGGCGCGCTCGACGCGGATGACTGGTACGGAAGCTGTCATGTCGGGCCGGTCAGGAATAGGGTGTCGGATCGGGCACGCGGCCGCTGAGCGCGTAGCGGCCCAGGTCGCGCAGCTTGTAGTCGACCGGGTCGTGCAGGGTGTGCACGCGCGCGTTGCGCCAGAAGCGGTCGAAGCCGAAGCGTCCCGACGTGGCGCGCGCGCCGAGCAGTTCGAACATCTGGTTGCTGATCTCGATCGCGGCGCGGTGCGCCAGCACCTTGGCCTCGGCCACCGCGATCGCCACCAGGCCGCGTTCGCGCGCCGTGACGGCGTCGCCCTTGCGGATGGCGGCATCGAGCTGGCGCCCGGCCTCGTCGGCCAGCAGCGCGGCGGGACGCACCGTCAGCCACAGCTGGCCGTAGCGGTGCTGGGTGAAGGGATCGTCGATCGCGTCGTCCACGCCGGACGCGAACCAGGGCCGTGCCTGTTCCAGCGTGTAGTCGCGCGCGGCCTCGAAGGCGCCTTGCGCGATGCCGAGGTACAGATTGGCCATGACTAGCTGGGCGACCTGGGAGCGCAGGGTGGAGCGGGCGGTCGGCGCCTGGCCGGGGGCCTGCAGCACCAGTGCGGTCGGCAGGTAGACCTTCTCGAAATGGACGTTGCCGCTGTCGGTCTGGCGCTGGCCGAAGGCGTCCCAGTCGGCTTCCACGTGCACGCCGGCCTGCTCGGTCGGCACCACGGCGATCAGGGCGGCGTCGGCTTCACTGTCCCAAGCCGACACCGTCAGCCAGTCGGAACCCACCGAGCCCGACGAAAAACTCTTGACGCCGTCGAGGATGTAGCCGGCCGGCGAGGCGGTGGCGCGGGTGCGCTTGTCGAGCGGGTTCAGGGCGTTCCCCCAGAACAGCTTCTGGCGCACGGTGGCGGTTAGCAGGCTGCGCTGCTGCAGTTCGGTGCCGTAGAGCCCGATGCCGGCCAGCTGCAGGTGGTGGAAGCCGAACAGGTGGGCCAGCGCGCTGTCGGCCTTGGCCAGGATGCGCACGGCCGCCATCACGGTCGCCCAGTCGGCGCCCTGGCCGCCGAACTCGGTGGGGATCGACAGCGTGAGCAGGCTTGAAGCGCGGATCAGTTCGCGCTCGTGCTTCGGGTGGCCGCCGGCGCGGTCGCGTTCGACGGCGGTGGCGGCCAGGCGCTCAGCCAGGTCGGCGGCGATGGCCAGCGGATCGGGTAGCGCCGCTGTGGCGTAGTCGTCTTGTGGACGCAATTGCTGCAGGATGGAGGACATGGGGCGGTGTGCCGATGTTGGTTGAACTGCCATCTTGCCTCCCAAGCCAGCGCCGCGTGAACGAAGAAATCCGGCCATGAATATGCGCGAAAAGTTAAAACGGCAAACGCATATCGATGAGTGAAACGATTCGTTGGGCCGATCGCGCGCGCGGCGTACGCTGTGGCGATCGTTGTCAGAACTGGAATTCACCATGAGCGTCATCTTGCTGGGCGGTAGCCCGTCGTCGCAATCGTCCTGCAGCCGCCTGTTGCAGCACGTGGGAGATAAACTCGCCGTCCACGGCTGGCGCACGACGCGCCTCGAGGTGCGCGAACTGCCCGGCCCCGCCCTGTTGCGCATGGATGCGAACGACCCGGAACTGGCGCGCGCTCTGGCGCTGGTGGCCCAGGCCGACGCGCTGGTGGTGGCCACACCAATCTATAAAGCGGCCTACACCGGCATGCTCAAGCTGTTCCTCGATCTGCTGCCGCAGGACGGCCTGCGCGGCAAGGTCGTGCTGCCGCTGGCGACCGGCGGCAGCCAGTCGCACCTGCTGGCGCTCGACTATGCATTGCGCCCGGTGCTGGCCTCGATGTCGGCACGGGCCATCCTGTCGAGCATCTATGCCACGTCCGAGCAGGTCGCCTGGGACAGCGAGCGCGGCACGCGCCTGGCGGGTCCGATCTTTGATCGTGTCGCCGAGGGCATCGAACAGCTCGACGCCGAACTGCAGGCGCGCGCGCAGACCGCCGCCGCTGCCTGATTCACCGAGGATTTACCGTGTCGACTCCCAACATTTTCTGGTTCATTCCCACCCACGGCGACAGCCGTTATCTCGGCACCACCAAGGGTGCGCGCCCGGTCAATGCCGATTACCTGAAGCAGGTCGCGGTCGCCGCCGACACCCTCGGCTACGACGGCGTGCTGCTGCCGACCGGGCGCTCCTGCGAGGACGCCTGGATCGTTGCCTCGTCGCTGATCAACGCCACCACCAGGCTGAAATTCCTGGTCGCGATCCGCCCCGGCCTGTCGACGCCGGGGCTGGCGGTGCGCATGGCCTCCACCTTCGACCGCCTGTCGAACGGGCGCCTGCTGATCAACGTCGTCACCGGCGGCGACCAGGGCGAGCTCGAAGCCGACGGCCTGTACGCCGACCACACCAAGCGCTACGAGATCTCGAGCGAATTCTTCAAGGTCTGGCGCGCCAGCATGGCGGGCGAGGGCGGGGCGGCCGGCTATGACTTCGAGGGCAAGCACATTCAGGTCAAGGGCGCCAAGACCTTGTATCCGGCCGTGCAGAAACCGTATCCGCCGCTGTACTTCGGCGGCTCGTCCGAGCCGGCGCACGAGCTGGCGGCCGAGCAGATGGACGTCTACCTGACCTGGGGCGAACCGCCGGCGGCGGTGGCCGAGAAGCTGGCCGACATCCGCGCACGGGCCGCGAAGCACGGCCGCACGCTGAAATTCGGCATCCGCCTGCACGTGATCGTGCGTGAAACCAATGAGGAAGCCTGGCGCGCGGCCGATGAGTTGATCAGCCACCTGGACGACGAGACCATCGCCAAGGCACAGGCTGCGTTCGCGAAGATGGATTCGGTCGGCCAGCGCCGCATGGCGGCCCTGCATGGCGGGCGGCGCGACCAGCTCGAAGTCTCGCCCAATCTGTGGGCCGGCGTGGGCCTGGTGCGCGGCGGGGCGGGGACGGCGCTGGTGGGCGACCCCGAGACGGTGGCGGCGCGCATGCGCGAGTACGCTGATCTCGGCATCGAGACCTTCATCCTTTCGGGCTATCCGCACCTCGAAGAATCGTACCGCTTCGCCGAACTGGTGTTCCCGCTGCTGGGCAAAGGAACCGAGCACGGAGAGCAGTCGATCACCGGGCCGTTCGGCGAGATGATGGCCAGCGATATCCTGCCCAAGAAGGCCGCCTGAAGGTTGGCCTAACCCCACGCCGTCAGCGCGCTTTGCTATGATGGCGCGATGACTATCCTGCTGGTTCCCGGCTATATGGCCGACGAGACGCTGTGGGACGGTATGCGCGACCGGCTGGCCCCTTTCGGCCCGCTGGCGCATGCCGACCTGCGTCACGATTCCACCCTCGAGGACATGGCGCGCCGCGCATTGGCCGAGGCGCCGCCGTCCTTCATCCTGATCGGCTTCTCGATGGGCGGCTACGTCGCGCGCGAGATCGCGCGCCAGGCGCCCGAACGCGTGCGCGCGCTGGTGCTGATCGCCACCTCGACCCGGCCCGATTCCGATGCCGTCCGCCAGGGCAAGCGCACGGTGGCCCGGGCGGCGGCGTCGGTCTCGTTCGCGGGGCTGAGCCGCACCGCGATCGCCAGCTCGCTGCATCCGCGCGAGGTGGAGAACGAGGCGCTGATCGAGCGCGTGCGCATGATGGGCGTGCGGCTGGGCGGGGTGGCTTTTCGCAACCAGTCGCTGGTCGAGCGGCCGGGCGACCTGCACCTGCTGGGCGAGATCCGCTGTCCGACCCTGGTGGTGGCGGCCGGGCACGACGGCCTGCGCAGTCTGGACGAAGCGCGAGAACTGCACGTGGGGATCGCGGGGGCGCAGTTCGCGCTGGTCGAGGATAGTGGGCACATGATTCCGCTCGAGGCGCCGCAGCAGCTGTGTGACGTGATCGTGCCGTGGCTCCAGGAACTGTCAAACCCGTAGGGTTGGCGGCTTGCCGCCGACGCGGTGATGGTTGGCAGCCAAATCATCCCGCGCGGTATCGGAGTGGGTAACGATTAACGCGTCGGCGGCAAAGCCGCCAACCCTACGTCTACGTCGTCGCGAACCTAGAACACCACCCATCCAGGCCGCGGATCGCTTCTTCCTTGAGCTTGGCCTCGATCTCGATAAACGGCGCGGCGAGATAGGAAGAGGGCATCGTCGCGATCAGGTCGGAATGCTGGCGGTCGTTGAAACCTTCGCGGCCGTTCGAGATGTGCACCAGCTGGTGGGCCGGATCGGGCCAGGTGGCGCGCGCCCTGGCCACCATCTCGGCCACGCTCGGATGCTCGTAGCTGTCCAGCTTTTCATGGACGATGTGGTGGTGGGCGTCGAACACCATCGGCACGCCGGCGCGCACGCATACGGCGTGGATCTCGTCGGCGCTGTAGGCGTATTCGTCATTTTCCAGGCCGATGCGGCAGCGGATCGCGTCCGGCAGTTCGGCAATGCGCGCGACCAGCTTGTCTTCGCGGTCGGATTTGCCGCCGTGGATTTCCAGCAGTGCCCAGGGCGAGCGCGGCTGGTCCAGCAAATCCATGATGTCGGCGTGCATCTGCAAGATCTTGACGCTGTTGGCCACCACGTCGTCGGAGTCCGAACTGAGCACCACGAACTGGTCGGGATGCATCACCAGGCGGATGCCGCGCTCGATCGCGCGCCGGCCCGAGCGTCCCAGGGTTTCCTTGAACTGTTGCAGGATGTCCAGCCCGAACGGCGTATCGGAAAACGGGAAGATCGACGAGGGCATGCGGTAGAGGGTGATGCCTTCGCGCTCGCAATAGCGCAGCGCATTGTCCAGGGTCTGGATATTGTCGCGATAAATGTCTTCCAGCACGCGGCGCTGGCCATCTTCCGAAAGTTCGAGCAGGCGCTTGCGCGTGAGCGCGCGGTAGCGCACGTCCTTGGAAACGGTGATGCAGACGAGGCCGAGTCGTGGTTGCGGGGCGGACTGGGTCATGTGTTCTGGGCCGGCGCAGTGGGACGCGGACGGTAGGTTGATGTTGAGGGGAAGTCTATCCGAAGCAGCTTTCAGGAGAGGCATGACTCGGGACGCAATCCGGGTCGAAGGCGGGGCAGGCGTGGCGCCTTCCCTGCGGTCCGTGACTCAGCGCGGCGCGCCGAACACCTGGGTCCAGTAGATGATGCCGGTCTGCTGCGCAGGCGTGACGCCATAGGCGGCGCCCATCTCGGTGAAGCCGCGGTTCATGATGTTGGCGCAATGTCCGGGGCTGTCGAGCCAGCCTTCGACGGCTTCGCGCGGCGAACGCTGACCGAAAGCAATGTTTTCGCCCACCCGGCGCCAGCTGTAGCCGGCGCGCAGGGCGCGGTCGGTAGCCTGGCTGCCATCCTTGGCGCGGTGGCTGAAGTAGCGCCCTGTGGCCATGTCGCGGCTGTGGGCCAGCGCGGCATCTCCCAGCGCGGGGTTCCAGCTCAGGGGCGGCGCCGCCGGGAATGTTTGCTTGCCGCAGGAGCGGGCGCTGGCGCGCGCGGCATTGACTTCAATCAGGATCGCGCGGCCGGCTTCGCGCCAGTCGGGATAGGTGGCCGAGGGCAGCGGCGGCGCCGGATGGGCCAGCACGACCGTCCAGGTCGTACCCTCGCGGTAGCTGCCGACGGCCGAGAAACGATCGCTCAGCAATACCTTGCAGTATTTCTGTGCGAGCACGTTCATGGCGGCCTCGGCATCCTCGGGGCCGGTGACGTAGACCGCCTGAGCCTGCGCGGCGGGGTAGCCGGCTTGTTCCAGTGCGGATTCGATGAAGGTGCCGGCGCCGATGCGCACCTGGGCCAGGGCCGGTTGTTGGTCGAGCGGGGTGGCTGGCGCAGAGGGAAGGCCGTTGCAGGCGCCAGGATTGGCGCGGTAGGCATTGACCAAAGTTGCCAACGAATCGCTCTGAGCGGGCTGGGCATACGCGGAAGGCAGCGCCAGCAGCGTGGCCGCCACCGTCAGCAGCGCCTGGCGCAGCGCAAGGGATTGTGGACCTGGCATCGAACTCTTCAAGGACGACATGACGGCAGGCGATGCCGGCGCGTCATATGGGCTGGGGATGAAAGATTTGGAAAGCAAGAACGCCAATGGCGTCGGCGCGGTTTGCTGTTCTGTTGGTGAAGATGGGGATGGCTGCCGGGATTTCCAGATGCATTGCCGCCGTCAGCAGGTGCGGCGGCATTGACCGTGGCAAGCGACGCGGCATTGTTCGCCGCGTTTTGCCACGTCTGTTCTTACTGTGCGGGTTGTTGCAATTGCGTTTGCGGCGTGCGCACAAGCCTGGAAACATCCAGTCCCTGGGCCGTGAGGCGCGTGAGCAGGGCGTCGTATGCGGCCGGCTCGACCTGGGGCGTGCGCGACAGGATCCACAGGTATTCGCGCTTGGGTTCGCTTACCGCGGACAACTGGTATTTGTCGTCGAGGTCGATAACCCAGTAATCCCCCCACACCATCGGGATGAAGGACAGGATGGCCGGCGCGAAACGCACCTTGAGCTTGGGCGAGGTCGCGCCGCCGAGCTGGCGCGCCACGCCGTCGGCCATGTCGAATTTGCCCTCGGCGGTGCGGCAGCGGTTGACGACCTGCACCCGGCCATCCTCGCCCAGGTTGTAGCTTGCGGTAGTGTCACCGACGCATTTTTTCTGGAAATCGTTGGGGAGTTTTGCGATCTCGTACCAGACGCCCATATAGCGCGGCACCACGAGCGATTCGATCGGCTGCAGTGGCCGCGCGCTGTCTGCTGCCAGCGCCGGAACGGCGCACAGGGCGGACAGGGCCAGGGCAGCGCAAGACGCGAAGAACGAAGGCTTGGCGTTCATCGGAACCTCTTGTAAATATTCGGGTTCCTAGCATAAATGACAATCGGATTGCTGTGTCGCATGATTTGCGAGCGCGCCGCATGACAGTACTTGCCAGGCCGCGCGAGCAACCGCCTCCAGGTCTAGAGTGCGGACAGCGCCGGCCCATCCGGCTTGCCAAGCCAGGTGGTCGCGAACTGCTTTTGCACGGCCGCGAGCGCGGCTTCGTCACCCCGCTTGCGGTACACCTCCATCAGGCCGCGCAATGCCCAGCCATTGCTTGGGGTGCGTGCCAGCGAATCGCGGAAGACTTTTTCGGCAGCGTCTGGCTGTCCGCTGCGCAGGAGCGCCACGCCGAGCGATTGGCGCACCGGGTAATACCAGTAGGGCGGCTCCATATAGGGCAGCGAATCTTGCACCGCGATCGCACTGCGGTAGGCTTTTACCGCACGCGGCAAGTCACCGCGCGCATCGGCAATCCGGGCCTGGGCCACCGCGCGGGCGGTCTGGACGATCTCGCGGCCGGGAATATTCCAGTCATTCACCGGCTTGAAGTCGCCGTTCTTCTCGATCTTGTCGAGCGCGGCGACCTCGCGCGCGGCTGCATCGAAGTCGCCCTTGCGTGCATGGCCGACGGCGCGTGCGTAATGCCACATCGCCTGCACGAGCACGAATTCGGGGCCCGGATCGGGCAGCGCGAGCAGGGTATCCGCATCGCTGAACTGGACATGGGCGAAGTAGGGCGCCGACTTGACCGGCTGCAGCGCGCCGATGGCGGTCAGGAGATCGGGCGTGATTACCTTGTCGAGCTTGCCAGCGGCTTCGAGCGCCGTACGGCCGTCGCCGCCCATCAGGGCCGACACCATCACGAAGTGGATATTGTGGGGGTAATAGGCGCCGCGGTAGACGGGATCGCTGGCCGCGTCGGCGAAGTAGCGTTCGTCGGTGGCGACCGCCAGTACATTCGCGCGCAGCGCGTCATGGTACATGCCCAGCCGGTAATAGATGTGCGAGGGCATGTGCACGATGTGGCCGGCGCCCGGGATCTGGCTTGCCAGCACGCGCGCGGCGGGCAGGGCTTTCTCGGGCCGGCTCGAGGCTTCCATCGCGTGGATGAAGTAGTGGGCGGCCCCGGCATGGGTCGGGTTGCGCGCCAATACTTTTTCGAGTGCGGCGACCAGCTCGGCCGTGCGGTTCTTGGGTTTGGCGCCGCCGGCCGCCCAGTAGTCCCATGGCGACAGGTCCATCAGCGATTCGGCGAACAGCACCTGGATGGTGTCATGGGTGGGGAAGTCGCGCGCGGCCTCGGCCATGGCATCGGCGTAGGCCTTGTCGAGCGCGGCGCGATCGGCGCCGAGATCGGCGCTGTAGCGGCGCGCCACGGCGCGGATCACGGCCTGCTCTTCGGGCCGGGTGCGCGGCGCCAGGCGGCTGGCCTCGGCCGCGGCGGCCACCGCCGGTGCGACGGCCTCGGGGAACATGGGGGCGTTGATGTTCGGGCCGAGCACCAACGCCTCGCCCCAGTAGCACATGGCGCAGTTCGGGTCGGCGTCTTGCGCGGCGCGGAAGGCGCGTGCCGCCTCGGCATGGTTGAAGGAGAAGGTCAGGCGAATGCCCTGGTCGAAATAGGCCTGGGCGCGCTTGCTGGCGGTGGTGATCGGCACGTGCAGCATGCCCAGGTTGTCGTACAGGGGCGGCGGCGCGGCCTTGCCTGGTTTGTCCGCGGGCTTGTCGCCCGGCCTGGCTGGCGCCTGCTGGCCCGGCGCGAAGGGACGGGTTTCGGTCTGGGCCTGGGTCTGTGCTTGCACCAGATGGGCCAGCAGAGGGGGCGCGCCGGCGCGCGCCGGCGCGCAGGTGACGCCGGTGGCGCCGGCGAACAGCGGGTCGAAACCGGTATTGGCCGTGCCGCGCCCGGACCAGAGCGATGGCATGGTGGCGAGCGCCACTGCGCCGATCACGGCGATGGCAAGAATGATGACTGCGGCGGCAATGCCACGCGGAACAAGGCGCGCTTGTTTCATGATGAGGCTCCTCGGAGGCGGCGCCGTGTCTGCGGTGCCTGCCTTGTCTTTGGAGTCGTATCGGCCAGCTTATTTCCCAATTCAGGATTGAGAAGGCACAAGGTGTCGCGTCGAACCATGGGTGGCACGGGCCAGTCATATCGAAAACCTGCCTGCTCAAGGAGACCGATCATGACTCAGCCAGCCCAACCCTCGCCGTCGCCCCAGGCGGGCCCCGGCACTGCCGGCCCCGACCTGGCCGCGATCAAGCAACGCCAGCAGGCCACCTGGGCCAGCGGCGACTTCGCCGTCGTCGGCGTCACCCTGCAGATCGTCGGCGAACTGCTGGCCGAGGCCACCGACGTGCGCGCCGGCGAGCGCGTCCTCGACGTCGCCGCCGGCAACGGCAACGCCACACTGGCCGCGGCGCGCCGCTTTGCCCGCGTCACGTCCACCGACTATGTGCCGGCCCTGCTCGAGAAGGGGCGGGCGCGCGCCGCCGCCGAGGGCCTGGCGGTCGACTTCCGCGAAGCGGACGCCGAGGCGCTGCCGTTCCCGGATGCCAGCTTCGACGTGGCGCTGTCCACCTTCGGCGTGATGTTCGCGCCCGACCAGGCGCGCGCCGCCGCCGAGATCCGGCGCGTGGTGCGGCCCGGTGGACGCATCGGGATGGCGAACTGGACGCCCGAAGGCTTCATCGGCCAGCTGTTCAAGGCGGTCGGCAAGCACATTGCGCCGCCGGCCGGGCTGGCGTCGCCGCTACTGTGGGGGAATGAAGACCATGTGCGCCAGCTGTGCGGCGCCGACGCGCTCCAGGCGCGCATCACGCGCAGGATGTTCAACTTCCGCTACGCGTCGCCCACGCACTGGGTGCATGTGTTCCGCGATTACTACGGGCCGCTCAACCGGGCGTTCGCCGCCCTGGCGCCGTCTGCCGCCGACGCGCTCGAACAAGACTTGCTGGCCCTGATCGACCGCTTCAACACGGCCGGGCCGGATTCGATGGTGGCGCCGGCCGAATACCTCGAGATCGTACTGACCCGCGAGGCGGCGGGCGCGCTGCATTAGGCTCCCGGCGCCGGGGGCCGTGCGTGCTTATACCTTGCGCACGAATTCCGTCTTGAGGCTCATGGCGCCGAAGCCATCGATCTTGCAGTCGATGTCGTGATCGGCGTCGACCAGGCGGATATTCTTGACCTTGGTGCCTTGCTTGATCACGCCGCCCGAACCTTTCGGTTTCAGGTCCTTGATCACGGTGACGGTGTCGCCATCCTGGAGGATATTGCCTGACGCATCTTTGTAGACGCGCACGGTGTCGGCCGCCGCGGAGGCTGCCTGAACCGGCCACTCATGGGCGCATTCCGGGCAGACATATTGGCCGCCGCCATCTTCATAGGTATAGGCGGACTGGCATTGGGGGCATGGAGGGAGGGTGTGCATGTGAACCTTGGAATATCAACGCTGGCCCGGGAGGGCCGCAAACAGGGAGGGTGGTGATCGGACGCCGCGTCGTCGACGCGGATGCGCGCCATCGGACGGAGCCTGCATCGTCAGGGACGACCCGGATCTTTGGGCAGGCGCCGACTACCATCAGTCAGCGCGTATGATACCAGAAGGAAACATGCCGACTGCCAGCCGTGGCGCGCTCCGCCGTCGGCGCCACGGCCCGGCATGCCAGCTTGGCACGATGGTTGCCACCTCAGCCACTGCGCATCTGTCTCAACCACGCCCCAGGCGACAGTCCGACCGCGCCCTTGAAGCGCCGGGTGAAATGGCTCTGGTCCGCAAACCCTGCGCTCACCGCGACCGTCGCCAGCGACATGCCGCTCAATAAGAGCTGACGTGCACTGGCCAGTCGGACCGCGTTCAGGTAGACATGGGGCGGCACGCCGAACTGCCGTTCGAACGCACGGCTCAGGTATACCCGCGACACGCCGGCTTCGCGCGCGAGGTCGGCAATCGAGATATCGTTGCTCGCATGTGCGCGGATATAGTCGCGCACCCGGTTCAGCCGGGCGAGGCCGGCAAGCGCCGGCGCCTGTGCCGCCCCCGGGGCTTCGCCAAAGCGCAGGAGCAGGCCCATGAAGGCCTTGAGCAGCAGCGACTCCGCGCGCAGCGCTTCCTGGGCCTGTCCGGTTGCCTCTATGGCGTCGTGCAATTGTCTTGCTGCTTCTGGCGCGTGCACGACGGCATCGCGAAAATAACTCGCAGGAAGAACGCCTGCGGCCCGCTCGCGCAGCACCGTCATCACGACGGGATCGACGTACAGCATGCTGTAGTCGTAGCTGTCGGTCTTGCCGCGCAAGCCGTCATGGGCCTGGTCCGGGTTCAGGAAGATCACGTTGCCCGGGGCGCTGACCTGCCGGCTGCCCTGGCAGTTGAAGGTCTGGACGCCGCGATAGGTCAGGCCGATCCCGAATTCAGGATGGCTGTGCCGCTCGAACGTGTAGTCGGTGAAATGGGCCCGCATCAGTGTCACGCCCTGCACACCGGTGGGGCGATAGCGCACCCAGTCGGCCTTCGATGCCAGCTCCGGTCCGGATTGGTCGTGGTTTTCTGTGTCCATCGTCTGTCTGCAAGAAATGCCAGGAATAAAACGAAAGGCCGCTCTTGCCCTGGCGTCGCCTCCGGCCACAACGCATGATGGCAGGCTTTTGCGCAGCATGCTTGTACAGCTGTAAACACAGCTGTACAAGCATGCCCACCGGGCGCCGGGCGAGGTTACAGCCATACAAGACCTGCTCGCCCGGCCCTGCGCACACTGGATGCTTTCAACTTTCCGGCAGAACCATGTACATCCATCGCGCACACACTGGGGACATACCGAAAATCAAGGAGTTATATGAGGAAGCGATCGCTTTCCAGCGCAGGCGGGGGCTCCCCTACTGGAATACGCTGGACCTGGCGGTGGTCGAGGCCGACATTGCCGCCGGGTCCCAATATCTGTTGTCGGTCGATATGCACACCGTCGGCATCTTCAGTTTCTGTCCGCCATCGCCCATGGACGAGGATTTGTGGCAGGGCCTGCAGCCGCATGCGGCCCGCTATATCAACCGCATCATTGTCGGGCGTCTATGGAAGGGGAGGTCGTTGTTCGGACTGATGCTGGCCTGGAGCGAACGCGAGACGCTGCGCCTGGGGTTCGACCGGCTGCGCCTGGATACCTGGGCGGATAACCAGGGCCTGAGCGACTATTATTCCCGCTTCGGCTTTGTCCACATGGGCGAGCGCACGGCGTCGAGAGGCCCGGAGCTGTCGCCCCAGTACCGTGGCGTGCGCCTGGCGATCATGGAAAAACTGCTGGTTCCGGCAAGGAACGCCGATCCGCGGCTAATGTGATCGCAGGCACGAAAAAAAACGCCAACCGGTGAGGGTTGGCGTTTTTTCGATATTCTTGGTGGCCCGGGGCGGAATCGAACCACCGACACAAGGATTTTCAATCCTCTGCTCTACCAACTGAGCTACCAGGCCAAGAGAGGCATGATTATAGCCAGCGATTTTCAGTTGCGCAAGTACTCGTGAATGCTTTGTGTGTTCCGGGTGGCATGTAGACCCCGGCTCAGCCGTAAACGCATGCCGACGCCGGCAAGGTGTGGATTGGCATATCGCTATAATGAGCACCATGACCACGCCCACGACCTCCACTACCCGGACCGATGTTTGCATCGTCGGCAATGGCGCCATCGCCAAGACCACCGCCCTCGGCTTTGCCCAGGCCGGGCATAGCGTGACCCTGCTGGCGCCGCCCGCGCGTCCCGCGGCCGAGGCGCCGTCGTCGTCCTCGGCTGCGGAGCGTCCGTGGGACGTGCGTGTCTACGCGCTCAACCATACGGCCCATGACCTGCTGGCCTCGCTCAAGGTCTGGGGCGCCCTCGACCTGGCGCGCGTCGCCGCGGTCGATGCGATGGACGTGCATGGCGACGGCGAGGGTGGCGGCAACCTCGGTTTCGACGCCTTCGGGGCCCGGGTCGGCACCCTGGCCTGGATCGTCGAAGACCATAACCTGAATCAGGCGCTGGATGCCGCGCTCAAGTTCGCCCACAACGTGCAGCGGGTCGAAGGCCGGGCCTGCGAGCTCACCTGCAGCGACGAGGGCGCCGCGCTGCGCCTGGAAGACGGCCGCCGCATCGAGTGCGCGCTGCTGGTCGGGGCCGACGGCCGCGAATCGTGGGTGCGCGGGCAGTGCGACATCGGCGTCGATTACCGCATGTACCACCAGCGCGCCATCGTCACGAACTTCGCCTGCGAGAAGCCGCACCATGGCGTGGCCCATCAGTGGTTCACCTGCGCCGACGGCATCATCGCCTTGCTGCCGTTGCCGGGCAACCGCGTCTCGCTGGTGTGGTCGGCGCCCGAGACCCTGGCCGACACCCTGATGGACGAGTCGCTGGGCGAACTGGCGATCCGGCTCGGCGAGTATGCCGACGACAAGCTGGGCGCCCTGCGTCCCCTGCAACCCGAGGCCGTGGCGGCGGTGCCGCTGGCGCTGGTCAAGCCGCATGCGATCGTGGCGCCGCGCGTGGCGCTGGTGGGCGACGCCGCCCACGCCGTGCATCCGCTGGCCGGGCATGGCATGAACCTGGGCTTCGGCGACGTGGTCGACCTGCTCGCCACCGTGCGCGAGCGCGAGGAGCGGCGCGCCATCGGCGACGAGCGGGTGCTGGCGCGCTATGCCCGCAAGCGCAAGGAAGACGTGGTCATGATGCAGCTGGCTACCGATGGGCTGGAGCGCCTGTTCGGGGCAAATCTGGAGCCTGTACGCGTAATGCGCAATCTTGGACTCAACTTGCTTGATAAAATGCCTGCTTTGAAGCGGCGCCTGATGGCGCATGCGATGGGCAAGTCATCAATCTGAGGAATCAAGCATGATCAAAATGAAGCTCGCCGTCCTGCTGGCGACGGCGCTGCTCGCATCGTGCGTCGATGCGCAGAACACGGTCGAGGCAAACATCAAGAAGGCGCTCGAACCGCACCTGGGCGGCGCCAAGATCGAATCGGTCAAGGAGACCCCGTACGGCGGCCTGTATGAGGTACGGGTCGCTGGCGACATCCTGTACACCGACAAGAAGGGCGAGTTCCTCGTGATCGGCCAGGTGTATGACGTCAAGAGTTCGCGCAACCTGACGCGCGAGCGCATCGACGACATCAACAAGATCAAGTTCAGCGACCTGCCGCTCGAGATGGCGCTCAAGCAGGTCAAGGGCAATGGCAAGCGCACGATCGCGGTGTTCGAGGACCCGAACTGCGGCTACTGCAAGCGCCTGCGCCAGACGACGCTCAACGAGATCGACAACGTCACCATCTATACCTTCATGTACAACATCCTGTCCCAGGATTCGTTCACGAAGTCGAAGAACATCTGGTGCGCGCCGAACCGCAACAAGGCCTGGGATGACTGGATGATCAACGGTAAGGTGCCACCGGCGGCGCCGGCCGCCTGCGAATCGCCGAACGACAAGGTGCTGGCGCTCGGTCAGAAGCTGCGCATCACCGGCACGCCGGCCATCTTCTTCAGCGACGGCACCCGCATCCCGGGCGCGATCGACCTGAAGTCGCTCGAAGCCAAGTTCGATTCGCTGGAAGCGAAGCCGGCGAAATAAGGCTGGCGCCGGTCATGGTTGTCGCCCAGGAGCGTGCATGCTCACATTGAACATCAACGGCAGAGACCTGCAAGTCGACGCCGATCCCGCCACGCCCGTGCTGTGGGCGCTGCGCGACAACCTCAACCTCACCGGCACCAAGTTCGGCTGCGGCGCGGCCCTGTGCGGCGCCTGCACCGTGCACCTGGGCGGCGTCCCGATCCGCGCCTGCGTCACCCCGATCGCCGCGGTCGCGGGCCAGGCGATCACCACCATCGAAGCGATGCAGGACGACCCGGTCGGCAAGGCCGTCCAGGATGCCTGGGTGCGCCACGATGTGCCGCAATGCGGCTACTGCCAGAGCGGCCAGGTGATGAGCGCTGTCGCGCTGCTGCGCACCAACCGGCGCCCGCTGGACGCCGACATCGACAACGCCATGAGCGGCAATCTGTGCCGCTGCGGCACCTATCAGCGGATCCGCGCGGCTATCAAGGATGCCGCCGCGGCATTGGAGGCCTGAAGCCATGGCGCTGACGGGCATCCTGCTGGCTGCGGGACGGGGCCGCCGCTTCGACCCGGATGGCGCCCGCAACAAGCTGCTGCAGCGCCTGCCCGGCGGCGAACTGGTGGTCGCCGCCAGCGCGCGTACGCTGCTGGCCGTGTTCCCACGCGTGGTGGCGGTGGTGCCGCCCGCCGATGGCGGGGTGGGAGACGTGCTGCGCCAGCTCGGCTGCGAGGTGACGGTGTGCCCGGATGCCGACGGCGGCATGGGCCTGTCGCTGGCCCACGCGATCGGCCACTCCCTGCCCGGTCAGGCGCCCGGCCACGGCTGGCTGGTGGCGCTGGGCGACATGCCCTTCGTCGCCCCGTCCACCCTGCATGCGCTGGACGCTGCGGTCGAGGAGGGCGTCGCCATTGCCGCGCCCCTGTTCGAGGGCCGGCGCGGCAATCCGGTCGCCTTCGGCGCGCAGCACCGCGATGCCCTGCTGGCGCTGGACGGCGACCAGGGCGCGCGGCGCCTGCTGCAAAGCAGCCCGGTCGCCACGATCGACGTGCCCGACCCCGGCATCCTGCGCGACATCGATTCCCCTTCCGACCTGCCGGCCTAGCCGACGCGCCGCCCACCCGCCATGCATGGCGCGCGTTTTGCTTCGCCCGATGGATTACACTATGTCCATTCGGCGCGTCCCGAGAGACCATTCAAGAAGATCATGAAAAAGCCATCGCAGAAAAAGCAGAACGCCATCCACTACACGATTGTCCCCAAAGACCTGGCCGGTCACCTGTTCAACGTCACCGTCACGGTCGCCAATCCTGATCCCGACGGCCAGGCGTTCGTGCTGCCAGCCTGGATTCCGGGCAGCTACATGATCCGCGAGTTCGCGCGCAATATCGTGCGCATCCGCGCCGAGAGCGGCGGCCAGCCGCTCGCGCTCACCAAGCTGGATAAACACTCGTGGCGCGCCGCGCCTACCGCAGGCCCCCTGACCCTGCACTACGAGGTATATGCCTGGGACCTGTCGGTGCGCGCCGCCCACCTCGACCAGACCCACGGCTTCTTCAACGGCACCAGCGTGTTCCTGCGCGTGGTGGGGCAGGAGTCGCTCGTCCACCAGGTCGACATCCAGCGCCCAGCCGACCCGGCCGCCAAAACCTGGCGCGTGGCCACTGCGATGCCTGAAGCGGGCGCCAAGCGCTACGGCTTCGGCGCCTATGCCTGCGCCAACTACGACGAACTGATCGACCATCCGGTCGAGATGGGCGACTTCGAGCTGGCCACCTTCAAGGCCCATGGCATCCCGCACGACATCGTGATCACCGGCCGCGTGCCCAACCTCGACATGGCGCGCCTGCAGGCCGACCTGCAAGCGATCTGCGAGACCCAGATCGCCTTCTTCGAACCGAAGACGAAGCGCGCGCCGCTCGAGCGCTACGTGTTCATGACCATGGCCGTGGGCGATGGTTATGGCGGCCTCGAACACCGCGCCTCGACCGCCCTGATCTGCGCGCGCGCCGACCTGCCAAGCCTGGCCACGCCGAAGGCGGCCGAACCGGGCGAGGGTTATCTGCGCTTCCTGGGCCTGTGCAGCCACGAGTACTTCCACACCTGGAACGTCAAGCGCATCAAGCCGGCCGCCTTTGCCCCCTACGACCTGCAGGCCGAGAACTACACGCCGCTCCTGTGGCTGTTCGAAGGCTTCACCAGCTATTACGACGACCTGATGCTGGTGCGCGCCGGGATCATCGGCGAAGCGACTTATTTCAAGCTGCAGGCCAAGACGGTCGGCGGCGTGCTGCGCGGCAGCGGGCGCCTCAAGCAGAGCGTGGCCGATTCGAGCTTCGACGCCTGGAGCAAGTACTACCGCCAGGACGAGAATTCGCCGAACGCGATCATCAGCTACTACACCAAGGGTTCGCTGATCGCGCTGGCCTTCGACCTGACCATCCGCGCCAAAACTGGCGGCGCGAAATCGCTGGACGACATCATGCTGGCGCTGTGGGAGCGCTATGGACGCGACTTCTACAACGGCGCCGGCCGCGGCGTGACGGAACAGGAAGTCGAAGCGCTGTTCGACGAGATAAGCGGCCTCAAACTCAAGAACATGTTCGAGCGTTATGTGCGCGGCACCGAGGACCTGCCGCTGGCCAAGCTGTACGCGCCGCTGGGCGTGAAGCTGGTCGACGAGCGCAAGGGCGGAAAGGCCTCGCTGGACGCCGGCATCGGCCGCGACCCGCTCGGCGCCAAGCTCACCCAGGTGCACGAGGGCGGCGCCGCCCACCAGGCCGGCCTGTCGGCCCTGGACGTCGTGATCGCGATCGACGGCCTGCGCGTGAACGGCAATCCGCCGAACGTCGACGCGCTGCTGGCGCGCTACCGCGTCGGCGACCGCGTGACCGTGCACGCCTTCCGCCGCGACGAGCTGATGGCCTTCGACGTCACCCTGCAGGGCGACCGTGTGCCGGGCATCAGCCTGGCGCAGGCGGTGGCCGGGCGCAAGTCGGCCGCGATCAAGCGGCCGAGCGCGGTGTAATGGACAAGAATCTTCACAACGATAAGTATCCCATGACCTTTACTCGTATCGCCGCGGCAGCCGCCGTTTTCGCGTCGCTGGCACTGTCCACGAACGTCGCCCAGGCCCAGCAGGCCGCCCCGCTCAAGAACGACGTCGTCGCCAAGGTCGACGCCATGTACCCATGGCTCGACGCGGTCTATAAAGACCTGCACGCCCATCCCGAGATCGCGTTCCAGGAAGTGCGCACCGCCGGCAAGCTGGCGGCCGAGATGCGCAAGCTCGGCTTCACCGTCACCGAGAAGGTCGGCAAGACCGGCATCGTCGCGGTGCTCAAGAACGGCGCCGGCCCGACGGTCCTGGTGCGCACCGACATGGACGGCCTGCCGATGGAAGAGCGCACCGGCCTGCCGTACGCCAGCCGCGCCCGCGCCACCAGCGAAGGCCGCGACACCTTCGTGATGCACAGCTGCGGCCACGACATTCACATGACCAGCTGGCTCGCAACCGCCCGCACCCTGGTCGAACTGAAATCGCAGTGGAAGGGCACCCTGGTCTTCATCGGCCAGCCGGCCGAGGAAATCGTCGCCGGCGCCAAGGCCATGCTGGACGACGGCCTGTTCAAGCGCTTCCCGAAACCGGACTACGCCTTCGCCCTGCATTCCTGGCCGCTGGCCCATGGCACGGTGGGCTTCAACGACGGTCCGGTATCGTCCAACTCGGACTGGCTCGAGATCACCTTCAAGGGCCGTGGCGGCCATGGCTCGGCGCCTGATAAAACCATCGACCCGGTGGCGATCGCGGCGCGGTTCGTGGTCGACGTCCAGACCGTGGTGAGCCGCGAGAAGGATCCGAAGGAGTTCGGCGTGGTGACGGTCGGTTCGATCCAGGGCGGCACGGTCGGCAACATCATCCCGGACAGCGTGCAGGTGCGCGGCACCATCCGCTCGTACAGCCCGACTGTGCGCGCCAAGCTGCTCGAAGGCGTGCGCCGCGTGGCCGAAGGTTCGGCCGCGATGGCCGGTGCGCCGAAGCCGGACATGCTGATCGGCGGCGGTGGCCAGGCCATCGTCAACAGCACCGAGCTGGTGAACAAGACCGAGGTGGTGTTCAAGGAAGCCTTCGGCGCCGACAAGGCCAAGCGCATGCCGGCCATGACCGCCAGCGAAGACTTCTCGCTGTATGCCAACGAAGGCGTGCCGTCGATGTTCTTCTTCACCGGCGTCTACGATCCGAAGGTGGTGGCGGAAGCTGAGCGCGAGGGCGGCAAGCCGATCGCCTTCAACCACTCGCCGTTCTACGCGCCGGTGCCGGAGCCGTCGATCAAGACCGGCGCCCAGGCGATGACCCTGGCCGTGCTGAACGTGCTCGGAAAATAAACAGCCAGGCCATATGAAAACGGCCGGTCGCTTGCGCGCCGGCCGTTTTTGTTTTTATGCGGTTGTTCAGGACTTGAGGCAGTCGGCGCAGCGGCCGTACAGGGTCAGCTCGTGGCTTTCGACGCTGAAGCCTTTCGGCGCCATGTGCTCGATGTCGCCCGGGCAGGCGTGCACGTCGAATACGCGCTGGCAGACGGTGCACTGGAAGTGATGATGGTGGTGTTCGGCGGCGCTGGTCGACTCGTAGCGCGCGCCTTCGCCCGGCAGGGTGACGACCTTGAGCGCGCCGTCGTCCACCAGCGACTTCAGGTTGCGGTACACGGTCGCCATGCCCAGCTGGCTGACCTCGCGGCTGGCTTCGTCCAGGATCTCTTGTGGCGAAAGCGGGCGCTGCGCATGCTCGATCGCATGCAGGATGGCGGTTTTTTGACGTGTATTGCGTTGCATAGGGCGAAGGATACCTCAAAGCGCGCACTGGAATCAAAAAGCGCCAAAAAGCGGTTGAATGCTTAATGATAATGCCTTATCATTTCAACGTTAATGATAACGTATTATCGTTATCGGCACCATATGCATCCTGCCGCTCCATTCATTTCGAGGAACCACCATGTCTCACTTTTCCTGCAAGCGCACACCGCTGACCCTGGCGTTGATGCTGGCCTTCGGCGCGCCCCTGGCCGTCCATGCCCAGACGACGAGCCGTGCGGCCTCGGACCCGGACAGCGTGCCGACCGTGGTTGTGTCCGCCAGCGCCCTGGGCGTGGTCCACGACGACATGATCACCCCGGTGACCTCGCTCGGCGGCAGTGAACTGGTGCGCGCCCGCGAATCGACCCTGGGCGAAACCCTGGCCCACCAGCCCGGCATCACCTCGAGCCACTTCGGCGCCGGCGCCAGCCGTCCAGTGATCCGCGGCATGGACGGTCCGCGCGTGAAGATCCTGTCCGACGGCGCCGAGATCCAGGATGCCTCGACCATCAGCCCCGACCACGCCGTCGCTTTCGAGCCGGTCCTGGCCGAGCGCATCGAAGTGCTGCGCGGCCCGTCGGCCCTGGCCTATGGCGGCGGCGCGGTGGGTGGCGTGGTGAACATCCTCGACCGCAAGATCCCGACCGCGATGCCCGAGAAGGGCCTGGAAGGCAGCGCCGAAGTACGCGCCAATTCGGCGGCGCGCGAAAAGACCGGCGCCTTCGAATTTACCACGGCCGCCGGCAGCAACCTGGCCCTGCACCTGGAAGGCGTCAAACGCGATGCCGACGAGTACCGCGTCGGCAAGGACTGGAGCGAAGGCCGCCACGTGAACGGCAGCTACAAGGAATCCGAGACCGGCACCGTCGGCCTGTCGTGGATCGGCAAGAACGGTTATATCGGCGCCGCCTTCACCAAGGAACGCACCGAATACGGCATCCCGGGCCACGGCCACGAGTTCGCGAGCTGCCACCCGCATGGCTCGCACCTGCACTGCGGCGGTCATGAAGAAGAGGAGGGTCATGACCATGACGAGCACGGCGAGGAAGGCCACGATCACGACCATGACCATGAGCACGGCGAAGTGCCGGTCGTGAAGCTCGACAGCGAGCGCTGGGACATCCGCGGCGAGTACCGCAATCCGGTGGCCGGCATCGAGCGCGTGCGCATGCGCGCCTCGTTCACCGACTACGTCCACGACGAGCTGGAAGACAACGTCGTCTCGACCTCGTTCCGCAACAAGGGCCACGACGCCCGCCTGGAAGCGGTGCACGCGCCGCTGGCCGGCTGGCGCGGCGTGTTCGGCCTGCAGACCACGCGCCGCGACTTCTCGGCGATCGGCGAGGAAGCCTATGTGCCGCCGACCCTCACCAAGAAGCACGCCGCCTTCCTGACCGAGGAATACAAGCTCGATAACTGGCGCTTCGAGGCCGGCCTGCGCCACGAATGGCAGGACATCGAGGTCGATGCCCCCGGCCTGGTCGATACCGATGCGCGCGGCACCTCGGCCTCGGTCGGCGCCGTATGGAAGCTGGCGCCGCAATACTCCCTGCGCGCCTCGCTGTCGCGCAGCCACCGCCTGCCGACCGCCGAAGAACTGTATGCCGACGGCGTGCACCTGGCCACCGCCACCTATGAAGTCGGCAACCAGGACCTGGACAAGGAAACCTCGAACAACGTCGACCTCACCTTGCGCAAATTCGAAGGCGACACCACGTTCTCGGTCAGCGCCTTCCACAACCGCGTCGACAACTACATCTACGCGCACACGCTGGACAACCACGAAGGCTTCCAGCTGGTGGAATACGCCCAGCGCGACGCCACCTTCACCGGCCTCGAAGGCGAGATCCGCCAGAAGCTGAGCCCGGCGATCAGCGCGACCGTATTCGGCGACTACGTGCGCGCCCGTTTCGACGAGGGCGAGGGCAGCCGCAACCTGCCGCGCATCCCGGCCTCGCGCCTCGGCGTCAAGCTGGATGGCGACTGGAATCAGTGGCATGGCATGGTCGAGTTCTACCGCGTGGGCAAGCAGGACAAGCTGGCCGACTACGAGACCGAGACCGCCGGCTACAATATGCTCAACGTCGGCGCCCATTACTCGACCCGCATTGGCGGCGTGCCGACCCAGTTCTATGCGCGCCTGAACAACCTGACCGACGAACTGGCGTATAGCCACACTTCGTTCATCAAGAACGCGGCGCCACTGACCGGGCGTAACCTGACGGCGGGCATTCGGGTCATTTTCTGATCACCGTTCACCGTTCACCGTTAGCCCAAGCACGTCGTCCCCGCGCAGGTGGGGACCCAAGTCCTTCGCGCAGCCACTACGCTTTACGTAGTTGCGACGCTGGAAAACTTGGGTCCCCGCCTGCGCGGGGACGACGTATTTAATGGTGTCGATAGAACGACGTTTATGGTGTACAGCCGTTTTATAGCTGCACGCAATTGCTGCGCTGCGTTGAATCCTTAACGATAATGGGTTATCATTAGATTTCGCTTATGGTGCATCATTGCCACCACGGCGCATTCGACGACCAAGGATTCCCATGACTGACTTCACCGGCAAGCGCACGCCGCTCGCACTGGCCTGCTTGCTGGCGCTTGGCGCGCCGCTGACGGCCCATGCACAATCGACCGCAGCACCAGCGACCGCAGCTCCAGCGACCGCTGCGCCGGCAACCGTCATTGTGTCCGCCAGCGGACTCGGCGTGGCCAGCGACGACATGGTCACGCCGGTGACGTCGATCGGCGGCAATGAGCTGGTGCGTACCCGTCAGTCGACCCTGGGCGAAACCTTGTCGAGCATGCCGGGCATTACCTCGAGCCACTTCGGCGCCGGCGCCAGCCGTCCGATCATCCGCGGCATGGATGGCCCGCGCGTGAAGATCCTGTCCGACGGCTCCGAGATCCAGGATGCGTCCACCATCAGTCCCGACCACGCTGTTGCCTTTGAACCTGTCCTGGCCGAGCGCATCGAAGTATTGCGCGGCCCGTCGGCCCTGGCCTATGGCGGCGGCGCCGTCGGCGGCGTGGTGAACATCATCGACCGCAAGGTGCCGACCGCGATGCCCGAGAACGGCCTGGAAGGCAGTGCGGAAGTGCGCGCCAATTCGGCGGCGCGCGAAAAGACCGGCGCCGTCGAATTGACCACGGCCGCGGGCAGCAACGTCGCCCTGCACGTGGAAGGCGTCAAGCGCGATGCCGACGACTACCGCGTCGGCAAGGACTGGGAAGGCGGCCGCCGCGTCCCGGGCAGCTATAAGGAAACCGAAACCGGCACCGTGGGCATGTCCTGGGTCGGCAAGGACGGCTACCTGGGCGCCGCCTTCACCAAGGAGCGCGGCAAGTACGGCCTGCCGGGCCATGGCTTCGAGAACGAGGCGGGCGAGATCGAGGCGCCGGTGGTGGACCTCGATAGCGAACGCTGGGATGTGCGCGGCGAATACCGCAACCCGGTGGCCGGCATCGAGCGTGTGCGCCTGCGCGCCTCGTTCACCGACTACATCCACGACGAGGTCGAGGGCAGCGCGGTCGCCACCACCTTCAAGAACAAGGGCCACGACGGCCGCCTCGAGTTCGTGCATGCGCCGATTGCGGGCTGGCATGGCGTGTTCGGCCTGCAGACCACCCGCCGCGATTTCTCGGCCATCGGCGCCGAGGCCTATGTGCCGCCGACCCTGACCAAGAAGCATGCGGCCTTCCTGACCGAGGAATACAAGCTGGGCAATGTGCGCTTCGAGGCCGCCGTGCGCCACGAGTGGCAGGATGTCGACGTCGAGGTGGACAAGCCCGACAGCCACACGCGCGGCACCTCGCTGTCGGTCGGCGCCGTCTGGAAGTTCGCGCCGGAATACTCGCTGGGCACCTCGCTGTCGCACACGCACCGCCTGCCGACTGCCGAGGAATTGTTCGCGGACGGCCCGCACCTGGCGACCAACACCTATGAGATCGGCAACCCGAACCTGGTCAAGGAAACGTCGAACAACCTCGACCTGACCCTGCGCAAGTTCGCCGGCCGCACTACCTTTTCGCTCAGCGCCTTCCACAACCGCATCGGCGACTACATCTATTCGCAGACGCGCGGCGAGTTCGAAGGCCTGCAGCTGATCAACTACGCCCAGCGCGACGCCACCTTCACCGGCCTGGAAGGCGAGGTTGCGCACAACCTGTCGTCGGTGTGGACGACGACGCTGTTCGGCGACTACGTCCGCGCCCGCTTCGACGAAGGCCCGGGCAGCCGCGACATTCCGCGCACCCCGGCGCACCGCATCGGCGTCAAGCTCGAAGGCGACTGGGGCGCCTGGAATGGCCTTGCCGAGCTGGTCCGCGTGGGCAAGCAGGACAAGATCGCCGAGTTCGAGACCGAGACGCCCGGCTACACCACGCTGAACCTCAGCACGCACTACTCGACCCGCATCGGCACGCTGCCGGCGCAGCTGTACCTGCGCCTGAACAATGTGACCGATCGCCTGGCCTACAGCCACACCTCGTTCATCAAGGACTATGCACCGCTCACCGGCCGTAACCTGACGGCCGGCCTGCGCGTACTGTTCTAAACGGACCCGATCCACCGGCGTGGCGGACGCTTCTCGCGACGCCGGTTTTAAAGAAAGGAATAAGGGTTCATGAAATCCCTGATCAAATACGGCGATGTCGCCGGCATGGCGGCATCGATCCTGTGCCTGCTGCACTGCATGGCGATGCCACTCGTGATCCTGGCGTTTCCGATGCTCGGGCTGGCCCACGTGCACGACACCTTCCACGACACGCTGATCGCGGCGATCACCTTGCCGGTCTTGCTGGCGCTGGTGCCCGGCTACCTGAAGCATCGCGACAAGACCACCTTGCTGGTCGGCTGCGCCGGCCTGGCGATCTTTTTGGGCGCCGTCTTCGTCGTCAGCCCGCTGTTCGGCGAAACCGCCGAAGCGGTATGCGCCGTCATCAGCGGCTTCATGCTGCTGTATGCGCACCTGCGCAACCGCCGTCACTGCAAGCGTTGCAGCGCTCGCGCACAGGACGCCGCCGGCCACCCGGCGCCGGCATCCTGCCACCCTCACTAAGAATCTATCCCGGTAGGTTCTAAGCTACAAGCCTGCGCGCTGCGGCCCCGCCAGCGTGCGCAGCTGGAAGCGGTAACGCTCGCCAAACAGGAAGGTCTCGGAGAACGTCATGAGGTCGGCATGCTCCGGCCCCAGTCCATCGGGTGGCGGCAGCGGACCGCTGCGGCGCAGCGAAGCCAGCGCAACCTCGGAGGCGCCCTGGTCGCGCGAGCGCTGCACCTGGACGTCGGCAAGCTGGCCCGCGCGGTCGACCGTGATGTTCAGCACCACCACCGCCGGCAGCATGGGCGGCAATTCTCCCTCGAACACTCTTTCTGGATTGCGCTGCATGACGTGGCGCGCGACGTCGGCTTTATAGGCGTTGAGCGTGCGCGTTAGCGGAGGGGCGGGGATGGGTGTCAGCGGAATGGTCACCGCTTGGGCCTGTGGCGCAGGCGCCGGTGGCTGGGTCGACGTGCCGCATGCGGCCAGGGCCGCGAGCACGGTCAGTGCAAGAAAGAAGAAGATGCTGCGATAAGAGTTCTTCATGGCGGATGCAGGACAGTCGCAGGTCGCGCCGGTATTGGCGTACCTGTTCGACCCATCCGTGCATCCGGAGTTCCTCTACCGTTCTTTAACGTTATGCGAACAGGCGCTGCAGTTCGCGGCCAGGATTTTCCGCGCGCATGAAGGCTTCGCCGACCAGGAAGGCGTGGACATCGGCCTCGCGCATGCGCTGCACGTCGCCCGGGCCGAGGATGCCCGATTCGGTCACCACCAGGCGGTCCTTCGGGATGCGCGGCAGCAGGCCGAGCGTGGTGTCGAGGGTGACGTCGAAGGTGCGCAGGTTGCGGTTGTTGATGCCCAGCAGCGGCGTCTTGAGCTTGAGCGCGGCATCGAGTTCCTCGCCGTCGTGCACTTCGACCAGCACGTCCATGCCGAGGTCCATGGCGCAGGCTTCCAGTTCTGCCATCAGGCCGTGGTCGAGCGCCGCCACGATCAACAGGATCGCATCGGCGCCCATCGCGCGCGCTTCATACACTTGATACGGGTCGACCATGAAATCCTTGCGCAGCACCGGCAGCGCGCAGGCGGCGCGCGCCTGCTGCAGGTAATCCACCGAACCCTGGAAGAACTGGACGTCGGTCAGCACCGACAGGCAGGCCGCGCCGTGTTCGGCATAGCTTTGCGCGATCGCGGCCGGCTGGAAGTCGGGGCGCAGCACGCCTTTCGATGGCGAGGCTTTCTTGACTTCGGCGATCACGCCGGCCTGGCCCGCGGCGATTTTCGCGCGCAGGCTGGATTCGAAGCCGCGCAGGGCGGCGCGCGCGTCGCGGTCGCTTTCGACCTCGCTGCGCAGGCTGTACAGGTCGCGGTGCTTGCGCGCGGCGGCCACTTCGTCGGCCTTCACGGCCAGGATCTTGTTGAGGATGTCGGACATCGATGCTCTCGCAATACGTTTAATTGACGGCGCCGAGCTGGCGCGTGATCTGGACGAACTGCTCCAGCTTGGCGATGGCGGCGCCGGAGGCGATCGCTTCGCGCGCCTTGTGCAGACCGGCTTCGATCGAGCCGGTCACGCCGGCCGCATACAGCGCGGTGCCGGCATTCAGGGCCACAATGTCGTGGGCCGGGCCAGGCTCGCCGCGCAGCGCTTCGAGTATGCGCGCCTTCGACTCTTCGGCATTGCTCACCTTGAGGTTGCGGCTCGAGATCATCGACAGGCCGAAGTCTTCCGGGTGGATCTCGTATTCGCGGATCTCGCCACCCACCAGCTCACCGACCAGGGTGCCGGCGCCAAGCGAGACTTCGTCCATATTGTCGCGCCCCCACACCACCACCGCATGCTCGGCGCCGAGGCGCTGCAGCACACGCACCTGGATGCCGACCAGGTCGGGGTGGAACACGCCCATCAGGATGTTCGGTGCGCCGGCCGGATTGGTCAGCGGCCCGAGGATGTTGAAGATGCTGCGCACGCCCAGCTCGCGCCGCACCGGCGCCACATGCTTCATCGCCGCGTGGTGGTTGGGGGCGAACATGAAGCCGATGCCGGTCTGGGCGATCGACTGGGCGATCTGCTCGGGCTTCAGGTCGATGTGGGCGCCGAAGGCTTCGATCACGTCGGCGCTGCCGGACGAGGACGAGACGCTGCGGCCGCCATGCTTGGCTACGCGCGCGCCGGCGGCAGCGGCCACGAACATCGAGGCGCTCGAGATATTGAAGGTGTTGGCGCCGTCGCCGCCGGTGCCGACGATGTCGAGCAGGTGGGTGGTGTCGGCCATCGGCACCTTGGTCGAGAACTCGCGCATCACCTGGGCGGCGGCGGTGATCTCGCCGATGGTTTCCTTCTTGACCCGCAGGCCCATGGTCAGGGCCGCGACCATGGTCGGCGACATCTCACCCGCCATGATCTGGCGGAACAAATGCAGCATCTCGTCGTGGAAGATCTCGCGGTGTTCGATGCAGCGCAGCAGCGCTTCTTGTGGGGTGATCGGCATGATGGTTCCAGTCTTTTTATTCAGCTAGCGGTGAAACCGTCGTTCCCGCGCAGGCGGGAACCTAAGTTCGTTGCGTGCCCGGGTGCTTAATCAGTTCCAGGCTGCGGAGAAGACTTGGATTCCTGCGGGGCCGCCTAGGCCTTCGCGGGAATGACGGTGCATACGACAGCGATGTCTTAGCGCGTCAGGAAATTCTTGAACAGGGCGTGACCGTGCTCGGACAGGATCGACTCGGGGTGGAACTGCACGCCCTCGATGTCATAGTCCTTGTGGCGCACGCCCATGATCTCGCCGTCGTCGGTCCACGCCGTCACTTCGAGGCAGGACGGCAGCGAGGATCGTTCAATAGCCAGCGAGTGGTAGCGGATCACGGTAAAGGGGCTGGGCAGGTCGGTGAACACGCCTTCGCCGATGTGGGCGATGCTCGAGGTCTTGCCGTGCATGACCTGCTTGGCGCGGATTACCTTGCCGCCAAAGGCTTCGCCGATCGCCTGGTGGCCCAGGCACACGCCCAGGATCGGCAGCTTGCCCTTGAATTCTCGCAGGATGTCGAGCGAGATGCCGGCATCCTTCGGCGCCTTCGGGCCCGGCGAGATGCAGATGCGGTCGGGCCTCAATGCTGCGATCTGTTCGATGGTGATCTCGTCATTGCGCACGGTGTGCACGTCCTCACCCAGCTCGCCGAAGTATTGCACGATGTTGTAGGTGAACGAGTCGTAGTTGTCGATCATTAGCAGCATGTCAGAACTCCCCATCCAGGCCATCTTGCACTTGCTCGGCCGCGCGCAGCACCGCGCGCGCTTTCTTTTCAGTCTCTTGCCATTCCATCTCGGGGATCGAGTCGGCCACGATGCCGGCCGCGGCCTGCACATACAGGTTGCCATCCTTGATCACGCCGGTGCGGATCGCGATGGCGACGTCCATCTCGCCACCGAAGCTCAGGTAGCCGCAGGCGCCGCCATAGATGCCGCGCTTCACAGGCTCTAATTCATCGATGACTTCCATCGCCCGCACCTTCGGCGCGCCGGTGAGCGTACCGGCCGGGAAGGTGGCGCGCAGCACGTCGAGGTTCGACATGCCGTCTTTCAGCTTGCCTTCGACGTTGGAGACGATGTGCTGCACGTGCGAGTATTTTTCGATGACCATGCGGTCCGTCACCTTGACGCTGCCGGTGTCGGCGATGCGGCCGATGTCGTTGCGCGCCAGGTCGATCAGCATCACGTGCTCGGCGACTTCCTTCGGATCGTTCAGCAGTTCTTCGGCCAGCGCCGCATCCTGCTCGGGCGTCGCGCCGCGGCCCCGCGTGCCGGCGATCGGGCGCAGGGTGACCTTGCGGCCGGCGTCTAGCGAGAGCTCGTTGCGCACCAGGATCTCGGGCGAGGCGCCGACGATCTGCATATCGCCGAAGTTGTAGTAGTACATATACGGCGACGGGTTCAGCGAGCGCAGCGAGCGGTACAGCGACAGCGGCGAATCCACGTAGGGCTTGCGGATGCGCTGGCCGATCTGCACCTGCATCAGGTCGCCCGCCATCACGTATTCATGGGCTTTCGCGACGGCCTTGAGGTAATCCTCCTTGCCGAAGTCGCGCACTTCGGCGGTACGCACCGAGCTCGAGGTGACCGGGGCGTCGACGCTCCGGCGCAGCATCATGCGCAAGTCTTTCAGGCGCTGGCGGCCGCGCGAGTAGCTTTCTGGCTGGCCCGGGTCGGCATACACGATCAGGTACAGCTTGCCGGACAGGTTGTCGATCACGGCCAGTTCTTCGGTCACCATCAGCTGGATGTCCGGCAGGCCCAGTTCATCGCGCGGGGCGGTATCGGCCAGCTTGCGCTCGATATGGCGCACCGTGTCGTAGCCGAAGTAGCCGGCCAGGCCGCCGCAGAAGCGCGGCAGGCCGGGACGCAAGGCGACCTTGAAGCGCGCCTGGAATTGCTCGATGAAGTCGAGCGGATTGCCCTCGTGCGTTTCGATCACTTCGCCGTTCTTGACGATCTCGGTGAGATTGCCGGTGGTGCGCAGCAACGTGTGGGCTGGCAGGCCGATGAAGGAATAGCGGCCGAAGCGCTCGCCGCCCACCACCGACTCCAGCAGGAAGGTGTTCTTGCCGGTGTGCTGGGACTGGGCCAGCTTGAGGTAGAGCGTGAGCGGGGTTTCGAGGTCGGCGAAGGCTTCCGCGATCAGTGGGATGCGGTTGTAGCCCTGGTTGGCCAGCGACTTGAATTCGAGTTCGGTCATGTTTTCTCCGTGCCGCCCGGGGTTGGTGGGGCGGTGGTGTGCTTCAAAAAACCTGCCGGGGGAAGTGTGCAAACGAACGCACCCGGCAGCAATCGATACGGCTTAGTTAGCCCAGGATTGCCAGCGTCGCCAAAGCCAGGCCTCAAGGGCGCCGGTCTGGTTGACAGTGTGTTTTTTGGTGAAAAACATGGTTAAATGACTTAGTTTGCGGTGCGATTGTGTGCAGCGATCAGGGCCGCCGCTTCGAGTAGCGAATCAACTATACCATCGGATTGAATTTCTTGTACAGGGCGTCCGTGGTTATAACCATATGGAACGGTCAACACGAAGCAACCCGCGCCACGGGCGCTTTCGGCATCGTTGGACGAGTCGCCGATCGCCACCACACAGCCCGGCGGCAGGTCGAGCGCGGCGCAGGCGCCAAGCATCGGCATCGGGTCCGGCTTCTTCTTCGCGAACGAGTCGCCGCCGAACACCTGCTCGAAGTAGGGCGCCAGGCCTTTCTGGTCGAGCAGGGGCAGGGTAAAGGCAACAGGCTTGTTGGTCACGCATACCAGGCGCAGGCCGAGGTCGCGCATGGCTTGCAGGCCTTCGAGCACGCCGTCGAACAGCGTGCTGCGGTCGCCGTTGATGGCGAGGTAGTGACGCTGGTAGCCGGCGATCGCTTCTTCATACGCCGCATCGACTCGTGTGGCGTCCCAGTCGAGCAGCAGCGCATCGCGCACCAGCTTTTCGGAACCCTTGCCGACCAGCGGCTTGATGACGGCCTGGGTGATGGGACCCAGGCCCAGGTCGGCGCGCATGCCGTTCAGGGCCGCCTCGAAGTCGGGCACCGTGTCGAGCATGGTGCCGTCGAGGTCGATGATGGCGGCCCGGATGCCTGCTGCGCCGGCCCGCATTATTTAGCCACCGTGGCCACGGTTTTTAACTCAGCGCGCATGGCGTCGATCACGGCCTTGTAGTCTGGCTTGCCGAAGATGGCCGAGCCGGCGACGAAGGTGTCGGCGCCCGCGGCGGCGGCGGCGGCGATGTTCTCGGCCTTGATGCCGCCATCGACTTCCAGCATGATGTCGCGGCCCGATTCATCGATCATGCGGCGTGCGATCGCGATCTTCTTGAGTGCTTCTGGGATGAAGGACTGGCCGCCGAAGCCCGGGTTGACCGACATGATCAGGATCATGTCGATCTTGTCCATCACGTGTTCCAGGTAGTGCATCGGGGTGCCCGGGTTGAACACCAGGCCGGCCTTGCAGCCGTGGTCGCGGATCAGTTGCAGGGTGCGGTCGATGTGTTCCGACGCTTCCGGGTGGAAGGTGATGATGTTGGCGCCGGCCTTGGCGAAATCGGGGATGATGCGGTCCACCGGCTTGACCATCAGGTGCACGTCGATCGGCACGTCCACATGCGGGCGGATCGCCTGGCACACCAGCGGGCCGATGGTCAGGTTCGGGACGTAGTGGTTGTCCATCACGTCGAAGTGGATGATGTCGGCGCCGGCGGCGACGACGTTGCGCACTTCTTCGCCCAGGCGGGCGAAATCGGCGGACAGGATGCTGGGAGCGATGCGGTAGGTGGTCATGGGACGATGGGGCGGGATTGAACAAGAAGCCGCTATTCTACGCCGGTCGGGGCCCGGGTTGGCGTCTTGCGGCCCGTTCTTCCCGCTTGCAGCGCCGGGATCGGGCCGCAGGCGGTATCATTATTGTTGTTTGCGCCACACGGCGCGCCGGCCGCCGCGTAGAGAGCAGCGGCCTTGTTAATGATCATCCAAGGAAACCCGATGCCCGCCTACGATTTCACTGTCACCGTCAGAACGCAATACCTGCCGGAGCAGTCCGACCCTGACCGGAGCCAGTTCGTGTTCAGCTACGCCATCACGATCAAGAACACCGGCAGCATCGCGGCCCAGCTCATCTCACGCCATTGGGTGATCCTTGACGCCAACAACCAGATGCAAGAAGTCCGCGGGCTGGGCGTGGTCGGCCACCAGCCGCTGCTGCAGCCGGGCGAACAGTTCGAGTACACCAGCGGCACCCAGCTCGGCACCGCCCAGGGCTCGATGCGCGGCGAATACTTCTGCGTGGCCGAGGATGGCCATCGTTTCGAGACCCCGATCCCGGAATTCGTGCTGTCGCCGCCACGTTCGCTGCACTGATCAGGGCCGCTTGTCGCTGCTGTCGTCGTCCTTGCGGTCGACGTCCTTGCGACCGGCGAACATGGTCCACCAGACGATAAATACGAGCAGGAACAGCGCCACGCCGGCTTCCACCATCAGGATCCACATATTCGTCCCCATACCTTTTATGTATACGACACGCCGCAGTGTACCTTCCCTGATCGCCGTCGTCTGCCTGTTGAGCGCCTGCTCGACCACGCCGCAGCCGGAACAGCCGCCCATCACGATGCCGCCGCCGGTAGGGCCGGTGGTGGTGCCGCCAACGCCGCCCACCGAGCAGCCGGCGCCTCCACCCGAACCGCCGCCCGCACCGACGCCGCCCCTCACGCCGGTGAGTTTCGAGGCGCTGCCCGGTTGGCAGCAGGACGACGTGCGCCAGGCCTGGCCGGCCTTCCAGCAGTCGTGCAGCGTGCTGGCCACGCGCGCGGCCGAGTGGAAGACGCCGTGCGCGGCGGCGCGCTCGGTCGATGCCGGCGATGCAGCGGCGGTGCGTCGCTTCTTCGAGACGTATTTCGTGCCCAACCAGGTGCGCAATCCCGACGGCACCGACACCGGCATGATCACCGGCTACTACGAGGCGATGCTGTACGGCTCGCGCAAGCGCGGCGGCACTTACCAGACCCCGTTGTACCGGGTGCCGGACGATCTGATCACGGTCGACCTGGGCGGCATCTATCCGGACTTGCAAAACCGGCGACTGCGCGGGCGGCTGTCCGGCAAGTCGCTGGTCCCTTATTACAGCCGCGCCGAGATCGACCGCGCGCCACTGAAAGGCAGGGAACTGCTGTGGGTGAACGATCCGGTGGAGGCCTTCTTCCTCGAGGTGCAGGGCTCGGGCCGCGTGCAGCTCGATGGCGGCGAGACGGTGCGGGTCGGCTATGCCGACCAGAACGGCCATCCATATAAGGCGATCGGGCGCTGGTTCGTGGAGCAGGGCATCATGACGCCCGACCAGGTGTCGGCGCAGTCGATCCGCGCCTGGCTGGCGGCCAATCCGGCGCGCCGCCAGGAAGTACTGAACGTGAACGCCAGTTATATCTTCTTCACCGAGCAGAAGGTGACGGACCCGAACGCCGGCCCGAGGGGCGCGCTGAACGTGCCGCTCACGCCGGGCCGCTCGATCGCGATCGATCGCAGCATCCTGCCGCTGGGCGCGCCGGTCTGGCTGTCGACCACCATGCCCAAGGATGGGGCGCCGCTGCAGCGCCTGGTGATGGGGCAGGACGTGGGCGGCGCCATCCGCGGCGCGGTGCGGGCCGACTTCTTCTTCGGCTTCGGGCCGGAGGCGACCGAGAACGCGGGCCTGATGAAGCAGCAGGGTTCGTTGTGGGTGCTGCTGCCCAAAGCCGCGGCGCCGGACACGGTCCGCTAGGGAAGCACTGATTTATTCTGGCGGGAGAGAATCGGTCACGAAAAATGTGCCCGGCAAGGCGCAAACCGCAGCGATACCCCGTGGTATCGCGAGGATTTGCAACGCTGCAGGGTGCGTTTTTTCGTGGCCGATTCCCCGCCATGAATAAATCAGTGCTTCCCTAGGCTTGCGTCCGGCAGATCATTTGCAGCGTATCTACCCTGACTCAACAACCCGCTCGACTTGACGTGCGCGTAAAGCGCTAGAATCGCAGAGTCGTGATTAACCAAATAAGGGTGTGATATGGAATATGCTGACCTGTTGATCGAGAACCATGGCAAGGTTGTCGTGGTACGCCTGAACCGTCCGAAGGCGATGAATGCGCTGAACGACAATATGATGAACGAGCTGGGCGACGCCTTGCGCAAGTTCGACAAGGATCCGGCGATCAATGTGATCGTGCTGACGGGCAGCGAGAAGGCGTTCGCGGCGGGCGCCGACATCGCCGCGATGGCCAATTACGATTACCAGGAAACCTACGGCAATAACTACATCGGCCGTAACTGGGAGCACATCCTCGACATCCGCAAGCCGGTCATCGGCGTGGTCTCGGGTTATTGCCTGGGTGGCGGTTGCGAGCTGGCGATGATGTGCGATTTCCTGATCGCCGCCGACAGCGCCAAATTCGGCCAGCCAGAGATCAAGGTCGGCGTCACCCCTGGCGCGGGCGGCACCCAGCGCCTGCCGCGCGCGATTTCCAAGTCGAAGGCGATGGACATGCTGCTCACCACGCGCATGATCGACGCCGCCGAGGCGGAGCGCACCGGCCTGGTGTCGCGCGTGTATCCGGCGGCCGAGGTGATGATTGAAGCGATCAAGATTGCCCAGGGTATCGCCGAGATGCCGGTGTCGGTGGCGATGCAGATCAAGGATTGCGTCAATCAGGCCTACGAGACGACCCTGAGCCAGGGCGTGGCCTACGAGCGCCGCTATTTCCACGCCGGTTTCGGCACGCCTGCCCAGAAAGAAGGCATGTCGGCCTTCCTCGACAAGCGCAAGCCGGACTTCGAAGGGCTGTAATCGATGGGCGCGCGCGGCAAAGTATTGCTGGTGGTGCCGGCGGCTCTGCTGGCGCTGTCCCTGACGTTGACGAGTTGCTCGTCGCTGCCGCCGCTGGAGGGCAGGGTGGCAAGTACGGCTTTCGTCGAAACTGACGATACCCGTCTCGGCAAGGCCTTGCTGCCGCTCACGATGGCACACCCCGGCCTGGTGGGCATTCATGCCCTCGCGGATGGGCGTGACGCCTTTGCCGCGCGTGCCGTCCTGGCGCAGGCTGCCGATCGTAGCCTGGATGTCCAGTACTATATATGGCGTAACGACACCACCGGCATGCTGATGTTCGACGCGCTCACGAAAGCAGCCGAGCGCGGAGTGCGCGTGCGTCTTCTGCTCGATGACAACAACACCGCCGGACTCGATGGCGCGCTGGCCGCGCTCGACGCCCATCCCATGATCGAGGTCCGGCTATTCAATCCGAATGCTATCCGTTCGATGAGGATGGTCGGCATGGCCGCCGATTTCATGCGTCTCAACCGCCGCATGCACAATAAATCGTTCACCGCCGATAACCAGGTCACGATCGTGGGCGGACGCAATGTGGGTGACGAGTATTTCGGCGCAGCGGGCGAAATTTCGTTCGCCGATCTCGATGTCATCGCGGCCGGCCCGGTGGTGCGGGCGGTCTCGGATGATTTCGACCTGTACTGGAACAGCCCATCCGCCTACCCGCTGGTGCTGCTGGCGCCGGATGCCGTCGCCGAGCCGGCCTTCAAACCCGATGCCGAGGCGCAGGCCTATCTGGATGCGATCAAGCGCTCCGCATTCCTGGAGCAGTTGGTGGGAGGGAGCTTGCCGCTGGAGTGGGCGCGCACGAAATTCGTCAGCGACGATCCCGCCAAGGTGGTGGGCAAGGCCGCGCGCGAAGCGAATATCGCCGTCAAGCTCAAGGAACTGCTGGGTGAACCGACGCGTGACCTCGAGCTGGTGTCGCCCTATTTCGTGCCGGGCAAGGAGGGTGTGGATGCCTTCGTCGGCTTGGCCGACAAAGGTGTGCAGACCAGAATATTGACCAATTCCCTCGAGGCGACCGACGTCGCGGCGGTGCACGCCGGTTATGCCAAGTGGCGCAAGCCCCTGCTCGAGGCGGGGGTGACCTTATATGAACTGCGCCGCGAGGCAACCGACGAGCCGTCGCGCGGAAAGCGCGGCAGCGGCAGCGGAATCGGCAGTTCGGATGCGAGCCTGCATGCCAAGACCTTCGGGGTAGATGGCAACCGGGTTTTTGTCGGCTCCTTCAATTTCGACCAGCGGTCGATTCACCTGAATACCGAAATGGGCGTCGTGATCGATAGCCCGGCGCTGGCCGCGCGCCTGACCGAGACCCTGGACAGGACATTGCCGACGCGCGCCTATGAGGTACGACTCGATGAGCGGGGCTCGGTGATCTGGATCGAGCGGCGTGGCGATCAGGTGGTCCGCCATGAGACGGAGCCTGGCACGAGCTGGTTCAAACGGGCTGTGGTAAAGGCATTGTCGTGGCTCCCGATCGACTGGCTGTTGTAGTCGCCAAACTTTCTTTCGCATGCTCTTGCGGACCGGGTAGTTGGTTTGCTATAGTTCGCCTCCGCTTCGGCACTGACCGAAAAAACGCAAGCCAAATCAAACGGTTAGCGTGATGAGGTCAGCAGTGAAAACTGCGACGAAGCGAAACGAAGGGGTTGACGAAAAACGAAAAACACTTCATACTCTCTTTCCTCTGCTGCTGACGAACAAAACGATTCGAAGCAACGCAGCAGATGATGCAGTACCGAATAAAGTTCTTTAAAAATTAACAGTCGATAAGTGTGGGCGTTTGATGAAGGTGCCAAGAACTT